>CAWBSH010000026.1:0-5832 GCA_963791385.1 uncultured Verrucomicrobiae bacterium
AGCAGCGGGCGAGCGTGAGTGGCGAGCGAGTTTCAAAAAGATCGACTTCGGAATGGAGTTGGCGGAGATACAATTGAAGCGATCAAATTCGCGATCTGTATCTCTACCAAACTGCGTTCACATCAATACTCCTGCGCGTGGATGATGAGCCGATCCGTCGCGTCAAATGCCAGCGCGCCTGTAAAGACTCTCCACTTCCTCGAAACTACGCCAGTCTGAACCTGCAACACCCTCGATCAAGGCGGCCTCGAAAGGATCCGACGAAACACAACGATTTTCTATGTCACTGCGATGTATCGACCTTTTTGTTTTCTGCACCCGGCAGATGGGTACGAAAAAGCCGGCGGAAATCAGCCGAGAATCTGGCTTTTGTAAGCGGTCCGTTAGCCGCGGGAATGCACTGCAGCGCGGCAAGCGATAAACCCCATCCGCGTTTTGCGGACGTGGGGCCACAGAATCCCTGATCACAGACGGTCTTACGTAAACGAGTCAGCTGTCGAACATCACGCTCGGATAATGTGAGCCGTTCGTTCTCCCAGATCTTGTACTGAGCCAAGGCTACACGGGCTTGTTCTTTTCCGACGGCACAAATCTGAATCCCCGCACGCCGTGGTTGCGGAATTGGTTTTCTGGGCGATAGTGGGAGGTCTGGAAGTACCGAAGGAGGAAAGTCAGCCTCCGGTGCGAGCCAAAGTTGGTGCGACGTTGGTGCCTGGTAGAAAGTCAGAATCAATTATGAATGCCGATCTCGTTAAAGCCGCCTCCGAAGTAATCACTAATCAGCAAATTCTGGTGAACATGGTTTCACGCCGTGTGCGACAGCTTTCGCTCGGGCATCGTCCCCTTGTGGAATGTGCTCCAGGGCTCCGTGAAGCGGATATCGCGTTAACCGAGATCGCTACCGGAAAACTGACGTTCGAGTCGACCTTTGGTCAGAATGGAGCTACTGAGGCTCCCGCCCGGGTCGTGCTGTTCCCCGGTGTCACGCCGGTCAAAAAAGCGGTGGCGAAGAAAAAAGCGGCGTGATCCGCTTTCGATCGCCGCGGCGACCTGGGGCAAGCTGGCACTGATATCGTCCCCGATCTCCCGGTAGCGCAACACGAGTCTGGTATGGGCTGCGAGCGCGACCTTGATTTGGACCGTTCCGATGCGCTGTTTGATCGCCTCGACGAAGCGGAACAATAGACGAAAAGTCAGAAGTAAGATCAGATAAAGATGCATTTGGCCTGCATCGGCATGCGTGAACTTGCCAACCTTCAGATCAATGACCACCAGGCATCGCAGTTTGCGGTGAAAGAAAAGAAGATCGATGCGATATCCCTCTAGCTTTTCTATGCGCGTTCGGCTTGTTTCGTCTGTAGTCGTAACTGACCGCAGGCGGCGGCAATGTCGTGACCTTTCTCGCGGCGCAAGGTTGCGATCACACCGTGCTTCCGCAGGATCGATTGAAATGCTTCCTGCCGCCCGCGCGAGGGGCGTGACCATTCCAGACCTTCGACGGTGTTGTATGGAATGAGATTGATCTTGGCCGACAGGCGGCGCGCGATTTTGGCCAACTCGCGGGCCTGCTCGTCGGTGTCGTTGATGCCGGCGATAAGGATGTACTCGAACATCATCCTTCGTTTTTTCGCGATGTAGTAATCGCAAGCTTCGAGTAAGACTTTGAGTGGATACTTGCGATTAACCGGCATGATCCGGCTGCGCACTTCGTCGGTTGCGCCATGTAGTGAAAGGGCGAGACGAAACTGCGTGGATTCGTTGGCCAGCTCGCGAATTTGCGGCGCGAGTCCGCTAGTCGAAACGGTGATGTGGCGGGCGCCGATGCCTAGGCCCCATGGCGCATTGATAATGCGAATGGCGCGCAAAAGATTTTTCAGGTTGGCGAGCGGCTCGCCCATGCCCATGAAGACGACGTTATCGATTTTTTCTCCGCTCTTCTCTTCGACGGCGATGAGCTGTTGCACGATCTCGCCTGCATCGAGATTGCGCGTCCAGCCTTCCAATCCGCTTGCGCAAAATTTGCAGCCATAAGCGCAGCCGACCTGGGTCGAGACGCAAATTGTGCGGCGATCTGAGGGTTGGCCATAAAGTGCGGGCGACGCTGGAATGAGGACCGATTCGATCAGGCTCCGGTCGCGCAAACGGAAAAGAAATTTCTGCGTCGTATCTTTCGATCCAAGGACGCGGACGATTTCGACGTTCGGCGTGTCAAATTCCGCTGCAAGTTCGCTCCGCAATTCGTTAGGCAGATCGGACATCGCGTCGAACGAGGCAACGCGTTTTTTGTAGATCCAGTCGGCAATCTGCTTCGCGCGATAGGAAGCTACGCCGCGTTCGCGGAGAAAATCCGCCAGTTCTTCCAAGGTGATTCCGGTGAGCGAAGGCTTCACATAAGAGTCTACAGCCGAAGTTAAAAGTAAGAAGGAAAATGGAGCGCCGGGATGAAAGACAGGCCCGCGGCAACTGAGTTTTGAGAATTGTGCTTGACGACCAAGTGAGATTCTTTTGAAACTCCTTGTAGCTAGAGGCTCTAAGTCGGGCGAAGGATTTTCCCCGCTGGGTTCTTCGCCTCTTCCAAGCGCCGCAATCAGATAGTCAAACAGCGGGAGAAAGGAAGAAAGAAACGATGAGTCCATTTCGCCTGCACAACATGAGGCTCCCGCCTTTAAGCCTCTTCAAATTGACTTTCGCCCCTTTATTGCTGGTCGCAGCGGTCACCGTGTTCACCATTGCGCTTGGCTCTGAACAGACAGCCAAGACAGGTATGGAGCTATGCAAACATCAATATGCGCTTTGTACATCCGCCTTGTGCATACCGGAGCCGAACGATCCAACCAAGGCGATTTGCTTCTGCGCTGTGGAAAAGGGCGCCAGCATGTCCTCGGTGCCATGCAACACAACCCAGCCAAGCACCGATGCTAATGGAATCCGCACTGTGTACTCCGCATTCTCGCTGGAACAGTTCAAGGAGGGTAAGAAAGTCCTTCGTTCCCCAACGGCACGCCGTGGACGTGGTGCCTCAACAAGCGTTGCACCGTCGATCCATCCGATGCCAAGAAAGCAATCTGTGTGTGCGACGTATTGCGAACTGGAGAATGGATTACGCTGGGCGGCAACTGCGACACTGGCACTTGTTCGACCGGATATTGGTCCGGCGCAACGGTAAAAGATTTTAACGAAGCGAGTTCCTTTGTGCAGAAGGCGCTTAGCCTCGACCACTCCCCTGTTCAATGGTGCCCCGGGGCCAACCGATGAAAAAAATTTGCTCCCCACCGCGATGATTTTTGCGCGGTCGAACTTAATCAACCTCAGGATGTCTTGTTGCCGGCCACAGCCATCTGAGCCGTTGGGCTCGGCAAGAATACGAGAGATTGGGAAATTTCGCGGTCACGAGAACAACGACGCGATCGCTCCGGTGAAAGGATTTCTTGTTGCTCTGGTTGCGGCCGGTTCTATCGGAACATTTGTCGGTGTGGCTGATGGTAGCCTTCCTCCCGGTTGGATAATGACTGTGGGGACTGCGCATTCGCATTCGGTGTCGATGCCGTTCAGCCAGATGACTACCTGCCCGGCGATGCTCGGTGCGGCGGCGGCGCCTGGTTCCAACAGCGAGCCTGCAGGGAATGTCCTGTCGGACCCGATCGTGAGCTTCGAAGGGCTTCGTGTCGGTGAACTGCCAGCCGGCGACAATTGCTCGATTGACCGCTATGCCACCGACGATAGCGGCGCTGTGGGTTTCAATCATTACGTTCAGGTGGTCAATACCGCCATGGTCGTTTACGACAAGCGCGGCAATGTCCTGGCTGGTCCCGTGGGCATGACGACGTTCTGGCAAAACCAGCCTGAGTGTGGAGGCCAGCAAATCTCGGTGCAGTATTGGAGCGATGCGGTGGTGCGGTTCGATCGATATGCCGATCGCTGGATCGTGACCCGTCCAGGCGCACTGCCGAACGGTCAGGACCTGTGCGTAGCCGTTTCGCAAACTTCGGACCCGACAGGGGCGTACCATCAGTACGCATTTGAGGTCAACAACACCGACAACGGCCTCTCAAATTACTTCAACGATTATCCGAAGATCGCTGTCTTTTCCGACGCCTACTACGCGACAGCGAATCCAAACAAGATCTTCAGCGGATTGGGCAATACGATCTCGGCTTTCGAAAAGCCGGCAATGCTGGCCGGAAATCCGGACCCGCAGTTCGTGACATTTTTTGTGCCGGTCCCGCAAAGTACGCCGCCCCAGATCACCCACAGCCACATGCTGGCGGCGGATCTCGAGGGCAGAAGATTGCCGCCACGAGGTTCGCCTGGTACGTGGTGCAAGTCCAGGATTCGAACCTCGGGTATCCGGCGGACCGGCTTCAGGTCTACGAGTTCCACGTGGACTGGCAGTCACCGTCGTCTTCGACGTTTACCCCGACCACGAGCCTCGTTCCGGAGACGTTCAATTCCAACGCCTGTCAGGACCAGGGTTGTATCGAGCAACCGGGAGTCTTTCAGCTACTCGATTCGCTTTCCTACGGCTATATGATGCAACGCCTTACGTACCGCAATTTCGGCGCTCGGCAGACACTGCTGTTCAACCACACCGTAGCCGCGGACGGCGATCCCTCGCAGAACCACGCGGGCATCCGTTGGTACGAGCTGCGCATGAAATCAACAGGACGAACACGCGGTCCGTGGGAAATCTATCAGCAGGGGACTTATGCGCCCGATGCCAATGACCGGTGGCTTGGGAGTATCGCTATGGATAGCAGGCAGAACATCGCAATGGGCTTCGACGTTTCCAGCTCTACCGTGTTTCCCTCGATCCATTATGCGGGCCGGCGGCGGAACGATCCCCTGGGCACGTTGCCGCTTCGCGAGAAGTCGCTGGTCGATGGCGGTGGCGTCCAGTTGAACTACATCGCGTTCGGCGACTACAGCCAGATGACGATCGATCCCGTCGATGACTGCACGTTTTGGTACACGGGGACGTATTATCCCACGACCAGCACGCCTAACGACTGGCACACCCGGATTGGATCGTTCAGGTTCGCGAATTGCCCCGGCAGAGACTCCGGCGATTGAAGGCTGAGATTGGTGCGAACTCTTCGCGGCCTTGCTGCTTTGCTCCTGATGAGGGAATCCTCCAACGCGACGGGCTTTTTCATGATGACTAGAGGAGGACTGGAAGCAATTTTGGGGGCACGAAACAGACGATAACGGCGACCAAGCAAGACACATCCCACCGTCGCAGATCGCTGTTATCGATATAGAAGATGGCGCTTGTCGAAGTGGGGAGTGTTCTTCCATTCCGGCGAACAACATTCAGACGCCATTGGACCCCGAACCCAGCCGCGAGCCATATCGGCCGCGAATTCTGAATGAAGCTATGACTGAAGATCAACCCGGCGGAAACATTCTTCGTGGGACCGAAGGAATAGGCGCGGTGACACCGCAGATGATCGAGGAGCGGGCGCGAGAGATTGCGCGCAGCGATGGTCGCACACACGCAAACGATCTCGACCGCACACATGCGCGCGAGCAAGTGACCGGTCCTACATCAGGTTCGGACAGACCCCCGACGAGAGAAGAACCGGGGCGTGACTGGCAAATGCCACTTGTATCTTCGGGCGAAAAAGCCCCGACGGTGCGGCCGGAAGATGACGAAAACATCCCGGAGAAATTAGTCCAGGAAGAGCTCGAGGAAGCTGACCACGATCAGCGTTTAAGTGGAGAAGCTCGCGACCGGTTTCCTGAAAATCAGTAAATGGTAGAAGCGGTGGGCGTATTGCCTTCGGGGCTGAGCACTGCTGGAGCAATATGCCGGGTTCCCTAACGAACAACCGC
>CAWBSH010000027.1:0-81231 GCA_963791385.1 uncultured Verrucomicrobiae bacterium
CACCTATCGGAGAATCGGATCAGTGAATCTTGTGGTTTCATGGTTTGTCAATTCAGCTATTTCAGTCTTGTACATCTTTAACCATTTCTTTGTCCAGAAATTTGAGGGAAGGGTTTGTAATCGCTTGCTCCGCCGCTTCGCTGCACAGTGTTAGTATTCGACGACATTGTAGTCCAACGCGTGGAATCATCGCGGCGATCTCCAGCAAAAATCTATTGGACTTTCGTCGTACTCGCTCGCTCACATTTCCAGGATTGGTCCGTGCACGTAAGCTGGACCGGATTGCGGTCGATTGAAACGCAGGAGCTCGGTGGCAACGTGATCCAAATGCAACCTTCCGGCGATTTCAACGAAAGCTATCCCCATAATGCTGTGATTCGCGTTTACGATGTGCGGCGTCTGATCGAAACGCACGAGCGCGCCGGCGATTTCCGAGAGTTCGAAGCCAGAACAACGCGCGCCTGATCGCAGGTGCCTGCCATATAGGACTTAAGTCCAACATGTGAACCGCGCGGTGACAAACATATTGCAGCCATGAAAAAACCTTTCACGCTCTTGGCGTTTAGAGAGGCACGAAAAAAGTTGGACTTTGTCTTGCCCGTTGATAGTCGCGGTCACAATAATTTTCGTGCAGCAAAGGCGTTGCCGCGGAGGAGGCGAGGCTACGGCAGAAAGTTGGGGGCGGTTATCCTTTGAGATGGCCTTATTGCGGCGTGAGCTTCAGCTGTCGGTTCGCACAATACGCCAGACAGCACTCAGATGAACGAGGTAAATTATTATTGATGATGAAAAACAAAAGGCTTTGCGTGTTGTTGGCATTCGCAGCGCTCGCGCTTGCGTCACCATGCCAAGCGCAGAACGGGGGCACTAATAGGCAGCACAATTCTACACCGCAACAGGCGTTGGATAAGAGGCAGGACGCTTTTCAAGGAGACAAGGCAAAAGGAGTGCATGCCAGCTACCAGTGGGAACTCAGTGGTCCCAACGGAGGCGACTGGTGGTTGATTGTAAATGATGGGACTTACCAAATGGGCAGGGGAAAGATTCACAATCCAAATGTCACGTTCGCAGCGAGCGATGAAGATTGGGTTGCTATGTCAAATAAAACCCTCAAGGTCTCATGGGCATACCTGACTGGCCGCTTAAAGATTCAAGGCAGCCATAGGTTGGTAAAAGAATTAGACGAGATTTTTCCTTAAAACTTGGAAGGAATCTGCAGCCGCGCCGCCTCTCCGCGTCATACGGACGCCAGCGCCACACAAGCGGTCGTATCTAGCGACATTTACGGTTTTGCCGGAGCCGGACGCACACTTGACGGGGCAATCAAAGCGCACGGGGATCGAAAATAAATGGTTCGCGCTGACGGGCCGCGCCGTTACTCTGAAAGTCGAAACACACACTGGTCTACACATTGCGCTTAAACAGCACCCGCAGGTGGCAGTCCTACTCCGAATTTCGTATCAGCAATCCAACCACTGTTCATCGTGAAGCTAAAACCATCACTCAGTTGGTTCCTTCTGTTCGTGCCGATTGCGATTGTATTGCGCTTCTGGCCGGGTGCTGAGAATCCGACGGCGCTTTTCATTTGCTCGGCCATCGGCATTATTCCGCTGGCGGGATGGATGGGCCGCGCGACGGAAGCGTTGGCCGCGCGAATGGGCGAAGGAGCCGGCGGATTATTAAATGCCACATTTGGGAACGCGGCGGAACTGATTATAGCAGTGGTTGCGCTCTCGAAAGGTCTCGGCAGCGTGGTCAAAGCGTCGATCACGGGCTCGATCATAGGCAACATTCTGCTCGTCTTCGGGCTGTCGATCTTGTGCGGCGCTACTCAGTACAAAGAGCAGCGGTTTAATCGGACTGGCGCGCGCACATCAGCAATCTCCCTCTCCCTGGCGGCGATCGCGTTGATCATTCCGACGGTGTTTCATATGGCCGCAGACCTCAGCCCAGGTGGCTGGAGCCCAATAATGGAGCAGCGGCTTTCGCTGGCGATCGCCCTGGTGCTTTTTGTCACCTACTTCTGCCTGCTCAGTTTCTCGCTCAAGACGCACCGGCATTTCTTTCAAGGCCCCGAAAGCGAACTGGAGGAAAAAAGCGAGTATTGGTCGCGCAGTAAAGCGATCATAGTCCTGGTCGCCGCCACTGGATTCGTAGCGCTGCTTGCCGAATTTTTGGTTGGCACAATCGAGAGCGTACGCGCGACGTTCGGCATTACCGAGACTTTCGTCGGCGTCATCGTCGTCGCAATTATCGGCAACGCCGCCGAGCACTCAACCGCCATTCTCATGGCGTTGAAAAACAAAATGGATCTGACCGTTGGGATCGCGATTGGATCGAGCTTGCAGATCGCACTCTTTGTCGCACCGCTGCTGCTGTTCGTCTCTTATTTTTTTGGCAAGCCGATGGATCTCGAATTTTCGCGGCCGGAAGTCTTCGCCGTAGTCGCTTCAGTTTATATCCTGTTTCAAATCAGCGGCGACGGCGAAACCAACTGGATCGAAGGCGTCCAGCTTCTTTCGGTTTACGTTATCCTCGGCATTTTGTTTTTTTATCTGCCGGAAGCTGTCGCGCACTAGTTTTACAGTCGGTCACACATCGCGTTGTGATTCGCTTTGCGATCAGGCTGGCGCGCTGATTGAGTGACTGATTAGAAGACGACGTGCAGGAAGCGGTCAAGCAATTCGCCCAACGGGATCATGGTCAGGACCAGCGGCGCCACGGGCGCGAGCGAGATTAGGGCGAGTTGCAGCAGTGTATCCTTGCCGAACGGCACGGGCTTCATGCCCTTCACGATTTCAAAGCTGTTGCCCAGGTCGGCCAGCGATTGGATGTCCCCGCTGCCCACCAGCGGTTCCTCGGCCGGCGCTCCGCCGCGCAGCCATTTCTGATCAAATTCGCGCACGTAACGCTGGGCGAGCCCGCCGTATTCCGCCAAGCCGATGCGCTTGGTGCGAGCCAGGCGCGGGGTGAACACCAGCAGCGGCGCAAGCACGAAGAAAAGCATCATTATCACCATCGCGAGGAGTTCCAACTTGAAGTCTGTCAGCTTCGCGCCGGCGTAGAAAATTTTGTTCGCCATCACCCCGGCGAGCAGCACGCCCTGGCCCGCCAGTAACGGGGCGAAGGCGTAGGTGACGGTGGAAAGAAAGCCGAGGCCGCCGGCGCGGTCGGGGTGAGTAGGCACGAGGCGGAGGTCGATCCGCGACACCTGCCAAAGAAACCGCGTCCAGATGAGCAGCCGGAAATACCAGCGTAGTAGAATGAACTGGACGATCGGCAGACTCACGCAGCCAAGCCACCAACCGGCGAGCGTCGGTTGCAGTTTCCCTGTCACCGTCATTCCATACCACGTAGGCAAATCCATGGCCGCGTGCCTCCGCCAGATCAACAGAACGCCGAGTCCGTAGACGAGCGCGATCAGGAGCACCTCCGCCAGCACGGAATTGCGCAGGCGCATCGCCGCGGCGATGGCCGCGTCAAATCTCCCGCTTGCCTCGCCGGGCACCAAGCCGCGTTTCACAAACGTCCCGACCACGAGGCGCATCCGCTGGTGGACCACCAGTTCCGCCACGATGAGCAGTGGAAGCGCGAGCAGGAACCGGGCATGCACGTCCACGTCGAGGAGGAACGGCACCTTGACGCTATCGCCCCACGCGTGTCCTTCGGCGATCGACAGAGCCAGCAAAGGCAACCACGTAATGAGTGCCAGGGCGATCACACGACGCGACACCAATTCCCCCACATCGCCGTAAAGATGCGCACGCCGCAGGAGCTGAAAGAGCGGTCCGCCGAGGATCAGCGAGAAATCAGGTGGTTCTGATAAGAGCGGTTCTGCGGGTTCGGTTTTCATGAGCTTGGATGCTATCGCTTTCAATCCTCGGCGTGGGCACGCTTGAAGGCGGACTGCTTGCCAACTTCAAGAGCACTCTTGTTCGCCCGCAAGAATCAATCGCTGAGACACAGCCCCAACTCCATCCGATTTTGCTGACCTTGTCACCGATTATTTCCCAGTACTTCACGCGATGAATCATGCCGTTTTTAATCTCCACACCAATGAAAATGTGATATAGACTCGGCCGAGCAACGTGATTACTAATGAATCTCGCTTGGCTACTTTACGGTTATCAGGCAATTTTATTTTGGGTAGGGTTACCTATTTCGATCTTTCTAATGTTATGGTGGGTAGACAGAAAGAAACGCAAATGAATTTAGCTTGGACATTTGGGGATTTTGTCAGCCCAAAACTGCGCCGACCAGACTTGGCGAGATATCCTATCATTGGGCGGTGGGTGAGCAGCAGGGCGGCTATCGCAATCCGCAGCCGTCTGACCAGATGTGCCGGTGGAGATTTTGAAACTCGAAGATAAACCGGGGCCTCCCCATAAGGCTTCATTTGGGGACTGACTGGGCGAGTCGCGCCGAGTTTTCGTAGTGACGAAGTCGATTCCAAAACGTGCTTCTCACGCCCGTCTCACAGTGTTAGAATAAGGCACATCACAGCCTTCTCGTGAACTGGAACGATCACGCTTGGGCGGCCGGTCTCTGTGTATCGAGGGCGCCGCCGGTGAGCGCTGCGACAGGGGTAGCGTCAAAGCCGCCGTTGCCTCGCAGGTTACAATTATGTGACGTCTGGTCATTGCGGCGCGCGCAATTTCTTCTGGTCGTCGCGACAGTTGCTGCATTCGCACTAATCTTCACCGCGAACGCACCGGCGGCGGAGCCCAAGCGCGTCTTGTTGATCCATTCCTTTGGCAGCGCCACGCCGCCATTCACGGTCGAGTCGACGGCTTTCGAGACTGAGTTGGTAGAGAAGATGGGTGAGCGCGTCGATCTGGACGAGGTTTCTTTGGATATGGCGCGCTATGCCGATCGCGATATGCAGGAGGCGATTGTTGATTATTTGCAAAAGCGGAAGGCTAAATGGCGGCCGGACCTGGTCGTGACGATCGGAGCGCCCGCGGGTATCTTCGCTGCAAACTATCGCGACCGGCTATTTCCGGAAACGCCCATCCTTTATGCGACACTCGATCGCAGGTTACTGCCGCCGGGCGCGCTGGATAACAACGCCACCTACATCGGGCAGGTATATGAGATTCCCGGCTTCATTGAAGATATGCTGCAAATTGCGCCCGCGACAAAAAATATCGAAGTGATAGTGGGTGCGACGCCGCTCGAACATCTTTGGCAGGAGGCCTTCAAGAAGGCAGCCGAGCCACTCGCAGGCCGGGTTAAGTTCACCTACTACAGCGATCTGTCCTTCGACCAGATGAAGGAGAGGGTCTCGAAATTGCCGCCAAATTCCTACATTTTTTTTCTCTTGCTGCTGCGCGATGCCGCGGGTGTAACTCTCAATGCCGACGAGGCGCTTCAACGCCTTCATGCAGTGGCGAACGCTCCAATCAATTCCATCTTCAATCACCAACTCGGCTTGGGGATCGTGGGTGGGCGCCTTCACCCGAGCGACCGTGTCGGAAAGGAAGCCGCACAGGTGGCCGTTCGTATTTTGCATGGTGAACCGGCTTCAAGTTTTCCTCCCAGACTCGTCGAGCGCCTCCCCGCGCGTTATGATTGGCGGGAGCTACACCGATGGAAGATCAATGAGAAACTGCTGCCAGCTGGAAGCACAGTCTTATTCCGCGAGCAGACGGCTTGGGAGCGCTACCGGGCGTGGATCATAGGGGGTCTTTCGATCTTGATTCTGCAAGGACTGCTTATCACTGGCTTGTTATTTAATCTGATCCGGCGGCGGCGCGCGGAGGTTTCGTTAGGGGAGAGCGAGAAGCGTTTTCAGACCATGGCTGATGCCGCACCGGTCCTAATGTGGATGTCGGGTGAAGATAAGCTTTGCACTTTCTTCAATAAGGCCTGGCTCGAATTTACCGGGCGAAATATGGAGCAGGAACTGGGTAAAGGCTGGAAGGAAGGGGTCCATCCGGATGACCTTGCGAAAACTTTTCAGATCTACGGCGACGCCGTCGATAGGCACGAACCATTCGTCATGCAATATCGCCTGAAGAACCACGACGGAGAATATCGCTGGATTACCGATCAAGGAGTGCCGCGTTATGGACCACGAGCGAACTTCCGCGGCTATGTCGGTGCCTGTGTGGATATCACCGATCTACTGGAGCAGCAAAAAGCGTTGCGCGAGTTTGAAGAACGCGTGGCGTTGGCGGCCGAGGCCGCGCATCTCGGCGTTTGGGAACGTGATTTGGCGAACAATAATTTCTGGCTATCGGACAAAGCGCGGGAGCTATATCAGTTCGATCCCTCCGAACCTGTTACCTTCACACAGTTTCGGGAGCGCGCTCATCCGGAGGATGTTGCCTCGAGCGATCTCGCGCGTGACCAGGCGATCAAAATGAAGGGCGCTTACGAACTTGAATATCGAGTTTTGCTTCCTGACGGGACACTGCGTTGGATGTCCGGCCGCGCTCGCTGCCTCCTGGATGAAAACGGAAACGTCGCGCGCTTGCTCGGCGTTTCAATGGACGTAACAGAACGGAGGGAGGCACAGGACCTGTTTCGACTCGCAACGGAAGCTTCACTGAGCGGGACTTTGCTGGTGAACGATCAAGGGCGCATCATTCTGGTCAACGCCCATGTCGAAAAGTTATTCGGCTACGAGCGCGAGGAATTAATCGGGAAACCGATCGAGGTCCTCGTTCCGGAACGATTTGCGGCAGAGCATGTGGCGCGTCGCACAGAGTTTCTGGCGGCACCGAAGGTGCGACCAGCGGACGCGATAGGCGAAGTGTCTGCCCGTAGAAAGGACGGCACTGAATTTCCAGTCGAGGTCGGTTTAAATCCAATTCAGACTCCGCATGGCACTTTGGTTTTGGCCACGGTGGTCGATATTTCGGCGCGTAAGCTTGCCGAAGAAGAAGCGCGGCGCCAACACGAGCAAATCAATCTTCTGACCCGAGTAAGCCTGCTTGGCGAGATGACTGCATCCCTCGCCCATGAGTTGAACCAGCCGCTCTCGGCCATCATCACGAATGCGAATGCTGGAATGCGGTCTATCGACAAGGGTAGGGAGGACCCCGGAACGTTGCGCGAGATCCTTGCCGACGTGGAGGCAGACGGGCGCCGCGCCCACGATATCATCCAGAATGTGCGCAACACAATTAAGAAAGGCGATCCTACCCGGCGCAGGATCGATCTGAATGAGCTAGTCACGAATGTAGTACATGTCGTCAGGCCAGATGCGTTGAGCTGTTTCTGCGAGGTAGAAGCATCGCTGGCCAAGGACCTGCCACTGATTGAAGCAGATCCGGTCCAGATTCAGCAGGTCCTGGTGAACCTGGTCAGTAATGCCCTTGATGCCATGCGGCAGACGCCACCGGGCCGACGCAAGGTGGAGATTAGCACCGCTGGCAATGGCGACAGCGGAGTGCGCTTGAGCGTTCGCGATCACGGCATTGGCATTCGCGCTGAAGTGCACGAACACTTGTTCGATCAGTTCTTTACCACCAAGGAGCAGGGGCTGGGAATGGGATTGGCCATTGTGCGCTCCATCGTAGAATCTCATGGCGGTAGAATCGTCGCCGAAAACGTTGCCGATGGCGGAGCCCGGTTTCATTGTACCTTACCGGCGATGAAGCCGGCGGGTTAACTCTTGGCGCATTACTTATTCCAGCAATAGAGAACCGTTATGTCTGACAATTCAAAACCTTTGCCGGCTGCCAGGATTATTCCTGGGCCGGCTGACCTGCGGCACTATCCCGCTCATAATCTGGTTGCCTGGCAACCACAAGGTGTCCTGGATGATGATCTGCTGGACGAGATTGGTGAATGGCTCTGTCATATCGAAGAAGTGTTAGTACCGTTCAACAGATTCGTTGATTTCAGTCGATTAACGAGCGTGGCAGTTCGCACAAATCATGTTTTTGCATTTGCCCGGAAGCGGGCAGAGCAATTTGCCGGCGGCACGCCGGTGAAGTCGGCTTTGTTTAGCGAAGATTGGGTCGGTTTTGGCATCGCCCTCCTCTACGAAAGTCTGATGAAGGAAACGTCGATCGATGCGCGCGCATTTCGCGACCGCGCAACGGCAGCCATCTGGCTCGATGTGCCGGCGGAGATTTTGAAACTCGAAGAATAAGCCGGAGTCTCCCCATTTGGGCGTCATTTCGACCACGTCACAAAGACCAGAGGAACGTGCCGATGATGAGCGCAAGGCTAAGCCAGATGATCTGACCTCATGGCCTTCTATCCGCGCGCGCGTACGTCACGTGCGTAGAACCGTCTTGCGGCCATGTTACCTCGGTGCCCGAAACTCGTCCAGTTGGTGCAAAGAGCTGGCCTGCCATCGGCGCAGAGCATAAGACCAAGGTCTCATTGCCATTTGCCTGACTGACGCTGTTTAATTCGGCAACGTTCTTCGAATATATGAACCAAACAACTGGAACAAACCTGGCGCCCGACTCTTCTTCCATTACGTCCGCGGAGATATGCTATGTCGTTGACGACGATCCATCGATGCGCAAATCCATCAGTCGCCTGCTCGAATTGGAGGGATTCAAGGTACGTGCCTTTGGCGATCCAGAGGATTTTCTCAATGAAATGGCGACAAATCACGTGCGACTTGTTGTCCTGGATATCTGGATGGAACGGATGACGGGAATGGAATTACTAGCACACCTGTGCGCGAGATCGCCTGAGACTCGTGTGATTTTCATTACGGGTCATGAGGATCACGCTGCCGAAGCCACCGTGATGCGGGCTGGTGCCTCTGCTTTCTTCATCAAGCCTTTAGACAACGAAAAATTCATCGCTGCCGTTCGAGACGCACTTAAGCAATCCTAGAGATTAGGGTGGATACAGAGTGCGCCTCGCGCCTGCCGAAACGTGTAAGACTAAGGTCTAACTTGGATAATGACACAAAAACTCGTTGATTGCGATTCCGCTTCCCTAAATGCCAGAAAATTCGGCAAAAAGGACGCGGTAATCCCGCCCACATCTCGTTAGGTATTAGCCGTGCTTTGACCTGAAAGGAACATCGAAACCAAGGATGCCAATCATCGAGAAGACAATTCGCTTTGCCGCTATTGCGCTTGCCGTGCTGTTCATCGTCCTGAGCCTGCTCGGCATCTTTGGCGCGTGGTTCGTTAATCGCAAGGCCACCGACGTCGCGCTGAAGGGGTTTGGGCTCATCGAGGTCGGCATCGGGGTGGTCGATGCCGGAGTGAGCCGGGTGGACGACCTCATCGCGACGAGCCGGACGGAAGTGCAGCAGGCTTCCGAGACCATCACCGCCACCGGCGCACAGGCGCAGGCAAACAGTCCCGTGCTCAATGCGCTGAACGAGCGCCTGGAGACGAGTCTGGCGCCACGCATCGCGCAGATGCAGCAGGTGCTGGCTCCTGTGCGAGATGCTGTTGGGAACGTCGCCAACGCGGTGAGCCTGCTGAACTCGCTACCGATGATGGCCGACCGTGCTCCGCGGCTCGCGGCGCTGGACGAGACCTTTGACCGGCTCGAAGGCCTGTCCGCGGACGCGACGCAACTGCGCGGCACATTGCGCGCACTGGTAGTGGAGCAGAAGAGCGCCATCGCCCCTGAGACTGTTGCCGCGCTCAAAGGAATCGCGCAGCGCATCGACGCCAGGCTTGGCGAGGTGCAAGCTAACATTGACGGGGTACAGGCGGACATCGCGGCGCTGCACGTCCGGCTGGACGCACGCAAGTCGCGGCTTCTGTTCATTTTCAACTTAGTTGCGCTGCTATCGACGCTGATGCTGGCCTGGATCCTCTACACCCAGGTCGTGGTCATCCAGCACCACTGGGCCCGCGTGCGGCCGCCGCGGCCAAACCGGCGGCCGGCGAAGTGAGTGCCCAGCTTGAACTGAGCAAATCGGCACCGCAAACTGTGCTGAACAACCAGTAAAACTACCGAGGACAGTCGCGAGGTTCGTCTATGTCCTTACCTCGAAGAACTGGAGCCAATTCCCATCTACGTCCTCGATCATAAACCATGTCTCGCCTGTGTCCTTTTCCTGCGTCACCTCTCGCACGAACTTGACCTTCTTGCTTTTGAGTGATGCGGCGGCCTCGCTGACGCTCTTTACGGCGAATGCCAGCTTGCCGAACCCTTGCACCTTCGCTCGGTCGTCCACAGCCGGGAACTTGGATCGGATCGCCGCCAATGAAACCGAGTCCTTGAATTCGATCAGCTCGAGGCGAAATCCGTTCAGTTCGAGGAAGCTGATTTGCAACGAAGAGCCCGGTATCTTCAGTCGTCGGGTCTCTCGGAATCCCAGCACCTCACGATACCAGCTCACGGACAGATCGAGATTCGCGACCGATAAGGACATCAGGCAAGGGCGGGCGGTCGCAAGTGGGCTCTGGCCCTCGGCATTGGCCTCCGAGCCAAGCGTCGCCACAGCACCCTGCGTCAGAGCCCCTATGACGAGCGCGAGCAATATCATTACAGTTGGTGTTTTTGTTTTCAATTTGCTTCAATTGGCGGCAATCGCACACGCTCATATCATTTTGTCATTGCCGTGTGGAGAGCAAAAGAGGCAGAATCCGCAGCATGAAGCACTGGAAAACCGCACTGGCAATCCTAGCTGTGCTATCTGCATCAATCGCACTGGCGGACGACGTCAGGCGGATTTGGTGATGACCACCTACAAAGTCAATCTAATCAAATATGAAAAAAACAATCATCCTCATCCTCATTCCACTCGCTGTCATTGCGTTCTCATCTTGCAAAACGACCAGTTCTCCACCCCCGGAGGATCGGTTTGCCAAAGCAGACAGCAACCACGACGGCAAACTTAGTCCGACCGAGGCCAGCGATTATTTCGTGCTCATCGTCTTTGAGGGCCGCGATCTGAATCACGATGGCAAGCTCACCTGGGCCGAATGGCACGTTCAGGGCTCGGGCGAAAGTAAAGCCAACTTCGACGCCGCCGATACGAACAAGGACGGCAGCTTATCGCTGAACGAGGCGCTCGCCTACGGTCGCAAACGCGGCGTGTTCAAAAAGGAGTTCCAAGAGGCTGATACCAACCACGACGGTTACGTGACGCGGGCAGAGGCCAAGGCCTATTACGCGAGCAAGGAAGGCCCGCCGGACTAAAGTCCATGATAAGCACCCCCTCTCAGCAAAGCCGGTTGGAGCTGGGGCTGCGTCTCAGCGGTGGGTTCTCGCGACCTAGGCGTCGAATCTGTGGTCTTGACACAAGATCAACCGAAATCAAGATCGCTGATCATCCACCAATGATGCAGAAATGAATATTCCTGAATACGTAACCAAAGAGGAAGTACGGCGTGTATGCTCGGCGATTGGAATCCGAGATTGGACGGCGATGACAGAAGCGACGGTCGAGATCGAGGAGGCCAATTTGATTAAGACGCATGTCGGAGGCGAGACTCTTTCTATCTCCACGGAGGATTTTCGGGATGGATTGGAGATCGAATTGGAGCACGGCTTGGCCTTTTCGGATTCTAATGTCACTAATAACCATCCTATCCTCACTGGAAGGATTGTTTTGGCCCACCTCAAAGAGACACTCGATTACTACATTCGACTCCGAGTTGCTGAAATCGAAGGAGATATGCTCAAAGCCTTTCTCGCTAAAGATCCAGCGAAGCTCATGTTGAA
Source organism: uncultured Verrucomicrobiae bacterium (assembly GCA_963791385.1). Classification (GTDB taxonomy): domain Bacteria; phylum Verrucomicrobiota; class Verrucomicrobiia; order Chthoniobacterales; family UBA10450; genus Udaeobacter. Next base: position 11,611 of record CAWBSH010000027.1, read on the forward strand.
GTATCGGCTATGGGTAGGAGCCAAGGCCGAGTTAGCGGAACGTGAAAGGGCTATCTCAGGGTACACGCCGTAGCTGTGCAAAAATGAATTTGCCACAGCCGCGCGCAGCTTGGCGCGCCGTGCCGCAGCCGATCTGAATGGCAGCGCATCGAAAATCAGATCGGATCATTGCTTGCGCCGAGACGGCCGAAACCGTTGATCAGGCTTTTTCTCGCGCAATCGCGCAGACCCCGAAGAACGCCAAAGGGCCAAGCAGGGGTACAATTACAAGCACCAGCATCCAAGGCGAAATTTTCGCGCTTTTAAGACGCGAGATGGATAGTCCGAAAATGATGTAGAGAAACGCCAAAAGGACAACAATTTGAACCAGGTTAAACGCAATCTGCGCAACGTATGTAGCCTGAGCGCCAGTTAAAAACTGCAACGCGACCTGTACCACAACCCACGCAGCCACTCCCACAGCCACTACCACACCAGATACAATGAAGAAGCGAAAAAGGTATTGCGCCCGGGTTAGCGTCTTCGGAAAAAACCAAGCCTGTGGCAGGGTTGACGGCGGCAGATCGGGCTTGGCCGTAGTCAACTTAGGTGCCGAATCACGCTCGCTTGGCTCAAGCCATTCTCCGCAGAAGTGGCACTTGATTGCTTCCTGTCGAATCTGCTCCTTACAGAACGGGCACAGTTTAAATCCGCTGCCTTCCATCGAGCGATGTTTCTCCCAGCCTTACTTGCTTGTCGATTCTAAATTTGTCGGTACCGATTGCAGAAAGAGGACTCAATGTCGCCAGCTAAGCTCAGTAGTAAATCGTCAGGCTTCTTTTGTTTTTCCGATTTTGGGAACCCTAATCTTGTGAGTCCTGCTCCACATCGTCCTCGGTTACTTTCCAAGTTTTATCGGGATTGTACCGGTCCATGCTCTGAAACTTCTTCAGGGTATCGGGCCCGAGATCTTTTTGGTACACCACTCCGTTAGCGCCAACGATGAAGGTCTGGACTCCGGTGACCCGATACTGGGCCGGCGCTGCTGCAAGGGCGAATCCGCCGATCATTGCTCCTTCCACGACAAAGTCCATTTGGCCCAAAGGCGCGGCGGGACCTTGCCCCTTCAAAACTTTGAAATAATAGCCGTGAAACGGCTCGCTCCGCTCCGCGTAGCCTTGCTCCAGCGCTTTGGCGACTTCTTCTCCAACCGGACCTCCCCAGGTTCCATCCGGGTTCTGCCACGCCAAACCATCATGTTTCCCAGGCGTGCTGATGATTCGCTGGGCGTACTGGTTCACCTTGGAATCGTCGTGCTTTTCCTGAGCATATTCGTGTTGTGCCTCGTCGAAGCCACGGCAAATGGCGATCGCGTCCAGTTCGTTGGCACCGACACGCCGATTCAGAATTTCCTGGCGCCCGGCTTTGGTATCAAAGTACCACTTCCCCTTACGCTTTTCGATCGGAATCGGGAAAGGAAAATCGTCGTTTCCAATCATGAGAATAGCGCGGTTCGGATTCTTCGCATCCGCGGCAACTGAATTTTTCTCTTTCGCCTTGGCAGCAAATGCGACCGCCCGATTTTTGTCTTCGACCGGATCTTTGGAACTGACGAGGTCTGTGCTGTCTGGTCCGAGAATCTCTTTCAGGACAGGCACGTCGAAAGACTCCGCCGCCTGAACAAGGCTGTCGGCCGCCTGTTGCGGTGTATCGAATTCTTTTTGTTTTACCTGCGGTGTCGCGGCCGTATCTGTCTTGGCCGCTACCGCTGAATGCAAGACCAGGCCTACGAAGCCCAAGGTAAGGATCGCAGAAGCGAGAATTTTCGACGACGTCGTAATGTTTGATTTTCTTTTCATTGGATCTTCCTCAATCAATTGTTTGCCTATCTTTTGCGTCCGCCCCGCCACCGCCTTTTTTGCCGCCACCGCCACCGCCGCCGCCTTTTTTGCCGCCGCCACCACCGCCGCCACCTTTCATGCTACTGCCACCTCGGCTGCTCGCGGCTTTAGCCGAGCTCCCACTCCCGCCAGCGAAGGCGCCGCCGCTGCCACCCCCCGACGGCTTGTGGCCACCGACCTTGTCTGCGCCTCCTTTTGCGCCACCCCCACTTGCCTTACCAGCGCCACCGCCAGTTGCCTTGGCAGCGCCGCCACCCGTTGCCTTGCCGGCACCGCCGCCCGTTGCCTTGCCGGCACCGCCACCCGTTGCTTTACCAGCACCACCCGCACCGCCGGGACCGCCGGGTTTTCCGGCACCACCAACGCCACCCGCACCGCCCGGGCCACCGGGTTTTCCAGCACCACCGACGCCACCTGCACCGCCCGGACCTCCGGGTTTTCCAGCACCACCGACGCCACCTGCACCGCCGGGGCCGCCGGGTTTTCCAGCACCGCCAGCTGTCTTGCCGCCGTACTTATTCGCTGTTTGTTTGTTAGCGTAAGGCGCGTTTCCCCGGTGTTGCGGGTTGTGCTGCCAGCCGTTGCCCTGGCCAGTACCGGTTTTGTTGACGTTCTTGTTGTAATTCTTATTGAAATTGTTGTTGTTGTTGATGGTCACATTGCCGTCATCCCAATCGCAATTGCCCCAGTTGTTGTTCGCCCATACGCCACCCACCGCGATGGCCGATCCCCAAGCCAGTGCTCTCCCCGGCTGGTATCCGGGATAGGAGTAAGGATAGTAGGGATATTCGGCAGGTGCAGCCCCATAGACTATCTCGGGGTCGTATGACGGGACGTAAGCTGCCTCAGGGTTAGCTTGTTCGACTACAATCACCTGCTGACCGCTTTGGGTTGTCTTGGTCTCCACTTTCTGTTCCGAACCGGTCTGGAGATTCCCGGTGCCCTGCGCCTTTGCGCGCATACGTTGCACGGCGTCCATAACATCTTTTTGCTGCGCCAAAACCGCATTTCCCACGTCTGTCATCCACTGAATATTCTCCGCCATCCGCTGTACCACGTCTGGAAATGCGGCCATCGATTGCACGCTCGGGTCCCACGGCTGTTTGGCCACGGCGTCTGCTAGTGCCTTGTCCTTCAGATTTTTGTTCTTATCCATCCATTGGTTTAGCTGCATGACTTCCAACGGATAAGTGGAAGCGGCCAGCGTTTGAGCCAACATCGCGTCAGGATAAAGCGCGATCGGTGCCACCAAAGAATCCAATTGATCGTTAGGAATCTTCGGAGCTTCCTCCGTCGTCGTCATTTCCTGCGATTGGGCCTGCGGCGCCTCTTGCGCCATCACTAGAGGACAGCTCCATGCGAGCGATGCCACGCACACGATGGCGATCACGCCGTAAAGTGCTTGTCTGGGAAATCCGGATCTTGGGCCTCGTAAGTTCATAAATTTCTGCCTTTCTTCTTTGCGCGTCGCATTAATCCATCCAACATCAACTGAATTTGTCGCATGTCTGCGTTGCCGGGGATATAGGACTTTAGTCCTATGTTCTCGGAACCGGGGACTCGATCAGCCCTAACGTGCTTCTGCCTAAGCTGGCTTTGTGATTTCTGGAGGAAGCAAGCAGCGCGATTCCGACAATTGTAATGGAATGTTCACCTGTCTTCGAAACGACCCCGGCTATCCGTTCTAAATGACGCTGGCGCTGACCCAGCCAATGGTCCAACCGGCTGCGCTCAGGTTGTCGGCGATGATTTTCCAATACGCTCTGCTGATCGTCGGTGCGGGCCGGTATGGGACGAAAGTCTTATTGAGGATGCGGAGACTTTCTGCTCTAGTTAGCACTTACGCCTCCAATCATCCCATGAAATTACTGAAAATCCTCGCTGTCTCCGTCGCTCTGCTCACCACTGTGCAGGCGATGCAACAACCGTCATTTCACACCAAAGGCACGCCCACCGGAAAGCCGACCGGCCCACTCAAGCCAGGCCAGTATTGGTGGCACCCCGAGCTTTCGCCGAGCGGTCCGCTCATGGTCCTCGTGAGCGTTCCCGAGCAGACCATGCACGTGTATCGGAACGGCATCCTCATTGGCCGCTCGAGCATAAGCACCGGCTCGCAGGGCCACGCCACGCCGGGCGGCGTCTTCAGCATTCTCGGCAAGCAGCGGGAGTACTATTCGAAAAAATACGACAACGCGCCGATGCCCAACATGCAGCGGCTCACCGACACCGGCATCTGCATGCACTCGGGGAATCTCCCCGGCTACCCTGCCAGCCACGGCTGCATCCGCATGCCGTTTGATTTCTCGCAGTTGCTTTTCAGCGCGACGGCGCAGGGCGGGACCGTCGTAGTGGGCGATGGCAAGGTCCCGGTGCCGCACCTCGCCTCGAACCCCGGACTACTGCTGGCCCCGAAGGATCTCTCGTCTGCAACGGTGCGTCCGCTCGCGAGCAATGAGTACGACTGGAAGCCGGAACGCAGCCCGAGCGGCCCGATCACGATGGTGGTCAGCTCGGCCGATAAAGCGATCTACGTTTATCGCAACGGCAATGTCATCGGACGCGCGCCGGTGGAGGTAAGTGGCCGCGGTTCGCTGGGGAATCATGTCTTCTCGCTCCTCGAAGGCACGACCGACAGGCAAAGCTCGCTGGCTCCCGGCCGGGCCGCGCGAAAGTGGATGACCGTGACGAGCAGTGGCCGCCGCACCGACGCCGACAAGATCGCGTCGCGCCTGCGCATCAACCCCGAATTTGCGGCCAAGGTTTACGACACACTCACACCGGGGACGACAGTCATCATCACCGATCAACCAGTGGTGCGCAGCCGCGGCAAAGCCGCGATTCTTGAGAGCTGATCACGAAAACCACGCTCTCAGCCGACGAAGCGTTGCTGCATCGATGCGGGCCTCGTGCGGTTTCTCGAATGAGCGGCGAGCACTGCTCGCGCTCGCGAAGCCAAATTTCTCGGGCAACAGACTCGCCGGAGCGGCTCAGAACCCGCCGCCCCAACGGTATTGCCATGCGATGCCGAAGGCTTGGAAGTCATGCTCGCGATGCGCGTTGTAGCCGCTGATGCTGTAGAGCTTCACGGACTGATAACGGTTCAGCGGCAGCACGAGCGTTCCGCCGATGCGAATGCCTTGCTGTTCAACATCGCTTTCGACCTCATCGACCGTCGTGCGTGCGCCTTTGAAATAACCAGCGTTCAGCGCCACCCAGCCGCCGGGCGCGAAGGTATAGCTGAGGCCTGATTGCACGGAGTAAAGCGGCGCCACCTCGCGCGTCCTGCCTCCAAAAAAATCGCGATTGTCCGTGTAAAAAGTGACGCCAGGATCGAGCTCAACCGTCCATGGTCCGAATGCTTTTGAGAATCCGATCTCGGGTTTGAACGACCAGCGGTTGGTGCCGATGTTCACGAGCTTCTCCCCGTCGTATTGACTCAGCGGCGCGGTAACGCGCAGACTCATGCCGAAGATGAAATCCTGATGGTAGTCCTTAAACTCCGCCGCCGTCAGCGCGGGTGCGCCGACGAAATTCATCGAAAGCCGGAATGCCGTATCCGCAAAGCCGTCGACATAACGCGTATGCGGCAGACCGAGAACGAGACCTTTCGCGGCGATTGAGGCGTAGGGCACGATGAGCCCAAACTGCCCGGACTGGCCAAACGCTCCAAAGGTCGTGGCGAAACCGAGGACGCCGACATGCGATTGGTTGCTCACGTTCTCAAGCGGTAGCGACGGATCGGTGAGCACGGTGCCCGATGCGTAGCCGTATCCGGCGATCACGAAGTTGAGACCGATCGGCGAATTGCTGTAGGCGCGCGGCTCGAGATCCTGCGCATGGAGCGTCATGCCCAGCACGCCGATGAATGTGCCTACGACGGTGGCGAAAAGGCGCATGGTTCCTTTCCAACTTACTGGGTACTCACCAATGTTCGCCTTTGGGTCCAACGTGAAAAAGCGACGCGGTCATTGGAGGGATGCTATCAAGAAATATAAGCAGCGTCGATAAGACCAAGGTCCGATAGTCGCGCAAACGCGCCGACGGTGAAAGTGGTGGCAATTCGCACATGAGCTGCTTCTTCCCATCGCGCATGAGGGACGTGCGGGCGGTTGTGGCGGTCTATTTGAAAATTAGCAGAATCATCATCGTGTCGGCGAAGCTGCGGGTACGGGCCGGGAGTTCGCTCCGGGCCTCTGCCCTATTGCACTGCAGCCTCACGTTGCGTCCTAGATCGAGATTTCCATTCCTTCGCGGGCCAGCACCGCGTTTGGGAACCGTTCGCGACACAATTTTTCGATGCGCTCGAGAAACTCATCGTCGTGGTCGGGGTCGTGATGCGTGAGGGCCAAGCGCTTCACGCCGGCCATTTCCGCAAGTTGCATGGCTTGATCGAAGCTGCTGTGTCCCCACCCGCGCCGTTTCTGCAATTCCTCAGCCGTGTATTGCGCATCATGGACCAAGAAGTCCGCGCCGCGCGCCAATTCCACGAGCCGCGAATCGATCTGCTCGCCGTGCTCGACATCCGTGCAAACGACGAGCACTTTGCCGTTTCGCTCAATCCGGAAACTATACGCTCCGCCGGGATGGTTGTGCCTTTGCGCGGTAACAATGGTTGGCACATTGCTGAACGTGGTGAAGTGGCTGCTGGCATCAGCAATTTGCAGGAACTCGAAATTGGCACCCATGCGATCCAATTGCACCGGGAAATATTCGGCCTGCATTTGGACTTCAAAAATCTGCCGCAGATCTGTCACTGTCTGGTCCCGGCCGAGCGTCAGGAGCGTAATTTTCTGTTTCGGATCATAAGCAGGGGCGAAGAACGGAAAGCCCTGGATGTGGTCCCAGTGAAAGTGCGTGAACGCGATAGGGATTTGCTCCTGCTTGTGGCCGATGGCGCGAAGGTCTCTGCCGAGATTTCGCAATCCCGTGCCCGCGTCAATGATGGCGATGCGGTTCATATCGGTGAACGTAATTTGCAGACACGTGGTGTTGCCACCGAATTGCTGAAAACCGGCATCGCAGATGGGGATGGATCCCCGCGTACCGTAAAACTTGAGCTTCATAGAATCGTTTTCGCGAAGCTAAGTCCCGGGCCCGCGAGCATCAAGCTGCAAACCGGCTGGCCGTGAAGAGAATCGGCGCCATCGGTCGATGTTTTCTGCGGTTTGGTTAGCACCTCCGTTTGCATTTCGAGCGTGCGCATCCTCGGATAATTCTTCAGCAAATTGTGAGGTTCTGAGCCAGGCCCGCTTCGCTCGTCTCCTTGTACTTCGCGTTCATGTCTCTGCCCGTGTCGGCGAGAGTCTTGATCGTCGCGTCGAGATTAACACGGTGCCGTGACTCAATCTCGTTGGTGGCGATCATGAAAGCTGTCCAGGCCTTCACCGCACCGAAGGCGCAACGCTCGATACAGGGAACCTGCACATAGCCGGCGACAGGGTCACACGTCATGCCGAGATGATGCTCCAGGGCCGATTCGGCTGCGTTCTCGAGAGTCTGGGGATTGCTCCCCATCACTTGAGCGATGAGTGCAGCGGCCATCGCCGACGCGACGCCAATCTCCGACTGGCAGCCACCTTCCGCTGCGGCGAGCGTCGCGTTGTGTTTGCACAAATAACCGACTGCCAAACCGGCGAGCAAACCCTCGCGAATTTTTTCCATGGGCACCTGCCGTTTGCTATTGACGAGAGCATATACAACCGCAGGCATTACGCCGGCCGAACCGCTGGTCGGCGCAGTGATAACCAAGTGGCCGCGCGCGTTTTCCTCAGATGCAGCGAGTGCGCAAGCGGCAACCATCGCGATCGCACGGTCACTCTCATATTTTTCATCCTGCGCGCGCTCCCAAACAGTCGCTGCTTTGGAATGCAATTTAATGGGGCCGGGCAAAACGCCTTCCTTCACCGACAAGCCCGACTTCACCGTCGCCAGCATAGCGTTCGCGATCTTGTCCAGAAACGCGTTGATTTGTTTCTCGGTTTTTCCAGAAACAGCCACTTCGTTCGCCATGATTACCTGCGCAATCGAAAGATTGTTTTTCTCTGCGTGTTGACGCAGTTCCTTCATTGTCGAGTAGAGATATTTTGGCTGACCTTTCTTCGGCGGTTGGTAGCCCTTCCATTCGATAAAGCCGCCGCCGACCGAATAATACTCCTGCGCGCAGATCGGTTTGTCGCGGCCCATCAATTTGCATGTCATGGTGTTTGGGTGCGGAAAGTCGCCTTTGGTTACGTCATAAATGATGTCGGCCAGCGACAGATTGAATGTTTTGTCACCCAACTTCACCGGATAAGTGTGCTCCGGTTTAGCTTTCATCTCGTCGAGGAAAAGGGGATCAACCGTAGCCGGTTCCCTGCCTAGCAGACCCGCCAGCGCGGCGTGCTCTGTGCCGTGGCCTTTGCCGGTCGCGCTCAAGCTGCCGAACAAATGGACTTTGAGCCCGGTTGCCTTGGCGAGTTGATCGGCCGGCAGCTTCGTGCAGCGCTGGTAAAAATCGTAAGTGATACGCATCGGCCCGATCGTGTGCGAACTCGAAGGGCCGGGACCCACTTTGTAGAATTCATCAGCGAGTGTCATCACGGGGCCTTTCGACTGCTTTACGACGTTGAGATCGGGTGAGAGCGTCGCACCCATCTTCGGCGCCACTGCTTCCTTCGTGACCTGTTTGGCCCGCGCTTCGCTCATCCAAACAGTTCCGGTTGTCGCTTTCGCCGCGCCAATGACGGCGTTGCGGATGAGAAAGTGCGCCGATCGATATTTTCCGGAAGATTCGATTCCGCGGGTAATTCCGGGATCCGGTTATCGTTCTTCGCTGAGGACATGTTGCTCATCGTTGTAGCTGTTGGTTAGGGTTGCGCTTTTTCGGTGCCTGGTGGGTTGAATTGATGCTTGGGTTCAGGTTCTTAGCTGCTCTGGTATCCCTCACTTTGGATTCCGTCGATGTAACCCTTCGCGCCGGTCTTTACGTTGGCAGCGTTTCCTTCATCGGTGTCGATGTGCATGGCAAGTTTGAAGCTCGGGTCTACCCGCACTAGCACGTCGCCGAAAATTAGTTCCCGGTCGCCCGCGATTCGTACGCGCACGAAGGATTTATCGCGGACTCCGTAACGAAGAGCGTCTTCCGGGCTCATATGAATATGCCGCAATGCGCAAATCACTCCGCGATCGATCTGGATGCTGCCGGCCGCGCTTTTGAGTGTGCAACCGGGCGTATCCGCGATGTCGCCGCTTTCGCGGATAGGAGGATGAATGCCCAGCTTGAATTGCTCGGTCATCGCGATCTCGACCTGCGTGTACTTTCGGGCAGGCCCAAGAATGCGGACGCGCTCAACGCGACCTTTCGGTCCAACAATCGTCAGTTGTTCCTTGCAGGCATATTGACCAGGTTGCGAAAGGTCGGCGTGTTTGGTGAGTTGATGTCCCTTACCGAACAATGCCTCAACATGTTCCTGTGTGAGATGAATGTGATGTGCCGAAATCTCGACAAGAAAAGGTTGCTGCTTCTGCGTCTCCAACACACGCGTGATGTAAGAGCGGCTTAAAGCGCGTAACGCTTCGCGTGCCATCATGCGTTCCTCGTCGGTCGCCACGACGAGCACCGCTACTTTTGAGTCATCGGTTGAGATGCGGGTTATTTCGTCACCGTTGGCTTCGCGATTGCGTTTATCGTCAAGCGTAATCCCCATGCAGTCCAGTCCCTGCAATGCGAGGGCGCGAACCACTGCGCTTCCCTGGCCGACGCCACCGGTAAAAATCACCGTGTCGAGTCCGCCCATGGATGCTACGTACACGCCGAGGTACTTTCGCACGCGATAGCAGTAGGCTTTGAGCGCGATCAAAGCGCGTTGATGACCCTGATCGGCCGCTCGAAGAACTTCGCGCATGTCGCCTGAAACGCCCGATAAGCCCAGTAGGCCGCTCTTTTTATTCAACAAATCTTCACTCTTTGAAGCGGAAAGTTTGTGCTCGCGTTCAAGGAACGCGAGCACGCCGGGATCAAGGTCGCCGCAGCGCGTACCCATGATCAATCCTTCCAGCGGCGTGAAGCCCATTGTCGTATCCACCGAGCGCCCATGATCTACAGCGCACATGGATGCTCCATTGCCAAGGTGGCAGCTTACAAGACGCAACTCGTTAGGTCTTCGCTTCAAGAATTCGGCTGCCCGCAATGCAACGTAGTTATGTGAGGTCCCATGAAAACCGTAGCGACGCACCGCTTTCTTTTGGTAGAACTCGTACGGTAGTCCGTAGAGAAATGCGTACGCTGGGAGCGTGTGGTGAAACGCAGTATCGAAGACACCCACATGAGGCACAGAGGGGAACAGCTTCCGCATCTCGCGGATGCCCGCGATGATCACTGGATTATGCAGCGGCGCCAGTGGATTTAGTTTTTCCATTTCCGCAAGGAGCTCATCGGTGAGGAGGGTGGCTTCAGTGAATTTCTGGCCGCCGTGAACAACGCGATGCGCCACGACACTCACTTCACTGGGACTGCCGATAACTCCTGTCTCCTTCGAAGTGAGTTCCGCAATCATCGCCTTGAAGGCGGCCGCGTGATCTCCTTTTTCCACATCGCGCTTTAGTTCGCCCTTCGGTCCGCGATGCTTTAGGCGAGTGCCGTCGAGGCCGATGCGTTCAACGAGACCTTTCGCGTGCCGCGATTCATCCATCGTATCGTAAAATGAATATTTCAGCGAAGAAGATCCGACGTTGATAACAAGGATTTTTTCCGGTCTCTCGCCTTTGAGCTTGAGTCCGTACGGATCGTTACCCTTGTGAAGTGCAGCCTTCGTTTTCGCGGAATCGGCCAGGAGCATTTTTGTCCGATCGGCGATCGTCCGCGAAATGTGCCGCACTGCGCCCGGTTCCGCGACAATGATCGATTGAAAGAGCGACACCGGAATGAGCAAGACTTCGCAGTGCGGCTCGGCGATGAAGTCCGCGAGCAATGGATTGCCCGTCATGAGCGCCGCTTCGGCGAATGTGTCGCCCGCCTTAAACTGCCCGAGCGGTTGCCGCTCGCCGTTTGTCACCGCTGAGGCCGCTACTGTCCCGCTCAACACAACTCCGAAGTGAGTAGCTTCTGCGCCCTGATGAGCGATCGCTTCGTTCGTCTCAAACGATCGGACCAGCGAGCCATCCACCAACTGTTTGATCCGCTCGGCAGTGAAATCTTTGAATAGATCCACCCGTTCTTTGATGAAACCTCCCGCGTCCATGATCAACCATTCTCGGAGCCTTTCCAATGTGTCGCGGAACGTCGTGCCGGCATATTGGACCTTAGACCTACACTGGCCGTACGCTATCTTTCACCAGCTCTTTTGCCTGCGGCCGTGAACAGAATCGAGGCCGCCGGTGCACTGCGTGCGATACGTTGTGAACCACAGGCTGTAGACAAACAGAGTCGTTAGGAATATCGGAATCAGCGCCATCGTTCAAAAATTCAGGGCTACGGTAAAAATGAACGTCGAATCTCGCGAACCGGGGCTAAGCCAATACGTTGTAAGATCGACTTTTTTATATTTGAATCCGACCAGCGGGCCGCGGCGGACGTCGAAGTTGCTTCCCAACGCCTTGGTCCGATCGACTACTATTCCTGCACGAAACCAGGTTACAGGAGCGCAACTGAATTCCGACCAGCTATAGAAAAAATTTCCGGCATGAATCGCGGCATCAAAGAAGTATTCGCCTTGAGTAAACAGCTCGAACGGCTCGTAACTGATCGAGATCGTGTATCCGGGTGCAATCCCGGTTATGTCTCCGAACACGCCGCCAAGCATGGGCGTAGCATCAAGCGTCAGCTTCTTTCCAACACTGAAATTGTAGCCTAGCCAGAGCGACCCTGTTTTGATTGCTTCATAATTGTAACGCGCTTCGAGGTGCAGCCAGTCGCGATCTGCCACAAAGGTTGGGTTAGCATAGTCCCGTCCGTTCTGGACGAGGTAAGTAGAAACCGAGAGCGAGCACTCCCATTCGGTTTCCGCTGTTTCGTCGGCAGCCTCCAGCCGACCATTTGTCTCAGTTCCTCCTAACGAAACGGAAACTACGGAAGCCAGAGCGGCCACCAAGACTGCGCCTTGGAAATTCATTCTTAACCTCCGAGCAGAATCGCCACACCGACCAGCACGAGGCCGATCGCCACCATCGCCGATCCCGTAACCAAACGATTAGTCCCCGCGTATTGCGCCCATTTTTGACCAACCACGAAGAGAAACGCGATCAAGAGAAAATTAGAGACGCGCAATGCGAAATGCGGCTGGGAAAAAATGAGAAATGGAATTGCCGCCGGCAGACACGACACAAAGACCAGCCAAAAACAGGCGAACGCGCCGTAAAAATCGTCTTTCGTCACCCGCGTTCTTGTGCTTGTGATCCGCGCCCGGGCCACATGATTAAGAATGGATCGGCTGAAAGCTTCACGCTCCTTGGGATCCAACAGCGATTGAAGTTCCGGCTCGATTTCATTTTGGATGACGTCAATGGCTGCGCGCGTGTCGCGAGCACGTTGAATCGCCTCGATCAGTCGGACTTTGCCGCTGCGCTGGGTTACACAATTCATGATATACATGACCGCATCAATAATCCCCCACGCGAAATTGCAGCCGATGGCGGCGACCAGAAGCTGACGAACTCCGGCCCGCCCTTCAGCCACCGTCAATCCGGCAGTCAGCGTGACGGTCAAAACCATGATCAAACCAAACAGAATTTCGCCCAACCGACTCGCCGGATCGAGGTATCTGGGTACAAAACGCTTCATTTTTTCTTCGCCTCGAGATCTTCCAGTCTGTGCATTTGCGCTAAATCATTCCATTGAAAATGTAAATCTCGGAGCGCGTGAAACCCATCGCCGGAACAATTTCACGCGACTCGCGTCGCATCTCCACCCTGCTCGCAGCATAAGGACCTGAGATGAGCAGCACGAGCGGTTCATTCCTATTGGACCAAAGTCCTATGGCGTCCTGGACCGGACCTTGGTACTTATTCGTGGCAGAACTCGAATCAAGACCTCTCCGCTACAAGAAATGCACCTCGCAAATGCTTAACCATTAATTCACCCGACAAAAATCATGCCTACTCAATCGTCAAAAACATCCAAGTCCCCGTCCCGTTATTCTATCGGCATGTTTAGCGCCGGTGAGGCTCGCTGTGATCGCTGGCAGGATCTGGCTCATGCCGCCCAGACCCTTGTCGCCCAATCCTCCTCCGGCGCTTCCACCAGGGAAACACTCGCAAAAGTGGAAGCTCTGCTCGCACCGCTCGGCATTCTGGAAACCTTTCGTGCTTATCCGGGGGAAGCCATGATGAGCGCGCTGAAAGAGGCGCTGGGCCGGAGTGATTATTCCGGTTTCTCGAGACTAACGAACCGCATCGCCAAGGCTATCATCACTGGTTCCTATCGTCGTTCCGCGAATGCCTGGAAGCTGGGCGAGGAAGGCGAGGCAGAACGGGATGATCGTCTGCTCAAAGATTACTTCGACACCGGTGACCTGACCAAGCCCTACTTTGAGGTGCTGATTGTCAGCGATGATCCAACTCCTGAACAGGTACGCCAGGGACGCGCTGAATTACGGCAGCTTCGTCGCCCGGAAGACCCGTTTGTGTATGAGACGGTCACGGTGCCGAGTTTTGAAGAGGGCGTGATTGGCGTAGTGATGAATGCCGATGTGCAGGCGGTTGTCATTAGGGACAACTTCCGCTTCAAATCCCAATTCGACGCACCGCTGCTGCGCACTTATCTGGAGCAGCATCTCTCTCTGGAGCCCGGTTCGCTAGAGCCAAAGGATTACGGAGTGGCTCTCGCACGAGCCATTGGGAAGATTCGTCCTGAAGTGGACGTCTATCTTGTCGTGGATGGGGCAGCGGAAAAGGTGGCGAGCCACCTCGATTCCAAAAACATCCGGCGCATTTTTTACGGGCTCGAAGACCTGATGGAAATCCATCTCGCTCTCCTTGAGGGCGTGAACCAGCGCTACGACACACCATATTTTAATAACCTCAAAAAATATGCGCGCCGCCCGATCGGCACATTCCACGCTCTTCCGATTGCCCGAGGCAAGTCCATCTTCAATTCCCACTGGATTCGAGACTTCGGCCACTTCTATGGAGCCAACATTTTTCTGGCTGAATCTTCCGCCACAACCGGTGGTCTGGATTCGCTGCTCGAACCGACAGGCAACATCAGGGTTGCCCAGGAAAAGGCAGCAAGGGCCTTTGGATGCGGAGAGTTGTTTTTTGGAACGAACGGCACTTCGACCTCGAACAAGATCGCTGTACAGGCCCTTGTCCGCCCGGGCGACATCGTGCTGGTCGACCGGAATTGCCATAAGTCCCACCACTATGGTTTGGTGCTTTGCGGTGGCCAGCCGTTATACGTCGAGGCTTATCCGCTGACAGAGTATTCGATGTATGGCGCGGTGCCGCTGCGCACGATTAAGAAGGCGCTGCTGGACCTGAAGGCGGAAGGCAAGCTCGACCGCGTGCGCATGCTGCTCCTCACCAATTGCACCTTTGATGGTCACGTTTACAACGTGCAGCGGTTCATGGAAGAGGTCCTCGCTATCAAGCCAGACATCGTCTTTTTATGGGACGAGGCATGGTACGCCTACAGCCGCTTCTCCCAATTCCATCGCATGCGCTCAGCAATGGGAGCCTGCGAGGCATTGCGAGAGCGCTACGCGAGCGCGGCCTACCGGGCTGAGTATGCCGAGTTCAAGAAGAAGCACGGTAAGATTGATCCAAAAAGTGCGAAGCTCCTCGACACGCACCTGCTGCCGGATCCTGACGCGGTGAAGCTTCGCGTCTATGCCACGACTTCGACGCACAAGTCGCTGTCCTGTTTCCGCCAGGGTTCCTATATCATGGTGAACGACGATTGCTGGGAGAGCACGCAGGGGCCCTTCAAAGAGGCATTCTTCACGCACACCAGCACCTCGCCTAATCTGCAACTCATCGCCTCCCTCGATGTGGCCCGTCGCCAGGCGGAGCTGGAAGGGTATGAGCTCGTCGGCCGCGCCATCGAACTCTCCCTGATCTTGCGCCGCGAGGTAAACAAGCATCCGCTCATCTCCAAATATTTTACCATTGCCACCAATGCCGAGATGGTGCCGGCAGAATACCGGGCCAGCGGATTCGAGGATTTCCATGCGGATGGTGTGAGCTGGAAAACCATTTATGACGCCTGGGCGACCGACGAGTTCGTCCTGGATCCCACTCGCGTCACCCTGTTATGCGGTTCCGCCGGTTTTGATGGCACATCGTTCAAGGGAATGCTCGCGAGCAAGTTTGACATCCAGCTCAACAAGACCTCGCGCAACAGCATCCTTCTTCAGACCAACATCAATAACACCCGGAGTGACATCGCCTACCTCATCAAGGTGCTGGCAGACATCTCCCGTGAATTGGATCGCACACTCTCGAAGGACCCCGATGAGAAGGCAGCGTTTGACGTGCGCGTCAAAAGCCTCATCACCGATGTGCCTGACCTTCCAAACTTCAGCCGCTTCCATGACGCCTTCCGCGACAATCCGCGGAGCAAAACTAACGAAGGCGACATGCGCACACCCTTCTTTCTCGCCTACGACGAGAATAACTGCACGCATGTCAAGCTGAACAGCAAGGAGATCGACGATCTGGTGAAGCGCGGCCAGGCCGTATCGGCAAAATTCGTGATCCCCTATCCTCCAGGCTTCCCGATCATGGTGCCCGGCCAGGTCATCACGAAAGAAACCATCGACTTTATGCGCAAGCTCGATGTGAAAGAGATCCACGGCTACCACGCCGCCTCAGGCCTGGAGCTAATCAAGCCGGAGAAGCTTGGCGGAGCCAAAAAGAAAACACGGAAGTAGGCTGATTCGCGCTTGACACTGCTTCACGAAATTGACCGATTCTGAGAATCCCAACACCCGGCCTAACCGACAAAAAACGGAGCAAACTATGATTGAATGGTTCTTCACCACGCTTAAGACCTACCCGGAAATCGCCATATTTCTCACACTTGCTCTTGGATATTACTTCGGCAAGTTCACCTTTAAAGGGATCGGTCTGGGCGCAGTCACCGCAACGCTTCTGGCCGGAGTCCTGATCGGACAGATCGGGATCACCATCTCGACGCCGCTAAAGGCGTTCGCCTTCCTCATGTTCCTGTTCGCCGTCGGCTACGGCGTCGGGCCGCAGTTCGTCCGCGGTGTTGCGAAGGACGGTCTGCCGCAAGCGCTCTTCGCTGTGGTTCAGTGCGTGCTTTGTCTTGGTGCCGTCGTGGTTTGCGCCAAGCTGGCCGGCTACGACCTGGGCTATGCGGCCGGCCTGTACGCGGGATCGCAAACCATTTCCGCCTCCATGGGCCTCGCAACGGACGCCATCAACCGCCTGGGCATGGCCGCCGATAAAACCAAGGCTCTCCTCGACAACATGCCGGTTGCCTATGCCGTGAGCTACATGTTCGGAACCGTCGGTTCCGCAATTGTCATCGCCTTGGTGGGGCCCAAGCTGCTCGGTATCAATCTCCCTGCTGCCTGTAAGGAGTACGAAGAGAAGCAAGGCGGCACCAAGGAGATGGGTGGCGCCGGTTCGGCTTGGAATCGGTTTGAGCTGCGCGCGTTCCGCGTGCAGCCGGGTGGCAGAGCCGTTGGGCTTCGAGTCGCTGAGGCCGAGGCGTCGGTGCCCGACGCGCGCATTTTCATCCTGCGCATCCGCCGAAACGGACAGATCGAGGAGGCGACCTCCGACACGGTTCTGCGAGAGGGAGACGTCGGTGCGGTGGCCGGCCCGCGTGACGTACTGGTGAATGTGCTCGGAGCGGCGACACAGGAGGTTGAGGACCCAGAATTGTTGACGTGCCGGTGGCAGGCGTTGATGTTTACGTGACGAGCAAGGCGGTCGACGGCAAGACGCTGGCGGAGGTCGCCGAAGCTCCCCGCCGCCCGCGGCGTTTTCCTACGGAAGATCACGCGCGGCGCGACCGCTACCGATATTCCCATCCTTCCGAACACCGCAGATTCAGCGCGGCGACATTGCTCACTCTCGTTGGCCGCACGGAGGACGTAAATGCGGCCACCAAGCTGATGGGTGTCGCAGATCGTGCCACCGATGTTGCAGACATGGCGTTTATCGGTGCATGCGATCGTAGTGGGTGCATTGATCGGCTCGCTTGTTTTCAAGGTAGGAGGCGCGCCGCTGACGCTGTCGACGGCCGGCGGGGCGCTCATCGCGGGAATCGTGGGCGGGTGGCTGCGTTCGGTCCGCCCGTCCTTCGGGCGCATTCCGTCCCCTACCGTTTGGTTTATGAACTCAGTCGGCCTGAACATTTTCATCGCCATTGTCGGCATCTCGGCCGGCCCGGGCTTTGTCAACGGCTTGAAGACGCAGGGTGTCGGCCTGTTCCTCTGGGGTGCCGTGGCAACCACAATCCCTCTGATTCTTGGAATGTTCATCGCCAAATATCTGTTCCGTTTTCACGACGCGCTTACCCTCGGCATCGTCTCCGGAGCGCGCACCACGACGGCATCGCTTGGTCTGGTCTGCGACCAGGCCAAGAGCCAGATCCCGGCGCTCGGCTACACCGTGACGTACGCCGTCGGTAACACCCTGCTCACCATCTGGGGCATGGTCATCATCATGTTACTCTCGTGAGAACATATTTTCGAACGTGATTCAACAACGAAGAAAACTATGACAACTACAAGCAAACCCTCTCGGGCTGCGAAAGCTAACGGACAAGGTCATCGTCGCAGTCGCCCATTATCAGATACTGCGAGACTGAAAGAATTCGACAAACTCGGTCCGTTCGAGATCAAGGATTTCGTCCAAAAAGTGGCATCGAAAACGGCGCTGGAAAATTCCTTGTCGTACCTGAACGCCGGTCGTGGCAACCCGAACTGGGTCGCCACTGAGCCGCGCGAAGCGTTCTTCCTCCTCGGGCAGTTCGCAGTTACTGAGAGCAAGCGGGTGCTCGACCTGCCACCCGGCGTGGGCGGGATGCCTGGCGCATCGGGAATAGCCGGCCGACTTGAAGCCTGGCTCGCGAAACACAACGACATGCCGGGGGCGTCTGTCTTGCAGGCGATGGTGCCGTGGGCAGTTAAGAAATTCAGCTTCGACCCCGACAAGTTCGTGCACGAGTTGGTGGATTCCATCATCGGCGATCACTACCCGGTGCCAGACCGCATGCTGGTGCACAACGAGCAGATCGTGCACGAGTACCTGGAGTGGGCCATGTGCGGAAACCCGCGGCCGAAAGGCAAGTTCAAGATCTACGCGGTAGAGGGCGGCACCGCCGCCATGTGTTACATTTTCAAGTCGCTAAAAAGCAATCGGATTCTCAACCCCGGTGACACGATAGCGCTCGGTGTGCCGATCTTCACGCCCTACCTCGAAATGGCGCATCTGGAGGACTACGACCTCCACTACATCGAGGTTCATGCGAAGCAGGAGGATAAGTTTCAGTATCCGGATGAAGAGATCAAAAAGCTCCTCGACCCAAAGATCAAGGCGTTCTTCATCGTCAACCCTGGCAATCCGTTCGCTGTCGCGCTTTCTCCGGACACGATTAAGAAAATCGGGGAGGTGCTCAAGAAGCGGCCCGATCTCATCCTGCTCACAGACGACGTCTATGGCACGTTCGTCCCGGGTTTCCGTTCGCTGATGGGAGAGTTCCCGGAGAACACGATCGGCGTCTACTCGTACAGCAAGTACTTCGGCTGCACCGGGTGGCGGCTCGGAACGATCGCGGTTTACGAGGACAACATCTTCGACAAGATGATCGCCGCGCATCCCGAGCCGATTAAGAAACTGCTGGACAAGCGCTACGGCGGGCTCACCCTCGAGCCGCGCAAGTTCGCCTTCATCGACCGCATCGTTGCCGACAGCCGCGACATCGCGCTCAATCACACGGCCGGGCTGTCGCTTCCGCAGCAGGTCATGATGACACTGTTCTCGCTCAGCGAGCTGATGGACGAAAAGAAGGCCTATCAGAAAGCCTGCATCGGCATCTGCAAGAAGCGGGTCGAGGCAACGATCGAAGGACTCGACATCGAAGTCGGACCTAACGAGTACTTTGATTACTACTATGGCCTGATCGATTTCGAGTTTTTTGCCCGCAAATACCTGGGCGAGGACGTCGTCAAGTGGATGAAGGCGAACGTGCACCCGCTCGACATCGTGTTCCGGCTCGCCGAGGACCACGGCATCGTGCTGCTCAACGGCGGCGGCTTTGCCGCTCCCGATTGGTCGGTGCGCATATCCTTCGCAAACCTGGAGAATCATGTCTACGACGACATCGGCCGGGCGGTGCGCGCCATCGCGCGCGGATACAGGCAGGCTTATGAGGCAGCTACAGGCAAGAGTGCCCCGCCAGCCCCGACGAAAACGAAACGCTAGCTCGGTTACTTCGCGATGCTGCTGTCACAAATAGAAAGGAAAGAAGGGTAAAAAAATATTATCCCCGACGGGGAGAAAGCCAAGGCTCCGATGAAGATTAGCCCCGGCAAACCGTTATGACTATACGGACTTCTCTTCGTGACTACGCATGCACCGCAGTAGCACTACTGGCGATGTTGAGCGGCACAGGTGCGGCCCTCGGCCAACAGGCGGACGACATCGATATCTGGAAGGCCGCTCCGTCTGATCTCACCTTCGCGGTGACGGAAGTTCCTCCTGTCGCAACGGTGACGCAGGTCGCTCCCACCGACAGCGCGCTAACATCTACCGAGCAAGGCGCGACGACCCTCGATGAGTCATTTGACTGGCGCGAATGGCGATTGGCAAAGCGCCGGCAGGCCCTGAAAGATACAAAGTTCGAATTCAACCTTCGCAGCTTCTATTTCGATCGCAGCGACTTCAATGGCTCAGAGAAACAGGCGTGGGCCATCGGCGGATGGCTGGGAGTGAAGACCGGTTACTTTCTCGACCATGTTGCGTTCGGAGCGACGGTTTACACTTCCAATCCGATATACGCCCCTGACGACAGGGATGGGACGCTCCTCCTGGCGCCCGGGCAGAATGGGTATACGGTCCTGGGCGAGTTCTACGCTGAACTCCGGATCGTCAAAGACGTGGGCATTACTGTCGGAGCCAAGGGCTACGACACGCCTTTTATCAACCGCAACGACGTCCGCATGACGCCAAATACTTTTGAGGCGATTGTTTTGCAGGGCCGCACCAAGCTTGGCACAAGCAGCACCGACGCCGCCGTGACCGATGACGGCGTGGGCCTGAGCAAAGACGGAAAAGAGGTCGCGGTCCCGTCGCCAACCCCGGCTGAGGACGTCGCGTCGATCAAGTACGGACTCGGGTATTTTTACGCAATCAAAGAGCGAAATGACAGCGAATTTGTCTCGATGGCACAAGACGCGGGCGCTGATGTTCAGCACGGCGTGTGGTCAGCCGGAGCCCTCTACGAGAAAGGGAAATTTAACATCGGTGCGATCGAGTATTATTGTGCCGACGTCATCAATATCGCGTATGCCCAAACGGGTTTCGAACTCAAGCTTGCCGATGACTGGAAGCTAAAGTTCGCCGGCCAGTACGTGGACCAGGGTAGTGTCGGCGACAACCTCCTGCAGGGCCACAGTTTCTCAGGCCATCAATTCGGCCTCAAAGTAGATCTGCCCGTCAAGAAGGCGTTGTTTACCGCGGCTTTCACCCACGCCTGGGGGACTGCCAACTTGCAAAACCCGTGGAGCGGCTATCCCGGCTATACGAGTGTTCAGGTTCAAGACTTCAACCGGGCCGGCGAGAGCGCGTTTCTTCTTCGGGCTGGTTATGACTTTCCCTGGGTCGACGGACTGAGCGCCTATGCCTTGGCGGTGTTTGGCACGGACCCTGATCTAGCGAGCCAGTTTCGGCAGAACGAGTTCGATTTTAATCTCCAGTGGGGCCCCAAAAAAGGCGTTCTGGAGGGCTTGTCTCTGCGTCTGCGCTATGCGGTCGTCCAGCAGTTTGGAGGGGATGTCCACAACCTCACCGATTTCCGCGCGATTTGTAACTACGTGATCAAGTTCTAACAAGCCAGCTGGCACGGAAGAATACCATCGCCCTAACGACTCCCGCGATAATAACCACAACTTGAAAAGGCAGCCCTATCATGAACTATCTGACTAACGCCCTTAGAGAGCATCAGGAACTGGCGGTCTTCTTAACCTTGGCGATCGGCTTCTTCATTGGCCGACTTAAGATCGGGACGTTTAGCCTGGGCACGGCTGTGGGCACGCTGCTCGCGGGAGTCGCGATAGGGCAACTGAACATCCAGGTTCCCGCCGTGGTAAAGTATGTCTTCTTTGATCTCTTTCTCTTCACCACCGGCTACAAGGTCGGACCCCAGTTCTTCCGCGCGCTGAAAGAAGGATGCGTTGCCGCAGCTTGCCATCACGCTCGTCCTCTGCGTCACGTGCCTGATCGCCGCGTTTACCGCTGCGAAACTGCTCGGCTACGACGTGGGTACGGCAGCTGGTATGCTTGCCGGCGCATTCACAGAATCCACCGTCATCGGAACCGCCAGCGACGCTATCAATCGCGTGGCCACCATACCGGACGCGGACAAAACCAGCCTGATCAATAACATCCCGGTAGCCTACGCCGTCACTTATCTTATCGGCACGGCGTTTATCGTCTGGTTTCTACCGAACATGGGTCCGAAGCTGATGCGCGTTAACCTGAAGGAGGAGGCCCGAAAACTCCGTGCAAAGATCGCAGCCTCGGGCGGTGGCGAGCCGGAGACGCTGTCAGCCTACCAGGCCCTGGCGGTTCGCGCGTACCAGGTTACGAACCCGGATTTGATCAATCGGAACGTGGCCGAACTGGAAGCGCGCCCCAAACAATCTCGCGTCTTCATCTCCCGGATCCGCAGGGAGGGCAAGATCATCGAGGCTGAACCAGACACGGTCGTTCGCGAGGGTGACGTTATCGCGGTCCTGACGCGCTCGGAGTTGCTGACGGCCCGCGGGGCAGAGATCGGGGCTGAAGTAGATGACAAGGAACTCCTGAGTTTTCCGATCGAGGTGCTCGACGTGGTGATCACCAACAGGTCTTTCGTCGGCAAAACTCTTACAGATCTGGCGGCCTTGGAGTTCGCCCGGGGGGTGTTTTTGAAGAAGCTGACCAGGACTTGGCGAGCCGATGCCGTTCTCTCCCGCGACGCGGGTGGAGCGGGGCGACGTACTCACTCTCGTCGGAGCTACGCGCGACGTCGCGCGCGCGGCAAAGGAGCTCGGCTATGCCGATCGCCAGACTGTGATGACGGACATGATCTTCGTCGGTTTGGGGATCGTCCTCGGCGGCTTCATGGGATTGCTCACCCTCACAGTCGCCGGGCTGCCGCTCACGCTCACCGCCAGCGGTGGCGCACTGATTATGGGTCTGATATTTGGCTGGTTGCGCGCCGTTCATCCAACATTTGGTCGGATCCCAGGGTCCGCAATGTGGATCTTCGATACCGTGGGTTTGACCGTCTTCATGGCCTGCGTTGGGCTTGCCGCAGGGCCCAGCTTTTTTTCGGGACTCCAGAAGTCGGGGATCAGCCTGGTCTTCGTGGGCCTTGTGATCGCGATTCTACCGCACGCGGTGTCTATCTTGTTCGGTCGTTATGTGTTGAGAATGAACCCCGTCATTGTCCTGGGTGCTTGTTGCGGCGCAGGGACGATCACCGCTGCGCTGCGCGCGGTCCAGGAAGAGGCGGACAGCGACCTCCCGGCTCTCGGCTACACCGTGCCCTACGCGATTGGCAATATCGTGCTCACGGCATGGGGGCCAGTCTTGGTCGCCATGATGACGTAGGTGGTCCCGTGCCAGCATGGGGTGGGGGCGTTAGGCAATTCTTCGCGGACCGTGAGAACAACGACCTTAGTCTTTGTGTTTTCAGTGCTCCTTCTAGCTGGCTGTGCATCCGATCGTTCGTCAGAGCAGCACCCATCTAACCGGAGCTTCTTCGACTCTCCAGATGTTAACAGTCTTCATTAGCTCGATTTCGGAGATCCGCAGCGCGGCCTCACCTGGTGGGCGTTCGCCTTCATCCGAGCTACGCGCGGCGATAAGGGAGGATGCCTGGTTATGAGCAGCCACTTCACACTTCCGATTTACATCGATCTAACCGCGACATGCCTCTACGCCATGACCGGCGCCTTGCTCGCGATTCGCCGGCACTATGACGTGATCGGCTTGTTCGTGCTGGCGCTGGTGACCGGAGTGGGCGGCGGTTTGATTCGTGACGGCATTTTCATTCAACACGGACCGCCCATTGCGATGAGCGATGGGCGTTATCTTGCTGTTGTTATTCTCGGCTGTATTGTCGCGGCTTTGTTTCGCAATCACATCGCTCGTTTGCAAACTGCCTTTCTGTTTGCCGATGCGCTTGGGTTAGGTTGTTACGCGGTCGTTGGGGTTGAGCACGCGCTTAACGCCCAGCTCCCGATTCTGACGGCGATCATGATCGGCGTCGTGACCGCCTGCGGCGGCGGGCTGTTGCGCGATGTGCTGGTGAGCGACGAACCGCTCCTGTTCAAACCGGGACAGCTCTACGTGCTCGCCGCCTTGATTGGAGCAAGCCTGTTTACGTTGCTTATCTTGTACTTCAAGATGTCGGCAGCAACAGCAGCGTTGCTGGCGATTGGCTGTTGCTTTGTCTTTCGCATGCTCGCCATCGCCTTCAATTGGAAAACAGTCTCGGTGTTGCCCACATCACCCGAGCAGTCGTGAGCTGCGAAGATCCGCCTTCAGGTTCGCTGTTGCGCGGCGATTAAGATACTCAATTACCGCACAGGGCAGATTCAATGCCGTTCACCCATGGACCTGGATGGTCGCGGTCAAATTCGAAAACAGATTCACCTGCGGGTAAGGCCAAACCATCTTGCACCACGCCGGATGCTACTTGCTCAACAACTTCTTTTTCGCTGCGGCGAGTTCCTTGAGTTTTTCTTCATCCACTTTGGGATACGCCAGGTCGAGTGAATCGAGGGTTTCGATCACTGCCGCGGCGACGACGACACGGGTAAACCATTTGTTGTCCGCCGGTACTACATACCATGGCGCGTCTTTCGTCGCCGTTTCCTGAATCATTTCCTCGTACGCTTCCATGTAATGGTCCCAAAAGTCGCGCTCGTTCGCGTCATTGGACGAGAACTTCCAGTTCTTCAGCGGATCATCGATTCTCTCGAGAAACCGTTGTTTCTGTTCCTTCTTCGAAACGTGGAGAAAGAATTTCCGCACTACGACACCATTCCTCGCCAGATATTGCTCGAAATTGCGGATGTCTTCGAACCGCTCTTCCCAAATCTTTTTGCCTACAAGCTGTGGAGGCAGCTTCTGTTTTGCCAGGAATTCGGGATGCACCCGGACGACGAGTACCTCTTCATAGTAGCTGCGATTAAAAATTCCGATCTGGCCCCGATTCGGGAGGCATTTCATGCAACGCCAGAGGTAATCGTGATCCAGGTCCTCAGCCGAGGGCGATTTGAACGAATTGACCTGGCAGCCCTGTGGATTTACCCCAGACATGACGTGCTTGATGGCGCCATCCTTGCCAGCCGCGTCCATTGCTTGAAACATCAGAAGCACCGCCCACTTGTCCTGGGCGTATAGCTTGTCTTGCAACTCGGCCAGGGCCGTCACGCCCATCGCCAGCGCTTCCTTCGCCCTCGGTTTGTCTGCCTCTTTGGTGAGATCAAGCGTGTCGTCTGGATCGACATCTTTGAGACGGAAATCTTTCCCTTTGCTGATACGGAATGGCTTGGCGAATTCGCGCGCTCTTTTAATGATCTCTTTTGTTTTCATAAGAATGTCACTCGTTTATACAGAATAGTCTGACGACTCATTCATTTGTTTCCTCCAGGCGGTAAAAGATAAAGGGCCGTGGCGAACATCAGGTAAACCATAATTACTAAAACGCCGACGAACCAGGTGGAGCGCCCAGCGCTGGTCACAAGGGATGCCGTCAGCGTTGCGAACAAAATCATCGCGACTGCCCCTGGCCAGAAATTCAAATCCATTTGGGCGGGGCCGATGAAGTAACTGAGCAACACCAGAACCGGAGCAACGAAGAGCGCGATCTGCGCAGCGCTGCCCAGCGCAATGCCCACGCTCAAATCCAGACGATCTTTGCGCGCCGCGGAAAATGCAGCCGCCATTTCGGCAGCTGCGCCTACTAAAGCAACAACGATGAACCCAACAAATGCGGGACTCATTCCGAAGGCCGTCGCAGCGTATTGAACGGACCCGACAAATACTTCGCTCACGAGCGCCACGAAAATCGTAACAACTGCGAGGGTGGCGAGCGCAAGACCGATGGGCCACGCGGCTTCATGCTCCTCCGCGGCGCTCGCGAACAATTCGCGGTGCGTATTGAGCGAAAACCAGAGACCGAGACCGTATGCCAGCAAAAGTAAAAATGAGAGCGCCAGGCTCAGATCCTGATTCAATCCCGCTTTGCCCAGCGTCTCGTGCCCGGACACGGCGGAGGGAATCAGAAGCGCGATTGTGGCGAGAAAAAGCAAGCCGGCCTGAAATCGTGCCGCAACCCGGTTGAATTCCTGAAGATGATAACGCAGGCCGCCGAGCAGAAACGACGCGCCCAACATAAACAACGCATTTGTCACGATCGCGCCCGCGACCGATGCCTTCACCAATGTGTATTGGCCCGCCTGTAACGCAGCGATGGCGATCACAAGCTCGGTTAGATTGCCAAGCGTTGCGTTAAGCAATCCGCCCACCGAATCGCCCGTCTTTGCCGCGACTGATTCGGTCGCGTGACTCAGCAAAACGGCCAACGGCAGAATCGCGAGGATCGAAAGAACGAAGTGCAGCGTGTGCGCTTCGTGATTGAGTTTCTCAGCACCCAATGCGATGGGGACAAATACGAGCAGCCAAAGCAATGGATTGCGGCGGATCTCTTGCAGGAGAAGTTTCATGGCAACGCGACTGTCAGTTTCACCCAACGCCGGTCATTTGTGAATGAGACTAAAGTCTAATGAGGCCCGAGGCGAGCGCCGGCGATGGAAATATCGGGGTTTTCCTGATCCAACGGCCAGTGATAAACTCGAAGTCGTATCGGCAGCGAGGCTATGAGTTGGATCACCGTCATCTGGTCAGTAGGCGCTGGAGCATGCCTCACGCTGGCATTTCTCCAGTTCATCGTCTGGTGGAAGGATCGATCCGCTCGCGCAAATCTCGTGTTTTCAGTGGGCGCGGTGGCAGTGGCCGTTTTTGCAGCGCTGGAATTAGCCTTAATGCGGGCTGAAACGCCCGAACAGTTCGGGAGCGTAGCACGCTGGATACATGTTCCAGGTTGGGTACTGATCGTGTCGATCGTCGCGTTCGTGCGCCTCTACCTAAACGCAGGTCGGCGATGGCTCGCGTGGACCGTCGTGGCAGTGCGTACGTTGTCGCTGATTCTCAATTTCGTTATCTCGCCGAATCTCAATTATCGAAAAATCACTGGCCTGCGGCATGTCCTATTCCTCGGAGAATCTGTATCAGTCCCGAAGGGCGTGCCGAATCCCTGGATGCTGGTGGCTCAGTTCAGCTTGCTCTTGCTCGTGATATTTGTGGTGGATGCAACAATTACCGTGTGGCGACGCGGCAACCGGAGGCAGGCGCTGGTAGTTGGCGGCAGCATTGTGTTGCTAGTCGTCTTGGCGAGTGCGCAAGCGGTGGCGATGACGTGGGGAATTATCTCGACGCCGCTAACGGTGAGCTTGTTCTATCTAATTTTCGTGGCCGCGATGGCCCACGAGTTGAGCTACGACCTAATTCGTGCCGCTCAGCTTACTCGGCAGTTGCAGGCGAGCGACGCGACCCTGCGGGAAAGCGAGCAGCGTTTCCGAATAGTTGCTGATGCCGCGCCGGTCCTTATCTGGATGTCGGCCGTGGACAAAATGTGCACTTTTCTCAACAGGCGCTGGCTCGAGTTTACCGGGCGCTCGCTGGAGCAGGAACTAGGAAACGGTTGGACTGAGGGTGTGCATCCGAGTGATCTGAAACGCTGCCTCAACACGTACACAGAAGCGTTCGATGCGCGCAAACCCTTCGTTATGCAATACCGGCTCAGACGAAATGACGGCGAGTATCGCTGGATTTCAGACGAGGGAGTGCCGCGCTACGACGCTCAAAAAAACTTCACTGGCTACATTGGTTCGTGTGTGGACGTCACTGAATTAATGAAGAAGGAGCGGGCTTTACGTGAGAGCGAGGAACGGATGAGCCTCGCAGCGGAAGCCGCCAATCTCAAGGTGTGGGAGTGGGACTTGAGCACAGATGAGGTTTGGACAACGGGAATGTCTCGTGAACTTCCCGGCTCGCCGGTTTCCGAAAAGCGAACGTTGGAAAGCTTCCTCTCCCGATTGCATATCGATGATCGCGATCGAGTCCGACAGGCACTCAAAGGCGCGATCAACAGCAGCGAGGATTTCGCCTCCGAGTTTCGATTCATGCTTCCTAACGGTCGCGTGCGTTGGGCGACAGCGCGTGGACGCTGCATCAAGACGCCAGACGGCAAAAACATGCGGTTCCGGGGAGTTTCAATGGACGTCACGGCGCAAAAAGATGGGCACGATTTGTTTCGTCTGGCGACGGAGTCTTCGCTGAGCGGTGTTCTCCTGGTCAACGATCAAGGCAACATTATCTTGGTGAACTCTCAGGTTGAAAAACTGTTCGGTTATCAACGCGAAGAACTGGTCGGACAACCTGTGGAGATCCTCGTGCCGGAGCGATTCGCCAGTCAGCACCCAGCGAACCGCGCAAAGTTTCTCGCTACACCTACCACTCGGGCGATGGGCGCTGGCCGGGAATTATTCGCTCGGCGAAAGGACGGTAGTGAATTTCCAGTTGAGATCGGACTAAATCCCATTCAAACCCCCGGTGGCGTCGTTGTTCTGGCTACAGTCGTGGACATCTCCGCGCGCAAGGCGGCGGAAGAAGAAGCGCGGCGCAGTCGCGAGCAGGTCGAACTTCTGAGCCGGGTCAGCTTGCTTGGCGAAATGACCGCCTCGCTTGCGCATGAATTAAACCAACCACTGGCGGCCATCGTGAGCAACGCGAGTGCTGCAACGCAATATCTCGAACAACGCAGACTCAATCCGGAACAATTACAGGATATCCTTGCTGACGTTGTACGAGATGCGAGCCGCGCTCATGACATTATGCGCAATGTGCGGAGTGCGATTAAGAAAGGCAGCGCGATTCGCGGGCCGATAAATCTAAATGACGTGGCTAACGCCGTTGCGCATATGGTTCAGCCGGACGCCGCCGCGCAGTCCTGTAAAATGGAACTGTCCCTGACACAAGATCTTCCTGCCGTCGAAGGCGATCCCACCCAAATTCAGCAGGTGCTGATTAATCTCGTGCGCAATGCCTTTGACGCAATGCACGACGTGCCCCCGAGTCGCCGGATTGTGGAGATTGCCACCAATCACGATCGGGACGGCACGATCCTTGTCGCCGTGCGCGATTATGGCTCGGGAATCTCGGAACCGACGCGGGAACGCCTTTTCGAGCAGTTTTTTACCACGAAAAAGGAAGGCCTCGGGATGGGTCTTGCCATCGTGCGCTCGATCATCGAGGCACATGGCGGAAGCATTGCAGCCGAAAACGCCGACGGAGGTGGAGCGCGTTTTCATTTTCGTTTGCCAATTAAAGAGGGAATGACAGAACGATGACTCCGACTGCAATGGTGTTCGTGATCGACGACGATCCATCGATGCGAAAAAGTCTGGCACGGTTGTTAGACGCTTCCCGCTACAAAGTGGAACTCTTCAAGTCTGCTTCCGAGTTTCTCTCGCGTTCGGCTCATCCCGGCCCTTCATGCGTGATTGTCGATGTGCGAATGCCGGGCCTGAACGGAGTCGATTTTCAGAAAGCTCTGATTGAGGCCGGCCGCGACGAGCAGCTCGTTTTTATAACCGGGCACGGCGATATTCTGATGTGCGCCCAGGTCATGAAGGCAGGCGCCATCGATTTTCTCCCGAAGCCTTTCAAGCCGAAGCAACTGTTGGCAAGCGTCGAGCGGGCCCTCGGCCGCTCAGCCGAACAGCGCCGCCGCGTGTCGGAAAAGGATCACGCCCGCGCGCTCCTCGAACGGCTAACGCCGCGCGAGTTCGAAGTGATGCAACTCGTAGCCACTGGACTGCTCAACAAACAAGTTGGCGCCGAGCTGGGAATGGCCGAAAAAACCGTCAAAACTCATCGTGCTCATGTGAAGCAGAAGCTCGGGATTACCTCCGTAGCTGAGCTCATGGTCATATTGCAAAAAGCGGAAGTGCCTCCAGCCGTCAGACCCGGGACTAAGGTCTTATTGCGTTCCGCTGATCCGACACGGTAACGTGGTGGCATGCCGCATGTTGCGCCCCCCCACGTTTCGGTTCTGCTCCCGCATTTGGCAGGACCATGTAGCTATCCGAATGCGATTTTGTGTGTGATCAGGGAGATAAAAAATGGTCGCGCTTAACCAGGAAACTGCTGCTGTGTACCTGCTAGACGATGACGCCTCGATCCTCAAAGCCACGCGTCGGCTCCTCGATTCCGCGGGTTGGAATAATGTAGAAATCTTCACTGATCCGATTGCATTTTTGGAGCATGCCGCGATGCATCGGCCCGATCTGGCAGTGATCGACATTCTTATGCCGGATATGAACGGACTGGAGGTGCAAACGAGATTACGAAGTGTTTCGCCATCGACACGGGTCATTATGCTGACTGCCAATGATGATCCGTCAGTTCGTCGAATGGCGATGAACGCAGGCGCTTCTGCTTTTTTCATCAAAGGTGTGGAAAGCGGCGAATTTCTCGCCCGAGTCAAGGCTGCGGCAGATTCCAGCAATTAGTCCGTCCGCACAAGCGAGCACACGGTTGAATTTCCTACAGCCAAAGACCTACGACTAAAGTCCTATAGACTCGATCTGGCGTTTGTTGCACGATGGTGCGGACGGAAAAGGGAATGATTTTAAAAAGAACTATTTTCCTTGACCTGACCGCTGTTTTCCATATGAAGAGCAAAACAAAGAATCAATGAAAGGCCTTAACATGAAAAAATTAATATTCTCGACGCTCGCGTTGATAGCACTTGTCGCCGCTCCGCTGCAAGCCGGAACGGAGACGTACAAACAGGTCGCGCCACCGCCGCCGCCACCAATGTATGGACTCGGCTTCTACGGTGCGATCGACATGGGGGCGAATGTCTATCAAAACCGCGGTGGAGACCAAACTTTTACGCAAGATAATCCGGATCGAATTGGCTTCGGAGACACTCTGGACGTCTCGCCGAAGAATGACGTCGGTTTCTTTGGCGGCATTAAACTCGGTTACGTCTTTGGCTCGGGCGTAGTTCGTCCAACGGTTGAAGGCGATTTCTTTTACAATGGCTTTCGGGGTGGCGCTGACTTGACCCTGCGGGATATCGATAATGTAGTTTTAGCGCAGCGCAACGTGACTACTTGGGTCAATACGGGCGCGTTCATGTTCAACTTCATCTTGCGATTCGCACCTGGAAACCAAAAATTCCAGCCGTATGCCGGAGCCGGGGTCGGTGTTTACTATGCCGAATCTGCCGGGGTCGAGGTTAATGACCCCACGACTGGCACTGTCCCAATCAACACTGGCGGGGGGGCAAGTCATGCGGACTTGGCGTGGCAGGTTGTCGCCGGCGCAGATTACTTTTTCAATCCTCAGTGGAGCGCGTTTGTCGAATACCACTACCTCGACTATACGAGTAGCCAGATCGAAACGAACCAGAGTCGCGATCTGGGGCAACACTTGGTTGGCGCCGGTGTGCGGTACTTTTTTCACTAATAGCGAGCAATTCTCTCCGATAGGTTAAGTAAATCGGCCTCCCTTTATCGGGAGGCCGATTTCTTTTTGGCCCAAATCCGAAACGACTCGAACATGGCCCCAAAGTCCTATAGACGGGTTGCTCCAAGCACAGCAAAATCGCGCTTGATTACTGCGGACAACGCGAACAACAATGAGAGCGTCGGTTACCTAAACATCGGGACATGAAAATCAGGTTGTTTTTGTTTGTGGGGGCAGCATTGGCAATCGTCGGCCGTGTCGCAGCCGGCTCGATGGAACTGGCGCCGAAGGAAACGGCGCCGCCATCGATCACGCAGAGTGAACCGTGGCAGTTCACAATCGCAGTGCCCGGTTGGCTCTCGAGCGTCAACGGCACAATCGGGGTCCGCGGGGTTAACGCGGATATAGACATTCCCGTCGATGAAGTTCTGCAACACCTCGACATGATTTTTGCCATGCGGGCGCAAGCGCAAAAAGGGCCGTTCGGAATATACGGCGAATTAATTTACATCGGTCTTTCCGACGACGCGCAAGTACGCGGGCTGATCAACAACATCCACGAACAAGTGGA
Organism: uncultured Verrucomicrobiae bacterium; assembly: GCA_963791385.1. Lineage (GTDB taxonomy): Bacteria > Verrucomicrobiota > Verrucomicrobiia > Chthoniobacterales > UBA10450 > Udaeobacter. Next base: position 42,826 of record CAWBSH010000027.1, read on the forward strand.
TCTAACTTTGTTTGACGGCGCGTTAAGCTGGCGGCTCATCAACCAGCCGCGTTGGTCGGTCGATTTCGCCGCGGGCACGCATTACACGAATGTATACGAACGGCTCACTTTGAATGGCGATGTGGTCGAAATTCGCCAGACCAGCGAACAATTCGTTACCAACATCAGCGACGATTTAAGTGCCCGCCTGAATAACGACATTTCCAACAGCCAATTTCTTGCAACGCTCACGAGCACGATCGAGTCAGACATCGTCAGCCGCATCGATCCTCAGGACGCATTACACAATCACGAGCGTAAGCCAAACATTCCAATCGGGCCGCTGGGAGGGCGCATCCGGGAAGATGTTGCCCAAGTGGTTAACGATTTCATACAGGCGAAAGAAGCGGCTTTGCGGATACGGATAGATGCGCTCAAGCTGAAGGGCGAGGCTCGTCGCGCAGCGGTCAATCGAATCGTCGCGGCGGCCCAGGCGCAAATCGCGGACCAGCTTGCTCACACGCTGGACACAAAGCTGCGTCAGAGTATCGCGCGACAAGATGACTGGTTCGATCCCTATGTCGGGCTGCGTGGCCGCTACAACTTTAATAAAACGCTTTACACGGCAGTTCGTGGCGAGATCGGCGGGTTCGGCGTCGGCGCCGACCTGATGTGGGAGGTCGAGGGCGTGCTCGGTATCAATCTCACCCGTTCCATCTTTACCGAAGTTGGTTACCGGGCACTCGGCGGCAATTTCGAGGATCGACGGCTTTCGTTTTGACGTGGTCATGCACGGCCCGCAAATACGACCGGATACTCTAAGGCATTCGTACAACTCATCTGATAATGCATGTCATGTTGAGCGAAGGAAACATCTCTGTTATCCAATGGGAGAATCGACCGATTAATCCAGATTCTCATCGCAAATCATGATTTAGAAATGTTATACTTACTCAGCAGCATTGCGGCTGGCGCAGCACTGCTATTCGGCTGCGCTACCACACAAAGCACACAGAACAGAGAGAACATGCTGGTGGCTTGCTGGATTTAAGGTGATCACTCCCAAGACGGCTGCCCAGCAGCAAAAGCTCCACAGCCTTCCGCCGGGCAAAGTCACCATGATCCAGAAAGCTGGGAAAACCTATTATATTTTCCCAGACCCGTCGCATAACCAGGCTTACGTCGGTGGACCCAAGCAGTACCGGCATTACCAGGAGCTGCGCGCCTCAAACAAACTTGCCACAGAGAACCTCGAAAGCGCCGAGATGTACCAGGATTCGGCGATGGAGTGGAGTCTGTGGGGCGGTTGGGGCGGAGGTTTCGGCGTGTGGGGACCAATGGGAGGGCCGGGACCCTATTAACGATCAACCGCTGCAACGCTTCAACGATTCAACGCGGCGACAGCCATTGGCCTAAAGTCCTATAGCCTCACGACTGCGGAAGCGATAAAATATCAGTTAAATCTGACTAACACCTGTTGGGCAAAGGGTGACGTTGGTTCAGAGATCAGAGGAAATTGAAAACATTATTAAATACCAATCAAAAGGATCTCTTCTATGAAAATTAACCGTTTTGCTTTGGTTGCACTTCTGACTTTCATCGGGGCCGCATCGGTATTTGCGGTCGCGACCTTCACACCCACCGGCGTGATCGATATGATCCCAACGTCGATGTCAGATGACGCTTCGATCGTTGTAGGAACAGGCGTCTATGGGACTCCGAACCTCTACTACACGGAGGCAGGCGGTGCCTCGGTCATCGGCGACGGCTGTTTCAGCGGTCTGCCGGCAATTTCGGGTGACGGAAGGACCGTTCTCGCTTGCCATACCGACGCGCAGGGCTTGTGGAACGCTGCCCTATGGCTCGGCCAAACCAACTGGCAGGATCTCGGTACGGTCGCCGGCGGAGTTCCCTGCGATTTATTTCTCAGCGGAGCCTATGGCGTGAACAAGAACGGCTCGCTCGGCGTCGGTCTACTTTATTTAGCGACGCTCTGCAAAGCCAACGCGGGCACGTGGAACCTGACCAATGACGCTCCCGCAATCGTCCTGCCTTCGCTTTTCGGAGAAACAACCTACTCGCGAGCCAATGCCGTTAACGCTGACGGAAGCGTCATCGTCGGCTGGCAGGATCAACTCACTGGCGAACGCACGGCTGCGAAGTGGGTTAACGGCGTCGAAGAACTAATCCTCACTCAAAATGGCGAGTTCAATGGCGAGGCGCTAGCGGTGAACGCAAACGGCAGGGCCATCGTGGGGACCAACTACGCGTATGGCGGCCACCAGGCGTGGATCTGGCGCGAGGGCGAAGGTGTGAGCCCGATCGGGAGGAACGGAGGTGACTGGGTCGCTGTGGACGTCTCCGACAATGGCCGGGTCGTAGTCGGGTTCGTGCGCAGGGGTTCTACTAGTGATGCTTTCATCTGGGGGAAGGGAAGCGGGGCCTCTTCGCTGTCACTTTTTATCACCGATCGCGGAGCGGTGATCCCCCCGGCTGGACGCTCAACAGCGCGTCGCTCATTTCCGGTGATGGCAATACAATCTACGGCTGGGGCTTTAACCCGGACGACCTGATCGAGATGTTCAAAGTCACATTGAATGCGCCATAGCCCTAAAGTCCTATAGACATTTCCGCGTCGGCCTGACAAAATTCGAGTCAACACTTACAAAATCACCCAGTAAAAACCAATCAAAACCTGAAATCCATGAAAACCAACCTCATTAATTCCACCTTTGTCGGTATCACATTCCTCCTCATCGCCGGATGCGCATCAATGACGCAGGCGCCGAGTACAACGCCCTCGGCTACTGTCAGGATTCAGGAGTGGTCGGCTGCCTATTACGCTCAGGCTGAAGCCGGAAAAGGTACTCTCTATTACCACGGCGGGAGTCACCATTTCACCATCTCTGGTGGGGGCGTTGGCGGCTCGGGCGCTCAAAAGGTCTCTGCCACCGGCAAGGTCTATAACCTAAACAGGCTCTCCGACTTCTCCGGAACTTACCATGGCATCAGCCGCGGACTGACCCTGATCGAGGGGAAGATGCATGCCAAGCTGACGAACCAGAATGGCGTGGTCATGTATCTCGCCGGCGAGACCGAAGGCCTGGCCTCCTCCCTCGGAGCGCAGGCATTTGAGGTCAACTTAACCAATTGATAGGGGAAGCGGCCAAGCTCGTGCGCGTTGTTTAGAATCATTTAAACGCCGCCCCTGTAGATACGGCGCTGTGCGCCGTCTAGATGGCCGTAATGTTCGGACAAGGTAAACGCTCCACAGGAGCATGGCGACAGCGGTTGCGACGCAGTTCTAAGAACTCGACGGCCTTTCTGTCTTGTCGCTGCCTTTGTACCTAGCGCTTCGCACGCGACACGCGTGCCACCACAGCTGTAAGAGGCAGTCGTGCCGGCTGCGGGTCTCCACAGCCATAGGCCTAAAGTCCTATATACAAATCACCGCGGGCACGATGAAATCGGGCTGACTCGCACGAGTTCGCGAGCGAACTGCACAACCAAAATCGAAAGCCGCAAGCATGAAACAAAAACTACTATTTCAACGGGCCGCGACTCTGTACGCGGCATTGACGCTGTCGTCGTTGGCCGCACCGGCATTTGCGCAGGAGAAAAACCCCGACCGCAATGCCTACTTCGGCGAGGAGCACATCCACACCAGCTGGTCGGTGGATGCCTGGCTTATGGGCAACCGCCTCACCGGCCCGGACGAAGCCCTTAAGTACGCTCAGGGCCAGACCATCAAGCATCCGCTCGGTTACGACATCAAGATCGATACACCCATGGACTTCATGGGTGTAACCGACCACTCCGAGTACGTAGGGGTCACGAAAGAAGCCAACACGCCGGGGTCGGCCCTGAGCAAGTTGCCCGCAGGCGCAGCCGCTGATTCTCAAGGACCCAAATGACCAGGCGGACATCACTAAGGTGTTCAACTACCTCGTGAATATGCTCAGACGGACCTCCGGTGAAAGCTCTGATGAGCCCCGAGGTGGCCGGCTCGATCTGGAAGGAAAACGTCAAGATCGCCGACGAAAACAACCATCCCGGTAAGTTCACGGCGTTCTGCTCGTACGAGTACACCTCCGCCCCTGACAACCGGAACCTTCACCGCAATATCTTTTTCCGTGACTGCGCCCACGTGCCGGCGATGCCCTACAGCGCTCTCGACTCCTGGCATCCCGAAGACTTGTGGAAGTGGATGGACGCGCAGCGGAAGGCTGGCAACGAGTTGCTGGCCATCTCGCACAACGCCAACGTGAGCGACGGCTGGATGTACCCCATTGACCTGGACAGCTTCGGACGGCCCATCGACGCTGCCTGGGCAGCCTCCCGCGACCGCAACGAACGCCTGGTCGAGATCAAGCAGATCAAGGGACAATCGGAGACCCATCCCTTGCTCTCGCCCAATGACGAGTTCGCCAATTACGAGATCTTCTCCGGCCTGCTCGGTGCGCCACCGACCCTTGGCCGGGTCGACCACATTCAGGGGAGCTTTGGCCGTCAGGCATTGAAAGATGGAATCACCATGCAGGACACCCGCGGCTACAACCCTTACAAGTTCGGCATGGCGGGCGGTTCCGACTCCCACAACACCGGCAGCCCGTACCGCCAGGACAATTTCTATGGCGGTCACGCCCAGATCGACGGAACTGTCGAACGGCGCATGGCCGGGGTTATGGCGTTTGGCACGATTGACGTTCGCCTGGAGAACCCCGGCGGACTGACCGGCGTGTGGGCCGAAGAGAACACCCGCGCTTCCATCTGGGACGCCATGTATCGCAAGGAGACCTTCGGTACCAGCGGCGTTCACATTAAGGTGCGCTTCTTCGGCGGCTGGGGTTACAACAAGAATATCTTCGACGCGCAAGACTGGGTGCACCAATCCTATGCCAACGGCGTTCCTATGGGCGCCGACCTGCCTGCGATGCCGGCACGGGACAGGGCGTGGCTCCGACGTTTGTCGTCTGGGCGGTGAAGGACCCGACCTCGGCCAATCTTGACCGCATCCAGGTCATCAAGGGCTGGACCAAGAACGGCCAGAGCTTCGAAAAGATCTTCGATGTGGCCTGGTCCGGCGACCGCAAGCCCGATAAGTGGACGGGTCGGGTTCCGGCCATCAAGAGCACGGTGGACATGCAGAACGCCACGTACACCAACGATGTCGGTTCGACGGAACTCAAGACCGTGTGGACTGATCCCGAGTTCGATGCCAGCCTGCATGCGTTCTACTACGCTCGCGTGCTGGAGATTCCCACTCCGCGCTGGACCCTCATGCAGGCGGTGAAGGCTGGGATTCCGCCGCCCGACGTGGTGCCGCTCACCGGCCAGGAACGCGCCTGGAGTTCGCCAATCTGGTACACGCCCAGCGCCGACGCGCGCAAGAACGCGCCCGCCGGCATGACCGTGGCCGACCTTAAGGCGAAAGGCGCGACAGCTTTAGGTGATGCGCAACTGAAGGCGCTGATCGTTGGCAAGGCCTTCTGGGTGCGCAACAACGCGACCGGTGAGCAGTTCAGCGTCGCCTACACGACCGAGGGCAATAGCAACCTCTGGCACATTGGCAAGTACGCCACATTCCCAGCTATGTCGGCAACCCGATCCGCAACGGCTACCAAGGAGTCACCACACCCTACAAGATCGAAGGGGGCAAGGTGGTGACGAACATCTCCCAGGCTCCCTATGCGGTCACGATTTACAAGCTGGGGGACACGTACTACGGCGCGCGCAGCAACGAGTTCGGCTACGCCAATTACGAGATCATCCCGTCGCCGCAGTTCGTCCAGAACCCGCTGACGGCAATGTTGAACCAGTTCTCAATCGAGCTGGGCCTGACCGAACAACAGAGACAGCAGATTCTGCCGTTCCTGCAGGCAGGAGGCAAAGCAATTGGAGGCGCTGAAGAAGAACACCTCACTCAAGCCATTGGACAAGTTGGAGCAGTTGAAGAAAATCGCTGACGAAGTCGATGCCAAACTCACGCCTCTGCTGGATCAGCAGCAACAGCAGAAGTTCCAGGCCATCCGCGAACAGCACCGACGTGAGTTGATCGAGAAGATGGCTAGCCAGATCAAGCAGAAGGTGGAGACCGAGGTCAGGAAGGTCGTGCCCGACCTCGTCCATAAGCTAGAGAGCTTGGATTAGAAAAGATCGTGCTGGGAGGTCTGGACAATGTTCCTTTGTAAGTCTAGTTCGAGACTGCTGGTGAATGAAGTACCAGAAATGAATGAAGCGCAGCCCGTGACCGCCCATTCCCGGCTGCGCCGCTCTCTTTCTACCTGAAGCGCTGGTTGCGCGAACCTCTTCTGCACTTCCTGCTCATCGGCCTGTTGCTCTTCGGTGTCTATGCCTACATCAACCGCGGGCGCAGCGGGAGTTGCGTCGCCCAGGCAGATTGTCCTTTCGCTCGATGAGCTTGCTACGATGGAGATGTACTTCGAGTCACAATGGCATCGTCGGCCAACTCCACAGGAATTTCAGGCCATGGTAGAAGACAAAATCAAGGAAGAGGTTCTGTATCGTGAGGGCCTGGTCATGGGGCTGGACAAGGGCGACACAATTGTCAAGCGGCGCATGGCGCAGAAAGTGCAGTTTCTTGCCGAGGATGTTGCAACGGCGCACGAGCCCTCGACCGCAGAGCTGAAAGCCTGGTTCGAGAAGAACAGCAGTAAGTTCGCCCTGCCAAGCCGCTATAGCTTCCGGCATATCTATTTTTCTCCCGATAAGCGGGGCACGAATGCTCACGAGGATGCCGCCCAGGCGCTGGCAAGAATCGCCGGACAACCTGAAAACTCGACGCTGAGTACGTCGGTCGCAGACCGGTTCATGTTCCAGGACTATTACAGCGATCGCACTCCGAGCGCGATTGCGAAAGAATTCGGGCCGCAATTTGCCGTGGCTCTTGAAAAGGTAAAGCCTGGCTCGTGGCAGGGACCGATCGAGTCCGGCTTCGGCTGGCATCTGGTCTTTGTTGATACTGTTATTCCCGACCGAATTCCGGCTTTCGAGGAAGTCGAGTCAGACGTGAAAACCGCATGGCTGGGTGAACAGAAAGCGCAAGCCTGGCAAAAGGCTTACCAGAGTTTGCGCTCCAAGTACACCGTGCTTCTGCCTGCTCCTCCCGACAAGCAGACTGCAAGCGCGCCAGCGCCTCTTCCAAAAAAGGAGATTCCCACTACCTCAGGCGAAGGGCTATGACCGGTTCTAGAAGCCGTCTCATAAATGTTGTAGCCACGCCCCTGTGGGGCGTTATACATGGCTCGGAGTGCTGCGTCCCGGAACGGCGCACCAGCGCCGTGGCTACAGGGCGTGCGTATTTATGGGATGGCTTCAAAGCCAAGCCGCCTCTGGCTTGTTGCGATTTCTATCCTCGCGAGCGTGCTCGCTGTTTCCACAGCGCGGGCGCATGAAGCGCGACCAGCTTATCTGGAGATCAAGGAGACGTCTCCTAACCAGTTCAGCGTGCTGTGGCGCACACCTGTTCTGGCGGGCATGCGCCTGCCGGTTGTCCTAACCATGCCTGGCGATGTGAAGAACCTCAAAGAGCCTGTCGAGCAAGAATTGGCGGATTCGCTACTCGAACGGCGATGGATCGACGCCGGAGCGACTGGGCTGGCTGGCAAGCAAATCCAGTTTACAGGTCTTCAATTGACCATCACTGACGTGCTGGTACGCGTCGAGATGCTCGACGGCAGAACATGGACAACCATCGCCCATCCTTCCCAGCCGTGGGTTCAGATTGCTGCATCGCAGACGTGGTGGGGAGTGGCTGGCACCTACATCGTTCAGGGTATTCGCCACATCGTGTTCGGCGTAGATCATCTGCTGTTCGTGCTCGGGCTGATGTTGATTGTAAAGGACCGGTGGATGCTGGTAAAGACGGTGACCGCGTTCACTGTTGCACATTCGATCACGCTCGCCATCGCGACACTCGGCTACGCACAGATGCCCGTTGCGCCTCTGAACGCGGCGATTGCGTTGAGCATTCTGTTTCTCGGACCAGAAATCGTCCGCTGCTGGCGAGGCGAAACCAGCTTCACGATCCAGCATCCATGGGTGGTAGCGTTTGCCTTTGGGTTGGTTCATGGTTTCGGGTTTGCCAGCGCATTAACAAGCGCCGGACTGCCCCGGAAAGAGCTACCGCTGGCGCTACTGACTTTCAACGTCGGCGTCGAGCTGGGTCAGGTTGCCTTTATCATGTTGATTGTGTTACTCGAACGTTCTTTTCGGCAACTGCAAATCCGCTGGCCACGTTGGGTGGAGGCATTGCCCGGTTACGCAGTCGGCTCGGTCGGCGCGTTTTGGACGATTCAACGAACAGCGATCTTGTTGGGAGCTATTAAGTGACTAGAAGCCATCCCATAAAGGTTGTAGCCACGCCCCTGTGGGGCGTCACACACGAGTCCGAGCGCCGCGTCCCAGAACGGCGCACAGCGCCGTGGCTACAGCGGCGTGGGTATCTACTGAGATGCGTTCTAGAAGGGGCTTGTTGCTATTTCTGTTGTTCCTATCGCCAACAACCGCGTTCGCACACACGCGCGGCGGTGAAGCGATCGGGTTCGTCAGCGGGTTTGAACATCCGATATCCGGCGTGGATCACGTGTTGGCAATGGTGGCGGTTGGATTGTGGGGCGCGCAACTCGGACCACCAGCCGTGTGGTTGTTGCCGGTCACTTTCCCGATGGTGATGGCGTTTGGTGGAATGCTAGGACTGATGGGTGTGAAATTGCCCGGCGTCGAAGTGTGCATCGCACTCTCAGCCATCGCGCTCGGGTTAATGGTTCTGCGCGAGGCGAAACCAAACTTGCTGGCTGCTGCGTTCCTGGTGGGCTTCTTCGCGATTTTCCATGGGCACGCCCACGGAACGGAATTGCCGGCAGGTGCTAACGGGTTACTTTATAGCATCGGTTTCGTAATCGCCACCGGCCTACTCCACGCCACCGGCATTGCGATCGGCACTATTCACCGCTGGCCAAAGGGACGCGTCGCGTTGCGCCTGGCCGGCGCGGTCGTGATGGCGGGCGGCGCCGTGTTTTTGTGGGGAGCGTTAACATGAAGCGGGCATTGTGGCTGAGCTTGCTGTTAATACTAGGTGTGCCATCGGCGCATGCTCACCTGATGAACACTGGCTTGGGGCCGTTTTACGACGGACTAACACATCTTTTCGTGTCGCCGGAGGATTTGCTGCCTGTGATTGCCCTCGCTCTCTTCGCTGGGTTGTGCGGGCCTCAATCTGGACGAGCGGTTTTGTTTATCTTGCCTGTGGCATGGTTAGCCGGTGCGCTCGTCGGCGCGTCGTCGGACATGCCGTTGACCTTGCCGGTAACGACCGCAATCGTGACGATCGCGTTTGGAGTCTTAGTGGCTGCGGATCGACAATTGCCTCTGCAGCTGATCATTGGCTGCGCGGTTGTGCTCGGGTTGCTTCATGGCAGTCTCAACGGGACTGACTTGGGCCAGCAGCGCGCATTCGGCCTAAGCATTGTTGGAGTCGCCGTCGCGTTGTTTGTGCTCGTATCGCTTCTGGCGGGACAAGTGGCCTCAGCACGACTCGCTTGGGGACGCATCGTGGTGCGAGTAGCCGGGAGTTGGATTGCCGCCACCGGCTTGCTTATGCTGGGTTGGGCGGTGCGAGGACGCATCGGTTAGAACAAACTGGATAGGGCCGTTTTGAAACCTCAAACAGCTCCGCCAAGTGGCGAATTTAACATTGTGATCCGCAACTACTGGCAGAAGGAAGAAACGCTCAACGGCACTTACAAGAGTCCGCCGATTAAAAAGGTGCAATGAAAAACCGGCTGCTCGCACTCGCCGCTATCGGCGAAACCGCTACCGGATTAGCGTTGCTGATTGTTCCCTCGCTTGTCGTCCGGCTGCTGTTTGACGCAGAAATCGACGGTGTCGGCGTTGTCATGAGCCGCCTCGTCGGCATCGCTCTGATCGGATTGGGAGTCGCCTGCTGGCCGGGCCCGCCGCTGATCGGCATGCTGACCTATAGCGTGCTCGCGATGTTGTACCTTACTTACATCGGCGTACGCGGCGAATGGATCGGGCCGCTTCTGTGGCCGGCAGTTGTGTTGCATGCAGTCCTGACGGTGCTTCTCGCGCGCGCCTGGTTCAAGTCGCAAAAGGATAGACTAACCTAACAATCGGAGACCGTGGAGGCGCCTTGCAGCAGTTCAGGGCTGAGGTATTTCAAGCTGTCTGCAAATCGCGCGAACCGTTCCTTCCTTGCTCTCGGTGACGCGGCACGCTGGCGATTTTGCGGCGTGCACGGTTGAACCAGATGGCATGAGCGCCACCTTGCCGGTGGAAGACGCAGCCGTGCTCCCGGAGATGCCGCTCCAAGTCCGCCAGCCTCATGTGCCGGCGAATTCGATCGTCTCGCGCAAGGCCTGCGGCGAAAGCTCCTTCTCTGCAAGCTCGCGCTGGCATTCGAGAACCAGCTTCAAGGCATCGAGGAGGTTTGCTTTGGCTTCTTCGATGGTTTCCCCTTGTGAAATCGCGGCAGGAATCTCTTCTATGAAGCAGGTGTACCCGCCCTCTTTGGCCGGTTCGAAGACTGCCGTCAGTTTCATACTGATAAACTATCACGCCAGCGTTGCCTTCGAGCAAGCGACAACTCTTCTCGTAGCGGCGGCACCGGCGGGAGTCACGCAACCGCGGATTCATCTGAAATTGCAAGCAACTTGGGAGCAAGCTTTGACACCTTTCGGATGTCGCTGCCTTTCATCCTTGTATTGCGGGCCCGATGTAACGTTGTAACGATTCAACGATTTAACGAGGCGACAGCCATAGCCCCAAAGTCCTATATGCAGTTCGGCGAGGGTACAACAAATTGCGTTTATTCAGATGCGTGAGATGAGCAACAACAAACCAGATTAACACCTATGAAATCAGCAAGACAGATCCTCCTTGGCGGGATGCTCGCTGCCGCCGTCATGGCGATTGCGCACTTCCGCTTGGACCCAGCAAATCAACGGCACACCCGGTTCGCCCGACGCCACCGTCACCATTGACGGGAAACAAATCCCGCCGCCACCGATGCCGTTCGGCGGCGTGATCAAGGAAAGCGTCAAGGATTCCACACCTTGGTGGCCGCCACGCGTCGTGCCCCCAAAGGGCGCGCCCAACATTCTGCTCATCATGACGGACGACCAGGGCTACGGTATTTCGAGCACGTTCGGCGGCGTCATCCCGACACCCGCGCTGGATCGTGTGGCGCGGCGGGTTTGCGTTACACGCAGTTTCATTCTACCGCGCTCTGCTCGCCAACGCGCGCCGCGCTCATCACCGGCCGCAATCATCACTCGGTAGGCTTTGGCGTGGTCGGCGAATTGGCCACCGGCTATCCCGGATACGATTCCGTGATCGAGCCGGACAAGGCCACCATCGCAGAAATCCTCAAGGAGAACGGTTACGCGACATCGTGGTTCGGCAAGAAACACAACACTCCCACCTATCAATACAGTCTGGCCGGGCCTTACGACCAATGGCCTTCGGGCATGGGCTTTGAGTACTTCTACGGGTTCATGGGTGGCGAGACCGACCAGTGGACGCCTTACTTGTTCAAGGATCACACGCAGATTACTCCATGGGTTGGGCATCCGGGTTACAACCTCACGACCGACATGGCGGATGAGGCCGTCAAGTATTTGCATGGCATGAACGCGGTCGCACCGGACAAGCCGTTCTTTCTTTATTATGTGCCCGGGGGCACGCATTCGCCGCATCAGCCCACAAAGGAATGGATCGACAAGATCCATGCGATGCACCTGTTCGATAACGGCTGGGAAAAGTTGCGTGAGACGATCTTGAAAACCAGAAGAAGCTGGGCGTCATCCCCGCCGACACGCAACTGACTCCATGGCCGGACGGACAGGCCGAATTTGGTGGCGCGAAGCTGCCCCGGTGGGATTCGCTTTCGCCGATCCAGAAAAACTTTACATCCGCAAAGCCGAGGTCTTCGCCGCCTACGCCGCCTACACCGATTATGAAATCGGCCGCGTGATCCAGGAGGTTCAGGATCAAGGCAAACTCAATAACACCCTTATCATCTACATCTGCGGCGACAACGGCACGAGTCCTGAAGGCACGTTGGAGGGCACCTACAATACGTTGACGGCCTACAACGGCATTCTGAAATTGCCGGAAGCGTTGCAGTTGCTGCATTATGAAGATTGGGGTTCGGACAAAACCTATCCGCACATGGCGGTGGGCTGGACGTGGGCTTTTGACACGCCGTTCAAGTGGACCAAGCAAGTGGCGTCGCATTTCGGCGGCACCCGGCAGGGCATGGCCATTTCCTGGCCCGGCCATATCACGGATGCGGGCGCTATCCGCACGCAGTTTCACCATGTCATTGACATCGTGCCCACCATTCTCGAAGCCACCGGCATCAAGGCTCCCGATTTAGTCAATGGTATCCCGCAGAAACCGATTGAAGGCGTTAGCATGGCTTACACGTTCGATCCCGGCCGGATGCCGAACATGCCGTCGAAACATGAGACACAGTATTTCGAGATGGTTGGCAACCGTGCGATCTATCACGACGGCTGGATTGCTGCTACGACGCCACCATCCGCTCCTTGGCTCCTGGGGACGCAAAGATGCCTCCGTTAAGCGACTATAAATGGGAACTCTACAACGTCGCCAAGGATTATTCCGAGAACAACGACCTCGCTGCGCAGCAGCCGGACAAACTGAAGGAAATGCAGGCATTGTTCCTGACTGAGGCGGCAAAATACCAGGTCTTCCCCTTGGATAACTCCGGCTTTGTGCGCGTGCTCGCGCCGAAGCCGAGCACGACCGCCGGCAAAACAGAATTCACCTACACGGGTGTGAACGCCGGCATTCCCTTCGGCAATGCGCCCGGCATCTTGGATAAGGACTACACCATCACCGCCGAGATAACCGTTCCCAAAGGAGGTGCGGAAGGTATGATCGTCACCGAGGGCGGACGTTTCGGCGGCTACGGAATGTTCCTGCAAAAAGGCAAGCCGGTCTTCGTCTACAACTTGCTTGATATGGAGCGATTCCGCTGGGAGGGCGGCATAGGTGGTAGGATAGGCGAAGACTTCTTTGGCCGTGCGCTCGCGCCTGGCAAGCACACACTCGTGTTCGACTTCAAATACGACGGCCCCGGCCCCGGCAAGGGTGGCACTGGCGTATTCACAGTGGATGGCAAGGAATTGGCCGAAGAAGACGATCGCGCACACGATTCCGTTGATCATGACCGTTGACGAAACCTTCGACGTCGGCCTGGATACCGGCACGGGAGTGGACGAGAGCTACAAGCTGCCGTTTAAGTTTACCGGTAGGATCGACAAGCTCACCTTGAAGCTCGGCCCGTCGCAAATGACGGCGGCGGAACAGCGGGCCATTGAGGAGAAGCTCGCCCTAGCCACGGACTAAGCGGGCAAGCAACAGGAGCAGCGAAAGACAGGGCGTAGGCGCATCGAGATGAGGAAACTGCTGATCCTTGCCGCCGTGATCGAAGCCGTCACGGGTCTGGCGTTGATAGTTGCTCCGTCACTGACAGGGCGACTCTTACTCGGCGCGGAAGTCACCGGCGTCGCCATACCAGTAGCTCGCGTGCTCGGCGTCGCTTTGATCGCATTAGGGGTTGCCTGCTGGCCCGGTCCAGCAATGCTCGGCATGTTGACCTACGGCGCGGCCGTGACGCTGTATCTCTCGTATCTCGGCATTCGCGGCGAATGGGTCGGGCCGCTGCTGTGGCCGGCAGTTGTGTTGCATGTGGTCCTGACGCTGCTTCTCGCCTGGGCTTGGTGCAAGCCAAAAGAAACAGTTAACCTAACAAATCCTGTCGTGTGGTCCGCCCAAAGCTCACCGAACCGAGAACATTAAGAAGTCTCGAGAATACGTAAGCGGCGCAATTGACGGAACAACCGATTAATCACCTACCAAAGCTGAACCAGTGTTAATAAATTGCTGCGCGAACGGGAGGAGTGATCCTTGGGTTGCACAAGAGCTCCGCGATAACTGCCTGGTTCGACGCATTTAAGTTTGCTGACCAAACCGCATTCGTCATCTTCGACGCATTTCCGGCTGATGCCGAACGCGACAGCGCATCTGTCAGGAAAAATTGACCGATGCGGGCTGATGGTATCAGAAAAGCGCGGCGGATGATACTGGCGTAGCCGCCGAAGAGTGATAAGGCAGATGTAATGGCAGATAGGTTACCGTGGTTAGTCGGCCTTAAACATTTTGCGGCATATGCCGTGATGGAGTGTACCATTGTCCGCTATATTATGTGACCGCGCTGTGCCGCCGAGATCGCGAAAGCCTTGTCTAGCGTTATGCCGGATTGCTGCGAATCACACGTAACCGCTGTGACTGATCTCGAGCTTGCGATTGCGCCAAGCTTTTGCTGTTGGCACGCTACCCCCAATCGGCTGGACAGGACGATCATAAGACATCGACCATATTACATAATATCTTATCTCCTATTTTGGTTCTTAGATGACTTTTGCTACGCGCGGATAGCCGCAGTGATCCGGTAGAGGACTTCTACGAGATGTGTATGCACGCAAATGATCCGGAGCTCGAGAACTTAGTCGTGATGTGTCTATGAAACAGCCAGTGCCAATCGTGAACTACATCCGTCGGGGAGTCACGATGAATCGGTGAGAAAGAAGATCGCGGTGAAAGAAAGTACATTTTGCCGAGCACGCTTGCGAAATCGACGACTAAGCGAAAATGAAGGTGAGCAAATTGTCCGCTGAAGAGTAACCCGACTGTGTGCTGAATTCTCGATACGGGGATCTGGCAGCTCGAGATTTCTTGTATCGCGTGCTAAATCTCATCCGGCAGCGAGTGAATACAAGTGAAACCGAGCGAATAAAAGCGTCCCTTATTATGAAATCAAGGCGCAATCGAGCAGCAGTAGTGTGGGTGCTTTGGGCCAGAGCAACGCCTCGAGCCGCTGGCGGCTACAAACCCGACCGAAACTGTTCCGATGAGATCGCCCGACTGCAGGAGCAGCCCGTGGCCTAGGGCTAAAGTCCCAGATGCAGGTTGCAGCAAGCATGCAATATTGCGCGCTTACACCCTAAGAAAAAAACCTATGAGAGTAAAACTAGTTGTAAAATGGGCCAGCACGCTCGTCGCCGCGTTCATCACGGTGGGGGCGGCGCAGGCGGCGGACAAGAAACCCAACGTCGTCATGCTCATGAGCGACGACGTCGGCTGGGGCGACTACGGCTGTTATGGCGGCGGCGCGGCCCTCGGCCATCCGACACCGAACATTGACCGTCTCGCCGCGGAAGGCGCCAGATTCACCTGCTGGTATGGCCAGGCGAGTTGCACGGCGGGCCGCGCCTCGTTCATGACCGGGCGCATCCCGATCCGCTCGGCCCTCTCGGTCGTGGTGGTTCCGGGCGACCCCAACGGTCTGACGAAGGCCACGCCGACCATCGCCGAATTCTACCAGAAGAACGGCTACCAGACGTATTACTCCGGCAAGTGGCATCTGGGTGATGTGCCCAAGTTCTACCCGATCGAACATGGCTTCGACGAAATGAAGGAATTCGCCGCCTACTATCCGGGCGTCTATACCTACGACTGCACGGAGAACTTCGCCCATCCCTGGTTCCCGAAATACAACGCGGCCTATTGGGATGAGTATCAAAAGATCGTCAACCTCTACGAGTGGGAAGGCGTCGCCGGCAAGCCCGCGACGAAGCTTGGGCGCATTGACTACGACTCCCTGCATGGATTCGACGACCGCCAGACTGCTTCAGCGGTCGAATACATCAAGAAGCACGCCAAGGACAGCAAGCCGTTCTTCATGGATGTCAACTTCATGGCCATGCACAACCCGACCCTTCCGTCCAAGGCGTTCACCGGCAAATCGCACCTCGGCAATTATTCGGACATGATGCTCGAGATGGATGACAACATTGGCAAGATCATGGACGCCATCCGCGAATGTGGCGCCGAATACCATCGTCATCCACACGGCCGACAACGGCGCGTGGCAGGATGCGTGGCCGGACGCCGGCACCACGCCCTTCCGTGGTGAAAAAGGCACGCCCTTCGAGGGCGGGTGGCGCGTGCCCGGCATCATGTGGTGGCCGGGCCACATTCCGGCGGGAGCGGTTTACCACGAAATGATGTCGCACATGGACGTGTGGCCGACGACCGCTACGATGGTCGGGCTCACCCCGCCGCCGCATGGCGCCTGGAAGGACAACGACGGCAAGCCGATCTACTTCGACGGCATTGATAACACCGCCTATGTCATGGGCAAGGCCAAACATTCGGCGCGCACGTCGTGGATCTATGTTGACGGTGAGAACTTCTATGGCGCTCGCGCTGACACGGCTGGTGATCCCGAGAACCCCGATCTTAACATTGTCTGGAAAGAGCTTTTTACCGCCAAGGACACCTGGCTCGGTCCCAAGCAGGACCTTGGCGCCATCGGCTCGTATTACAACCTCACCATGGATCCGTATGAGAAATACGATATGACGTTCAACGGTGCGGTCGCAACGCGCATGCCTACCACCTCGCCCGGACGCTACGCCGGCTATGACAATGGCTGGGTTATTTCGCTGCTCACGCCGGCGATCATGGAGTTTGACAAATCCATCGTGGATTTTCCGAACATCAAACGCTTCCCCGGCGGAGCGTCGAATGATATGAATCCGAATCTTCAGCATCCGGAAAACCCGGTGCCTTTGATGGATATCCACAAAGCTGTGAAGACCATCGGCTTGGGTGACTAACCAGTTGGTTCGATAGTGAAACACGCGGGCCGCTTCGCAAGGGCGGCCCGCGACTTCACCAGCGAACCAAGTAACTCCGTTAGTTAAACCTAACCAACACAAAGCCATGAAACCCATTCGCAGTGTGTTAGCTGTGCTGGCGATTTCCTTTGCGAGCCTCACCACCCGCGCCCAGACGTCACCGCCGGCTGCGCCGCCCGATACCGGATTTTCGTTCGCCGTCTATGGCGATTCGCGCTCGATGATGTACTTGCCTTACAAATCGGAACAGGAGGCCGAGGCTCGCGAGCTGATGACAGATCTGTTCGACCTGGTGATGCCGGAGAAAGTCGCGGCCGAGCTCGTCCAGAAGGATGTCAAACTCATCTACGACCCGGCCACCAAAGAGCTGGTGCAAATGGTCATGCCGTTCATGAGCAAAAGCGAAGTGACGACTCTGACGCTCGATAAAGGCTGGGTTACGGAGGCATCGGTCGAGGACGTGAAACTGCTGCCGGGCGTGCGGCGAACCATGTTCCGCCTGTCACGGCGGCGAATGGGTTGCTCGCGGAGTCGTCGGCGCGGTAACGAACGGGCGGGCGAAGTTCATTCTCAACACCGGCGACATGGTCTGGTGGGGCAGGCAGGGAGCCAAGCCGTCGGAGAATCCGGTACTGGAAGCTGGTGTACAAGGATGTGCTCGACCAACTGCCCCCGCCGGATGATCAGATGCGCGCCGCCGGGTTGCCGGGCCGCGTTTACCCCGCTGTCGGCAATCACGAAGTGTGGAACGACTCCGATGTCGAAGGACTGTTGACTGCCTTTCCCTATTTGAAAAAGTTCGGCGTTTCTGACAAGCAACTCACCTACAAGTTCGATTTCAACGGCGTTCGGTTCATCTTCCTGTTTACCGGCAAATACGACTATCGCTCGCCATCGTCGTGGGATGCCACGAGGCCCGCGTACGAAGCACAGATGAAGGAGTTGAAGCAATGGTTGGATGAAGCCAAGGCTGCAGGGACCAAGAAGGTGTTCATTGCTTTCCACGCCCCCGCCTTCTGCCGCGCCGGTATGGGCCCGATCCCGGAAGATCAGAATCCGCACAAGACTTTTGCCGCCTACGCGAAGGACCTGGACATCGTTGTCTTCAACGGGCACGTCCACACGACCGAGCTATACGAGGTGGACGGCGTGAAATACCTGCTGCTGGGCGGCGGCGGCGCGGAACAGGATCCCATCCTCCCCGGTCGCACGAGCTTCAAAGTGCCTGCGGACTATCCGCCGGATCTCTATTGGAAAGGCCAGCCGCCCAAGGAAGAATATAACTATCTGCTGGTGGACGTGCAGCCCGGACAGAAGACGAAGTTTACGCTCAATCGTTTCCGGCCGTGGTCGGCGGAACCATTCGCGACCGTCGAGTTATTCAAATGAAGGTGCCTAACGGTCCGCCTTTCCGCACGGTGCTTCTTTGCCGTTTGTCAGCAATGCAATGGTCAGAAATCGGATGACTTCAAAGTCATACGAGGCATGGAGGTGAGGAACAATTTTCGACTTAAACAATCATCCCGTGCTCCTGGTGATGGGGATTGCCGTTGCCGCACCGCTGATTGCCGAGATACCCATCGGTTTTCGATTGCCGGTCGTTGTCCTGGAGATGGCGCTTGGGGTTGTAGTCGGCCCGCATGTGCTGGGGCTAGCGAGGGTCGAAGGACTGCTTGGGTGGTTAGGCGGAACCCTTGGCCTTGCGGCGTTATTCTTCATGGCGGGAATGGAACTCGACTTGGAACGTGTTCGTGGTCGCCCCTTGTTGCTTGCGGGTTATGGTTGGGTCCTGTCGCTCGCCCTGGCGCTCTCTGCTACGGCTCTACTTAACTACTTGCCGTTCATTCACGCTCCGATGATGGTCGCGGTCGCCTTAACCTCAACCGCCCTGGGGACGCTTTTGCCCATTTTGAGGGATTCCGGCCAGCTCGAGACCGAGTTTGGGCGTCACATCCTCGCTGTCGGCGCGATGGGCGAGTTCGGTCCCATCGTCGCAGTGTCCCTGGTTCTCACGCGGGAATATAGCGAGTGGTTGCAAGTCGTGCTCATGTTTGCCTTGGTAGCGATTACCTTCTTAGCGGCATTTGCTGCCCTCAGGGTCAGGCCGCCAAAGGTCTTGGAATTACTCGACCGTACCATGCACACGAGCTCTCAACTTCCTGTGCGTGTGTCCATGCTATTGATCGCCTTTCTTTTCGTCCTGTCGGAGACATTTGGTCTTGATGCAGTACCTCGGCGCCTTTGCCGCTGGTATAATTGTTGCTTTGGCGACCAGGGGCGAGGGTGGCAAGCCGTTGCGTAGTAAGATCGATGCGGTCTGCTTTGGTTTCCTCGTGCCTTTTTTCTTCGTGACAAGCGGTATGAAGTTCGATGTGGGAGCACTCCTGCACAGCACGAAGACGATCCTTCTTGTACCGGGATTTCTGATCCTGTTACTAGTGGTGCGCGGCTCGCCGGTTTTCCTATACCGCAAAGACCTCACGAAGTACCAGCGACTGCCGTTCGCACTTTATTCGGCGACGACACTGTCGATGGTGGTCGCCATAACCGAGATCGGGGTTCGGAGCGGGCGCATGCGTTCGGACATCGCTGCCGCACTTGTAGGTGCCGGCATGCTCTCTGTTCTACTGTTCCCGACAATCGCCGGGGTTCTGTTATCCAAGCGTGCTCGGACTTCAGCCGCCGTCACATGATAGCCAGGCGTGTTACAGGACGAATCAGCGAAAGGAGACCAGCCCATTCTGTTCCCATGAAAACAGACCCGGTACGCTTAGCCAAATTTGAGAATATGAAAAGCAAACCATCCAAATCCAGATCGCGCCGCCGCGCGGCCGATTCGACTCGATCTTTCCTGTCCCGCCCGTCGCTGGCCGAACTGTATGCGATGGGCAAGAGTCTGCGTGACAAGGTTCCGCGACAATCTCACGCGGATTGGAAACCGCCTAACAACCGACCCGATCCCGTGGCGCTCGTGAAGGCATCGGACAAGGGACGCATCCCGCAGCTTGTTCCCGTCCGGCACGGACGAATGATGCAGACGCCGTTCACTTTCTACCGAGGTGCGGCATTGAACATGGCTGCCGATCTGGCCAACACGCCCGCAACCGGGCTGCGCGTGCAGGCTTGCGGCGATTGCCACCTTCTCAACTTCGGCGCCTTTGCGACACCGGAGAGACGGATCATTTTCGATATCAATGATTTGGATGAAACGCTCCCAGCTCCCTGGGAATGGGACGTGAAGCGCCTGGCCGCCAGCTTTGTCCTCGCCTGTCGAAACAACGGTTTCAGCGAAAGCTTTGCGTGGGACGCAGCAGCGGCGTGCGTTCGATCGTATCGAGAGCGAATGGCGGAGTTTAGCAAGATGCACGTGCTGGATGTCTGGTACGCGCACATCGACATGGAAGAGGTGATCCCCACGATCCGGGACAAACAAACTCGCGTCGCGTATTCGGAAACGGTTAGGCGAAGCGCGCCATCGCAGCGTGGCTGAACATGATTTTCCCAAGCTCGCCGAAGTTGTCGGCCGCCTGCCGAAAATCAAAGATAACCCACCACTAATTTATCATTGGCGGGAGAAGGAGCACGAGAAGTTTTTCGCCGGTGTGAAAACGGCGTTCGCCAGCTATCGCGAAACCATGCAGGAAGATCGCCGGCTTCTCCTGGATCATTACGAACTGTGCGACATTGCGATCAAAGTTGTAGGTGTCGGAAGTGTGGGCACCTGGTGTGGCATCCTGCTGCTTCTGGCGAGCGAAACGGACCCGCTTTTCCTTCAAGTCAAGGAAGCAGGCCCCTCTGTGCTGGAGGCATACGCCGGAAAGAGCATCTATCCCAACCACGGCCAGCGAGTGGTGAACGGCTGCCGGCTGATGCAATCGGCCAGCGACTTGTTCCTGGGCTGGACGGTCGGCCCGGCAGGCCGGCAACTTTACGTCCGACAGCTCAGAGACATGAAGATCAAGATGCTCGTCGAGGTCTTCAATCGCACGACTATGATGCAATACGCCGAGTTATGCGGATCGACCCTCGCACATGCGCACGCCCGCTGCGGTGAGCCGGCAAAGATCAGCGGATACCTTGGCAAGAGCGACAAATTCGACCGGGCCGTCGCGGACTTCTCCATCGCCTACGCCGATCAAAGCGAACGCGACCACAAGGTCCTCATGAAGGCGGTGAAAGATGGAAGATTGGAAGTGATCATCGAGCGTGAGTAACGCGGCGCTTTTGGAGCCAGAGCAACCGCCGACAAGAAATGCATAGTAATTCACAATTGCTGAAGAGCTTCCTTCGCATGAGTCGCGAGGTTCATGGCAAGAAAAACAAAACGACTAAGCCATTTTCAATTTTATGCTCGGTAAGAAGCTTGATAGAAATCTTTCCCAAGAAGAGGCTGCATTTGCGACGGTGGTCGCTAATTACGAGGGATACAAGCGCGTCCTGCCCCCGACAGCAACTCTGACGCTTACAGAAAGCGGCTGGCTTGCCGTGTTGCTGGAGCACCAGCATTACACAGCGATGCGTTTGGCATGGCGTCGGGCACGCCGCGCGAAGGTGCATCGCGCGTTGTCGAGGACACTCGCGTGGCTATTCCACCCACGCACACTACGAACGCGCACTGACCATCCGACCAAGCCGTTGATAGGAACCGTCCCGCGTCACACTTGAATCTTTCATCAAAGCCAATTGCCATGTCTCACCAAGTCCACACCAACACCCAGCTCCGGCAAATAGGGATGCAGGCTGTAATCCCTCAACGCCCTCGGTTCCTCTCCACTCATGTCAAGGAATTTACAGCCATCATCGCAGTTCTGGCTTTCCTCTTCGGGCTTTGGTTCGGCGTTTCAACGCACCACGCCCGACGAGCAAGCTATCCGTACTACGATACGCAAAAGCCGGTGCCGCCGTGGAGCGAACCCGCGCCACTTGAAAGCAATCACAACAGAGGAGGAGATGTACAAATGAAGAGTCAAGACCAGCCAACTGATGTGCCTCACCAAATCCACACCTACACCGAGCTCAAGCGGCAGATTCACGAAGACCTGCGGATTCAACATCCCGAATGGATCGAGCCAACTGGTGATTGCCCTAAGTGCGATGAGCGCGAGTCGCACCTGAGGGAGCTACTTGATGCATTGACGCGAATGGGAGCCGACCAATCCGTCATACCCACGCAAGACAATACCTAAACCCACGGAAGCCACTTATGAAATCTCACCAAAACCTGAACAAACTCATCGCCGTGACCGGTGCGCTAATCTTTTCCGGTCTGTTCATCGGCAGAGCCGATGAACAGAAGAAATCCGATCAAAATAAGATTCAGTTAATGTTTGTGCAGACTGCCGATGACTTCAAAGCGGACGGCAAGACCCTGCGGCTAATCAATGTCGGCCAACAGACGCTCTATTTCTCCGATCGCCCTGTGCGCATCGCCGGGCATCTGACAATGCCTGCCTATATGGACGAATGGAAAGCAGGCGAAGGCCCGGACAATTTCAGCAGCGATCCGCCTAATGCCACACTTTCAGTCTATGAGCCGGGGCACAACGACAACACGCTTGCCGTGGTCGAGATTAGTCATCCGGTTATGGAAGGGAAAGACTTGGTCTACCAGTACAAGCTAATCGAAGGCGCGATGCCGAAAACCGGAGGTGCAACCGCCTTATTCATCGATTGGATCGGTGTGGGCGGCGGTGTTGGTCCCGGTTTCCATGGCGTGGGAGCCGGTGCTCGCGGGGTTGGCTTGAGACGGTAGCGAGTATTTTATCGTCAAATCGTGTTTACAGTCTAGGCGCGCTGATAATGAGGACCCGACCGCTGGGTATGGCCCTAAAGTCCCATAGGCATCGCGCTGCAACCCTGCTAATACCTCAGATCAACATCCCCTCAATCTCATGAACACTGAACATTCGAAAACCCCAGTCCGGATTCGCTTATTCGCAGCTGGGACATGTTTCGCGCTTTTTGCCGGGTGCGCGACTACGCCCCAAACAGCGAGCCGTTCTCTACACGGGCCCGCGGAAAGCATCCTGCGCGAGGCGCGATCCTCACAGGTGCCGGTCGAAAAACGGGCCGCTGATTATTTGCAGGTTGCTGCAATGACTGCGCCACTGCTGGGCACCGGCGCGCAAGAGACGCCAGCCTGCGATACTTACAACGCGGCCTGCGGTGAACTTACTATTCTGCTGCGCTCCAGTGAAGGAGGACGGCTGTGGAATCATCCGCTGACTCTCACCGCGAGCAACAACACTTATCATCTACGGCTCGAACCATCCAGTTCCGCAGTCTGGGGGCCCGATTATTTCACAACCTTTCAAAGCGCAGATCAGATCAAAGAAAAACTGATCAGGAAGGAAAACACTCAGCAAGGGTTTGGCGGTGCGCTTGTCGGTGTGCGAATCGTTAATCCGGCCGACAACTTCTCGCCCGCCAAGGGAATCACCGCGGCGGTTACGGCTACTCTCGATTTTCACTCAACGAATGCGACGCTAGCACTTCGCAGTCCGGCAAAGCAACCGACGGCGACTGTCGAAGGAAAAGTCCGTCCCCTCGCCGCCAATTTTTCAGCACCGATCAGCTACTACCAACCCCCGGGCAACCTGTTGCTGGTAGGACTAATGGGGGCATTACGATCGGCTCATTACGAGAATAAAACCGGACTCTATTTCCTTCAGCCCTATGATCCTGAGCGGATTCCTGTGGTGTTTGTCCACGGTCTTATTTCAACGCCGTTCGATTGGGTCAAAACGATTAATGGACTCCAAGCCGACCCTGAAATCCGCAAACGTTACCAATTCTGGGTCTTCGCCTATCCGACCGGTAATCCCGTCCTCTATTCGGCGTTACGTCTGCGCGAAGAACTGGCCAGAGTAGATAAACTTTACCCAAAGCACAAAGACTATGTCCTGGTTAGCCACAGTATGGGGGGACTGCTTTCGCAAGCGCAAGTCACGAACGTGACCCACGCCGACTGGGAGAAAACAGTGGGACCAGCAATCATGAAGGTGTTCGCCACACTCAAACCGGCCGATCTTGTTGCCAGAGCCACGAGTTTCAAAGCGAACCCCCGGATCAAACGGGTCGTGTTCATTTGTACTCCGCATCGCGGCAGCAAAATGGCGTCAGGGGGTATCGGCGAACTCGGTATCAAGTTGATATCGCTTCCGGCCGACCTTCAAACGACGCTAAAAAGCGAAATTCCTGAAGAAAGTTTGAGGAAGATAAACAATGGCCGGCTCCCGAACAGCGTCAGCAACCTTAAGCCGGACGCGCCGTACCTCGCGGTTCTGAACAAGCAATCAATTCACACAGCCTACCACTCAATCATCGGTAATCGCGGTAAGCCGGGACCACTCGCGGACAGTAGTGACGGCGTCGTGCCCTACTGGAGCTCTCATCTCGATGGCGCGCAATCCGAGTTGATCGTCCCAGGGCCCCACGGTTCGTGCGAGCTTCCGCAAACGATTACCGAGCTTGACCGGATTCTGCGTTTACATCTCAAGGCCAGCAGCACCTCGAAACCAATCGTAAGCTCAAGCCACGCCATAGCGCGACCTACTATCAACGACCCTCAATAACGGATTATTTGCGTCACCTTTTCCTTGCCAATCATACGCACCAGTTCGTGCATCGTGACGTACATAACAATCAGCACGAAGCGAATGATCTCAATTGCGCAGAGGCGCGAGCGAGGTTACTTAGCAAGCACACATTCTTTATGAAACAGAACGTGACCAAGTCCTTCATCGCGGTATTGGCGCTCATTCCCGTCACATTGTTAGCTCAGACTCCTACTCCAACACCTCATTCTGGCCAGGCAGAACTTTCCAAAGTGGAAGAATGGGTGCTTTCTCGAGGCACTGAACAATCAATAGCCCCGGAATTAGCTGCCATACTCGGGCTTGGCAGTGATCGTCTCCCAGTAAAAGTGAAAGCGTATGTTGTCGCGAACGGGATTAATCGCGCATTTGCCGTCAGCACCAACCCGAAGCAAGAGGGCATCGTGCTTTCTGCGCTCAAAACAATGACGGAGAAGCTGGAAATTTATTTCGTAGGCACCGCCTGGCTTACGGACAAATCAGGAATCCTTCATCAAACAATACAAGTAGATGCTTCCGGGGCCAGGGTCGTTCCAAACAATTCCCGAGCAGCAGAATTCAACGACATCAAGGCGTTCTTCATAAGGAAACTTCAGACCACCGGCCCCAGTACCTTATCGCCCTCTCCCAGAATATCTGCAACAGCCGCGGGAGGGAAAAAGGGAGCCAGGTGATAAGAGCTCTACAAACTGTGAAACACTTGCGACCCGCTGACCGTCCTTAACGTCACCTTGGCGCGGCGGAACACCGCATGGCATAGCCCTAAAGTCCTATAGGCAAATCAACAGAGCTCCGACAAAATTGCGCTTATTCCGATGAGTTAAACACCGCAGCCTGCAAGTTCACAATTGAGGCAAACCAAACCAACCAATCGAGAAAAACTAAAACGAAAGTTATGAAAACAATATACCTCAGTATAATGAGCCTGGCGGTCGCCACGGCTATTCAAACCAGCCGCGCGCAATCTATTTCTTCAGAAGAGGCGCACGCTATCGGGGTCGAGGCGTACCTGTACTTTTATTCGCTCGTGACGATGGATATCACCCGCAAACAGCTCACCAATGTCGAGCGCGCCGAGGGAATCAGTGCCCCCATGAATACCTTCGCGAACATTCCGGCCTATCCGACCGCAGAGATGAGAGTAGTTGTCCGGCCAAATTTCGACACGCTCTATTCCAGTGGTTGGCTCGATCTCACGAAAGAGCCTGTGGTCGTTTCCGTGCCGGACACCGGCGGGCGTTATTATCTGCTTCCGATGCTCGATATGTGGACGGACGTGTTCGCATCCCCGGGCTGGCGCACCACTGGAACGCAAGCCGCCAACTTTCTCGTCACGCCACCGGGCTGGACCGATTCGGTGCCCGATGGCATGCAGCAGATCAAAGCACCTACGCCTTACGTATGGATTATCGGTCGCACCAAGACGGACGGCCCGCCGGACTACGACGCCGTTCACAAGATCCAAGCCGGCTACAAGATCACGCCGCTTTCCCGCTGGGGCGGAGTTGCCGAGCCGATGACC
Source organism: uncultured Verrucomicrobiae bacterium (assembly GCA_963791385.1). GTDB lineage: Bacteria > Verrucomicrobiota > Verrucomicrobiia > Chthoniobacterales > UBA10450 > Udaeobacter. Next base: position 68,697 of record CAWBSH010000027.1, read on the forward strand.
GGCAAGGTTGACTCGTCCGTGGACATGAAGACGCCGCCGAAGATCCAGGTGGATACGATGCCGGCCGATAAATATTTCGCCTATGCCGCCGAGATCATGAAGATTAATCCGCCGCACATCACCGATGAGCCAATCATGGCGCGGATGAAACGCATTGGTATCGAAGTGGGTGAGAGTTTTGACTTCGCCAAGCTCGATTCCGCCGTGAAGAAAGCGTTGGACAGCGCACCCAAAGATGCGCAAGCGCTGATGAAATGGAAGGTGCCGACGCTTGCCAGGGTGGTGAACTACTGGTCAATGAATACCGACACGATGGGTGTGTACGGCAACTACTATCTCAAGCGCGCCATCGTTACGCAGATGGGTCTCGGCGCGAACGTGCCCGAAGACGCGATTTATCCCATCAATCTCGGCGACGAAACCGGCAAGTCGCTCTCCGGCGTTAACAAATACGTGCTTCACTTCGACAAAAGCCAGTTGCCACCGGCCAGCGCGTTTTGGTCCGTCACGCTCTATGACTCCGACGGCTTTCAAGTAGCTAACAGCATCAATCGCTTCGCCGTCAGCAGCTGGATGCCATTCAAATACAACGCCGATGGCTCGCTTGATCTGTACTTCCAAAACGAAAGCCCTGGCGCAGGCAAGGAAGCGAACTGGTTGCCCGCTCCCAAAGGAGCATTCAACCTGACCATGCGTCTCTATGCTCCTAAAGACGACGCGCTGACGGGCAAATGGAATCCGCCATCGGTTGTGAAGGTAGAAGGCCCGGCCGAGATGATGCCGCAGTAGCCACGACAAAAGGTCAAGTCGAACGGCCGTATGAGAGATGCCTTCATTGGCTACGGGAAAAAGAGAAACTCTGAAACAAAACAGTGCCGCTCGTCCGTGATCAAAACACGAGATTGATCTCGCATTAGCGTGACGAAGCAGGCTAGGATGCCGCGATGAACAGCACTCTTACGGCGTTGATCGTGTTCGGCTGCCTTGTGGGAGCCATATTGCTCGGGCGAACTCTTCGCGGCCTGCTTCCCGAGGCGCACTTGACGACGGAGAGCAAGGACGCAGTAAAGCTGGCCATGGGTCTTGTGGCGACCATGTCGGCCTTAGTATTGGGATTGCTGGTAAGCTCAGCGAAAGGCTCCTACGACACCGAACGAAGCGAGCTAATTCAGATGGCTTCGAAGATCGCGTTCCTCGGCCGCGTTTTGGACGCCTACGGACCGGAAGCTGCCGGAGTGCGCGCGCAGTTTCGCGATACCGTAGAGCGGGAGACGCGGCAACTGTGGCCGGGAGAAATGCGCCGCCAGGCCAACCCTGCTGTAAAAGTTCAGGAAGCGAATGCAGTATACGGTGCCATCCAGCATCTTTCACCACAGAACGATATGCAGACGGCTCTCAAGTCGCAGGCAGCGAGTTTAGCTATCGACCTTGCCCAGCTTCGGTCACTACTGGCAGCGCAATCGGTTCCTTCGGTATCGAAGGCAATGCTGATCATCCTCGTTTCATGGCTCGTGGTTATTTTCCTCGGCTTCAGCCTGCTCGCGCCGCCCAATGCTACTACGATCCTCGCTTTGATGGTCTCGGCGCTTGCCGTTTCCGGCGCTATTTTCCTGATCCTGGAGTTGGATGAGCCCTTCGGCGGCCTGATCGGGATTTCCAGTGAACCGATGCTGAACGCGTTGCAGCAGATCGGGAAATAAAGGTAATGAGAATGGGGGAGCCTCCCATACGGCACAAGCGCCAACCAGGACTGCGTCTTCGATATTGCCTAAAGTTTTATTGACAGGCGAATTGTTGGGCGACACGATGGGCTCATGCAAGCGAAAGGAATTCAACTTATGAAAAAGTATGGCTCAATCATTCACGTCCTAAGTCTGGCCTGCGCGGGAATAATCCTGATTGGCTGCGGAACAACGACCCAGCCTGCTGCTGCGACTGCGCCGCCGCCTAAGAATGCAGGTCATTTAATCGTTTACCGGGTCGCAAATTTTGGGAGCAATCTTGTCCTTGTCTTGTCCATCGATGGGAAGGACGTGGCAAACCTTACTGAGGGCCGACACTACGATGGCTACCTATCGGCAGGTCAGCACCGCCTTACCGCTCGAGTCGATCCTTTTCAGGCCGGCACTCAGCCTACCCAAAAAAACCTGACGATACAGGCTGGACACACCTATTCCTACACCGCGTCCTGGTCGGGACAGAATGTGGTTTTTGCAAAGAACCAGGGTCAGTCGGTGCCAGTCTATTAAATAGGAAAGTTTAGCTTGTAGGGCCAATGAATCTCGCAGTAGCATGCTGCGAGATTGCGGTGTGCTGGCGAAAAATTGGCGCCAGCTTGCGGTTAAACAAAAAAAGATGACTCCAGCGAAATGAAGACGCCGACCGTAATTTTCAGTCAACGCCGAATGCGAAAAGAAAAAATGCCGATCAGATCCATTTACATGAAGTCGCTACATCTCTTTTGCTCTGATCGGCATCTTACACGAGCGCTGCGTACCGTCGGTGTCGTAGTGGTCATCGCCTTTCTCAGCGTGTTGTGCTCGGCAGCATTTGGCGCCAACCCGGCGGAAGAGATGGCCAAGGCGGGAGCCACTGGAGGTATCGATCCGAAGGGCAATTCGTGGGTTTCGATCCAACAAAGTATCCAGCAGTTCGGACATCCGGAATTCATTCTGCGGCTTTTCCTCAGTCTCAGTCTGGCTGTGGGCTGTGCATATGCAATCGCGTGGCATCCGCGTCGCGCCTCGATAATCGATCCGCTTTCCGACCTTGAAGAGCGGAAGGCGCTGATACTTCTTGGCGTGGTAGGCGCAGTTGTTGCTGAACTCAGTGGGACCAGTCAGACGCTCGCGTTCGTCATCTTCGGCATCGGCGCGCTATTGCGATTTCGGACTCTGCTCGATAATCCGAAACTTACCGGGAAAGCAATCATGATCGTGGTAGTCGGGCTCGCGTGTGGGATGGGGTCGTGGGCGATGGCCGTCTTCGTTACCGGTTTCAGTTGGATACTCGTCTACTGGCTTGATTCGCACTCGAGCTGCCGGGTCAGAATCCGGCTCGACGACACCGTAGATCCGAAGCCGATCTTTGGCATGGTGCAATCGTTGCTTGTCTCCCACAAGTGCCGGCTTCAGAGTTCCGCGCTGTACGAGGATAAGGGACAGATGGTGTTTCTGCTCTACATCCCGGCGGGAGTTGACCCAAGGAAACTGGAAACAGAGGTGCGAGAAAAATTGCGAAAGAACCACGTCTCGAAGATCAGTGTTGACGTAGTGTAGGCGAGCCTGATCTGCCAATTGCCCGCAAAACGCTTTCAGGTTTTTGCGTTAGCGCCAAAGGCGCAGCATTCATGGTCAGCCTGGGGCAGCGCCCCAGGACTAATGGCTGGTGCCGTTTCGTGCAACCATTGCCCCATGCCGCAATCGCTCAGTAAAGTCATCGTTCATGTCATTTTTAGCACAAAGGATCGCGAGCCTTGGCTCGGTTCAGAGGTCCGGCCACGAATGCATGCGTATCTTGCGACAGTTTGCCGCGACCTCGGTGCCGAATTCGTGCACGTCGGAGGTGTTGCCGATCACGTTCACATTGTGACGACGGTGCCGCGAACTGTTTCCCAAGCTCAGCTTATCGAAGAGATAAAGAAAACCTCCTCGAAATGGATCAAAACGCTCGACGCTCGCTATCGCGGTTTTTTCTGGCAGCGGGGTTATGGCGCTTTTTCGGTAAGTCCGAGTCAGTTGGATTCCGTGGTGCAATACGTCAAGACGCAACAAGAGCACCATCGCACGCGCACCTTTCAGGAGGAATACAGCGAATTGCTCCGCAGGCACGGTGTTGATTTCGACGAGCGGTATGTTTGGGATTGAGAAGCCACGCCGGAGTTGAATCGCGCTTTCAGCGCTAATTAAATTTTCCTTACTGAACCCTGGGGCGTTGCCCCAGGCTAGCATAAGAAAGCGCCTTTGGCGCTAAGCGTACAAAATTCGCTCGGCTTCGTCGTCGCGCACGCCCATCTTGACATTCCGCCTGTGCGCCTGAACCATCACGTTGATGTACAGGCGCCTGTTCATCGCGGTCCTGTTTGCTTTCACGCTCGATAGCCGGCGCGGTTGCGCAAGACGGGCCGAAAGACGCTGTTGTGCTAATTATTCGCCATGCCGAAGACGCCGACAGCGGCAACGGTCTCTCGCCGCGCGGACAACAACGGGCCGAAGCGTACAAGGATTACTTCCGAAATTTCACCGCTGATTCAACTCGGCGCGAACCGGGTGTCGTTTTTGCTGCTAAAGACTCACAGAAGAGCCATCGTCCTCGGCTGACCGTAGAACCATTCGCGAAGGCAGCGAATTTGAAAATCGATACCCGCTTTGGCAACAATCAGTCCGCTGAACTGGCGGCTGACCTGCGTGCAAACCAGCAGGGAAAAGTGATTCTCATCTGTTGGCGTCACCCGTACGTCCCGAACCTTCTCCGTGCTCTCGGCGCGAATCCCGAAAGCTTTCTACCACACGGTAAATGGCCAGGTTCGGTCTACGATTGGGTCATCCTGCTCAGCTTTGATCAGGACGGTCGTTTGATTCCGGCAAGCTCGAAACGGATCACCGAACACCTGATGCCGGGCGACTCTTAACAGGCCTGGAGACTTTTGCCAAGAATCTTAGCTGGGGAGCACATAGACTTTAAAGCAACAACAGGGCGCGCGCGGAAACGGAGTTGTCCCATCTCTTACAGATCGCTTTCCAACCCAGAGGGATGTTGGGACATTAGCCGGTGGTGCAAACCACTGGGCTACCATGTAAACAACGCAACCAAGCCCCGGCAGGGGCGTCGTAAACGAATCCCATTATGTCATCGACACACCTGAGCCTGCATTATCACATCGTTTTTGGAACGAAGAATCACGAGCCGACGATCCAACCGGCTTGGCGGGCAGACTTGCACGCGTATCTTGGCGGAATCATCCGCGCGGCGGATGGAATCGCCGAGAGCATCGGCGGCGTCTCCAATCATGTGCATCTGCTGATTGGCCTTCGCGCGACGCACCGTCTGGCTGATGTTATCCGCGAGCTAAAAGCGGTTTCTTCCGGTTGGGTGCACAATGAGATTGGGACGCGTGGTTTCGCATGGCAGGAAGGTTACGGCGCATTCACGGTGAGCGCTTCCCAACCGGAAGCGGTTCGCCAATACATCCAACAACAAGCGGAGCACCATCGCACGCGCACGTTTCGCGAGGAGTATCTGGAATTGTTACGTCGCAGCGCCGTAGAATTTGATGAACGCTACCGTTAATCCTGCGCCCCTGCCGGGGCTGGCGGCTTTTACTGCCGGTACCGGTGGTTTGCACCACCGGCTAAGTGCCGCGACCATGTGGGCGCCGCATCCCGTCTATCTGACTATTTGAACTGAGAATTGACCAACGTTACCGCTTTTGTATTGCCCTAAAGTCCTATAGGCATACCGAGGATGTCCCTGTCAGAATCTTACTACTAGAAATGGTGTGTGACTTCCGCACATAAACTTTGGCTATGTTAGAATCGGTTGGACCGATAGGCTATATAATTAGAAAACTGAACCAAGTGCGCGAGAACGGTCATACTTCCGAGCGCCGCTTTGAGGCGATTGAAATTATCGAGGCACTGATCCTCGCCCTGGTTGCCGTGGCCACTGCATGGAGCGGATACCAGGCAGCATCGTGGGCCGGGAAACGCGCAGCGCAGTACGCCGAGGCGAGTCGGTTCCGAGTCGCGGCTGAAGGTCTTGCCACCCTGGCAGGACAAGAGCGGATCTATGACAGCGACACCTTCAACAGTTGGCTCACCGCCAAGCTCGGTGGCGAGGAAAAGGCCGCCGAGTTCTTTGAACGGCGCTTCCGCGACGAGTACCGGCCCGCATTCGCAGCCTGGCTTAGCACCGATCCTTTCAACAACGCGCAAGCGCCTCCCGGCCCGATTTTCATGCCCGACTACCACAATGCCAAGCACGAGCAGTTCCTTAGTTTGAATAAGCAAGCTGCGGAGATAGCCGACCGAGGCACAAAATCCGGGGAAACCGGAGACCAGTACGTGCGCATCACCGTTCTTCTGGCCACCGTGCTCCTGATTACAGCCATTGGACAACGCTTTCGTTTTAAAGCCGCACGCTTCGCCTTTATGATTTTTGCCTGGATATTACTCTGCCTGCCGTTTTGGCAATTGCTCATTTTGCCGCGCATCTGAATCGTTGCACGGCTGTTCGTAGTTTCGAGGTGCCTGAAATCAAACGTTAAAGTCGGCCACCAGCGATAAGGGCAAAAGCAGTGTGACCCGGGGGCAATTCTGCCTAGGGTCGAATTGACGGGTAGCTTTCGGTAATATAATCTTACTTCCGTGAAAGCCACGACGATGACTCTGACGACCAAACGGCAAACCGTGTTTCCTTTGGAATGGTGTCAGCGCGAAGGTCTGGCCAAAGGCGGGCCGCTCAATGTGTTCGATCTCGGCGAAGCGGGATTGCTGGTGCGCCCGGTGAGGCCGCCGTCGGCGGCGGAAGTGAAACGGTTGCTGTCGCGGACGCCTGCCGGCCGTCACTCGGCGAAACAAGCCGCCGCCATCGTGAAACAGGCCCTCTGCAAAGTCCGCCGGTGACGCTCGTCGGACTGGACACAGGCGTGTTTGTGGCCGGCGTGTTCTGGCGACACGAACCGCACGCCTGTGTAGAGGCGTGGTTCCGCGGTTTGATTTGCCCCGTGGCCTATTTGATCAGCGCCAAAGGCGCAGCATTCAGCGCCAGCCTGGGGCAGAGCGCCAGGATTCGTGGAACCCCAAAACAACGTCAGCGCTGAAAGCGCGATTGACTTCTGTTTGGGATTGAGAAACCACCTGCTGAACTGACTCGCGCTGTCAGCGCGTGGTTCGCTGGGCAATTCGGATTCCTGGGGCGATGCGCCAGGCTGAGCATGAGACAGCGCCTTTGGCGCTAAACAGATGGAGCGCGTAGACCCTCGGCGCATTGCCCAAAAGTCGTACGACTAAAGTCCTATAGCGTAAACGCCCGCGAGCACCACAATGTACCTCTCTGGGCACCGTCTCGCGCAAGCCGAAGGGCGAATCGGTTGGTCTGCGCGGTTGCGAGTGACCGAGGAAACCGACCGATCAAAATCATTAGCAAGGAATAAAAATGAAACAAATACGGACCACATTCAACACGATCAGCGTCATCGCTCTGTTAGCGTTGATGGCTGCGTGCGCCACCACAGCGAGCTTTCCACAGGAGAAAGCGAACATGCTCGTAGCCGCCGGCTTTAAGACGGTTACCCCCAGGACGGCCGCGCAACAGCAAAAGCTCCAACAACTTCAAACTGGCCAGGTAGCCACGATCCAAAAAAACGGGAGAACCTACTACATTGTCGCGGACCCGCATCAGAACCTGGTCTATGTGGGTGGACCGCACGAGTACCAGGCTTACCAACAAATGCGCGCTCAAAGGCAGCTTGTACAAGAGAACCTCCAAACGGCTGAGGTGTATCAGGACGCAGCAATGCAATGGGGTGCATGGGGTGGCTGGGGCGTTGGCTGGGGACGAATGGGCTATGGAGTAGGGGTAGGACGCATAGGCGGCGTTGGTCGGTTTTAGAGGTGCAAGATTCCGTAAATTTCATGAATCACTAGGCAGTTCAACTATTTCTCCCCACAACCAAAACTAAATAACAACAATAAACAAAAAATGAAACGACACTTAATCCATAACGGCTTGTCGGTGCTTGTGGCCACGGCTGCGCTTTTTAGCGTGGTCGCTCCGGCCCAGGCGCAAGACAAGAAACCCAATATCCTGTTCATCATGGGTGATGATATCGGCTTTATGCAGCCGAGCTGCTATCATCGCGGCCTGATGGTCGGGGAAACACCAAACATTGACCGGATCGCCAGCGAAGGCGGAATCTTCATGACCTATTACGCTGAGGAGAGCTGCACCGCCGGGCGCAACGCATTCTTCACCGGCATGACTCCTTTGCGCACAGGCATGATCCCGCCGCAGCTCCCGGGCAGTCCGTCCTACCTGCGGCCCGGCACTCCAGCGCTCGCCAAGTTCTTGCACGATCTCGGCTACACGACCGCCGAGTTCGGCAAGAACCATTTGGGCGACCACACAGCGGCCCTGCCGACCGCGCACGGCTTCCAGGAGTTCTTTGGCTACCTGTACCACCTGGACGCCATGCAGGGCGTCAGCTTCCCTGACATTAACAAATCGCCTACTGAGCAGGGCATCGTGCCACCTTGCAAGAACACGCCGGTCAAAGGCCTCTCCGACCCCCGGGCGCAATTGACCCCAAAGACGGCACATGCATGACGCCTCCGCGCCCGGTGATCTTGTGCACCTCCTCCGATGGCACGGAAGCGAACCAGACATGCAAGGATGAAGGCCCGCTCACGCTGGAGCGGTCAAAGACCGTGGACGAGGAAATCTCTTCCCATGTCAATGACTGGCTGGGTCGCAACGACCCCAAGAAGACCAACAAGCCCTTCTTTGTCTGGTACAACCCGGCGCGAATGCACATCACGACCGTGCTGTCGGACAAGTACATGGCCATGGTGGGTGAGCCGGGCGGAAAGGACTGGGGCGTGAATGAAGCCGGCATGAAGCAAATGGACGACAACATCGGCCTGGTGCTCAAGAAGCTCGAGGACATGGGTGAACTCGACAACACCATCATTGTTTTCACAACTGACAACGGCGCCGAGAACATCACCTACCCGGACGGCGGCATCACGCCGTTCAGAGGCGGGAAACTTACGACCTGGGAAGGCGGCATGCGGGCTCCCTGCGTCATTCGTTGGCCGGGCGTCATCAAGCCGGGCACGGTGTTTAAGGACATCTTCGCTTCCTACGACTGGCTCCCGACGTTCGTTGAAATCGCTGGTGGTCCCAAGGGCAATGCGTTAAACGCGCAGATCGAAAAAGGGGCCTATAAAGGCATCGTCAAGACGACGCTGTCCGGTGTTAACCAGATTGACTACCTGACGGGCAAGTCCGACAAGTCTGCGCGCGACACCTTCTTTTACTATACGGGTTCCCACCCGTCAGCGGTGCGCTACAAGAACTGGAAGTTCTATTACACCATGGTGCCCACGAGCAATCCCGGCGACGCGTTGATTGGAGCCCAGACTTTTCACTGGAGCTTGGTCGACAATATCAAACGGGACCCTTTCGAAATGGCGACCGGATCTACGCAAGGGACCTTGCTCGGTTTAGGCGGTGCTCTGGCCGGACCCGTGACCGCCTACATCTACGACTGGAACATGCTACCCATCGGCCAACTGTTGTGGCTCAAGGAACTCGAGAAATACGTCGCCTTCCCGCCGTTGCAGAGCCCCGAGTCTTACAACCTGACTCAGGTCCTGCAGCAGATCAAGGAGGGTAAGACAGCTAACCCGAGCCAGTAGTCGGGAGGTCGGCGCGTATTGATGACTGAGCGGGCGGCTCGCAAAAGGGCCGCCCGCTTCCACTTAGCAAATAGACATAGCCAGTACAATCGGAGAAGAATCATGAGAACAGAAAGAACTACGCGGGGCAACGTATCGCTGTTGCCAGCAGTGGTTCTGGCATCATTAATAACGGCCGGGCGCGAGACAACATGATCGCGCGTCCTAGGCAACCCACCAAAAGACTGTCACATCCCGGGCCTCGCTCCACACGAGCTTTCCTGTCCCGACCGTCGCAGGCCGAACTGTATGCGATGGGTAAGAGTCTGCGTGACAAGTGTCCACGACAATCTCACGCGGATTGGAAGCCACTAACCAACCGACCCGATCCCGTGGCCCTTGTGAAGGCGTCGGACAAGGGACGCATCGCGCAGCTTGTTCCCGTCCGGCACGGACGAATGCTGCAAACGCCGTTCACGTTCTACCGTGGCGCAGCCCTAAATATGGCTGCCGATCTGGCCAACACGGCCGCCACCGGACTGCGGGTGCAGGCTTGCGGCGATTGCCATCTTCTCAACTTCGGCGCATTCGCCACGCCGGAAAGAAGAATCATTTTCGACATCAATGATTTGGATGAAACGCTGCCCGCCCCTTGGGAATGGGACGTGAAGCGCCTGGCCGCCAGCTTTGTCCTCGCCTGTCGAAACAACGGTTTCAGCGAAAGCTTTGCGCGGGACGCAGCAGCGACGTGCGTTCGATCGTACCGACAGCGAATGGCGGAGTTTAGCAAGATGCACTTGCTGGATGTCTGGTACACGCATATCGACATGGAAGACTTGATCCCCTCGATTCAGGACAAAGCAACGCGCTCGCGTATTCGGAAACGTCTGGACCGAAGCGCGCAGTTCGCAGCGTGGCTGAGCATGATTTTCCGAAGCTCGCAGAGGTCGTCGGCCGCTTGCCGAAGATCAAAGATAATCCTCCGCTCATCTATCATTGGCGAGACAAGGAGCACGGGGAGTTTTTCGCCGGTGTGAAAACGGCCTTCGCCAGCTACCGCGAAGACGATGCAGGAAGATCGCCAGCTTCTCCTGGATCATTACGAACTGTGCGACATCGCGATCAAAGTTGTAGGTGTCGGAAGTGTGGGCACGTGGTGTGGCATCGTGCTGCTCCTGGCGAGCGAAACGACCCGCTTTTCCTTCAAGTCAAGGAAGCAGGCCCCTCTGTCCTGGAGGCATACGCCGGGAAGAGCATCTACCCCAACCACGGCCAGCGAGTCGTGAACGGCTGTCGGCTAATGCAATCGGCCAGCGACCTGTTCCTGGGGTGGTCGGTCGGTCCGGCAGGCGGCAACTTTACGTCCGCCAGCTCAAAGACATGAAGATCAAGATGCTCGTCGAGATCTTCGATCGCACGACTATGATGCAATACGCGGAGTTATGCGGATGGACCCTTGCCCGTGCACACGCCCGCTGCGGCGAGCCGGCAAAGATCAGCGGATATCTCGGCAAAAGCGACAAATTCGACCGGGCCGTCGCCGATTTCTCGATCGCCTACGCCGATCAAAGCGAACGCGACCACAAGGTTCTAATGAAGGCGGTCAAAGATGGAAAACTAGAAGTGATCATCGAGCAAGTGAAGTGACGGCAACTCCTCACCATCAGCGTGAAGAACGATTGGAAACAAATCTTCGCACTCGAGAACAAATGAACCAGGAAATTCAACAGGAGTAAACGGCTTCCGGCTCGGAGAGAATCCTTCAGCTCGGAGAGACGTAGCGGAGATTTAACAAAGAACTCTGTTTCCTTTGTTACCTCCTGTTAAAAGAGTTCCTCCCTTTCAAAAAGTATGCATCCCTTATTTGAAAAGGCATCCGGGTTGACTGAAAAGATTATCGGTGCGGCCATCGAGGTTTATCGGGACAAAGGCCCCGGCCTGATTGAATCCATCTACGAATGTTGTCTGACGGAGGAGTTTGAACTGCGTGGGTTGTCGTGCCTGAGCCAGAAGACTGTGGTGATTGCCTACAAGGGCTTCACTCGAGAAGAACCGCTGCGGTTTGATCTTTTCGTGGAGGATTACGGTACTGGTGGAAGCAAAAGCGGTGGAGAAAATTCTACCAATCCACAAGGCCCAACTCCTGAGCTATATGAAGGTGCTGGATAATCCTGATTGGATTGCTCATCAACTTCCATGAGATGAAACTGACTGACGGAGTGCATCGCCTGATTCTACCGGGAGCCAACCGATGAACCCCAAACTTAAACAGGAGCAAACAGAGAGAACGGAGGCAGAGAAAATCTCAGTTTCCTCTGTTACCTCCTGTTCAATCCGTTTAAGCCTGCGGGGATCGGCTCGGCCCGAAGAATATCCGCAGCCCCTTTCCCTCCCAATCACATGCACCAGTTCATGCATCGTGTAGTACCATAACGTGGATTCCGGAAGGGCGAACAATCTAGGACTAAAGTCCCATAGACGGGTTCCGAAGAACTCCGCAAATTTTCGCTCTCAAGCCGCGTTGTGAAATTGCTGCGACAAACAGCAAATGCCTCCACCTCACGGCAACACCACAACAAATTATGAAAGCAAAACACAAGATACTTAGACAATGGGCCGTGGCCCTGTGCGTCGCGTTCATCGTGACGGCAGCGCAGGCGGCGGACGATAAAAAACCCAACATCATGTTCATCATGGGCGATGACATCGGCAGGTGGGACATTGGCGTTTACAATCATGGCATCATGGCCGGGCAGACGCAACCTCGACAGGCTTGCCAAGGAAGGCATGCTGTTCACCGATGACTACGCTAGGCGAGTTGCACGGCGGGGCGCGCGAACTTCATCATGAGCGACTGCCATCCGCACCGGAATGACGACGGTAGGCCAGGCGGGTGCTGCGATCGGCATACCGACCAGGCCTGACCATAGCCACCGCGCTCAAAGCGCGGGTTACGCCACCGGCCAGTTCGGCAAAAACCATCTCGGCGACCTCAATGAGTTCCTGCCAACTGTCCATGGGTTCAACGAGTTCTTCGGCTATCTCTATCACCTCGACGCGATGGAAGACCCGGCGCATCCCAACTATCCGCAGGACTTGCTGGATAAAGTTGGCCCGCGCAACATGGTTCACTCATG
>CAWBSH010000028.1:0-204166 GCA_963791385.1 uncultured Verrucomicrobiae bacterium
AAGTCGGTGCCGTGTTGAGGCGCTGTCTTCACATGACCGCTCCATGGTACGAAAGAAGCGTTGCATCTTGTCTAGGCCGCGTCTGTATGGAACGAGCCAAAAACGAATCTTGGTGGTTCTGGCGATTGACCCAGTGCAGAGCCTACGACAAGGAACGCGAAGGGCTGACAGACGCACTGACGGCGGATCGTCATTTCGAGCAGGCTGGGTTCAAGGTCCTCCTTTCGAATTAAGGCGCATTATCACGGCTTGGTAGTGTCCTAATTTGGTTTTCTTGCGCAGGGAAGAATCGATGTTGCTCGGGAAGAAAGAGCGAGATTCACACAGGATCCCTGCGCCGTAATGATTGCCGCTCTTACGGTGCGGCTGGAGGCTTTTCGTGCCGATGGCTGCCGCAGCCGTTATTCCCAATGTCGTCAGCACGATTTCCACTGCGAGTGATGAGAAGCAGGGTGAGTCTATTTGACGTTTTAGCCGGCGATGGCGTTGCCTTACGGCGCGTTGAAACGTTAAATCGTTAAAACGTTAAAGCGGGAGCAGAACGAGAGCCGGCCGCGACGACACGGACTGGTGGCGAGTTGGCTCATGCATCGTAACCTCCTCCGTCCCGCACTGGCGGGACTACGGCGCGTCAGGAGCGGTTTACGATGGATACGTGGGATCGACAGCATTTTTGCCAATTCTTCAAAGCAGGTAATGTCGATTGAAAATGGCTCGTCAGAGAAGCAAAACCGATTCGAACACGAGCGTCACTCATCGATTCCTCGACGAGGCCGGCGACACAACGTTCTATGGGAAAGGCCGCGCTTCAATCGTCGGGAAGCCGGGCGTTTCGCTAAGCTTCGCGATCGGTATGGTGAAATTTAACGCTGACTTGAATGGAATTCGCAAAGCAGTGCGATCATTACAGGACGAAGTAACAGCCGATAAATATCTTCTCGGTATCGCGAGCGTAGCAAAAAAGGCAGCGGCAGGTGGATTTTATTTCCACGCGACAGACGATCCGCCTCAAGTTCGTGAGCGATTCTTCAAATTCATCGAGAATTTAGATTGCACGTGTGAGGTGATGGTCGCGCGGAAACTCCCATCTATGTTTGCGCTGAAGCATCACCATCAGGAGGCAGAATTCTATGCTGATGTCCTATCACATCTGCTCAAAAACAAGCTCAAACTGGAGCGGAAAGTTGTGTTGAACATTGCGGCGCGCGGAGCGAGGACCCGAAACGCAAATCTTCAACTTGCGTTGCTAAAAGCAGTCGAGCGCTTCGAGAAAACGAGGAGCGTCGACGAGATTTCCTCTTTAGTTGTCTTCAACGTCCAGAATCATCGAACCGAGCCGCTGTTGAATATCGCGGATTACCTCTGCTGGTCTGTGCAGCGCATCTTCGAGAGAGGCGAAACACGCTACTATGATTTCATGGGCGACAAGATCAGGCTCGTTGTCGATCTTTATGACTCCGCGAAGTACCAAGGCAGCCTAAATTATTATCGAGGGAAACGCCGGCTGACTGCTGAGAATAAATTAAGCCCACCGTCGCCCTGAGAGGGATACCCCTCAACGACATGAAGTCGACTTTCAGGCGGGGCAGGCTTAAGGACACAATGTTCCACAATGTGGCACAACGCAATGAAAAGTATCAACCCTCCTGCGGCACGCGACACTTAAAACGATTGCGTTTCCAGAACCGGCGCGATATCGAATCTCTCCGAAATCTCTTTGCATTTGGTGATATCGACATCGCCGCGTGAGAAAAAACATATTTGAACGCGGATGCCCAAATCATTGCATTCACGAATTCGTCCACAGAACATTCCTCATGCTGCCAATGACGGCCATCTGACGAAAAGCTGGACCAATCTTGACGGCGAGATTGGTAAAATCAGAATGCTCTTGCCGCCGCGTTCTATGTCGAATTCCAGGAACAGGATTGTCACAGGTAATCAGAAACTTCGGAGAGTAGCACGTGTAGACATCGGCAACGGTGTACGATGAGCGCAGCCCCAATAGTTGTCGGGTGAATTCAACCGGGAACTCTCTTTCGTAATGTTGATTCGTTTGGAATAAGGTATTCGGCGGGACCTTCGGAGCCCGCGTGAGGTGCAGAGCTATCCAACCCAGAAGAATCTTATATTGTTGCTCCGATAAGCGCCCCGGTTTGAGCAAATGCCAAATGGCCCTAATCCCGTGGTCTTCGATAATATCGGTCTGCATTTTCTCCAATTCTTTTGATTGGAAATCCGTTTCCGCTGTGCACCATGAAATTGGTTTGCGAAAAGCTTGCCCGCCAACGTTCGGATAAACCCAAATCTCACCTTTATCGCGGAAAGATTTGTAATAAGCCTCCTGAATGCAGTGTTGGTTCACACTTGCACGATGATGTCGATCTTACGGGACGTAAGGCTCGCTGCCTTTCACAGCAAACGGATGCCCCTCGGCCATGGACAGATTGATGACATCATCAGCATGAAATTGCACAGCGTTGAGCGAAATACGGACGCATGAACGAGGCAAACGCCACCGCTTCCGTTGGTCAGAAATCACGTAGACGCTGCATATTTTGTGGCGACCCGGCGAACTCTCGCGAACACGCTATTCCAGAGTGGCTCTCCAAACGAATGGACATCCGCGAACTCGGTTTTCATCCCGGTCATTTCAGCGAAGACGAAGGGTTAGAGTTGCGGCCCCTAATTAAATGCGAATACCTGACGACGAAACAGGTATGTAAAGGCTGCAACAACGGCTGGATGTCGGATCTGGAAGGCTGGGCGCAAGCGCGGCTTGGGCTCTTTGTCGAACCAACGCTTGGGCCGGAAAGACTTGTACAAATCGAATCGCTGAGATCCGAACCGAAGCAATTGATTCGATGGTTGCTAAAGACGGCTGCAATCATCGAGCTCGCTCTTCCCCGAGGCGAGATGGCCAAAATCGCACCGTCGCTTTTTCCAGTGGCGCGGGGGAATGAAGAGCCGGCTGACTTCCATGTCTGGGCAGGAAACGTCTGCGAAAGCGGCTTCAACCTTCACATTCTGCGAGGCTTTCCGGTTTGGAACGGCGGTGTCTTGCAGCCATATCAGGTCCATGCCGAGAGCATGAATTTCGGAATTCAATTGAATCATTTAGCTCTTCGTCTCTTTCGATGCCCGTCAGCTCGCCCGTGGGTGAAGGGGCACCTGATTCAATCAGGCGGCATTCGATCCATGCCGATGTGTTTGACGCAAGAAGTTCGATGTAGTTTCCGCACAACCACGTGTATCCAACACTTGAAGCGTTTATGGACGCGCTCGAAGTCTGCGCCGATCCGCCGCAAGAAGCGGAAAGTGCCCAGGTTTAGCGCGAAGAGCGACGCGCCTGTCGGCTCACATCAGCGCTTGAGGGCGACGTCGAACGGCGCGCCAGTCTTTGCGCGGATGTCGTCCACCGTAACGCCAGGATGCAATTCAATGAGAACGAGGCCGCCGCCTTGTTTCACCTCGAACACGCATAGATCGGTGATGATGAGGTTGACGGCGCTCATAAGTAAAGCTAGGTAGAATCCCAATGGATTCTACCTATTCGGTAACACAGGCGCAGACGAATCTGCCGCGATTGATCAAGGAAGCAGCGGGTGCAGGGTCGATCGCGATCACGCGGCACGACGAGACGGTTGCGTACCTGATCTCCCGTGAGCGTATGGATACTATCGTGGAGACGCTGGAAGTGCTGGGGAATCCTGCGGCGATGAAGGCGCTGCGCCAGTACCGAAGAAGGCAAGACAAAGTTCCTGCCGCTCTCTGCGTTGAATGGAGATAAAAGTTGAGCTTTCCAAGCAGGTCGTTGCGTTTGTTGCGCGGCGAGCTCCAGAACCACGTCGCGCGTTGCGGGCGGCGCTTCGCGGTCTCGCACGCGAGCGCGGCGACATTCGAGCGCTGGAAGGTCCGCTAAAGGATTATCACCGTCTGCGCGTTGGCGGTTATCGAATCATCTTCGCTTACAAGGTCTCGGGAAAAAGGCGGACGATTCACTGCATCTTCGCGGAAAGGCGCAGTGCGGTTTATGAAGTCTTTCAAGAGCTACTCCGCAAGCATTTGCTCGAACGCGGAGGGGAATAAGCGCGAGCGGAATTCGGTCGCTGATCATCTAATTGCTTAGAACCCATCTCATAAATAGGGAACGGGTGCGTTGCTGGAGATTTGACGCTGCAGCAAGACGCGAGGAGGAAGAATATCCTTCATGGATCTTTGACCGACGAGCAACGCTGCTGCAGCGGCAAAGACCCGCAACCCTGCGGGCTGAAGCTCTGGCGGCTGGCTGGCGGCGTTGCTCCTCAATCACAGAGCGCGTTGGCTATGCTCCTTCGTCGCGCCTTGCCGGCCACCCGCCAGAGCTTAGCGCACCTATTCCCTATTTATGAGATGGGTTCTAGTGCCACGTCGAACGGCGCGCCAGTCTTAGCGCGAACGTCGTCCACCGTAACGCCAGGATGCAATTCAATGAGAACGAGGCCGCCGCCTTGTTTCACCTCGAACACGCATAGATCGGTGATGATGAGGTTGACGACTCCCAAGCCAGTGATGGGCAGCGTGCATTGTTTCAAAATTTTTGGGCTGCCGTCCTTCGAGGTGTGCTCCATCACCGCGACGACACGCTTCACCCCGGCGACCAGGTCCATCGCGCCACCTGGTCCTTTGACCATCTTGCCGGGAATCATCCAGTTTGCGATGTCGCCTTTGTCCGTCACTTCGAACGCGCCGAGAATAGCAAGATCGATGTGGCCGCCACGAATCATCGTGAATGAGTCGGCGCTGGAGAAAAAGGCCGAGCCAGGCATCGTCGTGATGGTTTGTTTGCCGGCGTTGATCAAGTCGGCGTCCACTTCATCCTCAGTTGGGAACGGGCCGATGCCAAGCAGGCCATTCTCGGACTGCAACGTAACGTTCATGCCTTCGGGGATGTAGTTCGCCACCAGCGTCGGGATGCCGATGCCGAGATTGACGTAGTAACCGTCGCGCAACTCCTGCGCAGCGCGCTTCGCCATCAACTCGCGGATCGGATTTTCTTTTTTTGCGGTCGTGCTGCCTTGTACGGTGCGGAACTCAATCCGTTTTTCGTACTTTTCTCCCTGGATGATGCGGTCGACGAAAATGCCCGGCGTGTGGATCTGGTCGGGATCAAGCTCGCCAATCTCGACGAGTTGCTCCACCTCAGCGACGCAGACTTTGCCGCAGCTGGCGATCATCGGATTAAAGTTCCGTGAGGTTTTCCGGAAAATGAGGTTGCCGGACTTGTCGCCCTTCCACGCCTTCACGAGCGAAAGCTCGGCCGTGATGCCGGGTTCGAGCACGTATTCCTTGCCGTCGAAAACTTTGGTTTCCTTGCCCTCAGTCAGTTTGGTGCCGAAGCCGGTGCGTGTGTAGAATCCCGGGATCCCCGCGCCACCCGCACGCAACCGCTCCGCGAGCGTGCCCTGGGGAATGAGCTCGAGTTCAAGTTCACCCGACAACACCTGACGCTCGAACTCCTTGTTCTCGCCAACGTACGAGGCCAGGACTTTTTTCACCTGCCGTGTGGTGAGCAGAACTCCCATTCCGAAACCATCGACGCCAGCGTTGTTGCCGACAATGGTCAGGCCCTTCACGCCGTTGTCGCGCAACGCCGCGATCAGATTTTCCGGAATGCCGCACAGCCCGAACCCGCCCGCAGCGATCGTCATGTTGTCGTGAAGCAGGCCGTTAAGCGCGGCGGTGGCGTTAGGATAAACTTTGCTCATGTCGAGGAAATTTGAATCACGATTACACGAATAACATGGACGAATCGCCGCCAAATTCGCCAAGGATTCGGCGGGTCACGCAGTTAATTTTGCTGTCATTCCGAGCGAAGTCGAGGCTGCAACGCAGCCATCGAAGATCGGGGCGAGGCCAGGCTTTCCATCCCGATGCAAAATCACCGGTCTCTCCGCGGGATTCTTCGACTCCGCTGCGCTCCGCTCAGAATGACTGTTACGAACGAAGCGAGCAGGCGGAGCGCCTGCGCTACAATCACTCCTCGCCAAGCCGCCGATTTATACCGTCTATGATTTGCCCGTTTGCCGTGAATCGGCGTCTTTTATTCAGTTATGCGAATCTGGACCATCGGGCACTCGACACGGACGATCGATGAATTCATTTCGTTGCTGAAGGAAAACGAGATCAAGTTGCTTGCCGACGTGCGTGCTTGGCCGGGCTCGAAACGTTATCCACAGTTCGACAAGGAAGCGCTGGCGGAATCGCTTAAGCGCGCACGGAATCCGTTACGAACATTTCCCGGAGCTAGGCGGCAGACGAAAGTCCAAGACCAGACTCGCGCAACACCGCGTGGCGTAACGCTTCGTTCCGCGGGTACGCCGATTACATGGAGACGGAGCAATTCCAGAAAGGCGTCGAGCGCCTTCTCGAATTTTCTAGGGAAATCGGATCGACCGCGATCATGTGCGCGGAAGCTGTTTGGTGGAGGTGTCATCGCTCACTGATCGCGGATTACCTGAAAGCCCGGGGGGTGGAAGTGATGCACATTCTCGCCGCAAACAAAGTCGAGCCGCATCCGTTCACATCGGCGGCGCGGATTTTGGACGGCGAATTGAGCTACAGCTCCGAGTCGCGGTTGTAGGGCGTTTCTGTGAAACGCCTGCTCTTGTTAAATTGGCGTCTGGCACAGACGCCCTACAATTTGTCTTCAACGCGGATCAGTGACACGCCCCAGAAACAGACACACGCCGCTGGGCACGTGCTGGATCGCGTAAACAAATGGGCGATCGACTTTCACTTCAATCGGTGGCGGGGGAGGTGACCGCAAAGCGGTGCCCTGCCAGCATCGCCACGGCGGTTGCGGCTGCTGCTTCGGTTCCTTTTTCGTCCACCGCGATGAACGTCTTGTGAAAGATCTGCGAGATGTAGAGGTAATCCTTCGGTGTGCGTGGCGCGATCTTATCGAAATTCGCGCTGCCCTTCGGTTGATCGAACGCGGTCTTCATCCCGAGTGCTTCAAATGGTTTGGCCAAAGTAATGGTTGGCGGTTCGAGTTTGAACTTTGGCAGATGGAGATCGACATCCCGCTTTTCGAGTTTCGCGCAGCCGGCAAGCATGTCGCCGCTCAGTTTTGATTCGAGCCCGCGCAGTCCGTCTATATCGTCAGGCAGAAGGACCAGGAACTGTAGCTCGTTACCCGCGTAGGGAACACTTACGACAGTGAATCCTTCGCGCCTTGCGTAACCGAAATTCTTATCAGTTTTTCGCATCATCGGAACATCGACAGGCGCGCCGCGAACAAAGAACGGTTCGGGTTGCGTCGAGTTCTGGGAAAACTCATTTGCCCACGGCGCTTTCAGGTAAAGCGCGTTCGCCAGGACGAGGCGGGTTGTCTTGTCCAGCGCGCCTCCGGGAATCAGATCGCGAATCCGGTCACGTGTCTGGTCTGCGACCCATTTGTTGATTCGCTGCGTGGCTGCTGCAGGATCAGCAACGAAATCGAGCGGCTCGAATGCGCCGCCGAAATTCTGTTTTACCAATGACAGGAAGGCTTCGCGAAAGTGATACCCCTTTTGCGCAAACAGACGGTTGGCGATGTTCAAAATGATCGGTTCGCTCGGGCCGCCGAATTTTTTAGATTCTGTTACGAGTTCAGCTGTCTTCGCGCTCATTTGTTCGAGCGAACGCTGAAGAGCCGAGAATGAGGCGGGCATGTTCGCGTCGTTTGGAAAATGCAGGACGCGCGCCATTTCTGTGCGCGTGTCGCCATCGGCCCCGGGGAACGTCATTGCCAGCGCGCTGTCGATTGAGTAGGGGGAGATGCAAAGATTCTCGTCGCCCGTGGCGAGCTGCCGGTGAAGATCGACTCCGAGGTCGTTCGTGGCTTTTGCCGCCAATTCAAAGCTCGCTGCGCCGTGCGCCATCGTAACCATTAACGCGCTGAGAACAGACGAGATCAAAAGTTCTTTCATGCGGATGATAAAACACCGAATCTGCGAATCTTGCGACGAGTTTTGGAGTGCGGCAATGCACTGAAAGTTTTGGACATGTTCAAAGCGCCGAGCGGTGAAATTTCAGGAAGCCAGCATGTTCCTGTAGCCGCTTCCCTGTGGGAAGCGTGCGCGTCGCCCACAGGGCGACGGCTACAGACGAACCGTTGCAGTTAATCGCCAGCCCTGATTTAGTGCGTGATTCGAAAGTCATGACAGCCCAGCGAAAGCCAAACCTTATTCTTTTTCTGCCTGACCAGCAGACGCGCAGACACGCTGGCGTGCTATGGAGGCCTGAAAGTGCACGCGCCCAGTCTGAACAAGCTTGCGTCTGAATCTGTGATTTTCGAGCGCGCCTATGTGACCCATCCAGTGTGCACGCCTTCGCGCTCGTCGCTAATGACAGGGACGTGGCCACACACGAACGGGTGCACGCATAACAGCGTCCCGCTCGATCGGCGGTTTCAAATTTTTCCCGAGCTCATGAAGGACAACGACTACCGCACCGCGTACATGGGAAAGTGGCACCTTGGCGAGGACGGACCCGCCTACGCCGAGGCTTCGGCGGGCAGGCCTGCTGGACGTGGATTCCAGCAATGGATTTCCACCGACGATCACGGCGACTACACAAAGTTTCTCATCTCAAACGGCATCGCGCCGGACAAATCGAACGGACGCTTTTCGGAAGTGGCGATCAGCAATCTGCCGATTGAATTGTCGCGGCCGAAGTTTCTCGAGAAACACGCGTGCGACTTCATCGAAAGACATCAACGCGATCCTTTCATTCTAGTGGTCGCATTCGTGGAACCGCACTCGCCGTACAACGGTCCGCTCAATGAGGAGCATCCGCTGGACGACGTGGAGCTCGATCTAACGGCTACGCTTCCCGAGAGCGAAGACATTCCGCTGCGATACCGCTTGATGCGCGAATGGCAGCAGGCTGAAGCGATGTTGGATCGGCAGCGATTGCCGGTTCAGTTGTTCTTTGGGATTACACCTGACGAATACCGCAGCATCAAACAACGCTATCTGGGTCTGGTCACTTTGGTCGATCTAAGCATCGGCGCGATTCTTGGTTGTCTGGAGCGATGCGGCTTAAGGGACGACACGATCGTGATTCACACCAGCGACCACGGCGACAGCCTCGGTGCGCATCATCTATTCGGGAAAGAAACGATGTTCGAAGAAGCCGCGCGTGTTCCATGGTTGATTCGATTGCCCGGCCAAACGCGAAGCAAAATGATTTCGCGCCCCGTTAGCCATATCGATTTCGTGCCGACGCTGCTGGATCTTCTCGGCCAGCCAAATCATCCGCAATGTGCCGGCAAAAGTTTGCTGTCGTTAATCAAGGACGAAACCGCGCTGCCACAAAACGTCCTTCTCGAGTGGGCTCCGAACCGGACGAAAGTGAAGAAGGGAAGCAGACTTGCTCGACGACGCGTAATCAAACGCGCCGTCGAAGAATCCACTCGCACGCTGGTTTCTCCGGACGGCTGGAAACTTTGCCTGCGCGATAAGGATTTGAGTGAACTGTACAACTTGAAGGATGATCCATTCGAGACGCGCAACCTTTACTCGGACCCGGGATGCGCGTCAGTGATTTCGCGTTTGGCCGGCGAGATTCAGCGCTGGCAGGAGTTCACAAATGACAAACTCAAATTGTGAGTGGGTATTGCAACGCGCCTACGGATGGTTGGCGAACAACTTTGCGGCGGGTCTGCTCATCTCGATCTGCGCGCTCACTTTCTGGAGATCAACTGTGACAGCGTCGATTCGCGCTTCCTGCTGTGCGAAGCGCTTTTCCTGCTGTGCCATCGCTAACTTTAGTTTGGCGATCGTCGCTTGCTGTTTTGCGACCTTTTTGTGCTCTTTAAGAAACTCGTTAAGCAACATCGCGTTCACCGCGTCGTAACGGACGCTGTTCACGCGTCCTTTTTCGTCCCGCACGACGAGGTTAGGATTTAACTTCTCCACGTCTTCGGCCACGAGTCCGAACTGCCGTGTACCAGCGGATCAAGCCCCTTGTTGTAGCGGAAGGTGACGGGTTTAAGCGAAAAAAGCGCCTCGCTGGCCTTGTCCATCGGTTTAATCTCCTCCTTGAAGCGCTTTGAGGAGGTTGCGGTGCTAGCTGGCGTTCGCGGCGACGAGCACCGCAGCACCACTGGGAATCGTTTGCCCGCTGATCCCCCGGATAATCGTGGTGTGATATCGGGATTGCCGATCCGGATGGTGTTACTTTCGCGGCCACGCCCTCTACGTCGGCACCGATATCGATATTGTTACTATCGCTTTTGAAAAGATGCTCCCGCTCGCCCGATGCAGCGCAGATTTCCAGTTGTCGCGCCGATGGGAAAGCGCGCCAGCGCCTACCGCAGTGTTACCGTTGCCATCAACGTTTTGAAACAGCGCATGATCACCCTCGGCGGTGTTAGAGCTGCCGCTCGTGTTGTCGTGTAGTGCGCTGAGGCCATTGGCCGTGTTTGAGTTACCATCAATATTGTTAAGGAGCGCTGCAACACCGTTGGCCGTGTTGCCACTGCCGGTGATGTTGAAAGTGAGCGCTACCTCGCCAGTGGCGGTGTTCAGGCCGCCTTCGGTGTTGCTTTCCAGCGCGCCAACTCCGTTGGCCGTATTCGCTTCGCCGGTTGTGTTGTCTTTGAGCGCGGAAGAACCTGTGGCTGTGTTATTATTGCCCTTGGTATTACTGAAAAGGGCGAGCGCTCCATTGGCCGTATTGGAACCGGCCGTGTTGTTTTGGAGGGCGGCAAAGCCGGTGGCCGTGTTATCGTTGCCGCTAGTATTGGTTAAGAGCGCGAACGCGCCGTTAGCTGTATTTTCAGAGCCGAGAGTATCGTTTTGGAGGGCAGAGACGCCGCTCGCTGTGTTGTTATTGCCTTCAGTGTTGCTTTGAAGCGCGAACGTTCCGTCGGCTGTGTTGCCCGCACCAAGAGTGTTGCTCTGGAGCGCGGAAAGACCGATGGCCGTGTTGGCGCCACCGGTCGTGTTGTTCAAAAGGGCGTCCACTCCAACGGCCGTGTTCGCTTCGCCCGTCGTATTGAGTAAAAGCGCGGCAGCGCCGACGGCTGTATTTTCGTTCCCGGTGTTGAGAGCAAGCGTACCCGCACCGACACCTGTATTGAAACTGCTGTCCACGGTGGTCTCGAGCGACAACGAACCAACTGCTGTGTTCGCAAAGCCTACGCTGGTGTCGAGGCTAAAAAGAGCATTTTGCCCTTCTGCCGTATTGAAGTTGGGATACCCTCCATCCGGGGGCGGAACAACCCCGAAACCGTTCGGAGCGCCGCAAAGTCCGAACCAGGCGAACACGGCGGCGAAGATCAGTATACTCATACGTTTCATTGCGTTTTCTTTAGGGCGCTTTTTCATTTTCTTGTCTTGTTTGTGGTTTTTGATTTACTGTTTTTGTGGGTTTTTGATTGGTTACGCGCAGGTGCGGTCTGAGCCGAACTTGCGCGCCGTGGAAAATGCCGGAGGCGCTTATGAAAGTCTTTAGGCGGCAGCTGAATGTTTCTGAATTTTTCTGAAAACGGCGATGCAGGCTTCCCCGGCAAACCTCTACGAATTTGGCGCTTTCCAGCTTGACCGAGCGAAACGGTTATTGCGCCGCTTGGATGGAACACCGGTTCCGCTCACGTCGCGAGTGTTCGAAACGCTGCTCTTCATGGTCGAACACCACCATGCTGTCCTCGAT
Source organism: uncultured Verrucomicrobiae bacterium (assembly GCA_963791385.1). Lineage (GTDB taxonomy): Bacteria > Verrucomicrobiota > Verrucomicrobiia > Chthoniobacterales > UBA10450 > Udaeobacter. The sequence goes on from CAWBSH010000028.1 coordinate 11,683, forward strand.
AAGGAGCGAATCATGGAAGCCGTTTGGCCCGATTCGATTGTCGAGGAGAACAACCTGGCGCAAGCGATCTCGAAACTGCGGCAAGTTTTCGGCGAGACGCCTGGCGCACACAGCTACATTGTGACTGTCCCGGGCCGGGGGTATCGCTTTGTTGCCGAAGTTAGTGAGCGAACGGCCACGCCCGCAACGCCTGAGTGTACATCCGCAGGAATGCAGCCGCTTCAGGCAGCTAGCGATACGGGTTGGGTGAACGCTCTTTCCACGGCGACAACCCAAGAGCCCATTGATAAGCCAATAGCAACACCATCTGGAGGTCTCGCGATCGAGCGACCCCGAACGTTTTTGGGACTGCCCGCGACAACTCCTTGGTTGTGGGCGGCTGCCATCTCAGCAATTGCTACCGTTTGCGTCGCAACCTTATTTTCTGTCCGCGATCGCAGTTTGCCCGCGAGTCTGCGGACGGCCGGTTCGACTGTTCCGATCGGAGCAGTTTTATCTCCGCTGGCGCCGATCCCCGAAAAGAGCGTCGCAGTGCTGCCGTTTGATAATCTTAGCGACGATAAGCAAAACGCGTATTTCGCCATCGGCGTGCAGGATGAAATCACTTCGGACCTTGCGAGAATTGCTGACCTCAAGGTTATCAGCCGTACCTCGGCGAACCTTTACAAAAGCGGAAACCCGCGCAACTCGCGTGAGATCGGACGGGAGTTGGGCGTGGCCCATCTTCTAGAGGGCAGCGTCCAGCGAATCGGCAATCGGCTTCGAGTTAACGCCCAGCTGATCGACGCTCGCACTGATACGCATTCGTGGGCGCAAACGTACGATCGAGATGTGGCAGACCTCTTTGCAGTTCAAAGTGACATTTCCGAGGCGATCGTCAGTCAACTGCGCGCTAAAATCTCACCCGCGGAAAAACGAGCCATCGAGCAGCGACCAACTGGCGACCTCACCGCTTTCGACCTCTACATCCGCGCAAAAAATCTTCTTCTAACGGTAAACTTTGGTGCTAACACGAAAGAGAATCTGCTACAGGCCGTGGATCTGCTCAATGAGGCTGTGGCGCATGATCCTTCGTTTTTCCATGCGTATTGCCAGATCGCTTTAGCTCATGGTCTGCTTCATTTTTATGGCTATGACCACACGTCGGCGCGCCTTGCCTTGGTCGAAGCGGCCCTCGGAGCAGCCTCTGGCCTGCGTCTGGACGCAGGCGAGACGCATCTGGCACGCGCACGGAATCTTTACTGGGGGTACCTCGATTACAGTGGCGCTCTGGCTGAACTGGACATTGCTCGTAAGAGCCTGCCCAATGATTCGCAGATTTTTGAGCTGACTGGTTACATCCACAGACGTCAGGGACGCTGGGACGAGTCCATACAAAACTTGGAGCGCGCGCTCGAACTCGACCCGCGCAACCTCGACACGCTTCAGCAGCTCGCGCTGAGTTATGGTGATCTCGCACGCTATTCTGAAGAAAATTCGGTGTCGGAATAGCGTCTGGCTATCCAGCGTAGGATGCCGCCATCAAAGCCACGCAAGCAGTCGTGGACCTCGACTGGAGAGCTGATACGCGCCCCTTGCATCGAACGATCGATGAAATACGGGTGAAGGATCCTGCTGCCCTGCAAAGCGTCGCTGACAGCTGGCTGATCTGTGCACTGGCAGAACGCGATCCCGCGGCAGCGGCCAGTGCTTTGTCAGAGTCCGGTGAAAATGCCCTTGGTGACGGGCCGATCCAATTCAGTCGGGCATTCTTGGAAGGCGTTATCGCTCGTATGATCAAAGATGACAGAAAAGCGCGGTCGGCTTTTGCTGTCGCACGCGCGGAGCAGGAGAAGATCGTCCAAGCTCAACCAAACTATGGCCCGCCGTTAGTCCTGCTCGGTTTGATCGACGCAGCTCTTGGGCGAAGAGAGGAAGCATTGCGGGAAGGCCGGCGGGCAGTCGAGCTTCTTCCAGTAGAAAAAGATGCGATCAACGGGCGCATCATGATCGCCTATTTTGCGATGATCGCGGCCTGGGTTGGCGACAACGCCACAGCCTGTGAGCAGCTTACCGGCGCTATTCGCTACACCAGTTCCCTCACCTATGGTCAATTGAAACTGATGCCGTGGTGGGATCCCCTGCGGGGTGATCCATGCTTTGAACGAATCGTCGCGTCCCTTGCGCCGAAGTAAGGCTTCAAGAATCGGGGATCTCCTCGTCCGCGGCGCGCCGATTGATCAGTCGATCTGGGGCGTGAATTACTGTTTCGAAAGCTTCTTTTCTTCTAGCAAAAGAGTTTTTTAAATCGGCCAGAATGAGTCGCGGAACAAAGCCGGCGCGAGGTTACGCGGAAATCTTAGGGCAACCGCGCGTTAGACGGATCTCACGAATGTGGCTGGTCACGGCAAACGTCGAGGAGCAAAACCTCGGCCCCGTCTGCTTCACAAGTTTTCTCTTCCTTTGTTTCGTTGCGTTTCCGTATGTCTGATCTCTCGCCACGCCGCCATTGCGAACACTGCGGTCCGCCCCAGCCAGGGAATGAGAAGCAGAAACGTTATGATTATCGTTGCGATGTCTTGATCGTTCATACGGTTCGACCTGCCTTTCTGTGTTCACCAAGTACTGCGTAAGGTCCGGCACGAGGTTACGCAGAAATCCCAGAGCGACCGCGGATTACACGGATCTCACGGATGCGGCTGATCACAGACATCGAGCGGCAAAACCTAGGCCCCCGTTGCCTTCATAAGTCTTGCCTCGCTTTCTTCCGTTGCGTTTCGCTGTGTTCTCGCCACACCGCCACTGCCGATACTGCGGCGCGCCCAAGCCAGCGAAGCAGAAGCTTATGATTATCGTTGCGATGTCTTGATCCGTGATGGACATACTTGTTTCCTCGCTCGTTTCGGCCTTCGTTGGGGCCGTAAGAAAGTTTTCATCCTTCAGTTCTTGCGTTTCAGCTTCCTTTGGAAGGGGTTGGTCATTTACCTGGTTCTTCGGAAGATTTTGGCGGACGTGGCAAGAAGATTTCGAAATCTTTCCCGGCCACAACCGATCTTGTGAGGCGCGCCGACGAGATCGCGTGCGGATTGCTTCGGCGAAAGATCGAGGGGATGAATCTTGTCGAAAAGGGCAGCGAATTAGAGAAGGCTGGGACGACCGAGGATGGCGTGCTCGTCAAACCGTTAAGTAAACGTCCCAGCGCTCGGCTCGACCAAAGACCTAAGCTTCGCGGGTTGCGAGCGCGACGGACGCGCGGGTGATCGGGAAGCCCGGGCAGCAGCTGGGCGGCACACAGTAGATGATGGTAACTGTGTTACCTATCGCCAGCGAGCCTGTGATCTGTAGACAACTGTCCGTTCGGCTGATGTGCCATGTCCCCGCACTGTTTTGCAGCGTAATCTGCGTAGCGGTCAATCCGATCACCGTTCCTTTTTGTTCGGTCCTTTTCCCGGAGGGAGGAGGCGGCGTCGCGCAACTCACGAGGAGTGCGGCGCCGGTTAGGATGCAGACAAAAGTTTTTGTATTCATAAGGCTGATGTTGTTTTAGCCGGTTAACCGAAGCAAGACACTTTTTGGAGATACGACGTCCTTCTCTTTTACCACCAAGGGCTATTGCTGTTAGCTAAAAGGTATATAAGTGGCGGTCTGCTTTTGAACAAAGGAGAGCAGCACCTGACCAAAAAACGTTTTTGCGGTGTTAGCTAACCGGTTTCTCGGGTTGCCTTCTTTTAAAACGCGGCTTGGTAGCGCCCGTAGCCGCAACCAGCGGGCCAAGAATTGCGCGGTTCTACTGCTGTTGTGTCGGCGCCAGGGAGGCGACGATCTTTTCGAAGCGTGGATCGCCACGCAACGGGTCCCAGAATGGCAGCAACTTCAATTCGCCATAGGTGAGCCTGCTCGGAGGGCGGAGGGCGATGGCAAGCTGTTCGCAGGCGAGGTCTTTGTCGCCGATCCACCCGGCGATCATCGCGAAGTATTTGACCAAAACGATTCCGTTAATTGGATCTTTTTCCACAGGAAGAAGCTCAACTGCACGCCGGCCTTCCCGCAACGCTTCCTCTTTCCGTCCCAACGCAGCGTCGATCAAACCTAGGACGCAGAGCACTGGGCCGTAGCTTTCGGGAGCCTCAATAATCTTCTGCTGTTCGACGCGCGCTGCAGTGAACGCGGCACGGGCTCCGGTGTCATCCTTCGTCATGCTGGCGATAACACCTTCCATGAACAACCGACTGAAAGTAACTGCCTCGTCTGTAAACGGTGGGTCTTCGCCTCCTGCGATCACGGCATTTTTTGCCGCGACGGCATCGCGCTCAGCCAGTGCGCACTGGAGCCAAAAGTCAGCGATGTCTTGAGCGGAACCGGGATTTGTGGCCCGAATTGAATCGACCATTTGATGCAACGGTCGCGGATCAGCTTTCCAATAGAAATCCACGGCTGCGCGCTCGAGTTTGGTATCCAGATCGTCCGGCTCGACAGCGAGCGCGCGGTCCAAAACCGATTTTTCCTCGGCGAAACGGCGCAGATGACGATAACTGAGCGCAATTTGCTGCAGCGTGAAGTTATTGCGCGGATCCAAATCAATGGTGCGCTCCAAGCTACGTACCGCCTCTTCTTGTTTGCCCTGGCGACGCTGGATATAACCCTTCAGCTCAAAAACACCGGCATCATTAGGCAAGGTCTTCGCGGCGATTTCCAACTCGGCCAAAGCGCCGTCATAATCGAGGTAGCCTCGATAGAGGTTCTGCGCGCGCGCTAAATGTGCTTCACCTGCATCCGGACGGAGGCGAAACGCCGCCTCAATTGCCGATTCGGCTGACGCCAGTCGCGCAGGCGTATGGTCGTCACCGAAGAAATAAATGCGGTCGTGAGTAGAGGCTAGCAGGCAATAGGCTTTGAAAAATGATGGATCGCGCGCGACAGCCTGGCTGAGCAGGTCAGCCGCCTCGACCAAATTTGCTTTCGCATTCCTGCTCGCAAGAAGATCCTTGGCGCGCGCATAGAGTTCGAAGGCGGTGATGTCGCTTGTGGGGGCTTGCTCGATAACAGTCTTTTCGCGTGGCGAAAGGTTGGCCTGCAATTGATGGGCAATCGAAGTCGCGATCTCGCTTTGAATGGCGAACACATCGGCAAGCTCGCGGTCATAGCTCTGCCCCCATAGCTGCCGGTCGGTACGCGCATCAATTAAAGTTGCGTTGACGCGCACGCGATTGCCAGTGCGCTGAACAGTTCCCTCCACCACATGGACCACTCCAAGTTCGCGGCCAATCTTGCGCAAATTTCGCGAGACTTCGCTCTTGTATTGCATCACTGAGGTTCGACTGATCACTTTCAAATCGGCCAGGCTGGCCAGGCGGGTTAAAATTTCATCCTGCACGCCATCGGCGAAATAGGTGTTATTTGGATCCGGGCTCAGATTTGTGAAAGGAAGTACCGCGACGCTCTTTGTTGAAGGACGGCTGATTAGTTCGCTTTCCCAGATATTCCAACTCACGGCGGCTGCCAAAGCGATTAGGGAAACAACCAATGCGGCAATCGGCGGATTTCGTTGCACCCATTTACGTGCGTGTGCGACGAAGCCACTTCGTTTGGCTTGAATTGGCTCGTGTTTGAGCCAGTGCTCGAGGTCTTCCGCAAGTGCGAGAGCGGATGGGTATCGACGCTTTGGATCTTTCTCGAGGCATTTCAGGCAAATCGTGGAAAGATCGCGATCTAGCTTCGGATTTAACAGGCGCGGCTGCCTCGGTTCAGTGTCGAGCAATAACTTGATGGTCTCGTAGGTTGTACCACCAGCAAAAGGCGGATGGCGGGTGAGCAATTGGTAAAGCACCGCGCCAAGTCCATACACATCTATCGCCGCCGTGAGCTGGATGTTTTTCCCACCTGCTTGTTCCGGCGCCATGTAGCTGGGTGTGCCTAGCACTTCGAGTGTGCGTGTCACAGTGCTTTCCGCTTCAACCAATCTCGCCAGCCCGAAATCGGCCAGGTGCGGTTCGCCTTCTTTATCGAGCAAAATGTTTCCAGGTTTGATATCGCGATGGAGAATTCCGTGTTGGTGCGCGTAATGCACCGTTCGCGCCAGTTTGGCGATCATTTCCACCGCCTGTCGAATCGACACCGGCGTCCGGCTTACGACTTCATCGAGCTGACCGCCTTCGATGAACTTCATGCTGAAATAGCAGGAACCATCGTGCTCGCCCACATCGTAAATGGAAACGATGTTTGGATGATCGAGACTGGCGGCAGTCTGCGCTTCGCGGCGAAAACGTTTTAGATGCGCTCTACTTGCCCACTGACCAGGGCTGATGACTTTCAAGGCCACTGTGCGATTGAGACTCTTCTGTCGCGCCAGATAAACGATGCCCTGACCGCCGCGCCCAATTTCCTCAAGCAATTCGTAGTCGCCGAAATCTCCCGCCAGCTGCGCGACGCGTTCGCTCTTGGTCGCCGCACGTGCTGGTTCGTCCACGCTGCCCGGGTCATCCGGCTCCTGCGGGGCTACAACTTCCTCGGCGAGCAAATTAAGGCCACTTTCGAGAAGGCAACCCGGGCAACCTCCTTCGGGTGCGTCAGCTGGGATCTCCGCGCCGCACTTTGAGCAAACTCGAGACACTAATTTCACAAATTTACATGAATTAGTTAGGGCTCTTAAAATTCGTGACGGATTCCTGCAATTCGTGTGTTCACGGCTGCTTTTCCTGGCACAGTTTTTGGAAACGCGGATCGGAGCGCAACGGGTCCCAGATGGGATCGAGCCTAAGAAGGGCCGGTGTAATAGGTGTCAGGCCGTAAACGAAGGTTTTGTAGGGCGTTTGTAACAGTTGAGTGAGAATTGCGATCGCACGACTATTCTCGCCGAAGGTTGTCTGAATCAACGCCAGGTTCTCTTCGAAATGGGGTCCGGCCACCGGATCCTTAGAACGGGGCAGAAACATGATTGCACGCTCCGCTGCTTCGAGGGCTGAATCCTTTTGCCCCATTGCGGCATAAGCTAGAGACAGCCTTGCCGCCCCGCCAGCGCGGCTAACGCTGTCTGGTAGATCTCTGTAGAGTTGCTCGAGCGCATTGCGTGCCATTTCAGCGGTAATCTTTGCTCCGGCCGTATCGCCAGCAAGGCGCTGAGCCAAAGCCAGCGCCAGCTGGTCAGAGGCCTTGTCCGGCTGAGAATCATAACGAAATTGAGCTAATCGGGCTTGCAGCAATCGAACGGCCTCGCCGTAGTTTCGCTCAAGTCTCAACTGATCGAACTTGATTGAGACGGTATCACCGGAAGGGGTCTGCGCACTCACCCTTGATAGGAGCTTCGCAGCTTCTTGTAGATTACCTTGAGCCTGATAAATGCTGGCCTTTGCCGCCATCACATCCGGATCCTTTGGCATAATGTCCAGTGCCCGATCATAGACGTTTAGCGCCGCGGGGAATTGTCGAAGTATGGTGTGGGTCCATGCCGCGTCCATGAGTAACTCCACATTACGTGGGTCCAGGACAAGGGCTTGCTCGAAGTAGGCAATGCTTTGATCCCAGTGGCCCTCGCGCCGCGTAACATAGGCGAGGGCTCGTGGTATTTCGCTGGTGCCTGGTAACGATATGCGGACGCGCTCGAATGTGGTCTTCGCGGATCGGTAATCACGCAGCACCCAATATTGATAGTAGCCCAAGGCGAGCAGGGTTTCGGTCGATGCTGGTGCCAGCCTCTGCGCGCTCTCCAGAGCACGTCTTGCCCCATCGCGTCGAGCGCCGGGAGTAGTTTCGAGGCCGCCAAAATAGAGGTTCGCGTCCGCGCGCGAAAGCCGTGCCCAAGCGAGTGCAAAATTGGGGTCAAGCTGCACGGCCCGCTCGTAAAAACCGGCGGCTTCCGAAGATGCGGAGGGAAGGGAGGAGGAATAGCTGCGCGCTTCAGAAGCCACGCCGCGCAGATATGCATCGTATGCTTCCGGATTGTTCGTCGGCTTGACTGCCAACGCCTGCTGCTCGCTACTGGTGAGCTTCGCTTGCAACTGGCTGGCTATCATCTTTGCGATTTCACTTTGAATTGCGAACACGTCCCTAAGATCTCGGTCGTAGGTCTGTCCCCATAGCTCCCGGTGCGTACCAGCATCGACTAACTGCGCGTTGACGCGTACGCGATTGCCGGCGCGCCGAACACTTCCTTCCAACAGATTTGCTACGCCGAGTTGGTAGCCGATCTTGCGAACGTCGCGCACGACTGCGCTCTTGTATTGCATTGTCGAAGTGCGGCTGATCACCTTCAAATCGGCGATCTTTACGAGGTCGGTTAGAATTTCGTCCTGTATCCCGTCGGCAAAATAGGCGCTGTCTGGATCGCGACTTAGGTTCTCAAAGGGCAGCACTGCGATGCTCTTTTCGGGCGCAGCACGAAGTAACCCGCTTTCCCAAACGTTCCAGCTCACAGCCGCTGCCAAAGCAACCAGCGATGCAATCAAGGTGGCAATCGCTGGATTGCGTCTCAGCCATTTGCGGCCGTGTGTGAAGAATCCACTTGGCTTCGCCTGGATTGGCTCGTGCTTTACCCAGTGTTCCAAATCTTCGGCCAGTGCGAGAGCGGAAGAGTAACGGCGCTTCGGATCTTTCTCCAGGCACTTGAGGCAGATCGTGCAAAGATCGCGATCTATTTTCGGGTTCAACAGACGCGGTGGACGCGGCTCGGTCTCCAGCACCAGCTTGATTGTCTCGTATGTTGTGCTGCCGTCAAACGGTGGATGGCCGGTTAGCAACTGGTAAAGTACCCCGCCAAGTCCGTACACATCCGTTGCGCTTGTAGCTTGTGCGGTGTTACCGGCAGCTTGTTCCGGCGCCATGTAACTGGGTGTGCCCAAGACTTCCCGCGTGTGCGTCACGGTGCTTTCGGATTCCATTAATCGGGCCATTCCAAAATCGGTCAGATGCGGCTCGCCTTGCTGGTCGAGCAGAATGTTTCCCGGTTTAATGTCGCGATGCAGGACGCCGTGCTCGTGTGCATAATGCACAGTGCGGGCTAATTTCGCGATGAGCTCCACAGCGCTCCGGATCGATATCGGCTCGCGCGCAACCACCTCGTCGAGCTGGCCGCCTTCGACGAATTTCATGCTGAAGTAGCATGCGCCCTCATGCTCGCCCACTTCATAGATGGGAACAATGCGCGGGTGATCGAGACTGGCGGCAGCAGCCGCCTCGCGGCGAAAGCGCTTTAGGTGCGCTCTGCTTGCCCACTGACCGGGGCTAATCACTTTTAGTGCGACTGTGCGATTGAGGCTCTTTTGCCGCGCCAGACAAACGATGCCCTGACCGCCACGCCCTATTTCCTCCAGCAATTCGTAGTCGCCGAAATCTCCCGCCAGCTTTGCAACGCGCTCGCTCCTCGTGCCATGCTGGCTTTCCGTTACAGCGCGTGTGTCCTCGTTCTCAATCGCAAATATGCCGAGGCCAGCCTGAAGAAGGCAACCCGGACAGCCTCCTTCCGGCGCGTCGGCTGGAATCTCCCCTCCGCACTTTGGACAAACTCGAGACACTAATTTCACAAACTTACATGAATTAGTTAGGGCTCTTAAAATTCGTGACGGATTCCTGCAATTCGTGTGTTCACGGCTGCTTTGCCTCGCACAGTTTTTGGAAAGCAGGATCGGCGTGCATCAAAACCCTCCCACACGCGAATTCGTACGAATGACAAGGCAGGAGGCATGTGCAAAGCAATCGTTGTTCATTGATTTCCATCGGGGCTAGTTCTCCTTCGGCGCGAGGGAGGCGACGATTTTTTCAAAGCAAGGATCACCGCGCAAGGGATCCCAAAACGGCAGCAGCTTCAACTGGCCATAGGTGAGTCGGCTCGGGGGACGAATGGCGATAGCTAGCTGTTCGCACGCGAAATCTTTATCGCCGGTCCAAGCAGCAATCATCGCTAAGTATTTGACCATTGCGACGCCGTTAATTGCATCTTTTTGGACGGGCAGAAGCTCGACTGCCCGCCGGCCTTCGTTCAGTGCTTCCTCTTTTCGCCCAAGAGCGGCGTCAATCAAACCCAGCACGCACAACGGCGGACCGTAATCTGGTTGAGCCTGGATAATCTTCTCCTGTTCTGCCCGTGCCGCCGTGAAAGCGGCGCGAACTTTTTCATCGTTCTTGGTCATGAGGGCGAGAATCCCTTCGACGAACGGACGACTAAAATTAACGGCTTCGTCGGCGAAGGGAGGATTCGGATCCGCTGCAATCACTGCATCTTGTGCCGCTGCGGCATCCCGCTCAGCCAGTGCACAAATCAGCCAACCATCGGCTATAGTTTGTGCAACCCCAGGCGTGTCGGCGCGAATTGAATCGAGTGTTTGGTGCAATAGCCGGGTATCTGCCTTCCAATGAAAGTTCACGAATGCGCGCGCTACTTTAGTCTCGACATCGTTCGGTTCGATTGCCAACGCGCGTTCTAATACGGATGTCTCCTCGGCATACCGCCGGAGATGATGGTAGCTGAGCGAAATCTGCTGTAGGGTGAAAGTGTTGCGCGGGTCGAGTTCAATCGCCCGCTCCAGGCTGCGCACGGCCTCTTCTTGTTTGCCTTGGCGCCGCTGGATGTAACCTCTTAGCTCGAAAACAGCGGAATTATTCGGTAGGCTCCGGCGAGCAACTTCCAATTCGCCCAGCGCAGCGTCATAATCGAGGTAACCTCGATAAAGATTTTGCGCCCGTGCCAAGTGCGCTTCACCCGCATCCGGGCGAAGGCGAAACGCCGAACTGATCGCCGCTTCGGCGAATGCCAACCGTGCTGGAGTGTGGTCGTAACCGAGGAAGTAAAGACGGTCATGAGTTTGAGCGAGTTCGCAATAGGCTTGGAAAAATAATGGATCGCGCGCCACAGCTTGGTCCAACAGTCCGACAGCCTGCAGTAAGTTCTCTCTCGCGTTCTTGATGGCCAACACATTTTTGGCTTGGGCATAGCGCTCGAAAGCCGTGATGTCACTCGTCGGGGGGCGATTGATAGCTTCCTGTTCAAGTGATGAGAGTTTTGCCTGCAACTGGCTCGCTATGCTTTTTGCGATCTCGCTCTGAATTGCGAACACGTCCGCGAGATCGCGGTCATAAGTCTCTGCCCATAAGTGCTGGTCGGTGCGCACATCGACCAATTGCGCGTTGACGCGCACGCGATTGCCAGTGCGCTGAACACTTCCTTCCACCAGATGCGCGACCCCCAGTTGCTTTCCGATCTCCCGCAGATTGCGCGCGACTCCGCTCTTGTAATGCATCGCCGAGGTGCGGCTGATCACCTTCAGATCGGCGATCCGGGCCAGGTTTGTTAGGATTTCGTCCTGTACCCCATCCGCGAAATAGGCGTTATCCGGATCACGGCTTAGGTTCTCAAATGGAAGCACTGCGATGCTCTTTTCAGGCGGGGGACGAAATAACTCGTTTTTCCAAACATTCCAGCTTATGACCGCTGCCAAAGCAACCGACGATGCAACCAACGCAGCAATCGCCGGATTTCGTTGTACCCATTTGCGTGCGTGTGCGACGAAGCCACTTCGTTTGGCTTGAATTGGCTCGTGTTTGAGCCAGTGCTCGAGGTCTTCCGCAAGTGCCAGAGCGGATGGGTATCGACGCTTTGGATCTTTCTCGAGGCATTTCAGGCAAATCGTGGAAAGATCGCGATCTAGTTTCGGATTTAACAGGCGCGGCTGCCTCGGTTCAGTGTCGAGCAATAACTTGATGGTCTCGTAGGTTGTACCACCAGCAAAAGGCGGATGGCGGGTGAGCAATTGGTAAAGCACCGCGCCAAGTCCATAAACATCTATCGCCGCCGTGAGCTGGATGTTTTTCCCACCTGCTTGTTCCGGCGCCATGTAGCTGGGTGTGCCTAGCACTTCGAGTGTGCGTGTCACAGTGCTTTCCGCTTCAACCAATCTCGCCAGCCCGAAATCGGCCAGATGCGGTTCGCCTTCTTTATCGAGCAAAATGTTTCCAGGTTTGATATCGCGATGGAGAATTCCGTGTTGGTGCGCGTAATGCACCGTTCGCGCCACCTTGGCGATCATTTCCACCGCATGTCGAATCGACATGGGCGTCCGGCTTACGACTTCATCGAGCTGACCGCCTTCGATGAACTTCATGCTGAAATAGCAGGAACCATCGTGCTCGCCCACATCGTAGATGGAGACGATGTTTGGATGATCGAGACTGGCGGCAGTCTGCGCTTCGCGGCGAAAACGTTTTAGATGCGCTCTGCTTGGCCACTGACCAGGGCTGATGACTTTCAAGGCCACTGTGCGATTGAGACTCTTCTGTCGCGCCAGATAAACGATCCCCTGACCGCCGCGCCCAATTTCCTCAAGCAATTCGTAGTCGCCGAAATCTCCCGCCAGCTGCGCGACGCGTTCGCTCTTGGTCGCCGCACGTGCTGGTTCGTCCACGCTGCCCGGGTCATCCGGCTCCTGCGGGGCTACAACTTCCTCGGCGAGCAAATTAAGGCCACTTTCGAGAAGGCAACCCGGGCAACCTCCTTCGGGTGCGTCAGCTGGGATCTCCGCCCCGCACTTTGAGCAAACTCTGAGTGCACTGATCATCGTCCGAGAGCCGTCTCTCGCGCTCCCTCTCTTTTAGAGCGTAAAATTCTACCAAAGGTTATGCCCGGACCACGGAAATCAGATGGCGCAATTCGTCCTCGATGTCGCCGGGCATGGCGACCGTATGGGCAATCTCCTCTCGCAATAACGTTTGGTAACGCTGACGAAACCGGTAAAACGCTTGCTTGACGGCGTTCTCGGTCATATCGAATTCGGTTGCGACCTGGGCTTGCGATGGACGGTCCGGTTCGTCCATGAGCATTTTCTTCATCTGGTCGAAGAACCGTACATTGCCGGCACTGCGATACTCTTCCCGCAGGCGTGCCATCACTTGCTCCAGGAGCGTAAACGCCCAGCGACGTTCGTAGATCTGGTCGGCAGTCAATCGATCGCTCCGTTCAATATCGATGCTCTCGGGCCCGCGAATCTCCTCTAACGGAATTAAGCGCTGTCCTTTACCGCGCTTCACTGCCATCGCATGACGCGCCTCGTCGGCCAAAAAATTTCTGACCGACGTAAGGAGGTAAGAGCGAAGCCGTCCCTTTTCCTTGCGGACAGTGTTCAGATCTTTGCGTTCTAATAACAAAGCGAAGAACCCCTGGGTGAGATCCTCGGCGTCCTCGGCCCCGGCACCGTGTCGCCGCACGAACCCATAAATAGGTCGCCAATACGTTCGGCAAAGCTTTTCGAGGGCCTCTTGTGCCGCCGGCGATTCGGCTTGTGCCTCTAGGACGATGCTCCAGTGCGTGGTAGTAAACGCTACCGGGCCATGATCGACGGTTTCGCCGATCGCTGTCCGTGGAGTGACCTCATGGTCGGCAGGTACCACACTATAATCCGACCAAAGACCCGCGCAAAAAGCAAGCCTGAATTTAGCCGGCGGAAGTTTATATCCAGCTACGGCTCAAATCGATAGCCGTGCAGGTCGATTTCCTGGGCGAACGCTTTTTCTACGATTCGCCGTTGTTCGTCGTTGAAGACTTCCTGATAGGGTTGCCGGTCGGCTCGGTAGTCCGATTTCGCGGCGACACCGAGCATTCCGTCAAAGGGAATATTTCGTTGCGAGAATACCTCCCCGAGCTCCGCCAGCAGGTTTTCGTAATGCACAACGCGATCAACGATTAGTCTTCTGCCCGAGCGATCCGTGTATCGGAAATAGTTGATCGGAAATCTGCCGCGAGCTAGATACTCGTCGAATGAAAGCGAACCGCCTTCGCGTGCAGCGTGCATGTGGTAATGCGATAGAACCTTGTCCCACGGATTTCGTTCCACACAAAATTTGAAGTAGCCGTTCCAGACATCGGCAGGAACGCGTTGCTTGACCTCGCGTGCTGGCATGTGGTTATAAAATTTCGTGCAACTCGTCATTGTGTGCCGTACCGCGGAGAAAAATTTACCGGGTCGTTCGAGGATTTCGGGAATCGGATTAATGAATCCCTCGTAATTACGCGGTTGATGCCCTTCGACCGGCGGCACAATCGGCGTCACGACGTCCTGAGGACCACAATGTTCCGACAGGAAAACTTCGATGCTTGTGCCGGCGGTCTTTGCCGTCTTGATAAAAATGAATCGGTTTTTATGGGACAGAATCATGGACTGGCCATGGATAGCACGCCGAAGGCTTCAGGGGTTGTTTCGGCAGCTTGCCGAAAACGGGCCCGTCGGCAAGCTGGCCATGGAATGACGGTGTGTTTCTTAGACTTACGCGACTGAATCATGCACGATAGATTCGGCAACGCACGTCGATGATCTCTTTTCAAAAACGTTTCCTCTTCGTTCATATTCCCAAGACGGCCGGCAACTCAATTCAAAGCATTCTCCGCGACTATTCGGAAGATCAACTGGTCGCTCTGCGGATGGAACAGGATGGAATCGAGCGTTTCGGACTGCGCAATCCAAAGTATAAGATCAAGAAACACTCTACGTTGCGCGAGTATCGCGAAGCGTTGAGCGACGAGCAGTTTCGGAATCTTTATAAGTTTACGTGCGTGCGGAACCCTTGGGATCGAATGGTCTCTTATTACTTCACCCCGACGCAAAATCTGGAAACGTGGAGTCGGAAAAAATTCCGCGGAATTATTTCCAAAGCTTTATCAGTTCCAGATTATCTGCGGCTGGACGACGACGAACAGGATCCATTCGCGAACATCGATTATATCATGCGCTTCGAAAATCTGGTCGACGACTTTCGCGCCGTGTGCACGGCGATCAGCATTTCGCCACCGACCCTGCCGCAATACAACCGCTCAAGCCGCGAGCATTATTCAAAATATTACGATGACGAACTTCGCGAATTCGTACGCACCCGGTTTGCTGCGGAGATCGAGCGGTTTGGTTACACGTTCGAGGAGCGGTAAAAGCAGATGTGCTAGCCGGCGCTCGAAGGACGCGTGAGCTTCGGCCCTTGTTTGGTGTCGCGCACCTCCCAGCCAAGCGCGGAAATTCGCTCGCGTAGTTCGTCGCTGCGTTTCCAATTCTTTTCACGCCGCGCGTTCTCGCGGTCTTGTGCGAGCTGTGTCACTTCGTGCGGAATGTCGACGTCAGTCTCAGTTTCGAGATCCAGAACAGTGTTGATTCGTTTCCACCAGTCCAGCCATGCGCTTGCAGAAGCCGCGTCCATTTTGTTTTGATCTATTGCACGATTAGTTTCACGAATCGATTCAAACAAAAATCCCAGCGCGGCAGAAATATTCAGGTCGTCATTCAGCGCGTCTTCAAGAGCAGTGGTTGGACCCTGAGCGTTGGACGTTGAGTTTTGGACGTTTTCCTGCTTTGCGACTTCACGCAGCCGCGCCAGCCATTCATCTATTCGAGCTAACGACTCGCGGGCCTCATTCATTCCTTCCCAGGTAAAGTTCAGTGGCACGCGATAGTGCACACGCAACAGCGCGTAACGGAGTTCGCGCCCGGTGTAACCCTTAGCCAGAACATCCGGCACGGTGTAAAAATTACCTAACGACTTGGCCATCTTTTGGCCGTCCACCAGAAGATGCGCGCAGTGCAGCCAGTAGCGCACGAACTTCTTTCCCGTGACGCCTTCGCTCTGCGCGATCTCCGCTTCGTGATGCGGGAAGATGTTATCGACCCCGCCGCAGTGGATGTCGATCTGATCACCCAGCAACGCCGTGGACATGGCGCTGCACTCGATGTGCCAGCCGGGACGACCCGCTCCCCACGGGGAATCCCATTTTACGTCGCCGTCTTCTTCGTCCCACGCTTTCCACAATGCGAAATCACCGATGTGTTCCTTATCGTATTCGTCATGCTTCACGCGGCCGGTCGATTGCAGTTGCGTGAGATCAAAATGCGCAAGCTTGCCATAATCAGGAAACTTGTTGATGCGAAAATAAACTGATTGGTCGTCCGCCTGATAAGCGAAGCCTTTCGCGATCAGCGTGCCGATCATTTCGATCATCCTCTCGATAAAACGCGGATCGGTGGCGCATGGGAATTCGTCAGCCTGTTTGATCCGCAATGTGTCGAGGTCTTGGAAAAACTCCTGCTTGAATTGTCCGGTGAATTTGGTCAGCGGCACTTTGCTTTCGCGCGCGCCGCGGATCGTCTTGTCATCCACATCGGTGATGTTCATCACGCGATGAACTTTGTAGCCGCGCAGTTCAAGATGCCGCTGAAGTAAATCCTCGAAGATATAGGCGCGGAAATTTCCAATGTGCGCCCGGCTGTACACAGTTGGCCCGCATGTATACACTTTGATTGGACGCTCAGCAGGGTCGCGCGGCTCGAATTCCTGAATCTCGCGCGAGTAGCTATTAAAGAATCGCAGCGCCATAACAATATGGTAGCGGCGGTTCACCGAACCGCCATGGCGATTGAGATCAATCGCCGCTACCGATGATCTCAACCGTGGCAATCGCGACAGCCGCGATGCCTTCGCCTTGTCCGATTGGGCCGAGCTTTTCGTTCGTGGTGGCTTTCACGCTCACATCGGATTCGCTCACGCCGATCGCAGCCGCAATGTTTTGTCGCATCGCCGTGCTGTGCGGTGCGATTTTTGGCGCTTCAGCGATGACGGTTGCATCAACATTGAGCACGCGCGCGTTTTTCCCGGCGAGCAATTCAGCAACACGCTTTAGAATTTCGATGCTGCTGATGCCCCGAAAGGATTCGTCGGTGTTTGGAAAATGCTGACCGATGTCGCCGGCGCCGATCGCGCCGAGCAACGCATCGGCAATCGCATGCGAGAGAACATCGGCGTCTGAGTGTCCCTCTAACCCGCGCGCGTGCGCGATCTCGACGCCGCCCAAAATCAGTTTCAGTCCCTCGGCGAAACGATGGATGTCGTAACCGATGCCGGAGCGGATCATAGGCTTCGCTTCGTTAAATCGTTGAATCGTTGAATCGTTGAATCGGTAAACCGCACATCGGATGTAACGATGTAACGGTCTAACGAATCAGGTTGTCTGCTGCGGTCGTCATTCATCACAATTTCAAATCGAGCAGACCGTTTGAGGCGACGATGCTGTATTTGTCTTTCATGTTCTCGCGTGGGCGAAGATCCACAGTCCCGCCGGCATTCTCAACCAAAAGACACCCCGCGGCGATGTCCCACAAACTGATCCCCGTTTCAATGTATGCGTCGAGTCGTCCACACGCGACGTATGCCATGTCGAGGGCCGCGCTCCCGAGCACGCGGCATTTGCGCACACGATGGATCATTTGCTGAAGCAGCGGAAAATTCGTGTTGATCGTCTCTCCGGTCTTGGCGAGTCCGATAGAGATAACGGCTTCACCAAGCTCCGCCCTGTCGCTCACATGAATCGGACTACGATTTAATTTTGGGACTTCGCCTTTTTGTCCTGCCCACATCTCGTCGCGAATCGGATCGTAGATCACGCCAACAACGATCTGGTTGTCTAAGCGCAGCGCTATGGAACTGCAAAAATGTGGGATGCCGTAGTAATAATTTACGGTTCCATCCAGCGGATCGACAATCCATTGATGATCGCTCGATTGATCTCCCACGACCCCTTCTTCGCCGTATAGCGCGTGGGCCGGAAATTCCTTGAGCAGCAATTTGCTAATCAACTCCTGCGCCTGATCGTCGATCTCAAGTTTGATGTCGTGTGCCGCGAGGGCCTTCACACGCTGCCGCTGCCGAAAACTCTCGCGCAATAATTTGCCGGCAGCCAAAGCGGCGTTCTCCGCTGCACTAAGGTAATGGTCCATCGGAAAACATTACGTCGCACAAAGAATACAAAAGTGCACCACAGAATGACCGGGCGCTCAAAAAAACCGGGAGGAAAATAAATTCTCCTCCCGGGTTGAAGTTAAGTGTTGTGACCCCGAAGAAATCGGGGGCGTTAATCCAGCGTCAGGCCTAGTGCCTTTTTTTCTTCGCTGTTTTTTTCTTTGCTGCTTTTTTCTTTGCCATCGACTAATTCCCCCCTTTCAATCCGCAACGCGCGGAGCATTGTGAAGAGTTGGGAATGACTTCACTTATGTGCGTTCAGTAATCATCACATTTTTTTTGTCAAACGTTTTCGACGAAAATCTGAAAAAATTTTCACGAGCTCGCGGCCAAGATTTTTCTTGGGCGCCCGCGAAAGCTTTTTGATTTCACCGTCGCGGAACAGAATGAGCAATTCATTTTCGTCGCTCTCCATTCCATCACGTACATTGTTCGCAACGATGATGTCGCAATTTTTTTGGCGTAGCTTTTTCGCGGCGTTTTCTTCGATGTGATCTGTTTCAGCAGCAAACCCAACGAGAAGAAATTTCCGATCATGCCGTCGGCCTAACGATTCGAGAATGTCGCGCGTCGGACTCAATTTGAGCGACATTTCCTCGGCACGCTTTTTGATTTTGACGGGCGAAACTTCAGCCGGCTTGTAATCCGCGACAGCGGCGCAGAGAACGCAAACCTCAGAGTCGTCCGCGTGCCGGTGAACCGCATCAGACATTTCGTCGCTGGTGGAAACAGAAACCAATTCTGCGTTGGGCGGCGGCTCGAGATGCACAGGGCCGGAAATCAAAATCACTTCGTGACCGGCAGCGATTGCCGCTTCCGCGATGGCGTAGCCCATCTTCCCTGAGGAACGATTCGAGATATAACGGACGGGATCGATCGGCTCGCGGGTAGGACCAGCCGTGATGAGAAATCTCACGCGATCAATTTGTCGTGGCGGCTCAGAAGAAATTCGGCCCGGAATGCGATGTCGTTCACTTTCCATAGCCGGCCAAGACCTTCGTACCCGCACGCGAGCATTCCTTCTTCCGGTCCGATGAATTCGACACCGCGCGCCTTCAACTTTTCCACGTTCTCCACGGTCGCTTGATGCGCCCACATTTTTCCATTCATGGCGGGCGCGATCAGGATCGGGGCGCGGGTGGCGAGCGCGATGGCAGCGAGTGGATGATCCGCCAGTCCGTGCGCGAGCTCGGCCAGTATGTGCGCGGTTGCGGGCGCGATCAGCAGCAGGTTGGCGCGATCCGCAAGCTCGATGTGACCTGGCCGCCAGCTTTCCTTTTCGTCGAAGAAGCTCGTCATCACCGGATTTTTCGATAGCGTCTGCAACGTCAGCGGCGAAATAAATTCCGTTGCGTCGTGTGTCATCACCACAAAAACGTCGTGGCCTTGTTTGACCAGCAGACTCGCCAGCTCGGCAGATTTGTAAGCGGCGATCGATCCCGTTACGCCGAGAACCACTGATTTTTTTGCTGCCGGAATGGGCAGCAGCTTGCGCGAAGTCGCTTTCTCCAACCTGCGTCTGGGATTTTTGTCAGTGGCAGCCATATCGCTCATGTTGGGTTCAAACGCCGGCTTAAATATCTCTCAGCAGACATGATGTGGCGGACCTTCTCCAGATCTTCTTCTATAGAGCCACTGATAATAGTGTAGCGGTAGTCGCGCCATAGTTCCATTTCTCGCTTGGCGGTGGCGAGACGCGATTCGATCTGCTGTGCGGTTTCCGTTCCTCGTTTTGCCAAACGGCGGCGCAACTCTTCAAGATCAGGAGGCATGATGAAAATGTCCGCTAACGCCTGCCGAATGATCGCATCATCGTAATTGCGGATCGTGTCGGCGCCTTGTGTGTCGATGTCGATCAGGACATCGATGCCATCTTTCAAACTCGAGTGTACTGGTTCGCGTAGAGTGCCGTAAAGATCTCCGTGTACCTTTGCGTGCTCCAGAAAATCGCCGGCTTCGATTCGCGCATGAAAATCTGCTGCGGCAAGAAATCGGTAATGTCTGCCGTCAATTTCACCGGCTCGCGGTGCTCGTGTGGTGCAAGAGACAGAATAAAAGAAAGTTGAGGTTTTTCGCAGCGCTTCGACGAGCGTGGTCTTTCCCGCGCCCGATGGAGCTGAGATGACGAAGAGAATGCCCTGCCGGCTGAATTGTTTATTCAAGGTTCTGGACTTGTTCGCGAATCTTCTCCAGATCGGCCTTGCAGGCGATAACGCGCTGGGAGATTGCAGCGTCATTCGCTTTCGCTCCCAGCGTGTTGAGTTCGCGAAAAATTTCCTGTGTGATGAACTCCAGCGTTCGTCCAACCGGTTCTTTGCTTCGCAAATGATGCGCAAATTGAGCAAGATGACTGTCGAGTCGCGTCAACTCCTCCGAAACGTCAGCGCGATCGGCAAAGAAAGTAATTTCTTTCAGCACGCGTTCGTCATCGCTCGGAAGCGGCAGCCCCGCTTTCTGAATGCGATCGAGCAACGCGGCGCGATATTGTTTTACCACGTCAGGATGCAGTGCGCGGACTTCTTTGAGTTTTTTCCGGATCGCTTTCAAACGATGAATCAGATCCTTGGCCAGATGTTTACCTTCCCGTTCTCGCATCTTTATCAGATCTGCGAGCGCGGCGCGCAGCGCGCATTCGACTGCCGGCCATGCGTCTTCGGGATTTAGCGCTTCTTCCGGGAACCGCATCACGCCCGGCGCTTGCAAGATCGTCGTGATCGTGATCTCGCCCGGAGCGTTCAATTCCTTTTGCAAAGCGCGCATCGCTTCGTGATACGAGCGGGCGAGCTCGGTGTTGAGCGCCAGATTGCGCGCGCCGTTTGCGCCGCTGTGAAAACTGATCGTTGCATTTGTGCGGCCGCGCGAAATGTTTTCGTTGATCGTCTGGCGAATGCGCGGTTCGAGTTCGACCAAGTCTCGTGGCAGATTGACCACCACGTCGCTTTGTTTCCGGTTCACCGAATTCAGCTCTACGCTAAATTTTGTTCCGGCATGATCGGTCTCGCCGCGACCGTATCCAGTCATGCTCCGCATATCTCGGTGCAAAGCTTATCGCAGAGAAACGGAAACGTTCAACGCTCAACGAAAGCACGGCACGCTGCATGGATTGAAAAACGCCTCTCCATCCGCTATGGACGCCCGTGAATCATTGGCAAAGAGAAATCATCGCGACGGTGATTTTTGGGATCACGTACGTGCTGATCAGTGGTCGGCAGCTCAAAATTCTGCCGTTGAATCGGCCCGCGGCTGCTTTGCTGGGAGCGGTTTTGATGGTTTCAAGCGGGGTGATGACGCCCGAGCGCGCATACCGCGCAGTCAACTACGACACGCTGGTTCTGTTGCTCGGGATGATGCTGATATCGGCGTACCTTTATCTCGCGCATTTTTTCGAATGGGCAGCCGATGTTATTCTGAATTATTCGCGCACACCGCAGCGGCTGTTGCTTTATCTGACACTTACGTCGGGAATCCTTTCTGCGTTGCTCGTGAACGATACGATTTGTCTGCTCCTGACGCCGCTTGTCGTTGCGGTAATCCGGCGTGGCAAACTGCCGCTGTTGCCGTATCTGATTGCGCTGGCGACCAGCGCCAATGTCGGAAGCGTGGCGACGTTGGTGGGAAATCCGCAAAACATGATCATTGAGCACTTTTCGCGGATTCCGTTCGCGCAATTTTCTCGATCCCTCGCACCGGCGGCCGTCGTCGGACTAGCCATCAATTTTGGCATTGTCAGTTTCGGTTTTCGCAACGTGCTGCATGCGGCTGTGATTAACCGGGAGCCGCACGTTGTTCCGAAGCTTGACCGCGGTTTGTTTGCGATCGTTTGCGCAGTGCTTATCTCGATATTCGTGTGTTTTGTTGCCGGGCTGAATCTGGCATGGACGGCGCTAGCTGGCGCCGTGCTAGTCATGGTGATCGCGCGCCGCGACACACATGAGGTGCTGAAGCTTGTCGATTGGCATCTGCTTGTATTTTTCGCGGCGTTGTTTGTCGTTGTCGATGGACTAAGCGACACAGGGTTGCCCGATGCCATTTATCGTTATTTGCAGCCGATGTTCGGCTCGCACGCGACAGTGCAGGCGTGGAGCCTGGCCTGGTTCTCAGTGGCGGGGTCGAACATTTTCTCGAACGTTCCGTTTGTTCTGGTTGCGGGGAAGTGGATCCCGCACTTCATCGATCCGGCGCTGATGTGGAAAGTGCTCGCGCTGGCGACGACGTTCGCCGGCAATCTCACCATCATTGGCTCAGTTGCCAATATGATCGTGGTGGAATCCGCGCGGGAACATCTTCAAGTCGGTTTTTGGGATTATGCGCGCTTTGGCATTCCGATTACGGTCCTAACGACTTCTGCGGGTATCGTCGTGCTGCTTGTGCTGCACTGAGAAATTGCCGTTATTTCTTATGAGCGCCTGAATGGCGCGCCGGTGCGGTGAAGGCATTGGGACATCCTCAATCGCTTGAACCCACTGTTGTTCGGGAGCGATTTTGCTCGGCACAGGGTGACGGTACACAGCAAGCGTGATTCGGTGGTGCGTAAATGGGAACACGGACTTATAAACGGGACGCGCTTGAAAAGTTGAGCCGTCAACTCGGAGTGGCGGCAGGATCCACATGCCACGCCAGCGATGACGCGATCGCTCGAGCAGAATCTGTCCACGCCTGACGATCAATGAGTGAGTTTCGACGAGTTGCTTCGTCCGGGGTCTCGATTTTCTGACCGGCAGTGTAACCGGATTTTGTGCCCGGCAAAACGCGTTGACCGGGCAGAGATCGCATCGTGGGTTCCGCGCTACGCAAATGAGCGCGCCAAGATCAAGCAATGCAGAGTTGAAGGTTCGTGCGCCGGATTTTGGAAGAAGACGCGCTGCGTGTTGCCAAAGCGTTTTCCGGCCGGAACTGGAATCGATGGATTTGCGAAAATCGAAAAGCCGCGCCAAAACGCGAGTGGTGTTGGTTTCGACAATTGGGACAGATCGATCGAACGCGAAACTGGCAACAGCGTTCGCAGTGTACTTCCCGATGCCCGGGAGCCGCCGCATCCGGTCGATTGACTGCGGGAAACGTCCGCGATGGTTCTCCAGCACGGCTCTCGCGGTGGCATGCAGGTTTCGCGCGCGAGCGTAGTAGCCGAGGCCCTGCCATGAACAAAGAACGTCGTTCTCGCTGGCGCGCGCCAGTGAGGCGAAATTCGGAAACCTGCGTAGCCATGCTTCGTAATATGGAATGACAGTCGCGACTTGTGTTTGTTGGAGCATGAATTCGGAGACGAGAATTGCGTACGGATCGCACGTACGGCGCCACGGAAGATCACGGCCGTTGCGGCGATGCCAATTTGTTAGTGCGCGCCGAAAATTGGTTATTGGAAAGGCCACAGATAAATACAGATTAACACGGATTTTGACGCTCGACCGCTGAACCCGCTCCTATCTGTCCGTCAACTGTGTTAACCTGTGGCTCGTGAATTCTTACACTCATCCACTTTTGCCGGAGCAAGTGAGGAAGCTTCGCGCTTTGCTCGAGGACTCGGGATTCGAGTTCTCGCCGAAGGAATGGACGATTTTCTTTGCGCACAAGAACAAGTTAAGCGTGGCGGTTTATGAAAAGGGACCAAAAGTGCTGGTGCAGGGCCGGGGTGTTGAGGAGTTTGTGCAATTCGAATTGGAGCCGAAAATTCTCGGCGAAGCGAAGCTGGGTTATGAAGAAGTGCATTCACCGGAAATGTTCGCGCCGCATTTCGGTGTGGACGAGAGTGGGAAAGGCGATTTCTTCGGGCCGCTGGTGATAGCAGGAGTTTTCGTTGACCGCGGTATCGCCCGCAAATTGCTCGATTCTGGCGTGGTGGATAGCAAGCGGATCGCTTCGGACGCGCGGATTCGCGCGCTGGCCGACACGATTAGAAAAAGTTCACAAGGTCTGGTGGAAACGGTCCTGATAGGCCCGGCTAAGTACAACGAGCTGTACGAGAAGTTTGGAAACCTAAACGGGTTGCTCGGTTGGGGACACGCGAGGATAATCGAGAATTTGCTGGCGCGAAAGCCGGGCTGTCAGCGCTCGTTATCGGACCAGTTTGCCGATGCGCGAGTGATCAAGACGTCGTTACTGAGGCATGGGCGCAACATTGAAATCGAACAACGGCCGCGAGCCGAATCAGATATTGCGGTGGCGGCGGCATCGATCGTCGCGCGTGAGGCGTTCATCAATTGGCTGGAGCGCAAGGGCAAAGAACTCGGTGTGCGATTGCAACGCGGAGTATCGGCAGCCGTAAAAGAGACCGCCAAAAAGCTGGTCGAAGCGAACGGGCCAGACGCACTGCGCGAGGTAGCGAAAGTGCATTTCCGCACCGCTCATGAGATTGCTCCGGAGCATTACGCGGCACCGCTAGCCACGTAACGATTGGCGACGCCGAGCGACGCCGGACGTTCGCGCTTAAAGAGGTGCTGCAGGCACCCAACGTCCGTTTCCCGACGAACGGCTTCAAATGTCGATTTAAAAATTACTTTTTTGTGCTTAATTTAGCCACCGGCAGAGTCACAAGGAACGATTACTAAAATAGATATGGCGAAGTTAACAAAGCGCGACATCGTTGTGTCGATCAGCAACCAGACCGGGATGGTTCAGCATCAAGTCTTCGATGTAGTGCAAAAAACTCTTGATAAAATCACTGACAGTCTGGCCAACAATATTCCGGTCGAGTTGAGAAATTTCGGCGTGTTTCTACCGCGCCTTACCAGGCCGCGTATTGGACGAAACCCTAACCAGCCGGGTAGCAGTTTCGTAATTCCGCCGCGGGCTACGGTGAAGTTCAAGTCGGGTAAAATCATGCGTCAACGCGTGGAAAAGCTGTCGCGCCAACTAAAGGAAGCGGAAGAGAGAAAGGTTAAAACTGGAGTCGGCGCCCAGGCTGACCAGTAAACCTGATCTGACGCCGGCGACTCTGTCTGCACCGCAGATTGACAGAATTGTCTGCCCTCAGGATTCAGGAGAGCAAGGTCTGAATGGTTTTTTCCAGGCGCTCGAAATTGATTGGCTTCGTTAAATGTTCAGCGAAACCTGCCTCTTTGGCCTGGTTCACATCTTGTTCGGTGCCGAAACCGCTCAAAGCGATTCCGGGCAGCGGCTTATTGGCACGCAGCTCCCGCATTAATTCATATCCGCTGCGGTCAGGTAATCCGATATCGCTGATGAGCAAATCGAACTCCTGTATACGGACTTTCTCCACGGCCTGCTCGGCGGAATGGGCGATGGTAATTTGATAGCCTCGGCGCTCGAGCATCCTTTTCATGCCGAGGCAAGTATCGTGATGATCATCCACGAGCAGGACGCGCCGGTGACTTGAAACCGCGGGCTCGAGGGTTCGATCTGCCGGTCCAACTTCCCCGTGCCCATCGCGCTCGACGGGAATTTCACTCGTGTTTAGCTCCACCGTAAACGTGGCCCCACGGTCTTTTCCGGGACTCTGAACCCGAATCCTTCCACCGTGTGCCTCGATCAATGTCTTTGAAATAGTTAAACCGAGCCCGAGTCCCCCGAATCGCCGGGTGATATCACTCTGTCCCTGTTCGAATGCGTTAAAGATTTTATCGATCGCTTCAGGCCCAATGCCGATCCCGGTGTCGATGACGCGGACCTCAATCTTGTCCGGCGCGGGATTCAGCGTCTCGATCGTGATCCGCCCTCTTTCAGGGGTAAATTTCACGCTGTTCTTGATTAAATTCCAAAAGACCTGTTGCAGTCGCGCTGGGTCGCCTGCGACGTAGGTATGAGAAGCGCGCAGCACAAAGCTCACTTCAAGATCCTTTGCCTCTATTTCCTTGCGGCATATCTCGTAAGCGCGCTGGAGGATTTGGTGAATACAAATTGGTTCGAAGCTTAATTGGAGTTTGCCTTTCGAAATGCGAGTGACGTCGAGTAAGTCGTCAATAAGACGCGCTTCGAGCTCGACGTTGCGCCGGACGACCTCAAGCGCTTCTTTGACCGGCGTGGAGTCGGGTACTTCGGCTTCGAGTTCTCCTACCATGGCAATTACGGGCGTAAGTGGACTGCGCAGCTCGTGTGATAGCTGTGCCAGAAACTGGTCCTTGGCAGCGTTTGCTGCAATGAGTTCCTGGCGCAATGTGACGTCCCGTGTCTTGTCTTCCACCAGGTAAAGCACACCCTGCACGGTTTCGCGCGCTCCTTGCAGCCGGAGCAGATTGATATCCAGGAAATGCGTAACGCCTGATTTGTCTTTCAACGGGTGCTCAGTCAGCTGAAAGGGTGTTCCAAAGGTAAGCACTCGGTCAGCCGCGCCTGGTGGCGCGATCTTTACATCGTCGCACGCGACCTCGGTAATGTCCCGGCCCTCTGGCACCTCTCCGAAGCGTTCTGCCATCCGGGCAAACGCATCATTAGCGTGGAGAAACCGGCGGGAAACTGGATCGATCAGAGCGATCCCGCCGGGCATGTTCGCCAGCATCTTCTCGTTGAAAATAACCTCACGTTCCAGTCGCTGCTTGGACTCCAGTTGGCGTTGATAAAACCGGCTTCCAAGCCACGCGAATATCGCCGTCAGTCCAATCAGCCAGCTTGCCAGCACCGTCATTCGGCCCAAAAGATCGTGAACCGGCTTGTAGGCAAGAGTTCGTGGCTGCTCGACCACCGCCACCCATCCGGTCGATTCAATCGGACTAAAAGAATAGAGATTGCCGTGGCGCTCGAAATGCCCCGTTTTACTTTGTTTGATCTCCTTGACCAATTCGCCATTTGCTGCGGCTGAACCTGTTGCAGGATTTGGTTTAAAATCACTGACGAACAGCGCCGCGCCGTTTTGATCGAGCACCTCGAAAAGGAGCCGATCGGAAAACTCAATCGTGGAAAGGCGTCGGCCAATCCGTTCCACAAGCACGGCGACTCCGACGTAACCCAGGATGCTGCCGTCCGGCGCTCGGACAGCGCCGACAATGTCAGTGACGGGCCGGTTGTCCAACAACCGTGGATGGACAGCCGAGACAAGAACTCCGGCTGGTACCGCCGCCGCTTCTTCGCGCCAGTGCTGGGACCCAAAATCTTTGCCCACCAACTCTGGGACCGTTGGAATCGAGGCAATCAGAGTGCCGTCTGCTGCGGTGACAAACATTCCATCGATTTGCGGATGTGAGTAAAACGCCGAGTTGACCCATTGCTGCGCCGCCTGTGAATTCGAAGCGGTCAAAACTCTGGCCGTATCCGGCAGCGTTTGATAGTACTCTATGAGACTTGTGGTGCGGCTGAGGTCATGCCCGACGAGGTGACTGACCAACTGGATCAGCGTTTGTCGGTCGCGCAGGATTCGCGATTCCAGTGTGTCCCGCAGGATGGTGTAGGAAACGATCAGCGTCAGAACTGACGGGATCCATCCTGCCAGAAGAATCGGAATAACAATTTTGGAGCGCTCGAAACGGTCGCGCCTTCGTTTCGTCATCAAACCTCCCAACTACATGCCGTGTTTAGCGAGAATTGGCTCAGTCACCGTTAACCTGCTGACCGCCTGAGGCAAGAGGGAATTCGTCTGAAATTCAGAGACATTTCAGACGCATAGCGAGTCTGATGGGAGAGATCCCAAACCGGCCGATATGGCAATTGCGAACTGATAAGAGACTGCTGTCTATCAAGGCGATGTGAGTGCGGTTTCAAACGCTAACGTTGAGATTTTTGGATTGACGCAATCGCTGGAAATTGCATCATGTCGCCCTTACTGCTTCAACCATTTCCAGCAATAGCAATCTCCATGCAGGAAAGCGTCGGACATATTATCTGGTCGGTTTGCTATCTGAGTGTGCTCCTCGGGCTTTCCGCTTATGGGGTTCATCGCTACTTCATCATTTATTTGTACCTGAAAAACCGAAAACGGCCGCCCTCGCCCGCGCGCTACTTCGAGAAACTGCCAAAAGTGACTGTGCAGTTGCCGATCTTCAACGAGGTATACGTGGCCGAGCGGTTGCTCCGTTCGGTAAGCGAACTGGATTACCCGCTGCAGCTTCTGCAAATCCAGGTGTTGGACGACTCAACCGACGAGACGCGCGAAATCACGGCTGCGTGTGCGGAGGAACTGCGGCAGCGCGGCTTTAATGTACAGCGCATTCATCGGACTGATCGGACCGGCTTCAAGGCTGGCGCGCTCTCGGTCGGACTCGCCGCCGCGGAAGGCGAATTTGTTTGCATCCTGGACGCCGATTTTGTTCCACAAAAAGATCTGCTCAAACGGACCATCCATTTCTTCACTGACCCAAAGGTCGGAATGATCCAGACGCGCTGGGGGCACTTGAACCGCGGCTATTCACTGCTCACACGGATGCAGGCGATCTTTTTGGATGGACATCTTTTGCTCGAGCAAACCGCGCGCAGTCGTAGCGGCCGGTTTTTCAATTTCAACGGGACAGCCGGGCTGTGGCGGCGTTCGTGCATCGAGCAGAGCGGAGGCTGGCAGTACGACACATTGTGCGAGGACCTTGATCTGAGTTATCGCGCTCAGCTTGCGGGCTGGAAATTCATTTATCTTTCCGACGTCGTAACGCCGGCGGAGCTGCCGGTGGACATGAACGGCTTCAAGTCTCAGCAGCATCGCTGGACGAAGGGCTCCGTCCAGACATGTAAGAAATTGTTGCCGAGCGTCTGGCGCAGCCAGCTGCCCTTTCCGATCAAGCTTGAGGCAACCGGGCATTTAATGTCCAATTTCGCGTACCTGCTGCTGGCGATGCTCTGTATTCTTTTATATCCCTCCACCGGTGGTCCTCCAGTTGGTTGGGTTCGCACAGTGCTCGTCGACATTCCGATTTTTCTGGCAGCTTCGGCTTCCGTCGGCCTGTTCTACATTTGCGCCCAACGCGAACTGCATCCCAGGACGTGGATTAAGGAGATCCTGTTTCTGCCGTGCCTGCTCGCATTGGGAATTGGTCTTTCACTCAACAATGCACGGGCAGTTCTGGAAGCGCTTATCAACCACAAATCGGATTTCACGCGGACGCCAAAATACGGAATCGAACGCAAATCGCAGTCGTGGCGAAGCTGTAAGTACCGCCCGCTGAAATCAGCGCTTCCGCTGGTTGAACTGGCCTTTGCGATCTATTTCAGCTATTTCGTCGTTTACGCTATTATGCACAGGCAGTTTTTCTCGGTGCCGTTTCTGCTGATGTTTCAAGGCGGCTTCCTTTACGTCTGCCTTTCTTCAGTGGCGAGTCGCGGGTCGAAATTCAACGTTGGCAGTTCACGCGCGCGCGCCGCGATTCCCGCGTGACAAAATCAAATTGTCGAGTAAAAGATTTGGCCATGCTTCGGGCCCTGGCACTCATTTTTAGTCTGATGTCGCTTGCGTCCGCCTACGCGGTCGCGCCACTGGACACTTCGAGCCAACTGATCATCAGCGTCCGTGATCAGAAGCTGATGCTTATCCGAGACGGTGGCAAAGTCGCGATTTATCCAGTATCCACATCCATGTTCGGTTTGGGCGATGCGCGGGGGCGAATGACTACTCCTCTGGGTAACCTGGCAGTCGAAAAGAAGATCGGTGACAATGCGCCAGTCGGCGCCGTGTTTCATAACCGGCGTTTAACCGGTGAAGTTTTGCAGCCCAACGCTCCAGGCCGCGACCCGATTACTACACGGATCATATGGCTGCGCGGACTAGAAGCGCAAAACGCGCATGCGTTTCAACGCGGCATTTATATTCACGGCACGCCGCAGGAGAAAAAGATCGGTCGCCCGGCGAGTTACGGCTGCATCCGGATGAAATCGAAGGACGTCGCCGAGCTTTATGCGCAGGTGCCACTCGGTGCTGTCGTCCAAATTATTCCTGATCGGCTGCCCAAAATGGAAAAGGTGAAGCCGCGTCAGGAAACAAGTAACGGTGTCGTCGTTGCCAAGGTAACACCGCAGCCGCGTCAGGAAACACGTAACGGTGTCGTCGCTGCCAAGGTAACGCCGCACCCGCCAGCGCAGATCAGTGCAGCCACGCTCGCGACGCCACCTTCCAGCGCACTCACCGTCGAACAAATGCGAATGGCCGGAGCGCTCGCTGGTGAACGGCGGAAAGCGAAGCTCGCATCGAGCAAACGCCTGTAGCAACACGCTTTTGATCGGTAATGGCTAACACGAGATCAGCTGCGAAACGCGACCGGCAGACACTGAGCCGAGCGCTTCACAATAAAAGCGTCAACACTCACCTGCGGAGACTACAGAAGCAGATACGCTCGGTACCGACGCCGGGCGCAGATCAGATTCGTGCGGTAATTTCAGCGATCGACAAGGCGGCCAAACGCGGAATCATTCATCGCAACGCAGCAAACCGTCGCAAGGCACGTCTGAACAAAGCGCTTACTGCGGCCAAGTAGTCACAGTCATCCTGAGCGATGAAGCGGAGTCGAACGATCGCGCGAACTTACGGCGAGTAGCGCTGCGGGATTCCTCGACTTCACTCGGAATGACGACTGCATCTTCCCGTTGCATATCTTACTGGCCGGATAGATTCTGTGGAATGATTCCCGCGCTTCTACTCGTTTTGGCGGTCGTCGTTTATCGGGTCACGACAGGATTGCTGATTCATTCTGGGGCGAGTTGGCTTTCCAACTTCGCGCCACTCGCAGCCATTGCTCTGTGTAGCGCCGCGTATTTCCCAAACAAATACAAGTTCTCGGTGCCGCTGCTGACTTTGTTCATTTCCGACGCGATCATTAATTTTCGGTATGGCGCGCCGATGCTCGACCCTCAGATTCTCGTCCGGTATGCAGCGCTCGCGCTTGTCGGAACTATCGGAGTTCTTTTGCAAAATCGAGTGTCGCTGAAAACGCTTTTGCCTGCATCCATTATTGGATCCACGCTGTTCTACCTGATCACAAATGCGTTTTCATGGCTGAGCGACCCTGGTTACGCGAAAAGTTTCGCAGGATTGATTCAATCTTTAACCGTCGGGTTGCCTCAATATAGCGCAACACCGACTTGGATGTTCTTCCGCAATTCACTCGTCAGTGATCTTGTTTTTACTTGCCTGTTTGCGGTTTGCATGAGCGCGGGGCAAAGCATGGGGACATCGCGCGAACGCGCGGCGCGGTTCCGTCCTGTTGCTGCTGGATGATGGAATATGCAGCCGGTGGAGCAGCGCGACGAAGTCGAGATGCTCTCGCTGATGCTGTTGATCCGGCGCTTCGAGGAACGCGCCAGCCAGCAGTACCAAGCGCAGAAGATTGGCGGATTTTGTCACCTTTACATTGGTCAGGAAGCCGTCGTGACCGGCGCGATCGCTGCCGTGCGTCCTGATGATTACGTGATCACTGCTTACCGTGATCACGGGCATGCCCTTGCCCGCGGCACGAGCGCAAATGCGTGCATGGCTGAGCTTTTCGGGAAAGAGACCGGTTGCTCACGCGGACTGGGCGGATCAATGCATTTTTTCGATAAGCGACATCACATGTATGGAGGGCATGCCATCGTTGGCGCCCACGTGCCGCTGGCGGTGGGATTGGCCTTTGCCATCAAGTACCGAGGCGAAGATCGCGTCACGCTCTGCTTCTTTGGGGATGGAGCTATCAATCAAGGCTCGTTCCACGAAGCTCTGAATCTCGCAGCGTTATATCGGCTGCCGATCATTTTCATTTGTGAAAACAACCTTTTTGCCATGGGTACGTCGGTAAAACGATCGACGTCGCTTAAGCAGATCGTCGATCGCGCGGAGGGCTACGACATTCCAGGTGAAATCGTTGATGGAATGAACTTTCGCGAAGTGCGCGACAAAGTCGCTGAGGTTGCCGATTCGATCCGCAAAGAATCGCATCCGGCCTTTCTGGAAGTGCGCACGTATCGCTACCGCGGCCATTCCATGTCTGATCCGGCGAGTTACCGCACCAAGGACGAACTGGAAAAATATCGCCTTGATGATCCAATCATACGTCTGCGCGCGCAGCTTACGCGCGAGGGGAAATTGAGCAACGAACAATTCGATCAACTTGACAAGCGCGCTAAGGAAACAGTACCTGGCCTCCGTAAAGTTTGCCGAAGAAAGCCCCGAACTGCCGGCCAAAAAACTTTACGATTACGTGTATTTCAACGGAGCCAGGCCGTGAGAGAAATCACCTATCGCCAGGCGTTGAACGAAGCGCTGGCTGAGGAGTTGGAACGCGATCCCGATGTTTTCCTGATGGGAGAAGAAGTCGCCGAATATCAGGGCGCGTACAAAGTGAGCGCCGGATTGCTTCAGCGCTTTGGGTCTAAACGCGTCATCGATACGCCAATCAGCGAGAACGGATTCGCGGGACTGGGCATCGGTGCGGCAATGGTCGGCTTGCGACCGATCATTGAGTTTATGACGTTCAGTTTCTCGCTCGTGGCCTTCGATCAGGTCGTGAACAACGCACCCAACATGTTCATGATGTCGGGTGGACAATTCAACATCCCGATTACCTTTCGTGGTCCGAACGGCCCGGCCCATCAGCTTGCGGCAACACATTCGCACGCCACGGAAAATTTTTATGCCAGTGTGCCCGGCTTGAAAGTTTGCACTCCTGCGACGCCTCGGGATGCGAAAGGTTTGTTGAAAACTGCGGTGCGCGACGACAACCCGGTGCTCGTGCTCGAAGCGGAACTGCTTTATAGCTCGAAGGGAATGGTGGAGCCGCCCGATGAAGAACTGCTCATCCCGCTTGGCAAAGCCGAGGTGAAACGTGAAGGCAGCGATGTCACAGTTGTTTGTTACGCGCAGACTGTTCCGCTGGCACTTAAAGTCGCGGCCCAACTCGAAGAGGAAGACATCTCCGCCGAGGTTGTCGATCTGCGCTCCATCAAACCTCTCGACGAACAGACGATCTTTGGCTCCATCGCAAAGACGCATCGTGTTGTGATTGTTGAACAGGACCATCCGTTCTGCGGTGTCGGCGCAGAGATTTGCTATCGGATTCAAAAAAATATTTTCGATGCGCTCGACGCGCCCATTCTGCGCGTATCGCAAGAGGACGTGCCGATGCCATACAATGAGCACTTGGAACACGCCGTGCTGCCAAATGCCGAGAAACTTCTCGCCGCTGTGAAACAGGTCTGCTACGCGTGAGACACTCATTAATTGTCACTTGTCACTCGTAACTTTCGCTTATGCCTGAGATCCAGATGCCCAAGCTGAGCGACACGATGACCGAGGGCACTCTCGTTGCGTGGAAGAAAAAGAAGGGCGACCAAGTTTCTGCCGGCGAAGTACTCGCGGAGATCGAGACAGATAAGGCAACCATGGAGTGGGAGTCACCGGAGGACGGGACACTGACAGAAATTTACGTCCAGGAAGGTGGCAAGGTGAACGTGGGCGACAGGATCGCTTTCATCGGTGCACAAGGCGAGGAAGCGCCAAAGCAACAGGCGCCGGCTCAGAAAAAAGAGAAAGAATCCGCGACGGCAGAAGAGAGAGAAAAGAAGCCGCAAGCTGAAACGGAGAAACCTGCGCCGGCGGAAGCCCAAGAAGAGAAAACGGCGCCACCGCAACAACAAGGTGTAGCGGCGGCTGTGTCAGCCGCCCAAAATGGAACAACGCGAGAGAAAACGCAGCCGAAACAACAAAAAGCCGAGCAACCACGGGTGAAAGCGTCGCCTGTCGCGCGCCGAATCGCAGCTGAACTTGGTGTTGATCTTTCCAGCGTGAAAGGCACGGGTCCCGAGGGACGCGTGACCGAAACCGACGTGCGCGCGGTCGCGAAATCGGTAGCGACGGACTCTGGCCGCCGAGAGTCAACTCGGTTGCCTTTACCAAAATTTGGCGAAACCGCGCGGATTCAGCTTTCCGGGATGCGCAAAATCATCGCGCAACGGCTGGTCGAGAGCCTCGGCCCGGTTCCACACTTTTATCTTACGATCGAGATCAATGCGAGCCCGCTGATGGAAGCGCGTGAGGAATTGAAATCCGCCGGAGAAGGCGCCGACGCTGCGAAGATTACGGTAAACGATTTCGTTCTGAAAGCGGCGGTGATGGCTGCGGTGAAGGTGCCGCGCGTCAATGCCTCGTTCGAGGATGATGCAATTGTCCAGTATGCGAACGTCGATCTCGGCGTGGCGGTGGCGATTGAAGACGGATTACTGACGCCGGTCATTCGCGCGGCGCAAGACAAATCGCTTCGCGAAATCAGCGCTCTGGCCAAGGACCTGGCGCATCGTGCCCGCAACAAGCGAATGAAACCGGAAGAATTTCAGGGCGGCACGTTCACGATCTCAAATCTCGGCGGCATGGGCGTCGACAGTTTCTCCGCTGTCATTAATCCGCCTCAGGGCTTTATTCTCGCCGTTGGTAAAATCACAAAAGTTCCGGTCGTCGACGACTGCGACCAAATTATGGTCGGTCACCGGATGTCGATTACGATGAGCTGCGACCACCGCGTCATCGATGGCGCGCTCGGCGCCGGGTACCTTAAAGAACTCCGGCATCTCCTGGAAAACCCGGCACTGTTAATGGTCTGAACTACCGCGGAGCGACTTCCCAAATCATGAATTCGTCCAGTGTGTCGCGCATTTTGTCGGCGACAAATTCGATCACGGTTGCGTCGTCAATGAAGCCGAGGACGGGCGTTGCGTCCGGAATGAGATCGAATGGATCGATCAGGTAATTGAGAGCAGCAACGATCCACAGGAGTGCGTTGCCGGATACTTTGTCATATTCGCCGCGATGATGCGCGCGAATCAACCGCAGCATGGTTTGCAGATAAGGCCAGTATTGTTTGAACGGTTCTCTTGGCACTGACGCTGCCTTTTGCGCTGCTTCGTTGAAAAGCGCTTGCAGGCTTTCAGAATCGTTCAGACACGCTTTCGCGTCGATCAGTGCTCTGGCGAACGCATCGCTGCGAAGCGCAGGTTTCCGGTAGGGCACATCTTGCTCGGAATTTCTCGTGGCGGGCCGGGTCTTTCTTTCCGAGTCGGATCTTGCTTTTGATTTCTTCATCTCGCGAATAAAAACACCACAATGCGCGGATGAGAAGCAGATTCGTGCTGCGCCACAGTCAGGCTTTTGTCGCCAGAATGAGCGGTGACGGTCCGGGCGCTTCCAGCTTGCGCACTCTTTTGAACCCGGCGTCTTCCAGCCAATTTTTGATTTGATTGAAACTGAAGGTGTCGCCTTTTTCGGTGTTGACGAGCATTTGCACGGAAAACATTAACGAGGGCAACGGTTTGGTGCGGTCGTCGTGCACCAGCCATTCTGCAATGGCGATGGTGCCGCCTGATCTTAGCGCGCGGAAAGCTTTCTTGAGCAACCGCCGACTGCGTTCTTCGCCTTCGCTGTGCAGTATGTGGCCTAACGTAGCGACGTCGTAGTCGTTGCCAAAATTCGCCTTCAACAAATCGCCTTCGACGAAATCGAAACGATCGCGCACACCAAATTTTTCCGTGATACGTTTTGTGGTTGGAATCATTCCCGCCCAATCGACGGCTGTCACGCGGAGTCGCGGCGACTTCTGAGCTAGCGCGATTCCCCAAATTCCGGAACCGGCTGCAAGATCGATCACGCGCGTTTCATTTCTCGCCTTTGCGATTTTCAAGTGATCGGCAAGTTTCTGCGCGCCACCGTAACTCATCGGAATAATTGTCTCGACGAGTTGACTGAAGAATTCCGTGCCCTCAGTTTCCTGGTTCACGGCCACTGCCGGTCGTCCGTTGCGCACAACGTCAGTTAGCCGCAACCAGCGCGAAATCATTACCGGCAAAATCGATCCGAAAAATCCGGCGAGCGTGCCCGGCTGCTCGTTGATGAGAAATGCCCGGCTTTCTGGCGTCAGCGAATATCTCGATTGTCGATCTTTCTTCAACAATTCCATGCCGACCAGCGCGTCCATGATCGAGCGCAAACCTCGCGCCGATCCGCCGGTTTGTTTCCTGACCTGCTCAACCGTTCTTGCTCCGTCCCGCAGTGTATCGAACACTTTGTTGTTCACCGCCGCGCTGATGATCAGCGGCGGCGCGTAAGCGAAGCCAAACTGCTGGAGGCGTTCCGGGGTTACCTGTTTCGTCCTGCGTTTTTTCATAATGATTTCTAAATCGACAAATAATTCGAAACGGCCTTTCGTCCAGCGTGATGTAGCCGAAGTCGTCGGTCTCCCTTAGAATCGAGGTACATGAGCGCAGGATGGAAGACGCGAGAGCAAATGGAGGCGGGAGAGCGCACAATGCTCGCGGCGTTTGCGCAAAAGTCCGGTGAATCACGCGGGCGCAAATACTCCGAGCCGAGCCACGCCTATCGCACGGAGTTTCAGCGCGATCGGGCCCGCATTATTCATTCACGCGCTTTCCGCCGAATGGAATACAAGACCCAGGTTTTCCTCAACGGCACGGGCGATCATTTGCGCACCCGCCTGACGCATTCCATCGAGGTCGCGTCAATCAGCCGTACCATCGCGCGCGCGTTGCGACTGAACGAGGACCTGGCGGAAGCGATCGCCCTCGCCCATGATCTCGGGCACGCGCCCTTTGGGCATTCCGGTGAGGAGATGCTGGCGGAATGCATGCAAAACCACGGCGGCTTCGATCACAATCGTCAGAGCGTGCGCGTTGTAGAGTTGCTCGAAACGCCGTATCCAGATTTTCCGGGCTTAAACCTGGCGTTCGAAGTGCGGGAAGGTCTGCGAAAACATGAGCGTCCTTACAAATTTCCTCCGCCGGAAGCAGAGGCATACAATTGTTCCTCGCTGGAATCGCAAGTTGCGGACCTTGCGGACGAGATCACGTATTACACTCATGATCTCGACGACGCGGTTGACTTTGAAATCTTGCGCCCGGAGCAATTGGAAGACAACGATGTCTGGCGCAACAGTCAACGCGCAGTGCTCGGGCGTTACACTGGCGTGCGGGAGCCGGATCTGCACAAGCTGATCATTCGCGACATCATCGACAATGAAGTCCACGACCTGGTCTCGAGCAGTGCCGAATCGATTGCCGAATCAGGCGTGCAAAGTGCGGATGAGGTGCGTCGGCAACGCGCGCCGCTGATCCGGTACAGCAATGAATTGGCCGAAGCGAATCGAGCCCTCCGGAAATTCTTATATCAGAATGTCTACTATCATCCTCGCGTCTCGGAACTGAACCGGCGCGCGTGCGAGATGCTGCGACGGATCTTTGAGGCGTATCTTGCCGTACCGGATCGACTCGGGGAGAGCGCAATGCGACGAATCGAAAAGGAAGGATTGCATCGTACGGTCTGCGATTACGTCGCCGGCATGACGGACCGATACCTAATGGAGGAATATGCGCGGGTCGCCGGTAGGGGCGGTTCACCCGAACGGCCCTCCCGAATGTGATCGTGTAATGAAGGAGGGGATTGAGGTCAATCGCACCTAACTAGGCTGTGGCGTTGCCGATCTCGTCGCGCAAGTATTTGATGAGAAAACGCAGGCGCTGGTTGAGCGAGCGTTCTTCGAGCAGGCGCTGCCGGCGCAATGGATCATTCACGAACGTTGAAGCCGTCAGGTCAGCTAGCATTTCCAAGTCGCGCAATTCGGAAAGGTACTGGTCCAATTTTGTCGGTAATGGACGGCGATCGTGCTTCAGTCGGCCGTACAATTCAAGCACTTTTGTGCCGAGCGCTTCGGTTTCGACCGTCGTCGGGTCGCGTGGTTCAACGACATCGATTCTGGCGATCGGAAATGGTTTTTCCTGTTCGAAACTGGTGAAACGCACGCGTCTGAGACCTTGCAGAATTAAATTTGACGTGCCATCGCCGCGTCCGACACAGGCGCGGATCAATCCGGCCGTGGCAAAATGAAAAAAATCCTCCGGCGCATGCCAATCCGGACAACTCGGCTTGATCAGGGACACGCAAAACATGCGATGCTGTTGAAGCGCGTGCTCCAGCATTTTGCGATAGCGCGGCTCGAAGATGTAAAGCGGTAGCAGCGCGTGCGGAAAAAGGACAGCGCCCGGTAGCGGCATCACGGGGAGTTGCTTCGGCAAAGTAACAGATCGCGACATGATTGTACGGCTCCTATAAGATATACGCATCGCCGGAAGGAAAAAGCGGCCCGACAGAAGGCGTTGACGAGTTCGGAATGACAAAATCCGAATTAATGACGAATGGCGAAGCTCGAAGCATGACGTTTTGTCGATCGGGCATCGCGTTCTTTGCCATCTATTATTGACGCTTCGCCGTTGACCCGATCCCGAGTGCTCGAAGTTGCTCCACCGACAGTTGCCCTTCGGTAACAGTTGTACAGAGCGATGCGTAAACCAGGACCGAGCCTGCACGCGCCAGCAGGACGCGCGAAATTGCGCCGAGTTTGCCGATGCCCATCACGGCAAGGGGAATTTCGATACGGCCTTTTGTCATGAAATCGAGCAAGCGTCCGAGCTCCATCGGAGTGTCAGTGCGCGTCGCGACCTTGAAAACATCAGCGCGATGCGCTCTCGCTTGGCGCGCTTTCACCGCGAGCAACCGCGCGCTCGGTGTGAATTTGAAATTGTGGAACGAAATGATTCGCCGAATTTTTTTGGTTTCTGCGATTGCGAGCAAGCGCCGCAGTTCAGAGACTGAGCGTAATTCAATATCGAGATAGTCGGCGTGATTTAAGAATCGCGTGAGCAAATCGCGTCGCTGTCGCAGTGAGAGTTTTCTAGCGCCTCCTTCCTGGGGGTGTCGCACTGTGATGATGAGGGGCGCGCGTAGCTGCGCCAATGCATTTTGCAGTTGGCCCGCCACGCCTGCCAGGCAATCCAAGCGGAGCTCAAACAGATCCGGCGGTCGACGCATCCGCAGCGCGCGGTCCAGATCGGCGCGCGACGCAATCACGCCGACGATTCGGGGACGCCGCTTGGTCGAGCGACGCGCTGTCATTTCTCTATCACCGACGGCGCAACCATTCTCTCGACGTACTTGGCGACAACGTCGAATTCAAGATTTACAAGATCGCCGGTCGTTGCACGATCAAGGTTAGTATGACGTTTGGTGTAGGGAATGATCCAGACAGCGAAACTTGTTGGGAGAACTTCCGCAACCGTAAGACTGATTCCATTGACAGCGATCGAACCCTTGTAAGCCACATAATGCCGGGAGTTTTCCGGCAATTCGACTTCAAGTCGGAAGTCTGCGCCTTTCGTGTCGAAGGCGATAATGGACGCGACACAATCAACGTGGCCTTGAACGAAATGTCCGCCGAGGCGACCGTCAGCGCGTAACGCGCGCTCCAGATTTACGGGACTGTTCTGTCGCAAATCGTTGAGGTTTGTGCGACCGATTGTTTCCTCGAGCAGATCGAAGCTCAAGCAATCGCTGCGGCACGAAGTTAGCGTCAAACAGCAGCCATTCACGGCGATGCTTTCCCCGGGGCTGACCTGTTTGGCGGTTCCCGGCGCGGCGATTTGCAGCTCCGTCCCGCGATCACGTGCGCACACAGCCACAACTGTGCCAACTTCTTCGATTAATCCCGTGAACATAATCTTGCGGCAGGATCTGCTACATAGTTACACCGTTACCTCGTATTTGCGATTCGACGATTTAGCGTTGCGAAGCTAATTAGCGTTGCACGTATTGTCCGCCTGACGCGGCCCAGACAACGCCCGAGTGGTTTAAGTGACCAGGTCATTCACTATTGCTAACCTAACGAACTCACATGCCAGCACGGTTTAAAAAAGTCCCGCAGACGATCTTCCAGCGTTTTTTCCGCACCGAGACGCTCGGTGGAGTCATGCTGTTGGCGTTCGGGCTTGCCGCGCTCGCCATTGCGAACTCTCCGTTGGCCGAAGCTTACAAACATCTTTGGGAGGCACCGCTTACACTCGGCGTCGTTCAGCACGAGTTGTCGCTGAGCCTGCACGAATGGATTAATGACGGTCTGATGGCCGTGTTTTTTCTCCTGGTCGGGCTGGAGATTAAACGAGAATTGTTGGCCGGCGAATTGTCCTCTGCCCGGCAGGCGGCGC
The DNA here is from genome assembly GCA_963791385.1 of uncultured Verrucomicrobiae bacterium. Lineage (GTDB taxonomy): Bacteria > Verrucomicrobiota > Verrucomicrobiia > Chthoniobacterales > UBA10450 > Udaeobacter. Next base: position 51,286 of record CAWBSH010000028.1, read on the forward strand.
TTCCAATCGCCTGTGCAATTGGCGGAATGGTTGTGCCGGCTGGGATCTATTTGATTTTCAATCTCAGCGGATCGGGTTCTCACGGCTGGGCTATTCCAATGGCAACCGACATCGCCTTTGCTCTCGGGACGCTTAATCTAGTTGCCCCGCGGGCGCCCATTGGCGCCAAAGTGCTGCTGACTGCACTGGCGATCGTTGACGACATCGGTGCCGTGCTCGTGATCGCGTTTTTTTATTCGGAAGCGATCGCGTGGAGCGCGCTCGGGGGCGCAGCCTTAACTCTTCTCGTGTTAATTGGATTTAATTGGATCGGGGTTCGCCGGCTCTGGCCGTACTTGCTTGGCGGAGTGGTGCTCTGGTATTTCGTCCATGAGTCTGGCGTCCACGCGACAGTCGCAGGCGTTGCTCTGGCCTTCACGATTCCTACGCACACGCGTTTCAACGCGGCGGAATTTTCCCGTGAGGCACGCTCGCTGCTGGATCGATTCGACCGGAAAGAAACGGGGGACCTTCAGGTTTTAACCAGCAAGGGACAACAGGAGACCTTGTTTGCGCTTGAGCGAGCGAGCGACGGCGCGGCCGCCCCGATTCTCAGGCTTGAACACGCATTGCATAATTTCTCAGCATTCATAGTGATGCCGTTGTTCGCGTTCGCGAATGCTGGAGTGAAAATTGATCTATCGATGCAGCATGCGGAGATTGGGCTGGGAATATTGGCAGGACTAATATTAGGTAAACCCGTTGGTATTATGACGGCTGCGTTCATCGCCGTGAAGACCGGGATTGCAAAACTTCCTCAAGCGGTGAACTGGAGATCGTTGCTGGGTTATGCGTTCCTGGCCGGAATCGGTTTTACCATGTCACTATTTGTCGCCATGCTGGCGTTTGCGGATACGGCTTTAGTGGACGCGGCGAAGCGAGGTATTATCGTCGGTTCTCTTTTCGCCGGAGTTACCGGCGCAGCGATACTCAAGATTGGGCCGCGTAATGCTAACTAGTTCGCGAAAATCACATGTGTCTCATACGAGGCACGCGTCACAGGCAGTGGAATCACAAAGTGCGCGCGTTGCAGTTCTCTGCGGTGTCCTTTTCCTCTCCGGCACCGGCGCGCTCATTTTTGAAACGCTGTGGTTGCGGTTGAGCGGCCTGGCATTTGGCAACTCGATCTGGGCTGCGGCGCTGATTCTCTCCAGTTTCATGGCGGGCCTGGCTCTGGGGAACGCCCTCGCTGCGTCATCCAGAATTCGCCAATGGCGACCGCTCCATCTTTATGCGTTGTTGGAAGTGCTCGTTGCTCTCTCTGGTTGCACAATCGCTTTTGGTCTTCCGGGACTTGGCGAATTGATGCGACCGGTATGGCAAATGATCTGGAAGTACCAGCCCGCGGTTCTCGGATTGCGGTTCATTGTGTCTTTCCTGATTCTACTTGTGCCAACAACGGCGATGGGGCTGACGCTCCCGGTGTTGATCGAAGATCCAGCGCTACGACAGGCGAATTTTGGGCGGGCAATTGGTTTTCTGTATGGCTGGAACACATTGGGTGCAGTGGCGGGTGCCGTGCTCGGTGAAAGCTATCTCATCGCGGCCTTTGGACTTCGAGGCACGGCTTTGGCCGCCGGTTTGACGAGTTGCATCGCCGCAGCGGTGGCCTTCTTCGTGGCGAAATTCGCAGGCGACAGCAGCGCGCCGGTGTGGCAGCGAAGGTTTCCTCTCCGCCTGGATGTTAGGTATCGGCCGCCATGGCGTTTACTTTTCGTCAGCTTTGGGACGGGCTGCATTCTTCTTTGCCTGGAAGTTATTTGGTTCCGATTTTTGCGGTTGTATGTCGCATCGTCGCCGACTGCTTTCGCAGTCATGCTCGCGGTCGTGCTGGCAGGAATCGGGCTAGGTGGCGTCGCGGCTGGCGCGATTCACCGGCGATCGACATGCCTGAATCGATTCCTTCCTGTCCTGCTACTGCTCGCCGCAATCGCAGTGCTTTTGTCATATCTATTCTTTCCGGGTGAGGCAGTACGAACGCCCACTGGTGCTTTTAGTCTAGCTTCCTGGCACCAGATTGCTCTTCTGTGCCTAGCCTTGATGTTCCCGGTTGCGTTTCTATCCGGCGCTTTGTTCCCGAGCATCGCTACGTGCGTACACGCCAGCGTTCAGGATCGCATGAATAGCACTGGAATTACTACGTTGCTCAACACCGCAGGGGCAGCAATCGGCCCGCTGCTTGCAAGTTTCCTGCTGCTGCCGAGCATCGGTTTTCAGTGGAGTCTGATATTATGTGCTGCGGGTTATGCTCTGCTGGCCGCCCTTTGCATTGAACGAAGCGCCTGGTCCCTCAGGCAGCCAGTCGCCTTTACAATTGCCGCGCTTTATGCCGGGCTGATTGTTATCATCGCAATTTTTCCATATCATCGGGCTGAGGCACATTTCACGCACGCCAGTCGTCCTTATGTGATGGATGAACAGGGCAACGTGCTTATGCAGGTTGTAAAGAAAATCGAGGGGAGCTCGGACACCTACCAACTGCTCCGTCGCGATCTGTTCGGCGAACCGTATTACTACAGACTGTTGACCGACGCGTTTTCGATGTCGGCCACAAATCCGCGTTGTCAACGTTACATGAGATTATTCGCCTACCTCCCCTTGGCTTTCCGTCCGGAATCAGAAGACGTCCTGCTTCTCTGCTACGGGTGCGGAGTCACGGCAGATGCGCTGCTCCACGGGCCGAACGTCAAGCGCATGGATGTCGTGGACATTTCGAAAGAAGTGTTCCATCTGGCCGATTTCTATACCGGCATCAATTATTCTAATCCGTTGCGCGATCCTCGTGTTCACGCAGTGGTCCAGGACGGGCGCTTCTTTCTCCAAGCCAGCCCACAGCGGTACGATATCATTTCGGGAGAACCGCCTCCGCCGAAAATACCGGGTTCTGTCAATCTTTACACCGAAGAGTTTTTTTCGTTGATGAAGAGTCGGCTTAAAGAGGGGGGAATGGCCACGTTTTGGCTGCCGATCTATCAACTGAAGGTGGAGGAATCGAAGGCGATTCTGCGTGCCTTCCACAATGCGTTTCCCAACGCATCGGTTTGGGCCAGCGCCGATCGGGACTGGATCATGATGGGAATCAATGGGCCCGGGCGCAGGATCAGTGAAGATGAGCTTCGGCAGCTGTGGAATAATCCGGCGACGGGCGCGGATTTGCGGCGGATTGGAATCGAAGTCCCGCAGCAATTAGGCGCGCTGTTTTTGATGGACGGCGACGACATTGATCGGATCACGCACAACGTTGCGCCACTCACCGACATTTATCCGAAGCGGCTAACGGATGAGCCGTGGGATGATGAAGCAAATCACCGCTTCGCATTTACATATCTGACTGCACCTGCTGCAATTCAACGTTTTGTTCATTCACCGCTGATTCACCAAATCTGGCCCGAGACGTTGACTCCGGCCGCTGCTGAATTGGAGTCGTTTTTTATCGTGCGCCAGTCGCGGTACCTGTCTGAAACTATTGGGAGCAACAAGCTGGCTGAGCTCGATCTTTATCTGCGCCATTCCCGTCTGCGAATACCGGTCCTGGAGGTATTGGGGAGCGATGCCTTTCGGGTTTCCATTGCCGAGCGTGTCGCGAAGGATTCGGCATCTCCGCCACTCGAGACCATGCCGGACTTGATCGCAGCAGCCCTGGCGCAGCGGAACATCGATCGAGCAATTCAGTTATTGGAAAGCGAAAAAGATCGAGGAGTATTCAGCGCCAATGACATGTTCCTGCTCACGTATCTATACTGCTTGAACGGCCGTGTCGAAAAAGCGGAGACGCTGGTCGCCGACAACGCTGCCTCAATCAAGAAAGACTGGTTCGCCGATTGGCTTTGGGAGAAATTGCAAACCGATTTCGGATTTCATCCACCGCCGTGAGTAGAATTTTAACCGCGGATTACGCTAATACCGCGGATTTAGGCAAATGAGTGAACTGATTCACGAGGCGCTCAGTGGAGAATTATCGGCGCGGCAATGCACGTTCTTAATGAAATGAAAACCTGGTCTTGACGAAAAACTGTACGAGCGTGCCCTGATAATCGAACTTCGAAAACGCCGTCATGCCGTCGAATCGCAAAAGAAATTCCCGGTCTTCTATCAGAACGAACTGATCGGAAACTTGACGCCGGATTTGATCGTGGACGGAAAGGTGATCGTCGATCCAAAGGTCGTGGCTGCATTCAATGAGGCTCACGTAGCGCAGATGGTGGGCTATCTAACGATCACGGGTTTGGAGCTGGCCCTGCTCCTTAATTTCAAGAGCTCCAGGCTGGAATGGAAGCGTGTCGTCCGACAACAAGAGCGACGCTCCGGCCCGCCGGACCTCCACGGGTAAAAAATCTGCAGCCAATCCGCGGTTCCCAAACAGCTCAAAAAAAATTCAAAAAAAAGCTTGTCAGACCCTCGCCTCTTCCGCTAGAGGGGAACTCGGAGCGACAAATGCCCTCATTTCGTCGTTCAAAAAAAATTCAAAAAAGTGAAAAAAAAGCTTGTCAGGGCCTTAGAAATTTAATAAGCCTGCCGAAACCTAACCAAACCAATGGAGAAACTAATGACTAAAAACGCACTAAAAACGTTTAGATTCCTTCGTCTTGCTTTGATGGCGGGCGTCGGATTTCCATTCATCCTTGCGTCGAACGCATTCGCGCAGTTAGCGGCTCCCGCTGTGCCTGCGGAGCCTGCGGCGCCAGCACCGTCCACGGCTGAAGTCGAACGCGTCGTCGTGACCGGTTCGAACATTCCCACAGCGGAAGAGACCGGGCCGAACCCGGTGGACACGTACCGGCCTCAAGACATCGAGAAACTGGGCATCCGCAATGCCACCGACCTGCAGGAATTCATTCCGCAAGAGGCGGGCGGAACCGTGAACCTGAACATCGGCAACGGCGGTGATGGGACCATCCAGTTTAACCTGCGCGGTCTTTTGCCGAAGGAGACACTAGTTCTCATTGACGGCAAGCGCGTCGCCTTTGGTTCGTTGGGTGGCGCCGGAACCAGTGCCGGCGCGGACATCAACCTCATACCGTTTGCGATGGTCGATCACGTTGACATCCTCAAGGATGGCGCTTCGGCGGTGTACGGTTCCGACGCTATCTCTGGTGTGGTGAACTTCTTCCTGATCCATAAGTTTCGTGGCTTGGAAATCGGCGGGACTTACGGAAACACGAATATGGGAGGTTCCAACGACATGGGTGAGTGGGAGGCGTGGATCAAAGCGGGCACCGGCGATGACAAAACCGATATCGTCGTGATCGCCGACTTCTGGGAACGCACCGGCGGTCTTTTCAGCGCGGACCGCAACGTCTCTTCCAACGGAAATTTCCGCCCGTTTGGAGGATTTGATGCGCGCAGCAGCAATGAACCTGGCCGCGTCGGAAGTTTCCGGTTGAACCCGGGAATGTTTTTCGGCCCGGGCGGGCTTCCCTTGATCGGCGTAAACACGCCGCTTCCGCACTCGGCACCGAACGCAGCGACTTCTCCGTTCTATAAGAGACCTTCGCAGTTTGGTATCTTTAATACCTCGGCGACCGCAGACGGAAATTACCAGGCCTTCAACTTCGCAGCCTTCACGCCAGCTTTGCCGGACGGAGATCGCCAGGTGTACTATGGTTCGTTTACCCGAGACATCTGCGACAAGTACCTGTCAGTATTTAGCGATTTCAAGATCGCACGGTCGTACTTCAATTCATCGCTGGCAGCGGTGCCGTATACGCCTGACCCGTTCAAGATTCCGGGCACCAACGTCGGATTCAGTCCGAACAGTATCAGCGTGCCGATCGTTAATGCGTGGAATCCGTTTACTGTTGCAAATGCGACCATTCCAGACTTCTTCCCTGACGGATCTGGTCTGCCTGTCTACACAGGTGTTAAGTTCCGCGGCATTAACGACACAGGTCCCAGAAGTGAGAAGTTCACTTATACCGATTACCTCTTTGACGTGGGGCTCCGTGGCGAGTTGGGAGAGGTCGGCGATTACTTCAAGACGTGGAGCTGGGAAGGCGGTTTTCGTTATTCCCGAAACGATGGTTTGGACGTGTCCGTAGGCGAGGTTAGCCAGCCTGGCCTACGGCAGGCGCTGTTGGATACGGATCCGGCCACGGCGTTCGATCCGTTCCTGAATTTTACCGGTCACAATACCAAGGCGGCCAGGGCGGGAGTGTATGTTAACCTGCAGAATACCGGCGAATATCAGTTGCCCATATGGTATGCGACCATTAACGGCGATCTATTCAACCTGCCCGCGGGACCTGTCTCCATGGCGATTGGCGGTGAGTTTGATGCGCCGAGTTTCACCCGCACTCGTGACCCGCTGAATCAGACCTTCCAATCGATCGGGTCAACGGACGGGCAGGGGTTCAAGACCAACCGGGATATCTGGGGAGTTTACGAGGAAGTAAGGGTACCGTTCACGAGCCCCACATGGAACTTCTGGGGCTTCTACAGCTTGGAGGTTGACTTTGCCGAGCGCGAGGAATGGTACAGCACCAGCACTTCTGCCGTTCTGCAGCCGTTTGTGCCGGCTCAGCATAATATCCTGTATAACGCGCAGAAACCGAAAGTGTCAGTGCGTTGGCAGCCACTAGATCCCAAGTATATCGGCGCCGTGACTCTGCGTGGCAGTTATACCGAAGCGTTTCATGCACCGACCCTGGCGGAGGTTGCACCTGCAGGTAGCCAGAACTTCCCAATCGTCGCAGATCCGTTTTCAACTCTCACCGACCCACAGATCGAGGAACGCATTTCCGGAAATCCGAACCTGCATCCGGAAGTCGCCTACGAATGGACCTACGGGATTGTGTACAGCCCGAAATGGATTAAGGGCATGACACTTAGCGCCGACTGGTGGCATATCGATATGCGCGATATTGTCACCCCATTGGGCGCGCAGTTCATTATTGAGTCTAATCCTCCGCCCGCAGGTGGAAACCCAGTGCAGAATGGGCCGCTCGTGTTTCGTGTTCCGAGCGGAATTCCGGGCGTGGTTGGTCCAGTAGTCACGGTGATTGACCCTAACTTAAACGCCTCCGGCGCAATCTTCGAAGGCTTGGACTACGAAGCGATCTATATTCTTGATTCAACGATCTTCGGCGGTTCGGATTGGGGAAGATTGACCACTACCATCAACGGCACGTGGTTGTCACGGGCTGAGTTTCAACCGACGAACGACACCAAGCGGTTCGGTATCGCTGGTTCATTCCTGCCGCCAGGATTCGCCCTAACCAGCTCGCTGCCGTGGAATCGGGCCAACTTCAGTATCTTCTACGATGGCCCGGCTGATACGTGGGCCGGTGGTCTGGATGTCGGTGCGATCGTTCACTGGACGGGGCAGTACCGAGGACGACAACGTCAGCCTGACAGGATCGACAAAGTTGAACGAACCTAGAAGTGGACCTTTTCCACAGGGTGCGCGGAAAGTGTCCTCATGGACTACTCTCGACCTGATCCTCAATTACACGTTCAACCTGCCACCGCCTGCGCCAGCGGAAGTGCCGGGCTTCGCCAAGGACGGCGGCAAAAACGTGGCGACGAAGGACGGCAAGGAGAAAAATGTCGTGCCAGTATCTACGGCCGAGTATGGCTGCAGCAACTGGAAGTGGTGGCTTAACAACACCACGGTCACACTTGGCATGCAGAACGTGACGGATGAAGAACCACCGTTTGTAGCTGGCAGCTTCGAGAATGGCTATGACGAATCGTTGGCTACGATCAAAGGCCGGTTCTGGTACGTCGGGCTGAAGAAGCGATTCTAAGCCGAACGGAGATTAATTCACAGCGGCCGGGCTCAAAATGAGCCCGGCCGTTTTGCTTCTTTGGAGTGCGCGGACATCTCCGCGCTTTTAAAAGCGGCGACACGTCACGTCGCCGCACTCCAAAATTCGTGTCAATTCGTGGAATTCGTGTGTCTTTCCTTTGTTACGCGATTGATTTTCCCATTGCTTTGAGAGAGACTTGCCTCCGCTAGGAGAAAGGCATGCAGTTCGTTCCGGGGATTTCATCTGCGCAAACTGTGCCCGCTGCGACGACTCCGACAGCGGCCGCCCGCAAGCCCAGCTTGTGGATTCTGGACAGTTGGCGTGACCTGATTCTTTATGTCTGCACACCGTTATTACTGGTGCCGATTTTTGTCGCGGCGCAGGGTTTCTGGAGCGCAGAGGATATTTATCTTTTCGTCGCTGCGTTTGGCGCGATGGGTCACCATTTGCCAGGAATGATTCGCGCGTATGGCGACCGCGCGTTGTTTCAGCGGTTCAGGTGGCGTTTCATTTTTGCGCCGATTTTTTTAGTCGTCGTTTGCGCGGCTTTTTCCCTGTGGAACTTGCAGGGCATCGTGCTGGTGGCGTTTATCTGGGGCGTCTGGCATGGAATGATGCAAACATACGGGTTCTGCCGCATCTACGATGCGAAAGTCGGATCGTTTGCCGAGGTAACGCGCCGTGTCGATTTCGCGCTGTGTGGAATTTGGTTTGCAACTGCTGTCCTTCTCTCTCCGCAGCGTATGACCGACACATTGGAGACGTATTATTCCGCTGGCGGACCTTTTATACCGCCGGCACTTCTCCGAGCGGGACAGCATGGATTGCTTGCGCTGGCCCTTCTGGTGTCAGCGGTATTTCTGGCGAATTTCATTTGGATGTGGAGCAGCGGCAAACGGCCGAGCCCGGTGAAGCTGGTGCTGCTCATCACGAGCATTTCGTTTTGGTGGTATTGCAATAACATCGTGGCCAGCGTGTTGGTGGGCGTCGCGTTATTCGAAGTGTTTCACGACGTGCAGTATCTCTCGCTAGTGTGGATTTATAATCGCAAACGAGTGGAGAGCGACAGATCGATCGGGGGTTTCATGCGCTTCGTGTTCCGGCGCAGCGGCGCGCTGGTGGGTCTTTACGTCGGCCTGATCTTTGCCTACGGCGCGCTCGGATATTACAAGTCGAGTATCGGCATCGACGTTGTGAAACGCATTCTGACGGGAGTGGTCACCGCGTCGGCGCTACTCCATTTTTACTACGACGGATTCATATGGAAAGTGCGCGAAAAATCGACGCGGCAATCTCTCGGTATTAGCGGTGGCACAGCAGACGTTTCGTTAGGCGGTTTACTGCCCGGCTGGGCGTTGCACGGCGCGAAATGGCTTGCTATTTTCGTCATTCCTCTTGGAATGCTCTGGTTCGCCGAGGTGCACAGCGCTGAAGGTAAGCTCGAACGTTTGTCGTCGATCGTTGCGGACCTTCCAACAAGCGCGCGCGCCCATGTTAATTACGCCACCGAACTACAGGACGCCGGACGAGCCGATGAAGCAGCAAAGGAATTTTCTGAGGCGATACGCTTGAGTCCCGGTTCTGCGAAAGCGCACGTCAATCTCGGCTCGCTGTTGATGGCAAAGGGAGAGCTCGACGATGCACGGAGCCATTTTGAACAAGCATTGCGGATCGAGCCCGGGAACGCTGAATATCATTCCGGCTACGCCTATCTTTTGGACCAGCTTGGCCGCAAGGACCAAGCGGCTGCCGAATGTGCGACCGCCGTTCGCATGGCGCCGAAGTCGCCGCAAGCGCACTATGGCTATGGCGCGTTCCTGGAAAAATATGGCAAACCCGAGGAGGCGATCGCGGAGTATCGGCAGACCTTAGAGCTGGATCCAAATCACGTCGATGCCAATATCGATCTTGGCAATTTGCTTTTTGAGAACGGCGAGATCGCAGAAGCAAAAGATCATTTTCAGAAGGCATCTACCTTGAATCCGAAACTGGCGCAACCGCACAACTATCTCGGCAAAGTTTTCATGCGAGAAGGAAACTCCTCGCAAGCGATTGCACAATTCGAAGAGGCGCTGCGCCTTCATCCAGATTTTCCGGAGGCGGAGGAAAACCTTCGCGTCGCGAAAGAGACTAGCGCTCAGTCTCCGTGACGCGAATTGGAATTCCCGCGACTTCCGTAACGCTGACGCTAACTGTTGGATCAATTCGTGCCAGCTCGTGAAAGTCATGTCTCATTCTGGAGACGAGACTGGTTTTGGGCGCTGGTTTTAAGTGCTCTCGTTTTCATCGCATATGCCCAGGTATTCCGCGCCGGCTTCATTTGGGACGATGAATCGCATCTGACACGCAATCCGTGTGTGATCGGTCCGCTGGGCTTGAAGGAAATCTGGACTAGCGCGCAAGCGGTCTATTATCCGCTTGTACTGACGACCTTCTGGGCGCTGCATAAATCAGTTGGCCTAAATCCGCTGCCATACCACGCTCTCAACGTTTTGTTGCACGCCGCCTCGGCAATCCTGCTTTGGCGCGTCCTCAAACTGCTCCAAGTCCGCGGCGCGTGGCTTGGCGCTGCACTTTGGGCTTTGCACCCGGTGATGGTGCAATCGGTCGCGTGGGTCACAGAACTGAAGAATACGGAGTCGTGTTTGTTTTATCTGCTCTCGATTTTCTTCTTTTTGAAATGGGAGAAACAAGGAGAGACGGCCTTTAAGCCGCCCCAGCGGGGGACTGGCGCTTTCACCAAGGTTATGACAGCCAGGGGAGACTCCCGCCTCTTGATGCTGTTCGCTTTATCGCTGCTCTTTTTCATCCTGGCGGCGTTAAGCAAACCTTCAGTGGTGATGCTGCCTTTTGTCCTTGCGCTCTGCATCTGGTGGATGCGAGCAAGAATCCGTTGGCGCGATCCGTTGACAGTCGCCCCATTTGCTGTGATTTCAGGGCTCGCGAGCGCGTGGACGATTTGGGAACAGAAATTTCACGCACGCGCTATTGGGCCGGACTGGTCTCAGACCTTGTCGGAACGTTTAATCATCGCTGGCCGCGCCATTTGGTTTTACCTCAGTAAGCTGATCTGGCCGCATCCGCTCATCTTCATCTATCCGCGGTGGGACCTTGATCCGTCGAAGCTTGTTGACTATTTCCCGTTGGTGTCAGTGATAACCGGCCTGATTGCTTTGTGGTTTGTCCGCGCAAAATGGGGCCGGGCTCTATTCTTTGCCGCGGCTTATTACGTAATCTCGCTTTTTCCAGTCCTCGGTTTTTTCAGCGTTTATTTCTTCCGCTACTCATTTGTGAGCGATCATTTCCAGTATCTGGCGAGCATGGGGCCGCTCGCGCTCGCGGGGGCAGGTATGGCGACTTTTGCAGCGCGCGTTTGGGAGACGCCAGTCGAGTTGCAAGGAACGGCGGTGTCCCAACCGCTCCGGGTGCTTAGGAAAGCGCCCTTCCTTGGGGTCTGCGCAGCTCTTCTTGTTTTGCTGGGTTTTCTAACGTGGCGACAGACTGCGGAATATCGCGATCTCAATACGCTGTACACAGCGATTCTTAAAAAAAATCCGGGTTGCTGGATGGCTCATTACAACCTAGGCATCGCTCTCAGCGGGCAGGGCGAAACTGATCAGGCGATCGACCATTACAGACAAGCCATTACGCTGCGATCTGATTACGCGGAAGCGCATTATAACTTGGGCCGGCTTTTAGTTGAGCAAGGTCGCCTTGATGAGGCGATCGCTCATTACGAAAAAGCTGTGGAGATAAAACCCGCCGATCCAGAAGCTCAAAATAATCTTGGCGTGACGCTTTTTGAGGGTTGGGCGTGTGGATGACGCGATTTCGCATTATCAGAAGGCGCTCGAAATCGAACCCGACTACGCCGAGGCCTCATGTAACCTGGCGGACGCGCTGATTGAGAAGGGCGATTTCGATGCTGCAATTGCTCGTTACTCGGCGTGCCTGACGGTCATACCGGACCAACCAGAAGCGCAATACAATCTCGCGAGCGCCCTTTTACGCAAAGGCCGCATAGACGAGGCAATTGTCCACTACCAAAAAGCACTCCAGCTGCATCCGCAGAGCGCGGATGCTCATGCGAACCTGGGAAGCGCGTTGCTTGCAAAGGCACGCATTCGCGATGCAATGGCTGAATACGCGAAAGCCCTCCAGATTTATCCAGAAAACGTGGCTGCGCTAAGCAACTTGGCATGGTTGCTGGCCACGTCTGCCGATGCCTCTCTTAGAAATGGATCCGAAGCTGTCGCGCTCGCTGAGCGAGCCGAATCGGCAAGTTCCAGGAGCGATAGTCACGCGACAGTTCTTCGAATTGTAGCTGCGGCCTACGCCGAAGCCGGCCGGTTTGCCGAGGCTAAGGAGACTGCTCAAAAGGCATTGGAGACAGCCAACATCGAAGGCAACACCGCTTTGGCCGACGAGCTCCAGGGGGAGCTTGCGCTTTACGAGTTGGGCTTACCGTACCACAAATAAAGTCGCCCCCGCTGCGGCGCAACTGAGAGGCCCCCCACTCGAGTCCTCGACAAACGAAGGTGCGCTATGAACCTCCAAGATTGAAAAAACAATTCTAGTCGCCGTGAAAGTTTTTCCGAAGCGGTAGGTGCGCTCGATAGAGCACGAGATCTTCTTCGACATGATTCGCCAGTTGGCGTTTCCCCTGCGTGCCTGCTAAAACTGCGGCTTGCTTAGCTGCGGCAATGGCGTCAGGGAACCGGCCGCTCGCCGCGTAAGCCGCCGCTAACGTCCGGAGAAATTGGGGTTCCCTACCACCGGAAAGCGCCACTGCTTGCTGAGCAAAGTCGATGGCCTTGGCACCGTCACGGATTCCAGCATCGGACGAAGTCGCCAGAATCCATCCAAGGTTGTTGCGAGAATGTGGATCTTGGGGACCCAATGCCACCGCCATTTCGTAATGAGTGATCGCTTCTTTGAGCGAACCCTGCCGCAGAAGTGCATTGCCAAGGCACGTATGAGCATCTGCATCGTTGGGTTGTAGCTGAAGAGTTTTCTCCCAATTGGAGATTGCCTCGTCGATGCGACCTTTCGCAAAAAGAACGTTTCCGCGATTGTAATAGGCATCGGCGTAATTTGGTTCCAATCTAATTGCCTGATCGTAATGGAGCATCGCCTCATCTGATTGTCCTTTTTTAGCCAGAGCGTTCGCGAGATTCATCTCAACGAAAGCTGAACCTGCATTGTAGTGTTTGTCCGTCTTGCGAGACCTGATCTGCGCCGCCTCCTCGAAATGTGAAATTGCCTCATCAAGCTCACCGCGGTCGGCCAACAGATAGGCAAGGTTATTGTGGGCAAAATCATTGTTGGAAGTGACGGCCAGCGCGTGAGTCCAGAGGGTCTCGCTGTTGCGCCAGTAGCGAACCTGAATGAATGCCGCCCATGCTAATGCAACGATGATCACGACTGCGCTGGCGACAGCGATCCGTGACGTCGATCGGCGGCTTGCCGTGACGTCAGCAACACCCCAAACTGCGAGCAGAAACAGACCTATATGCGGAAGATAGGTATAGCGGTCTGCGTGGCCTTGTTCTCCGACCTGCACGAGCCCAATTACCGGTACGAGCATCACCACATACCAGAACCAGCCGGTGAACAGATAAGGCCGTTGGCGTCGGATAACGATTGCTGCCACAGTCGTACCCAGGAGGAGTCCTAACGCGAGAATGATTTCCCAGACTGGCAGCGTGTTATTTGGGTGAGGGTAGAAAGCCGCCAGACGTGCAGGCCACAATGTTTGCCACACGTAAAGCACGTAGCTCGCAACCGCGTTTTCTGCACGCCAGAGCCACGGCAACGGCGGAATCGCGCCGGTAGCGCGTTTTTGCACTACAAGTGTGATCGCACACGAGCCCGTGGAGAGAAGCAGCAGAGGGATCTTTTCGAGTATGAGACGACTAACCACCGACCAGTGAACGCTAACTTCTGATTTCCGGCTTTTGACCTTCGACTTCTGATTTTTGATTCTCTCAAGCGGCCAGTAATCCAGAAGGAGAAGGATGACGGGCGCGCTCACCAGCATCGGCTTGGACATCAATCCGGCTGCGAACAGGACGGTGACCAGCAGATAACGCCATATCGAAGGGGTGCGAGCATAGCGAACGTACGCGCCCAGCATGAGGAAAAAGAAGAGCGCACTTAGAACGTCTTTTCGCTCGCTTACCCACGCTACTGATTCAACATGGAGCGGGTGAACCGCGAACAATGCCGCGACAAGCGCACTTTTCCATAACGCGCCGGTCATTTGACGAAGCACGCTAAAAAGCAGGAGCACTGCGATTGTATGCAAAAGAAGGTTCGTGACGTGATGGCCCCCAGCACCTAAGCCCCACAGCTGACAGTCCAACATGTGCGAAATAGTTGTTAACGGATGCCAGTTGCGCGCGTGGGGACTAGTAAAGGCGAGTACGATGCCATTTATCGTTAATCCAGCCTTGATATTCGGAGCATTATAGACGTATAAATCGTCGTCGAAGTTAACAAAGTCGTGACGGGCCGTTTGGCCGAACACGGCAAGAGTGATTGCGGTCAGTGCCAAGCATACCGCGATAGTTAAACGACGCGTGCGACCGTTTCCTGCTGACTTCGCTTGTGCGATCGCGAGACTGCCGTTTGCTGTTATTCGCTATAGGGTGGCGAACCGCCATTTGTTATACTGGGATCACGAAGTGGTCTCCCGGATTGATAAAGAGCAATGTTGCTCTCCAACTCGGAGGCTAGAGCAGGGTTGCCCGTGCGGTTTGCCAAATCAGCGCCGCGCTGCGCAGTTTCTATCGCATCAGAAAAGCGTCCATTCTCCGCATAGGCTGCGGCCAGCACTCGAAAGACCATTGGGATCTTGCTACCAGAGAGACGCATCGCTTTCTGAGCCAGGTCGACCGCCCGCGGCCCGTCGCGGATTGAATCTTCGGGACAGGTCGCGAACACCCAGGCAAGATTGCTGGCGGCATTTCCGTTGTCCGGTTGGATTGCCAGTGCCTCCTGCCATTGAGCAATCGCCTCGCTTACGCGACCTTGTTGAATGAGCGCTGTTCCCAGGGTATTACGCGCTTCAACGTTCCCGGGCTCTATTTCAAGGAATTTGCGATAGTGAACCATCGCCTCTGCCAGCCGACCCTTTTGAAGCAAAGCCTTTGCAAGATTATCATGAGCCGGCCCGTTTTCAGGACGCAGATCTATGGCTGCCTGTAACTTCGAAATGGCCTCGTCCAGTTGTCCCTTGTCCAGAAAAATGATGCCAAGGTTGTTCAGGGCAACATCGTTGTTGCTGGTAACTGCAAGCGCATGGGTGAACAGAGTTTCGCTATCACGCCAATAAGAGGCCTGAACCCAGGCGCGCCAGCTCAGAGCGGCAACTAAAAGTGCCGCAGAAGCAGTCAGGGCTATGCGTTGAAACCGCCACGAAGCAGTTAAATCGGTCATAATCCACGTGATCGCAATATAAAGACCTATTTGTGGCAAATAAGTGTAGCGATCTGCGTGCCCCTGCCATCCTACTTGCACGAGTCCAATCACCGGCACAAGCATACCAAGATACCAGAACCAGCCTACGATCAGGTAAGGGGCCCTCTTCCGCAGAAGAAAAGCTGCTATTGTGATTCCAACGAGAACGATAAGAGCCAGAGTGATCGTCCACATCGGCAGGCGGTTTTCCGGGTGAGGGTAAAACACAGCGAGCTTTGCCGGCCATAACATCTGCCAGATGTAAACGACATAGGTGACTATCGCATTGCTAATTCGTGCCGAGACTGGCAACTGCTCAGTCCAACCGATTGCTCCTCGTTGAGCGAGAAACGTGACGATGCTTGAAACTGCAGAGAGTGCGATTAGCGGAATTTTCTCGGCGATAAGCTGTGATAACTGACCTCTGCCGCCTGCTCGGCGGGCTTGAAACCGCCCGAGCGGCCAGTAATCCAGAAGCAAAAGAACGAACGGCAATGTAACCAGCATCGGCTTGGACATGAGCCCAAGAGCAACAAGCAATGCCAAAATCAAATACCGGCCAATCGACGTTCCGCGCGTGTAATGGAAGTACGCGAGCAGAGTTAGCATGAAGAAGACACCACTGAAGACGTCCTTGCGCTCCGCGATCCAGGCGACCGACTCCACATGCAGCGGGTGAACGGCGAACAGGGCAGCTACAAATGCACTCCGCCAGAGCGCGCCCGTCATGCGCTGCAGAGCAAGAAAGAGAAGGACAACAGCGACAGTGTGGAGGAGTACATTGGTAAAGTGATGCCAGCCTGCCTTCAAACCGTAAAGCTGGCAGTCGAGCATGTGAGTGATTGTGGTCAGCGGATGCCAATTCTCCGAGTGAACGTGGGTGAATGCCCAGACAACATTGGTAAGGCTGAAGCCACTGGTTATCCTGGTATTTTGGTACACGTAACTCGGGTCATCGTAGTTAACGAAATCGTGCCGGAGTGTTTGAGCAAACACGCCCCATGTAAGGAGGGCCAAGCAGACGCAAATGCAGGCAGCTACCCAGCCGCGGTCTGGTTTTCCGAGACCGCTTGATTGAGGACTAGTTCGGTGCACGTGCGACAGCTGGAAAATCGTAAGACTAGGCGGCTTAAGGCTTCCGTCCGTAAATCAGGATGTAGTCCTTCAGACTTTCGACTGACGCCGGAACATCCTCAAAGAAGTAATCCGTTTCCGCCGGCCTGATATTCACCAAACCGGCCACGGCGTAATTTTCTGCGGTGTACCGATTTGCCCATGTAAAGAGCTGAGGGCCAGATTGAGGCCGATACAACCAGGAATCATTCATTAAGACGGACACCAGATATTTGGGACGGGCGTCTTCGATTTCGCGAATCATTTCCTCCTGCATTTGCTGCGCATATTTTTGGGGCTCCATCAAGCCGTACATGTAAATATATCCAGTCGCGGAATGGCGCTTTGAGTAGAAATAAATCTGCGGTTCAGAGCCCAATACCGCAATCGTATCATCCCGGCCCGTATGTTCGCGGATGTATTCCGCAATTCTGATTGACTCAGGGAACGGACTCTCAGGATAAATCATCCGACAAGCGTCAACTGGAGATGCTTCGAAAAAGAATCTTCTTTGTGAGAGGATTGGCAGCCCCAACAGGGCGGCAAACACTAGAAGCGGGACGAACCTGAGCAAAATCATTCGTCCGGTGAGAAGATGCGCAAATTCGCTGATCGCAAATCCAGCAAGCAGTGAGACTGCCGGAAGGATGAAGATAAAATAATGATAACGAAAATAGAATCCCACGCAGAGCGCCAGTACGGAGAACAAGAGAAAGGCGATTAGAAGCATCGCGCTGGCGCGCATCCGCCGGTTCCATAAACCCGCAACGGCCCCGATTCCAGCAAGCATCCAGATTCCCAAGCACGGTCCTATCACCTCGTTTGCGCTGACAAAAAATATCCGCGGCGCCTGACTGAGCGGCACAAGACCGCCATATTCCAAAGCGTAATTGATCGTCCAGAACCAGAATTTGTCGATTACGCCGGCGCGCCAAAGAATGAGGATTGTGATTGCCATTGGAACAACAGCACCCATTCCGAACGTCAGAATTCGCACGAGGATTTTCTTATAAAGAAGTCGTCGCCGGGCATCCGTCCAGACGATGCAGATCGCTCCGAATGGAATAAAGAGAAGAGCGGGCTGCTTCATCAAAATGCCAATCGCAAACAACAATCCGCTCACGCATAGTCGTCTGAATGCATGCTGTTCCGACTCTCGAATCTTTAGGATCAGCAGTATTCCCGCCAAAACGGGCAGCATCACAAAATTCGTCGCGTGAGCGGCCAACCCAAGGACCGACGGACTCACAGACAGAACGGCGTAACATGCTGCTGCGACGATTCCCGCCGTCAAGTTTATGAGGCGCCGGCCGATTAAAAAGATCATCGCAATCGTGGCAGCGTTGACCAGGAGCAAGCCCAAATGAATTGCATGGATCGTTTGCCCAAACATGGACATGATCAAGGCGTAGGCAGCATACGTTCCTGGAAACTTCATGTTGTAGGCCAGCTTGTATGGCGGGATGCCTTGCAATATGAGTTGGCCGGCATAAGCGTACTCGCCCTCGTCGCGCTCGAGCGGAATTCCCAAAAGTCGGATCCTGATTGCAATGACGAGAGCGAAAAAGATTGTCGCCAGCGCCCACCATGCAAACCACAAGAGCTTGGTGTTGATGTTGGTCTTGCCCACCACGAAAGCTCCTATTTCGATGAGAAACAAAACGATGCAACTGAAGCGGGCGCGTGAAAATTTTGCGCGAAGCCTTTTGGAGAGTGGGGAGACTTGGCGCCACTTCCTCTTATCCAGCCTGATATTCTGCAGCTAACTTATGCACGAAATCGTCAGGCGCATTTTTCCTCCGCGCAGTGGGGTGTTGATCTTTGCTCTCCTTCTGGCGGCGGCGACGATTTTTGTGTATCGCCCTGCGTGGCATGGAGGATTTCTGTGGGACGACGACGCCTATGTCGTCAACAATGAACTGTTAACTGCATCCAACGGCTGGCAGCGAATTTGGTTTTCGCTGGACTCGCCTTCGCAGTATTTCCCACTCACGTACAGCACATTTCGCATTGAACACGCGTTGTGGGGCCTGAACACGACCGGCTATCATTGGGTCAACCTTCTCCTTCACGTTGCGAATGCCTTTTTGGTCTGGGCAGTGTTGGCGCGCTTGAGAGTCCCGGGCGCGTGGCTGGCTGCGGCAATTTTCGCGCTTCATCCGGTCCAGGTGGAGTCAGTGGCTTGGATCACGGAACGCAAAAACGTGCTGATGGGCTTTTTCTTTTTGCTGACGCTGCTTGCTTGGATTGCGTTCGTTGACGAACGAACAAGGCGATCATGGGTTTTCTATTGTTTGGCTCTGGTTACGTATGTACTGGCGCTGTCGGCCAAAGCAACGGCCTGCACACTCCCAGCCGCATTATTCTTGATTCTTTGGTTGCAGAAAAAACCGATCAACGTCCGGCGTCTGATCCAGATCGTTCCTTTCCTTGTGTTCGGCGTTGGCATGGGGTTACTCGCCGTTTGGTGGGAACGGTACCATCAGGGGACGAGCCATGCCGTGTTTCCGTTTCTTAGCCCGATTGAGCGAATCCTCGTCGCGAGCCGGGCTGTCTGGTTTTATCTGAGTAAACTCATCTGGCCGTCCAATCTGACGTTTATTTATCCAAGATGGAATGTGTCGCCGGCACATTTACCGGATTACATCTGGCTGCTCGCTGGATTAGGGGCATGCGTGGCGATTTACTTCCTCAGGCGGTACTTCGGGCGCAGTGTTGAAGTCGCGGCCGCGTTTTTCGTCGCCACGCTGAGCCCGGTGCTTGGGTTCATTATGCTGTTCACGTTTCGCTACACGTTTGTGGCCGACCACTATCAGTATGTGGCCTGTATCGGGCCCGTGGCGCTTGCGTCGGCGGCGATCGTCGGTTTGGCCGACACATTTAACCAGTGCCGCACTGCGATTGTTAGCGCGGCGATAGTCGCGGTTGCGAGCTTTGGGGCATTGACGTGGCGGCAAGCCGGTCTGTACAGCGACATTGAAACGCTTTGGCGCACCACGCTGGCAAGGAACCCGGGATGCTGGATGGCTGATACCAATCTCGGACTTGTCCTTTTTCAGAAGGGCCAGATCGACGACGCTATTGCTCATTACCGCTCGGCCTTGCAAATGCAGCCAGAATGGTGGGATGCCGAGTACAATCTCGGCACAGCTCTTTTAGCGAAAGGCCATGCCGACGAGGCGATTGTCCATTGCCAGCGGGCGGTCGCGATGCGACCAACCGATCCAGATGCTCAAGTCTCCTTAGGCGATGCACTGCTTGCGGAAAAACGAATCGACGACGCGATTAACCATTACCAACAGGCACTGGCGATGCGGCCTGATTACTTTTTGGCGCACTACGGCCTCGGGCGCGCTCTACTTGACAAAGGTGAAGTCGACGCTGCGATCCAAAATTGTCGCGCTGCCCTGTTGATTCGGCCTGACGATCCGGATTGTCACACCGTCCTTGCTATTTCTCTCAAAGAGAAAGGCGAAACAGCGGAAGCAATTCAACAGTACGAGCAAGCGCTGAAGATTTACCCAAAATCCATTTCTGCGCTGACGAACCTGGCGTGGATATTGGCTACTTGTCCCGACGGATCATTGCGAGACGGTAGCAGGGCAGTTGAGATTGCCAGGCGGGCTGATCAATTGTTGGGGAGCACGAATACGCTTGTGCTGCGCACATTGGCCGCCGCGTATGCAGAGAGCAGGCAATTTGAAAAAGCAACTAAAACTGCTCAGGCTGCGATCCAATTGGCCCGGATGCATCGTGACGACTCGTCAGTGGCTGAGCTAGAGCAAGACATCGCACTTTATCGTTTGGGCATACCCTACCGGGAGCTGCGGAAGTAACCGCTGTCGTAGCGTGCAGCTGATTTAAAGTTCGTCACGCAGGATTTTGAAAACGGCTGTGCTCTCAACCACTCCTCGCAGCGCGTCTGTTCCGGGGCCGCTGCCAAATGCAATGACGTCTTCGACTGTGACTAACGCAGACTTTGTGTAGAACGCCGCCGGTTCGGGCTGTTCCTGTGCCGGTTCTTTGGTTTCGGCTTGTCCTTGGCTCGTCGGTATTTTCGCCGCACCGTACGATTTGGTTCCGTGCGGGCCCGTCGCCCACGTAATCCATGGCTGGCCGGCTGAATTGAATCCGAGCAGCGCGATGCCGCTGTCTTTGCGAAACGGAAACCCGTTCACGCTCATTCCGCCAATGGCCGCGTCGCCGCAGATGACCAGTGTCGATTTCGGTCCTCCATAGCTTCGCGCAACGGCCAGTGCGCGGTCGAGTTCGAGTGTTTGAGTAAGCGTTCGTTCCCCATTGTTTTCCTCTGCCGCTTTGCGCATCAACCCTGCATCGACAATGAGTAAATAGCCGCCGGCGTTGTATTGCAGCAGTTGGATGGCTCGCCGCACCATGTCCGAAAGACTCGGCTGCTGGCCTCGCTCTTCTACCTGGTTTGAGAACGCGAGGTCGTTATTACTGAAGACGCCAAAGACTTTCGATCGGCGCCATGCGGGGACTGCTTCCAAATCTGTGCGCGTGCGAACAATATCGAACCCATCGCCGCGAAGCTCGAGTAACAGATCGCGCGTGTCTTGTCTCTCACCGCCTTTGGTGGCGGGAATAAATTGCGCCGCACCGCCTCCCATTGCGATGTCGATGCTTCCTCGATCTACAAATTCGGCTGCGATTTTCTCGGTATCGCCCGGCTCCGCAGTGTGCGCATAGAAAGCCGCGCTTGTTGGGTCGGTCAGTTTTGTGTCCGTCACCAATCCAGTGGCTCGCCCGTATTCGCGGGCCAGTTCAATAATCGTCTTAATGGGTTTGCCGTCGCCGCTGATCGCGAGGGCTCGATTAGTTACTCGCTCGCCGGTGGCGATTGCCGTCGCCGCAGCCGCTTGATCCGGTGCTGCGAAATCCTTCGAGTAATTCATCATCAGCGCGGCATATGGCATCGAATCCATGTTCAAGCGCGTGCCGGCTCCGGCTGCATAGGTACGAGTAGGTGCCAGCTTTGCAGGGGACAGCCCTTCACCGACAAATAAGATTATGCCGAAGGGTTTGCGGATGACCCAGTGTTGAAAATAAATGACGCCCACTCCGGCAAACGCGAGAAGGCATACGAGTGCCAGTAACTGGTTGCGCCACTTCATTTGGCTTTAGTGTAGCGTAAGCGTCCTCGCTTGCGCGGGGAAAATGGCAGCCGGAGGCATGCGCTACCTCTTTCAAAGAACTGCTTGTCGATTCTCTTGTTCATCGACACAGTGAGCGATGTATGGCTGGCCCGGTAATGCTCATCATTCGCGACGGCTGGGGCATTAATCCCGGGGGCCGCGACAGACGGGAGGAAAACGGGGATGCAACGCTGCTCGCGGCCACGCCGTTTCACGACGAGCTGTATCGGGACTATCCCAGCTCAAGATTAAGCGCCAGCGGCATAGATGTCGGTCTGCCAGACGGACAGATGGGTAACTCGGAAGTTGGCCATCTTAATCTTGGAGCGGGCAGAATCGTTTACCAGGACCTCACCCGAATCAACAAGGCCATCGCCGATGGCGAACTGCAAGGCAACCGGGTTTTGCAGGATACCCTTGCCGGAGCGCGCGGACATCGGCTGCATCTGCTCGGGCTCGTGTCGGACGGCGGTGTGCACAGCCATTACTCGCACATGATCGCGCTGGCGAACGCCGCGCACGCAGCGGGGGTCAATGAAATTTTCGTTCACGCTTTCACCGATGGGCGGGACACATCTCCTACTGGCGGCTCCGGATTTCTTAGAACGTGCGAAAAGGAACTCGAGCACAGCGGCGCGCAAATAATCACCGTTATCGGGCGCTATTTCGCGATGGATCGCGACCGCCGCTGGGACCGAACAAAAAAAGCGTGGGACGCCATCGTTCTTGGTCGCGGTGAATTGTGTAAGTCGTCACCCGCTGCGGCGGTAAAGCGACAATATTCGCTGGGCAAGACAGACGAATTCATGCCTCCGCTGATTTTCGCGCTGCCTGACCAGCAGCGCGTCCGCGACGGCGACACGGTTTTGTTTTTCAATTTTCGCGCCGACCGCGCGCGCCAGCTCTCACAGGCATTCTTGGTGAAGGACTTCGACGGCTTCGATCGGGAAGTGTGGCCGCAAGTTCGTTTCGTATCGCTAACGCAATACGATGTTCGTTATTCGTCGCCCTTCATTTTTGCTCCGCAGGAACTCAAACAAATTTTGGGCGAAGTCGTCAGCGCTGCCGGCAAACGTCAATTGCGCATCGCTGAGACGGAGAAGTACGCGCATGTGACTTACTTTTTCAACGGCGGCATCGAGAAACCGTTCCCCGGCGAAGACCGGAAACTGATTCCGTCGCCGAAAGTCGCGACGTACGATTTGAAACCAGAGATGAGCGCGTTTGCGGTCACCGACGAACTACTCGCGCGGATGGGGGACTACGATTTGATCATTTTGAACTTCGCCAATCCCGACATGGTAGGTCATACCGGGGTCGTCGAAGCGGGGATCAAGGCAGTGCAGACCGTGGATGCATGCTGTGCCCGGATTATTCCGAAACTTCTCGACCTTGACGGCAAAGCATTGATCACCGCGGACCATGGCAACTGCGAACAGATGCGCAACCCGGACGGGTCGCCGAATACTGCGCACACCAGTTACCTTGTGCATTTCATTTATGTCGCCAGAGACGCGGCGAAGTTCCGCTGCGAAGATGGGATTCTTGCCGACGTCGCACCGACGCTCTTATTTCTGCTCGGTTTGCCGCAACCAAAAGAGATGACCGGGCACAATTTACTTGTGCCGGTTGTCAGCCGCTAGTGGTGTTACTCGTCGGTAAAGATCAAGCTTTACTCGCCCGTGTCGCGCAGCGGAATGTTTCTTCGGTAAAGATCGATATTGGATTCCAGCGCGTTTGCGGCCGCGTAGTTTCCCTGTTTCAGCGCCAATTCTGAGCCGCGCTGCGCTGTTTCAATTGCCTTGTCGAATTGATGATTCTCCGCATACGCAGCAGCCAACAGCCGGTAGATTCGGGGGTCTTTCTCGCCGGAAAGCTGCAACGCGTGCTCGGCCAATCGTACAGCTTTTTTCCCGTCGCGAACGGCGTCGTCCGGAAATGTGGCGCACACCCAGGCGAGATCGTAAGCCGCGTTCAGGTTGTCCGGCTCCGATTCCAGAGTCTTTTCCCATTCACTGACTGCCAAGTCCATGCGTCCTGTCTGTGACCAGGCGACACCCAACTGGATACGTGCCTCTGTGTCGCCCGGGTTCAGCTGAAGCGCTTTCTGCAAATGATCCACCGCTTCGAGCGGCCGGCCTTTTTTCACTAGAACGATGGCCGCATTGTAATGAGGTTTAGCTAGCCTCGGATTGGCGGCAAGCGCTTTTTCGAAATGAAGAAGCGCATCGTCAAGCCGGCCTTTGTGCAGTAGCGCAGTGCCAAGATTGTTGTGCGCTTCCGCGAATTGAGGCTGGATTTGCACTTCTTGTTCGTAATGCGAAATGGCCTCGTCGAGGCGCCCCTTTTCCGCCAAGATTGTAGCAATATTGTAATGCAGTTTGGGTCGGTTTGGGTTTATCTCCAGAGCGCGCTGGAAATGGAGAAGCGCTTTTTCCATGTCGCCCTTTTTGGAAAGAGCGATGGCGAGGTTACTGTGGCCCTCGGCGCCATTTGGCTGAATCCGTAGTGCCATTTCAGCCTGCGCGATTGCCTCCTCGATGCGGCCCTTTCCGAGCAATGCATCGCAAAGTTGAACGTGAGCGGTGTAGTTAGGCGTTGTTGCAGCCAGCGCATTTCTCCAAACAGATTCGCTATCGTGCCACACTGCTGTCTGATCCCATGCCCGCCAGGCCAGCAGGCTTAAGGCGATCGCAGCGGTGCCGGCGAGCAGCGCGCGCCGACGCGGCCATGACTTCGAGAAATCGGAAACCGCCCACGTCAGGGCAAGAATTAACCCGATTTGTGGCAGGTACGTGAACCGATCCGCGCGTGCCTGCGCTCCAGCCTGGAGCACTCCAATCACCGGTACGAGCATTCCCAAGAACCAGAACCAGCCGACGAGCAGGAAGGGGGACGAACCCCGCCGCTTAATGCAGATGACTGAAATCACCACGAGCAGCGCAGCTGAACCGAGCACTGTCAGCCAAGGGAGGTGGTGCGAATACGGATAAAACAGGGCCAGGTTTTGTGGCCAGAAGGTTTTCCAAATGTAAATTGCATAGCTTACCACCGCGTTGGCAATGCGCGTGCCGGCGCCAACGTTTTCTACCCTGGCAATGGCACCTGCTTGCTTCGCGGCGATCAGCGTGATAACGCTCCAGACGATCGCGAGCAGGAGGAATGGGAGCTTTTCCCCAATTAACCGGAGGATGGTCGAGGAAAGTGTGCCGTTACTCTTGCTTGTTCGACATTCCAAGCGACCGAGCGGCCAAATGTCGATCAAGAACAGGACGAACGGCAGTGTGACGATCATCGGCTTCGAGAACAGCCCTGCCACAAAAAAGAGCAGTGCCAGGGCGTAATAGCGCGAGCGATCTCTCTTTTGCATACGACGCATACGCATGCAGGGTTAGGAAAAAGAACAGGCCACAAAGGACATCTTTGCGTTCCGCGATCCAGGCGACTGACTCGACGTGCAGTGGATGAAGGGCGAACACGGCCGCGACAAATGCGCTTGGCCAAACGCGCCGGGTCGTTCGCCACAAGAACAGCAACAGCAGCAGTGCGTTGGCGACGTGAATCGCGACACTGGTCAGGTGATGGCCGCCGGCCCAATTTCCGTAAAGTTGATAGTCGAGTTGATGCGTGAGCCAGGTGAGCGGATGCGGATAGCCAGTGTGCCCGGTTGTTAAGGCCCACTTTAGGTCGGGCCAGGTGAGGCCGCCCATAACCGAGGCATTCTCGGTAACGTAAAGGTTATCGTCGTAGTTGATGAAATCGTTATGTTCGACACGCCAGTAGACGGCGAACGTCACGAGAGCGAGCAGTGCGCACGTCAATGCTACGGCCCGCTTCTGCGATGGAATCGCGATGCGCGCGCGCGAGCGCCTGTGACCATTTCTTGGCTTCAGATCGATTTTATGCTCCACATCCTGCACCCTGGCCACTAATAAGGCGATTGCTGCTTTTCCGCGCTACCGGTAACGACCGAGGATAAGCTCGATTGACGGCTTGCGCAGAAGGAGGTGGCCAGTTCCAAGCTGAACCTTGGTGTCAGCCCCGCGGTATAATTTACTAATGCGCCCTGACGCATAGCTTCGGCGAACTGGAATTTCACACGTCGTTTCGCCGCCGCGACTTATTAATCTGGCAGCCATTTCGCTAGTTCGCGCGCCCAGTACGTGACGATGATGTCGGCGCCCGCGCGCTTGAGTGCTGTCATAATCTCGAGAACGGCGGCTTTTTCGTCGAACAGGCCTTTCTCGGCAGCGCTTTTGACCATCGCGTACTCGCCGCTGACATGGTACACGGCGGTCGGTCTTCCGAAGCGCTCGCGCACCCGCCAAAGGATGTCGAGATAAGGCAGGGCAGGTTTGACCATCACGATGTCTGCGCCCTCGTCGATATCGAGCGCCACTTCGCGCAGCGCTTCGTTTGCGTTCGCAAAATCCATCTGGTACGAACGGCGGTCGCCAAACTGCGGCGGACTTTCGGCTGCCTCGCGAAACGGCCCGTAAAATACCGACGCAAATTTTGCGGCGTAACTCATGATGCCGGTTTGATCGAACCCGCTTCCATCGAGCGCTTCGCGGATCGCGCCGATGCGGCCGTCCATCATGTCGCTCGGCGCGACAACATCCGCGCCTGCCGCCGCGTGAGAGAGCGCCGTTTTCACCAAAACTTCGACGCTTTCGTCATTCAGCACGTGAAAATGATCGCCGTCGATTCGCGTGACGCCACAATGGCCGTGGCTCATGTATTCGCAAAGGCAGACGTCGGTGATCGCGACTAACTCAGGGCATTTTGATTTGATCGCGCGCAGTGCCTCTTGAATGACTCCGTTGTCTGCGTAAGCGCCGCTGGCTTGCTCATCCTTAT
The DNA here is from genome assembly GCA_963791385.1 of uncultured Verrucomicrobiae bacterium. Classification (GTDB taxonomy): domain Bacteria; phylum Verrucomicrobiota; class Verrucomicrobiia; order Chthoniobacterales; family UBA10450; genus Udaeobacter. Next base: position 77,663 of record CAWBSH010000028.1, read on the forward strand.
GCTCCGGAATTCCAAAGAGCAGGATCGCCTTGAAGGCCCAGGTCCTGAGCTCGGCGTGCTTCATCAGCAACCTCGTTCAGTGGCAACTGAAAAACTCCCGGCATACTGCTGACCGGCCGGCGCTCATCCAATCTTTGATTTATGAACAAGGGCAAAACAAAATCGTGGACGCTCAAATGCGTTTCACGAACGAGATTTCGCAACGCAGGAAGACGCCGAAGGCGACGCGGCCGGTGAACCAATCTTCGCATGTCGTAGAGGGTACTTCTTGGTAACTGAGTAGCAAGCGAGCAGGTTCGTTGCGGACTGGAAGCACAATGGAGCGATCCGAGGCAGGCTTGACGGCAAGTGCCGTTCGGTGTCTGCGTCTTAGCTGTGGCGCGTGGTTCCGATTATTTGTTGATCGATGTGAGTAATTCGTACGCAAAAATCGCGTTTGCGTCGAAACAGCGAGTATCGGCTCCTGTGAGGATCGCCACGGGCGAGCTTTCAAGCAGTGTGGTCGCCGCGTTTCTTCGGCGAGGACATGTGCGGAAAGTGGTCGTCTCATCCGTTGTGCCGGAAAAAGATTCCGTGATCTCCAAGGCTGCGCGCAATAAGGGGAAGGTGCTCTGGTTAGATTGGAGAGTGAACCTTGGCGTCGCGATTGACTATCCCAAGCCGCAATCGATTGGTGCGGACCGGCTGGCAAACGCCTCCGCTGTCGCCGAACTTTACGGATACCCGGCGATCGTTGTGGACTTCGGCACAGCGGTGACTTTCGACGTGGTTTCGGAGCGTCGCGCCTACGTCGGCGGTGTAATTGCGCCGGGACTTGAGGCGATGACAAATTTTCTTTACCAACGCACGGCGCTGCTGCCCAAATTTTCGTTGAAAGCGCCAAAGCGCGCGGTCGGTCGATCGACTATTGAGGCAATGCGATCCGGCGCGGTGTTCGGGTACCGTGGATTGGTTCGCGAGATTCTCGGCCAAATCAGAGCGGAACAGTTTCCGCGAAGGAAGGTTGTCGTGGTTGCGACGGGCGGCCATGCGCGTCTTATTGCCGAGGGGTTGCCGGACATCGATGCGGTTGATCAGCGTCTTACGCTTGAAGGTTTGCGGATCGTGGCGAACCTGAACTGGTCGGATTGACCCAGCCCGCCCATTCTATGAGCCGGAACAAACGTTCTTGCTTTTTCAGTAGGAAACTTTTTTCCGGACGGAACCGAAAATCTTCACCCCGAACGCAATTTCGACTTGTCAGGGATGCTAATCAGGGCTTGAATCGGGGGTTCATGAGAATCTGGAAGATCGCTGCGATCGCAGCGTTGGGACTTAGCTCATTTGCCGCGGACAATGTTGCCCCGACCAAGGCGGAGTTGGAGGAGATGTACAACACCGCGTATCGCGCATTTGATGCTGGCCAATTTCCGGAGGCGCTAAAGCAACTCGACGCGATAGATGCGCGGCAGCCCGATCTTGCCGCGTCAAAGAATCTGCGCGGCGTGATCCTGATGCGGCAGGGCAACTACGATCAGGCCGAGGCTGCACTGACCGAAGCGGCACGGATCGATCCTAAGTTTTGGAATGCGCGCTTTAACCTGGCGGAGATTCCATTTCTCAAAAAAGATTGGGCCGAGGCCAGAAAACGCTTCGAGCAATTGCTCTCGACCGGTCAGTCCGATCTGGCAAAGGAAGCTTCGCAGCTGATCCAATACAAGATCTTGCTGACTTATCTAATGGAAGGCAAAAGCAACATGGTCGATTCCATTCTGGCCAAGCTCGAGCTTTCGCCCGATACACCCGCTGTTGATTATGTGAAGGCAGCGGTCGCGCTTCAACAGAAGAACGAAACGGAAGCGAAGGATTGGATCAGCGCGGCGGAAAAGAATTACTCACCGCAGCTAAACAAGCTTTTCGTGGAATCGCTTTACGAAGTCGGTTGGATGGAAAAACCATCTGGCCAACGGCGTGCTTCCCTACCGCTGATGACAGCGGCCGAACGCACGGAAAAGACGAAGGCGTTTGCCCGTTCAAAATTCGAGCAATCGCAGCAGGCGTTTCGCCAGCGCGATTTTGCTACGGCGCTGAAACTGGTGGACGAAGCGGACAAGGTGGATCCCAATCAGCCCGCGACCCTAAATTTGCGTGGCGAGATTCTGATGCAGCAGGGGCAATTCGATGATGCCGAAACTGCATTCAAAAAGGCAGCTAAGCTGGATCCGAAATTGCGCGATGCGCAGTACAATCTCGCGCAAATTCCGTTTAAGAAAAAAGAGTACGCAAAAGCGCGGGACCGTTTCGAGACGTTGTATAAACGCATACCCGGCGGCGACAAAAACCAGGCGGCGGAGCTGATCAAGTTCAAAATTTACATGACCCTTTTGATGGAGGGCAAAGAGAGCCGAGCGCATTCGATGATGGAGGAATTCCAATTCACGGGCGATACCCCCGCGCTCTATTATGCGCAGGCAGGATGGGAGTACAAGCACAATAATGCGCAAAAGGCCGAGGAATGGACCAACTCTGCCAACAAGATTTACTCGCCAGCGCTCAACGGCGTTTTTGCTGATGCTTTCTATGATGTCGGGTGGTTGCAAAGACCAGAAGGCACAACCGCTCCTGCGGTCGCGTTTGACACAAGCGGTGTCGCCGCGTCAGGCACTGAGGGTGGTCCCGCAGTAGAGCCGAGCCCAATCCCAGACAAAGGCCTTGCTGCAAGCAAACAGGGCGGAACCCTTGCCCTGGCGCCGTCGACAAGTGCGCCAGACGGCGGAATGGAACTTGCCAGTGCCGGAACGGCAGCAAAGCAGACCAATTCGCCGACGGAACAGTCAGTGGCGCAATCCCCTTCGACAAGCACGGAATCGACAACAGCGTCGCAGCCAGTCGCGCCTGATACGGCGAGCGCTTCGACTGTTTCCAGTAACCAAAACCAAACTGAGCAACAGCCCGCAGCGCAAACAAGTCCCGAACAGGCAAGCGCCGTGGCAACTGCGTCGCAGCCTGATACGGCGAGCGCTTCGACTGTTTCCAGTAACCAAAACCAAGCTGAGCAAAAGCCTGCAGCGCAAACAAGTCCTCCCCAACAGGCAAGTGCGGGGGCAGCGCCGGCCAAAGCCTCGTCATCAACCATTGCTGGCGCGTCGAGCCGAAGAATGTGGATTGTTGGCGGACTACTCCTGGCGGCCGTGGTGTTAATAGCCTTGGCTATCCTGCCTGCGTTTCGCCGGTACAAGTTCACGGTGCCTGGTTCCTCGCGGCCGGAATCGGGCGCCGACACTGCGGTTTTTAAAGCGAGAACAGCTCCCGCTCACACGACTGGTATGCAAGGCAACGGCTTTGCCGGGGGACCACGTCAGGTCTCGCTGCAACTTAAACCTTGGAACTCTCCTGTGCGGCAGAGCGCCTTACCGTCGGCGAAAGCTGGCAGTGCTTTTAATCGGTTGACAGGCTCGAAGTCGAAGCCTTCACGACCTCCCGCAGCTGTTGAGCCGCAACCTGAGGAATCAGCTTCAGTGGCCGAGCCATTCTTTGAATCGGTCAGCCCAGTGCGGGCAGCTGTTGAGCCACAACGTGAGGGACCAGCTCTAGTGACTGAGCCATTCTTTGAATCAGTCGGCCCAGTGCGGGCAGCTGTTGAGCCACAACGTGAGGGACCGGCTCTAGTGACTGAGCCATTCTTTGAATCAGTCGGCCCAGTGCTCGAACAGACAACGGAGGTCATGCCGGCAACTGCATCGCGGCAAACTGAACCGGCTGTCGCCCCCGCATTGAGCGAATTTGTTGACGCCCCTGCAATTGCGCCGCAGCCAATTGACAATGAAATCCTCGAGCTTCCGCAGGAACCTGTCTTTGCGGATCATGAGCCGAACGAATTCTTCGAACCTGCAACTGAAGAAGCAGTCGTGGCAGTTGAGCAGCCAAATGAAGTTTTTGCGGAGGCACAGTATGCGTGGCCTGCTGAGACTCCGTCAGCGCAGCTTGAACCCGAACAGATCGAGAACCATCAACCAGACGAGGTTATTTTTGCTCAGGATGAAGCTTTTGCTGAGCCTGAAGTTTTCGCTCAAGGTGAAGCTCCAGTTATCGAAGCGAGTACCGATGCTGTATCTGAATTTCAACATGCCATTCCCGCCCAGCCCGTTTTTCCGCAAATAACCATACCTGCAACCATGCCAGAAAGTACCCAAACACCACCCGCCCCGATAACCAAAGCGCCGGCACCGGCGATGGCCAAACCGCAACCGCAACCGCCGGCGCCAGTACCTGCTGCCGGGATGCAAACATCCGTGCACCTTACGTTCTCCTTCGAGATAACAGCCATGCAGTTAACGCCCAGCTTTAAAATGGGAGTTTTGAAAGTGCGTCCCATATCGAAGCTCGTCACAATGCGTTTACCTTCGCCTCAGCGTGCGCAGTCTGCTTTGAATTTGCAGGTCGCATTCGAAGTCGCCAAGATCCAGCCACTAGCAGGCTCGCTGGGTACCATCCGCGTTGTGCCATCGCAGCAACAGCGGCCTCCAATGGGCGGCATGCCATCCTTTGCGGTCGCGGGATTACAGGTCGTACCGAATTCTGAAACTACGCCAGTTCAACTCACACCCTCACCGCAGGGACGGGCATCTGTATTTATCACCGTGCCTTTCCAGATCAGCACGCTGGAGTTCTCGCCGTCTCTAGAAATTGGATCGGTCACCCTGAATTCGAATTCCAAGCAGGTCGTCGTTCAGTTGCCCGGTGCCGTACTCGGCCCGGCTGAAACCGCGCCAATGTTCGAGATTGCGAATCTTGAGCTGAACGAGGGTGGCGAGATCGTGATGATGCAACTCAACCTTCTTGGCGGGCCAAAGCGCGCATAGCACGCGCGAAATCCGACCAGTTTGACTGGTCAAAAAAATCAGCGCCAGTTTAGCGTGCGCAGTTCCTTTGGGAGAAACTCGCCGTCTTCGCGGATCAATTTGCCGTCGAAGTAGATTTCGCCACCGCCGTAATCGGGGCGCTGGATGCTGACCATATCCCAGTGAACCTGACTTCGGTTTCCGTTATCGGCCTCCTCGTAAGCTTGTCCCGGGGTGAAATGGAATGAGCCGGCGATCTTTTCGTCGAACAAGATATCGCGCATCGGGTGAAACACCCGCGGGTTAAAGCCGAGCGAAAATTCGCCGATGTAGCGTGCGCCCGGATCTGAATCGAGAATCTTGTTCAGTTTTTCTGTCTCATTGCTCTTGGCATCGACGATCTTCCCTCGCTTGAATTCAAGCCGGACACCGTCGAAAGCCGTGCCTTGATAAATGCTTGGCGCATTAAACGTGACGTGCCCTTCCACCGAATCTTTCACGGGGCTGGTAAAAACTTCCCCATCGGGAATGTTGCGGTCGCCACCGCAGATCACAGCCGGGATCCCGTTGATACTGAAGCTCAGGTCGCTGCCGGGGCCTTTGATCTGAACGCGGCCGGTTTTTTCCATCAACCGTTTGAGCGCCTTCATGCCGGGCAACAGCTTGCGATAGTCCAGTGTGCACACGTCGAAATAGAAATCTTCGAATGCTTCCGTGCTCATCCCGGCAAGCTGCGCCATGGAGGAGGTAGGCCAGCGTAAGACGACCCATTTAGTCCTTTTAACGCGTTGGTCCTGCACTGGGCGCATTTTTTTGCCGATCAATTGCATTTTGTCCGGCGGCACATCCGACAATTCCGTGATGTTGTGGCTGCCGCGCACGGCAATGTATGCGTTCATTTTCTTCATGCGTGCCAGCTCATGACTCACCATGAGATTTAGTTGTCGATCCGAGGCTTCGAGCGCGAGCGCACGATTCACGCGGGTGTGATACACTTGCGCAAAGGGCACGCCGCCCGCATTCCGCGCCGCGCGGATCAACGCGACAGCCATTTCATCGGGAATATCGAATGCTTCGATCAACACCGTTTCGTTGCGCTTGAGGCGAATGGAGTACTCCACCAGGAGCTTTGCGAGTTTATCGAACCGCTCGTCATGCATAATCGTTTATCATTCCACTAGCCGGGCGCGATGCAACTTTATCAGCCCGCGTCACGCGTTTTGAACAATTTCGCCGCGAATGCGCCATCAAAACCATTACGGAAAGGCAGCGAACACTTTTCTGCCCCCAGACGTAAAGCCGGTATCTCCGCAACCAGACGACGAAGGAGTTCTTCGTTTTCTTCGGGCTCAAGGCTGCATGTGCTGTAAACAAGGACGCCACCCGGCTTCAGCAACCGGACTACCGCGCGCGTGATGCTGAACTGCTCGTTCGGCATTCGGTTGAAATCTTCCGGTCGCAACCGCCATCGCACGTCGACCCGGCGCCGGATCACTCCCGTATTTGTGCAGGGCGCATCTACGAGGACCCGATCGAACGGTGCGATTGACGCAATTTCCTTCGGAACATGATCGCGGGTGCAATCGTGACGGATAGGACGGACAATGCTCGTGCCGAGCCGTACCATATTATCTTTCAGGATTTGAAGTCGATCAGGATCGCGGTCGCAGGCGATGATGGTTCCACGGTTTTGCATGAGCTGAGCCAGGTAGCTCGTCTTGCCGCCAGGTGCGGCGCATGCATCCAGAATTTTCTCTTTCGGTTTCGGGTCTAGAAGCTGGCAGGCCAGCGCTGTGCTGGGGTCCTGGATGTAGCAATGACCCGAAGCGAGAGCAGCCGCTGGCAAAACATTAAACTCTACAAAATCGGGATTGTCCGCCAGCTCTCGCGAGTCAGGATAGACCTGCAGAAAAGTTTTCGGATCGATCCTTAGCCGATTAATTCGGCCATAGATAGGTGCAGGGCGGTTGTTCCATTTGCACAGCTCTTCCGTATTCTCGGTACCAAAGTGCTGCTGCCACCGTTCGACTAAAAATCGCGGATGCGACGTTCGAACGTGCACCGGCTGGGCCGTGGCTCGTGCGAGCAACTCGGTTCGCTGTCGGGTCGCGGTGCGTAGCACGCCGTTAACAACCGGTCGCTGTTTCTGCAGCGCCAGCATCACGGTCTCATGAACCGCCGCGTGTTCAGGCGTTTTAAGCAGAAAAAGTTGATACAAGCCAATTCGCAGAATGTCTCGGACATTGCTCTCAATGCGCGAATGGCGCAGACACCCGATCCAAAAATCGAGCAGGATTAAATTGCGCAGCACGCCATAAAACAGTTCCAAAGCGAAGGCGCGATCGGAAAGAGTAAGATCCGCCTTCGCAAGAAGTCCTGAGATAATGGAATCGCCGAAGCATTTCTCTCTTCGCCACAACCTCAGGGCGGCTAGCGCCATTTGGCGGGCAGAGCCCTGCGCCATATTTTCGTTACTGCGGCTTCACACTCGCCCGTCCAATGGAATAATATTGGAACCCGAATTGCCGCATCGTTTCAGGATGCAGCAGATTTCGCCCATCGAACACGATTGGCGTCCGCATTTTTTCTTTCAACACCGCGAGGTCCACGTTCGCAAATTCATTCCAGTCCGTGGCGATGACCAGCGCTTCGGCATCACTGGTTGCTTCGAGAGCGGATGAGGCAAATTTCGCATCCGCAATTGCTTTGATGGCGCGGGCTTTGTGCATTCCTTTCGGATCGTATGCGACTACATGGGCCCCTTCGCGCAGCAGCAGTTCCACTAATTCGATTGCAACCGATGAGCGCACATCGTCGGTATCCGGCTTGAACGTCAGGCCCCAGACCGCGAGTCGCTTTTCGCGCAACACCCAGAGCGTTTCGCGAATGGTCTTCAGAAAACGTGTCTTTTGATCTTCGTTTATCCGTTGCACTTCCTTAAGCAGATTGAATGGAGTCCCGAGCTGCTGACCGATCGCGATGAACGCAGCGATATCTTTTGGGAAACAGGAGCCGCCATATCCGATTCCGGCGTTTAGAAAATCACGCCCGATACGGTGATCCATCCCGATTCCGTCGGCGACTTTTTCGACATCGGCCCCGCTCGCTTCACAAATGGCCGACACCGCGTTGATATACGAAATTTTCAGCGCCAGGAATGAGTTCGCGCAATGTTTAATCAGCTCCGCGCTACTAATATCGGTCACCAGGATCGGAGCCATGAACGGCTCATACACCTTCTTCATCAAATCGATCGCGTGCTCGCTTTGCGCCCCGATTACGATCCGGTCCGGATGCATCAGGTCGGCTACTGCACAGCCTTCGCGCAAAAACTCCGGATTGCTTACCACGTCAAATTTTGCGCCGTGACGGTTATACCTCTTGACTGATTCCGCGACTTTTTCTCCGGTTTTTACAGGCACGGTGCTCTTGTCAACAATCACCCGGTAGTCGGTTAACACGCCTGCGATTTCGCGCGCAACCTTCTCCACAAAACTCAGATCCACGTCGCCGTCCGGCAGCGGCGGGGTGGGGACGGCGATGAAGATAATCTGCGAGTTCTCGACGGCTTCCTGAATGTTGCCGATGAAGCGCAGCCGGCGTGCCGACACATTGCGGTGAATTATTTCTTCCAGCCCGGGTTCGTAAATCGGTACCTCGCCGGCCTGAAGCTGTTTGATTTTATCGGCGTCGTTGTCGACGCAAATCACATGATGGCCGACATCGGCAAAACAGGCGCCTGTCACCAGACCAACGTAGCCGGAGCCGATAATTGAAATGTCCATGAATCAACAATGGTGCGGGCGAATGAGGCGTAGCACAAGTGGCGGAATTCGGCCAGCCGTCCCGCATATTCGCGCAACGTCGATCAGTTGCCCTGGGAAGTAGGGTCGAAGTTCAAATCAAAACCAAATTTCGGAAAGGCCTTGAGCGTCACGGTGAAAAGGAGACCGTATTCTTTCACTCCGGCATTGTCGCGTATTACTCCGCCAAACGACGCCACCCAGCTGGTCAGGTCCCGGTAAATTGCATAACGCTGTTCCTGGAACGTATCGGTCGCCCCTTCATACTGCTCCTGGACTGCCACGCCCCAGTTATCGTTAAGCCGAAGGTAACCGCCGACTAGAAACAGGCTGCTGTCCTGGAAAAAGGGGTTCCCGTTCAAATAGCGATGTCCGAAATTCAGCTGCAAATTCGCGAGCGGTTGCACCGTCGCAAATGTATCGACTTCCGTAAAACCTTTAGCGAAAGCCGGCACTTGAGAGTTCACGGAAAACGACATCCATGGCAGCGGGTTGAAGCGGAGGTTGTTAAACAAGTTTGAGTAGTCGCTGCGATCGTAGGGATTCTCAAAGTTCACATCCACGAACGTGTCCAGTTCGAGCCAGGTTATCGTTGAATCGTCGCGGCGAGTGTCCAACCGGTTGCGGACACCCATTCGCCAGACGGTCCAATCGGCGATCGAATCGATTGGGGTGAACTGTGGAAAATCGATTGCGCGAAGCTGCGTTGAAGGTTCAAACCGATCGAACTGCAAAATCGAGAGTGGATTGGGTCCATCTTCTTTCACATACGAAAAGTCGGTGAACGGCTGAATCACGTGCATCAGGCCGTCTAACCCAAACGCGCGGCTCTGCACGTTCTCCCATGCACGGGAGATCTTGAACGAAGCTTCCGCGCCGGTATCGAAAACGCTTCGAAACGTGTCGCCAGCGAACTTTATGGGGTTGGCCGTTGTAGGGGCCGGCAGAATAAAGTCGGGCACCAGCGGATTTGATGGCGGCACAAATACTGTTGATCCGAGGTCCCAAGTCTTGCCGTAGTAGGTGCCGCGATACCCGACACGGGGCACGATCGAGAGCCATCCAAAGTACGTATTTGGAAAAGTCAGTTGATGAAACGTGTCGAAACGATCCGTGCCATAATTCTTCAAGCCTGAGTCCTCGGGGAACTCTAACCGCAAATTCGCAAACCCGGCTTCGCCTTCGTAAAATATCGGCCCGCCAAAGAGTGCGTGACGTTTAATGTCCAATACGACTTCCGGCTGGCGTTCGGTAGTCGTGAAGAAATTGTTTGCCTGAAACCGCTCGATGCCAGTGAGAGTGAACACCGGATTTGTCTTTGCCACTGCGACCACATTGTCCGGAACAGGATCAATCCGAAACTCTCCCTGAAAGAAGTCCTGCATCACGTACTGGTCGCTCAGCTTCGTAATATTCGCGATGCCGTAGATCGAATCGGTAAAGTTTGTGGTGTCTTCGAGACTAAGCAGGTATCGCGACTCAGGCACACCCATTCGCGGGATGTTCGTTTGATTAATGTCCGGGTTTTGGTCATTGATGTAAAAGGTCTTTATCTTCGCCACACTGTTCTGGTCTTTTCCGTATTCAATAGTCGGCTCAAAACCGATTGCCGGCCCACGGCGACCAAAATAATCCAGCCGAAGCCGGCCTTGAACGTAATCTGTGATCGGGAACGTCACCTGAGTCAGAAGCGATGGTCCCCACGCGCTGTAGTACCCGGGCGAAATTGAAAAACTAAACGCATTATCAAGTGACTGGTACAGATACGGCCACCAAAAGACCGGCACGTTCCCGACGTACGCGGTCACGTTTAAGAAAATCACGCGGTCCTTATCGTAAAGACGAATCTTTCGCGCGTGCAGATGGAAATCCGGCTTCGCCGAATCGTGCGTCGTAAAGGTGCCGCCTTGGATCAGGTAAGCGTTATCCCCCTCGATCGAGGTGACATCGTTACCGGCCATAAAATAGGGTTCTGATTCCGTCCATCCCTTGTTCGCCCGGATTTTTTTTGTTTCCGTGTTGTAAACTCCGCTGTCCGCGAGATAGAGGCTCGTCTCGCGATAAATTCGGACGTGACCTCTCAACTCCACGTCGTGCGTCGCGGAATTATATTGTGCGTAATCGGCGTAGATGTCCGTGTTGCCGATGTGAATCGCGACATTATCCCGGGCTGTCGCCAGCCCATTTTCATACGTGGTTTGCCCCGTCGAAGTAATTTCGATGGGAGCATTCTCCGGAGTTTTGATTTCTCCGTAGATCAAACCGGCACTCGCGAACAGACCGGCGAGCAAGAAAACCAGCGATCGCATGGCGAACGCCAACGTACCGCAGCAAACTCCCCCTGCAAAGCCAAAACCGCCCCTCACTCGAGAAATACTGCTGCCGAGAACGCCTGGAGCTTGCTTGCCGTGCGATTCTTTGATTCAATCGGGGTGTGGTCCCTGCTGATGATGAGGTGACTTCACAGAGTGCGATTGGCGGAAATGCTTATCACAGCCCGGCGGCGTTTACTACCACGCACTGGAGCGTCGTGCTGGAGGCGCAAGGCGAATCGCCAGCGGCGCAAGAGGCGCTTGAAAAGCTTTGCCGCATTTATTGGCGACCCATTTACAGCTTTGTGCGGCGACAGGGCGCTGGGCCGGAGGAAGCGCAGGATCTTACGCAAGGTTTTTTTGCTCTCCTGTTGGAGCGCCGGGATCTGCGCACTGTGCGCAAAGAGAAGGGGCGACTGCGTTCTTATCTGCTCACGGCGTTGAAGCATTTTCTGGCCGACGAACGCCGCCGTGCGATGGCGATCAAACGTGGAAAAGGCGAGCGGCTCATTCCGTTGGAAGAACTGCGCACTGAGGAACGGAGCGGCATGGAGCCAGCCGACCCGCTCACTGCCGAGCGGATTTACGAGCGCCGTTGGGCTTCGACATTGCTGGATCGCGTGCTGAGCCGATTAGAGGATAAATACCGCACGCGAGGTAACGCCGCGTTGTTCGATTCGCTTCAATCAATTGCTGGCAGACGAGCCGGGGGCGCCGTCGCAGGCGGATATTGCGGCGCAACTTGGGATGACCGAAAACGCCGTTTCGCAGGCCTTTCATCGATTTCGGCAAAGCTATCAATCGTTATTGCGCGAGGAAATTGCTCATACCGTTGCGACTCCCGGCGATATCGAAAACGAGTTGCGTTATCTGATTGCTGTGATTCGCGCATAAGACCCGACAGAATTTTACGCAGTACAAGATGGGGACGCACGCCGAGTCTCGGGCAATGATCAGAGTAATCAGAGTTTGCCGCAAATGCGGCGCGAAAATCTTTTCTGACGCGCCGAAAGGGCTTTGCACCGCGTGCGTGCTGGAAACGGCGCTCGGGATTTTCCCGGATGCACCTGTAGCCGGAGTCGGTGACTCCGGCAACGTGGACGAGCCTTCACGCGACAATGCGAAGGCTACTTCGGGCGTAAAAGAGGCGTGACGCCGCAACATGCTGGGAGAGTTAGGCGATTACGAGTTGCTGGAAGAAATCGGCCGCGGCGGTCAGGGCGTGGTATTTCGCGCCCGGCAAAAAAGTCTGAACCGCACAGTTGCCTTAAAAGTCATTAGCCTTGGTCAGTGGGCGAGCAAAGCGCACCTGAAACGGTTTCGCCTGGAAGCCGAAGCCGCAGCCAGCCTGGATCATCCGGTATCGTTCCGATCCACGAAGTCGGCGAGCGCGATGGCTCTTGCTACTTCAGCATGAAATTCGTCGAAGGCGGACAACTCGACGAAGTGGCCAGGCGCGAGCCGATGCCGATTCGGCGCGCGGTGGAATTAATCGCGAAGGTCGCGCGCACTGTTCATTACGCGCATGAACACGGAATTCTGCATCGTGACATCAAGCCGGGAAACATTCTGCTCGATGCAAAAGGCGAACCGCATCTTACCGATTTTGGCCTTGCCCGATTAGTGGAATCTGAAAGCAGTGTCACGCACACGCTGGACGTCCTGGGCACGCCCAGTTACATGGCGCCGGAGCAAGCAGTGGGAAACAACGCGGCTGTCAGCAGCGTCACAGATGTTTATGGGATTGGTGCCGTTCTTTACCAATTGCTGACAGGTCATCCGCCCTTTGCCGGTGGAACAACCTACGAGACGATCAGGTTACTGTTGGACACCGAGCCGCGACAACCGCGATCTGCTAAATCCGAAAATAGATCGCGACCTCTCAACAATTTGCCTCAAGTGTCTCGAGAAAGATCCAAAGCGTCGATACTCTTCCGCTCTCGCGCTGGCCGAAGATCTTGGAACGCTGGCTAAAGCATGAGCCGATTCAGGCGCGTCACACTGGAATTTTCGCCCGCGGCAAGAAAATGGGTGCGACGAAATCCAACCAGCGCGCTACTAGCGGCGTCCCTGATCGCGCTGGCGGCGGCTGCGGGATGGATTGTTTGGAAAAGTGAATTGATCCGGCAACCGGTAACAACTGGAATCGCCGTTCTGCCGTTTGAAAATCTGAGCGAGCAGAAAGAGAACGCGGCCTTCGCCGATGGCGTCCAGGACGACATTCTGACCAAGCTGGCGAAGATCGCCGATCTGAAAGTCATCAGCCGGACCAGCGTGATGGAATATCGCGGCAAACGAAATGTGCGTCAGATCGGCGATGAGCTTCGCGTGTCTCACGTGCTGGAAGGAAGCGTCCGCAGGAGCGGGAACGGATTTCACTTGAATGCGCAGTTGATCGACACGCGCACCGACACTCACGTTTGGGCCGAGGAATACGACCGCGATTTGAATGATTTGTTCGCAATCCAGAGCGAGATCGCGCAAAAAGTTGCCGAGCGCCTTCACGCCAAGCTGTCAGCCAGTGAGAAGGCGTCTGTTGAAGAAAGACCAACTCAGGACTTGGTCGCTTATGATTTTTACGTCCGCGCTGTCTCCATGATTTACAACGTCCAGGTGCCCCAAGGGCCCGTTGATGCTCCAGAGAAGGCTCTTTCCGAAGCTGTGGACCTGCTTAATAAGGCAGTTGCTCGTGATCCTAACTTCTTTCTCGCCTATTGCCAGCTGGCCTTTGCGCACGATTTGATTTATCGGCAGGGGACCGACCACACCCCGGCTCGTTTAGCCCTGGCACAGTCGGCCATAGATTCTGCATTTCGGTTGAGGCCGGATTCGGGGGAAGCGCACCTGGCGCTGGGGTGGCACCTTTATTGGGGCTATTCGGATTATGACCGCGCGCGCGCCGAACTTGCTCTTGCTCAACAGAGTTTACCCAATAACCCGCAGGTTTACGAGTTATCTGGATCGATGGACTACAGTCAGCGTCGCTGGGCTGACGCCATACACAATCTCGAGCGCGCATGTGAGCTCGACCCTCGAAACCTCCCTTACCTGATTAACCTCGCATAGACCTACTCGTGGTTGCACGACTATGACGAGTGGGCCAAAATTATGGATCGCATCGTTGCACTTAATCCAGAGCGCAGGCCAGGGTGGATTTTTCGCGCTCACGTCGAACTAGACCGGCGAGCGGACACCGGGCCTTTCCGTGCTGCAATTGAAAAGATCCTGACCAATGAACCTGGGTCAGAGAAAGATCCATTTGTGGCGGGCCAGCGCTACACGCTTGCTTTGTACGATCGCGACTGGGACGCCGCTGGCCGCGCTTCGGCGTTGCTTTCCCAGAAGAATTCGCTCCCGTGGAGTTCCCGCAACTTGGCCGCGACTTTTGGGTGGGTGTAGTCGCTCGTTTGAAAGGAGACGAAACTTCTGCACGCGCTTCCTTTATGAGGGCACGCGCACAACAGGAGGAAGAGATCCGTGTTCACCCTGATGATGCGGTTCTACTTTCTGACCTCGGGCTGATCGATGCGGGCTTGGGAAGAAAAGAAGAGGCACTGAGCGAAGGCCAGCGCGCAATAGAACTGGCATCCAGCGTCAAAGACGCAGAGACTGAGCCATACGTAAAGATTTGCTTCGCTATCATCTGTGCCTGGACAGGCGAACGCGAATTGGCGCTTGGGCAACTTGAAGCGCTCAGCAAAACTCCGGGCCTCCTAAACACTTATGGCAACTTGCGCTTGAGCCCGCTGTGGGATCCGTTGCGCGGCGATCCGCGCTTCGAAAAAATCGTTGCCTTCGCTTGCCCCAAAATAGTGTCGGGTCTGTCAACCACGCCTAAGATTAGCGAAGGCGGGTCGCCTCTCTCGCACCACAGGAAGCGGCACGCTTCAAATAGAATCCAAACAGCGTGGCAGAGGCATGACCCTCGCGGTAGCAGCTGCCGCAGATTATCCAATAAAAAGGCGCAAAGGAGCATCGTATAAGGCAGAATGCTACAAATTAGCTTGCTACCGCTCTACAAGCGGCGGCATCGTTGGCCAACGAGCTATCAGCTGATGCGCAGAAATCCGATTCGGCGACTCGAACTACCGCAATTCATTTCTGCTTCTGTTGCTGGGTTATTTGCCTTACTTGCCTGCTCGGTTTCCGCACAGAATCCCTTGCCAACACCTGAAATTCCCACGGAGGCCGAAGCCGAACGCGTGATTGTCACCGGCTCACATATTCCAACCGCCGAAGAAGTAGGCCCAAATCCAGTGGATACCTATCGCCCAGAAGACATCGAGAAATTAGGCGCGCGCAACGCAACCGACTTGTTGATCAAGCTGCCGCAGGAGATGGGCTCGACCATTAACCAGAACGCAAATGGCGTTGGTGGCGGGAATGGTAGCGTCATACCCAACCTGCGCGGTTTATTGCCCGAAGAAACCCTGGTTCTCATCGATGGAAAGCGCGCTGCGATAATTGGTAGCGGCGGCGGGGTTGCCGCAGGTGCCTCGCCCGGCCTCACGGGAGTGGACATCAATCTTATTCCCTTCCCAATGATTGATCATATCGACATCTTGAAGGATGGCGCCTCGGCCGTTTACGGCACCGATGCGGTTGCCGGTGTGTTCAATATCTTTTTGAAACACAAATTCCGTGGTTTGGAGATCGGAGGCAGTATTGGCAATACGAACCTGGGCTCCTCCAATGACGCACGCGAGACGGAAGCATGGATGATTGCCGGGACGGGAGATGACAAGACCGATATCGTGATCATTGCCGATGCCTACGATCGGGCCGCTATCGACGGTCGCGACCGCAACATTACCAGTAACGCGAACCAACTTGCCGTGGGGCGGATTTGATCATCGCAGTGGGGATTTTCCCGGCGTCATCGGCCCGTTCGGCAACCCCGCGGCTCCGTTAGGCTTTCGATTGATCCCGAAGTTGTTTTTTAGCCGCAACTCTCCGCCGCCGCATTCAGCCCCGAACGTCTCAACTTCGCCTTACTATACCAACAACGTCCCTTACCCGGACGGGAACTTCGCGCTTTATAATTTCGCGGCTGTGACCGCGACGATTCCAGCGGCGGATCGCCAAAGTATCTATGGCTCTTTTACGCGCGATATTTGTGACAAGTACCTTAACGGTGTTTGCCGACTTCAAATACACCCGCTCATTTTTTGATGCAGCCGGGGCGGCTGCCGGGTTTTCCCCGGATCCATTCAAGAACCCGAACGGTACTGCCTTTAGTCCTGAGGGCATCAGTGTGCCGATCGCAAATCCGTTTAATCCCTTCACGGTCCCGGATGCGACTTTGCCCGATGGCACGCCTGTTACTACCGGAGTTCATTTCAGCGGCATTAAAGACACAGGCGGCGTTACATCCAAGACCACGTTCCACGACATGCTGTTCGATGCCGGACTTCGCGGTCAAATGGGAGAGTTTGGCGATTACTTCAAGAATTGGAATTGGGAATTGGGTTTCCGTTATTCCCGGAACAACGAGGAAACCCTCACTGGTGGCGCTGGTAAGCGCAGCGGGCTTACGCGAAGCGCTGTTGGATACCAACCCGGCCACAGCGTTTAATCCCTTCCTTGGATTCCTCGGTCGCAACACTGAGGCCGCGATTAGCCGGGTGTATGTTACCCTGCATAACACCGGCCAGTTCGAGTTGCCATTGGCTTATTTCCATCTCGATGGTGAGCTGTTCAATCTTCCCGCCGGACCGGTCTCCTTCGCGACTGGGCTCAAGTACCGCGGGGAAAGGTGGAGAAACGATCCTGACTCGGAGAACGCCAGTTTTGACACAATCGGTGGCAGGAATTTCCAAGCCTCAAAGGTAAACCGGGACGTTTGGGGAACCTTTCAGGAAGTGCGTATTCCGGTGACCAGCCCGGCTTGGAAGTTGCCAGGAGCATACAGTCTCGAGTTCGACATCGCCGAGCGCGAAGAATGGTATAGCCAGAATACATCTGCGACTACTGCTCCTTCCGTTTTGCCTGAGGAACACTCCCAGTTTGACGCGACAGAAGCCGAAATTTTCCGTTCGCTGGCAACCGCTTGACCCCAAGTGGATTGGCACCCTCACCTTACGTGGCTCTTACAGCGAAGCGTTTCTTGCGCCGACACTACCCGACCTTACGCCGGCCGGCACCGAATTCTTCTTTCCCCCCGGTTTTTTTCACGATCCGAAGGGATTGACGCCTCCAGGAGCTGGCACTCGGCTCCTCTTGAGTGGAAACCCTCTCCTCAATCCGGCGGTTGCCTACGAATGGTCTTATGGAGCAGTTTACAGTCCGAAATGGATCAGAGGTCTTACCCTGAGCGCTGATTTCTGGCATATTGACCTTCGATCGCTTGCCGATGTGCCCGGTGGGCAATTCATCATCGATCATGAAAAGTTATTTCCGCAGGATGTAATTCGTGATCCAACAACTGGCGCAATCACGACCGTCATTTTGCCTACCTTAAACCTCACCCGCACTGTGGTAGAAGGTCTCGATTACGAAGCGATCTATATCCTGGATTTAGCGAGCTTTGGTCGCGGCGATTTTGGTAGGTTCACCTTTACCCTCAATGGGACCTACCTGTCCCGGTTCGAGCTTCAGATAAGTCCCGACACTCACCGATTTGGGCTCTCGGGTTCGTATGTGTCTCCACCAACTTTAAACGGCTCGCTGCCGCACACTCGAGCCTTTGCCAGCGCGTTCTGGGGCGGCCCGGCTGACACCTGGCTCACCGGCTTCGATATTGGCGCGACCGTTCACTACACCGGCCAGTATCAAGATGACAATCTCGACCTGGGCCCTGTCCGTGCGCGCAAAATACGGGAGTTGACCACGCTCGACCTGATCGCGTCTTATACGTTTAATTTACGCGCCTCGGTGGCTCAGCAGGAAGTGGCTGGTTTCGCCAAGGATGGTGGTAAGAACGTGAAGATGTCCGATGGCAAGGAAAAAAACGTCGTGCCCATTTCCACCGCCGAGTACAGTGCTTGTGGATGGCGCGCCTGGTTGAATGGCACGACGATCACGCTCGGGATGCAGAACGTGTTCGATTCCGATCCGCCGTTCGCCGGCGGTTTCGCCTTCGGGTATGGCTACGACGCATCCCTTGCCGATGTCAAAGGCCGGTTCTGTTACATCCAGCTAAAGAAAAAATTCTAGACAGTCGGAATAGGTTAGACCCGAAACCAAGTCCGGTGCGGCGAGGCGTGCTTCCAAAGAATCGTCGCCTCGCTCGCGCCAAAGTAGCACATGCGTCCCGCTTGTTGATCTCTGCCCACGAATACCACGGATTGCACGGATAACACAGATAGGTAGGGCACGACGGCCGGACGCGCGGCAGGGAATTGGATGGGGAGCATCGCCGCGGCAATTGTCGGCGATCGGCCGAAACATTCTTTCTGACAGACGACAAGAAGGAACCTAGGCTCTTCGTTTCCTTGCCTCCCTCCTGCCTTAGTCGTCCGCGGCTAATCCGTGTCATCCGCTTAATTCGTGGTTCTTAAACATTTCCCAAAACTTTCCGCGTAAGGGATCCAAAAATTTTACGCAGTGTATCAGTGAACGGCCAGAAATGACAACTCAATAACGAGAAATCAAGGAAGGCCAAAAGAAGAAAACGAAACTATGAAGAAACGTAATGTTCTGAAACTCGCTCTCCTTCTTTGCGCAGCCGCGTGCTCCATTGGCACAGGGACGCTGCTTGCTTTCCCGGTCCGAAGCGCCTTCGAACGTTTCTCAGAGAACGCTGACCTTCGCAGAGCGTGTGGCATATCAGCGAGCGATCGAGGAAGTTTACTGGCGTCACCGGATCTGGCCGAAAGAGCATCCTGATCCCAAGCCGTCGCTCGATGAGGTGATGTCGCAGGCGCAGATTGAAAAGAAGGTGGAAGATTATCTCCGCGATTCGCAGGCGCTGGAAGATTACTGGCAGAAGCCGATCACTCCTGAGCAACTCCAAGCCGAGATGGAGCGCATGGCCCAGCACACAAAACAGCCCGAGGTGCTGCGGGAACTGTTTGAGGCGCTTGGGCAACGATCCCTTTGTGATTGCTGAGTGCCTGGCCAGGCCGGTGTTAACCGAACGTTTGGTCGCCGATTTATCCGCCAATGACAAGGGCCAGCGCTTCGCCTTGCTACGAACTCAGACCGCCGGCGGCAAATTTAGCATCACAACGTTAGCGCAAGCTGCCTACACTCGTCCAGAGATTGATCCGTGCACCGATGACACCTGGACAGCGACCAGCACCACCAATGCGCCTGTTGCCCGAAGCGATCACACGGCAGTTTGGACCGGCAGTGAGATGATCGTCTGGGGCGGAAGAGAGTTTTTGAACACCGGCGGGAGATACAATCCCAGCCACCGACAGTTGGACAGCCACCAGCACTACCAATGCGCCCTCTGCCCGATCCGTTCACACGGCAGTATGGACTGGCAGTGAAATGATCGTCTGGGGCGGATTCTAGACGGCCTCGTCCGTTCTCTGAACACCGGCGGGAGATACAATCCCGGCACCAACACGTGGACAGCCACCAGCACCACCAACGCGCCCGCTGCGCGAGCCGGACACACAGCAGTGTGGACCGGCAGTGAAATGATTGTCTGGGGCGGATTTAACGGCAGTAGCTATTTTAACACCGGCGGGAGATACAATCCCAGCACTGATACTTGGACAGCGACCAGCACTACCAACGCGCCCGGCTGCTCGAGACTTTCACACGGCAGTGTGGACCGGCAGTGAAATGATCGTCTGGGGCGGATTTTTCTATGACGGCACCTCACTATTTGAACACCGGCGGGAGATACAATCCCAGCACCGACAGTTGGACAGCCACCAGCACCACCAACGCGCCCGCTGGCCGAGATGGTCACACGGCAGTCTGGACTGGCAGTGAAATGATCGTCTGGGGCGGATTCACCGCCACTGCGGCCGTTTCGAACACTGGCGGCAGATACAATCCCAGCACCGACAGTTGGACAGCCACCAGCACCACCAACGCGCCCGCTGCGCGATACTGATCACACGGCAGTCTGGACTGGCAGTGAAATGATCGTCTGGGGTGGATCTGATGCTAACGGCAGCGTATTTGAACACCGGCGGGAGATACAACCCTGGCACGGATAGTTGGACAGCCACCAGCACCGCCAACGCGCCCGCTGCACGATCTGTTCACACGGCAGTGTGGACCGGCAGTGAAATGATCGTCTGGGGCGGAGGTGGCAACAGCGGCCTTTTCAACACTGGCGGGAGATACTGCGCGCAATCCGGTCCTCCACCGACGCCCACACCAACCCCTACGCCGACAGCAACAGCTACATTCACCCCGACACCTACGCCGACCGCGAGCCCAACACCGACGGCGACACCTACTCCAACGCCCACGCCGACGCCATGCACTGGAAGATGTGCACCGACACCGCGGTCGCGCCCGACTCCACCGCCTCGACCATAGCGGACATGTGACTACTGACTAGTCTAGTGTGAAGTGGCTGGGAACTCGTGAGAAAATCTCGCGAGTTTCCCGGCCGAGGCGAGATGATAGGTAGCCAAAACGAGCTTTGTTAGAAGATAACAAAGAAAAACAAAGACTGTGTTTGGCTGGAAGCGAAATGCTCTCTCTCGCTGCCTTCGTTTCCTTCTGTTGATCAGAGTGCTCTTATCTGCGATATCCGCGACACTTGTCGTGCCGTAGCCTTGGCGAAGGCGGGTAATCCGCGGTTCTCCCAAACTTCCCGCGTAAGGGATTCAAAAATCTTACGCAGTACTCCAGTGAACGGCTGGAAGTGACAACTCAATAACGAGGAATCAAAGAAGGCCACAGCAAGAAAAGGAAACTTAGTTTATGAAAAAAGAGATTAAAAGAATCAGCCTAATGACAGCAATATTCCTGACCGTGGCGCTCGTCAGCTCCGCGGTGGAAGCCGGAGTGATACGAATTAATGGTCCTATCGCAGGGAGCGAAAGTGGCGCACCTTTTCCCGATCCGGGAGAAGGGATTTATGTTAATGGGAGCGTCATGTCAACCGACACGGCGCTGGGTCCATTCACACTGGTTTATTCGATCCCAGTGGAGTTCGCTTTCGAAAATACGCCACCTGGGAACCCCGGGGGAAGTCGTTTGATAGTGGGAGACGCCGCCAACGGTGACAGCATTTTGGCGTCCTTTTTGGGAATAAACAGTGGTTTATGTGCCAACGGCGATCTTCGCCATGTGGATCCCTGGACCATTATCGGCGGAACGGGCCGGTACGCTGGCGCTAAAGGCAGCTTCACCACGGACCAATGCTCGAACCTTGATACCGGCGAGACCACTGGTACCATCAGCGGCACCATCGTCGTAAGAGGACGGTAAGCGTTGGCAGGCCTCTGCCAAACCGTCGCCGAGCGTAGCGAGATTCGACCTCTGACTAATTAACGGGCTTGGCGCGTTCCATCCGCGCCAAGCCCATTATCTTTTTACAACTTGGCAAATGAGACGAGCGATACGGATCATTTGCGTCTCATGCTTAGCGTGTAACCGTTTTGTCTTCCAAAAGTTCGATCAATTCACCATCGGGTCAGCGAAAGAAGGCCACGCGCACCGGCCCCCGTCCGCAGAAGAACAGCCTTGATTTCCATGCCGGTTTGCCTGGTGTATTCCCGAGAAATTTTCTGAAACAGGGACGCCTCTCCCTTCGCAAGGGAGAGGGGGAGGCTGAGGGATTATTTTGAGCGCAGCTGGTCCGCTACGCCTGAACCCCTCACCTCAATCCTCTCCCCTTCTCCAAGGGGAGAGGCGAATATACGTGACGGCGAGAGCTGGTTCTGTTTTCAGTCGAGCGAAACTGATAATCAAAAAGGATATCCCATGGACGAGAAATCCAAAGAGGCCTGGCGCATCTTTGTTCTCGCGGACACGCACAATCGTCTGCCGGAGAGCGTGAGGAAATGGCCAAAGATGCTGATGAAATCTGGCATCTTGGCGATGTTTGCGCGGAAGCGATTCTTGACGAACTGCGGGCGATCGGACCGCGCGTCACGCTTGTGCGCGGAAATTGCGACAGCAATTTCGAGTGGCCGTTGGTCGTCGATCTTGCGCGAGGCGGCTTAAAATTTCGACTGCAACACGTTCCGCCGGATCATCTGCCGGATGATGTGGATGTTCTCTTGCACGGCCACACGCACGTCCCGCGCAACGAAAGACGTGGTCGCGTTCTGTTTCTCAATCCCGGCTGCGTGACCCGGCCCAATCGCGGCGCGCCTCCAAGCGTGGCCTGGCTTGAAATAGCGGATGGAAAAATCCGTTGGAAACTCGTCTCGCTATCGCGGCACCGTTAAATTGTTAAATCAGATTTTGCATTGAGGGTGGGAATAGCTGTAGCCGGGGTCGTTGACCCCGGTGGCCCCGTGCGTGGCAACGCACAGCGTGGCCGAGGTCACCGCCCTCGGCTACAACGCCGCCGCTTTCACACCTGAGCATTCGCGATTCGCTCTTGATTAAATCAGCGGCAATCGCTTTTCTTCCCGAAGATGAGTTCGGCACTTGACCAAATTTTTGTTCATCTGAAGGGATGGCTGCTTTCATTAATCGCCAGCGCGCCGAATTGGGTGCTCCAAATCGCGTCTAGCCTCATCAACATTGTTGCGCTGCTTGGCGGTGTTTCTCACGCTCTTCGCGCTGATATCGGTGCTGGAGCGAAAAATCCTGGCGCGAATGCAGAATCGCTACGGACCGAACCGCGTCGGGCCGTTTGGTCTTTTCCAACCCATCGCTGACGGCATCAAAATGCTGATCAAAGAGGACATCGTCCCCGCGCGTGCAGACAAGGTCGTGCATTTTCTCGCGCCAGTGATCCTCGCTGCGGTGGCGATCCTCACTTTGGGAGTGATTCCGTACGGGCGAAACATGACACCGTTTAGAATCGACGGCGGCATCCTCTTTTTCTTTGCGGTCGGATCGGCAACGGAACTCGCCGTGTTCATGGCTGGTTGGGCCAGTAACAACAAATTCTCCATGCTTGGCGCGATGCGCGCGATCGCGCAAATGTTCAGCTACGAGTTGCCGCTGATCATTGCTGTGCTTCCGGTCGTGATGGTCGTTGGATCACTCATGCCGGACCGGATTGTTGCCGCGCAAGGCGAATACACGCTTGGCATTGTGCCGCGCTGGTTCGTATTCACTCCGTGGGGCGCCGCGGCCTTCCTTCTGTTTTTTGTTTCGGGTCTCGTGGAATCGAACCGGACATCCGTTCGATGTGCCCGAAGGCGAATCAGAAATCGTTGCCGGCCACATGACCGAATATTCCGGGTTCAAATACGCCACGTTTTTTATGGCGGAATATCTGGGGATGTTCGCCGTCAGCGGCCTTGGGGTCACATTGTTCCTCGGCGGCTGGCATGCGCCCGCGGGTGTGCTCGAAATTGTTCCCTCCTACGTCTGGTTTTTCACAAAACTCAGTGCGCTGCTTTTCGTTTACATCTGGCTTCGCGCGACGCTTCCGCGCATGCGAGTCGATCAAATGATGAATGTCGCCTGGAAATTCATGTTGCCGATGGCGTTCACGTGCATCATCGCGGCGGCTGTCTGGCATTATGCCGGCCGCGGTCTGCGCGGCTGGCTGTGGTCGCTGTTCGTGATCGTGGTTGTTTACGCTGCGCTATCGATCCTGCTGGACACGCGAAGGAAATTCGCGCGACGTGTTTATCGTTTCGCTGAATGAGCACCATCGCGTTCATTGTGATTTCGGTCTTCACGCTCGCCGCGGCGCTCGCGGCGGCGACGTTGCCGAACCTGATGCATGCTGCCCTTTGTTTGGTATTGGCCTTGCTTGGAATCGCGTCCTTCTTTTTCCTGCTCGGCGCGGAGTTCGTCGGACTTGCCCTAATTTTCATCTACATCGGTGCCGTGGCGGTACTGGTCGTTTTCACTATTCTGCTGACGCGCCGCGATTTGAGAGAGCACCGTGGTTTCCGCTGGACCGGTGGTGTCATCGCCCTTGCTGTGTTTGGCGGTTTGAGCTGGGCAATTCTCAAAACGCAGTCGCTTACGATCGTCCCGGCGCACATTCGCGTGCTCACGGTTAAAAGGATCGGCGAAACTTTAATGACCGGTTATGTGTGGCCGTTGCAGTGCGTTGGCGTTCTGCTTACTGCCGCACTGATCGGAGCGCTCGTACTCGTTATGGAGGAGAAACAATGACACCTACGCTTCAGGCTTTCCTTATTGTTTCCGCGGCCCTGTTTTCCATCGGTCTGCTCGCCGCGTTGAGTCGGCGTCACGCCATTTTCATTCTCATCGGAATTGAGATGATGCTCGCCGCGGCGAATTTGAATTTCATTGCGTTTTGGCGTTTCGCTCCGCCACCGCACCCGGCAACCGGCGTGATGATCGTAATCTTCTCCATCGCCATCTCCGCCGCAGAAGCCGCTGTCGGCCTGGCGATGGTCATCGCCGTTTATCGGCACTATGGGACGACGAATGTCGATCAATTCGACCAGCTCAAAGGATGAATCCAGGGATCGCGAATAATCTCTGGCTATTTCCGGCGGTGCCATTTGCGGCAGCGATGGTAATTTTGGCACTGGCAAAATCGCGCCGCAAAACTGCGGCGGTACTCGCAATCGCTGGACAGGTGGCCGTGCTCGCAACGTCGATCGTGGCCTTGCTGGCAACGGTGCAAACGCATGGCTTCCGTGCCGTCCATAATTTCACGTGGTTCACTTTCGGCGACCAAACATTGCGGCTCGGATTTGTTCTCGATCCGCTCGGCGCGGCGATGCTGGTGATGATCTCGCTGGTTGGGCTTTGTATCTTTGTCTTCAGCGTCGGCTACATGGCCGACGATAAAGATTTCACGCGCTTCTTTGCCTATTTGTCGTTCTTCTCCGGCGCGATGCTCGGCCTGGTTATCGCGAACAGTTTGCTCCTGCTTTTCATGTTTTGGGAACTCGTCGGGCTTGCATCGTATTTGCTCATCGGCTTCTGGATTGAGCGACCGAGCGCTGCGGCGGCCGCAAAAAAAGCGTTCATCACCACCCGTATCGGCGACATGGGATTTTTTCTCGGCATGCTCTGGCTCTACAATCGCAGTGGGACATTGCTTTTCTACGATGGTGGGCGCGGCTGTCTTGAAAGCGCCGGTCTGGCCATGGTTGGCGCAAGCGCCACCTTCATCGCGCTCCTGATTTTCTGCGGCGCGGTTGGCAAGTCGGGACAATTCCCGTTACACGTCTGGTTGCCCGACGCCATGGAGGGCCCGACCCCGGTCAGCGCACTGATCCACGCTGCCACCATGGTCGCCGCGGGGGTATTTCTCGTCGCGCGCGTGTATCCGCTGTTTTCTTTAGGCGCAATTAACGGCGTGACGTCGTCGCTGACCGTCGTTGTCTGGATCGGCGTCACCACCGCGCTGATGGCCGCGCTCATTGCCGTCGCGCAGGCCGACATCAAGCGGATCCTTGCTTATTCAACCGTGTCGCAACTCGGTTTGATGATGGTTTCGTTAGGCGTAGGCGGTGTTGCCGCCGGCATCATGCATTTGCTTGCCCACGGATTTTTCAAGGCACTTCTGTTCCTCGGATCCGGCTCGGTGATTCACGGCTGCCATGGCGAACAGGATATTCGGAAAATGGGTGGCTTGCGGCGCCTCATGCCCGTGACGTTTTCTACTTATGCAATCGGCATGATGGCGCTCAGTGGCGTCCCGCTCTTCTTCTCGGGCGGCTGGACCAAGGAGGAGATTCTTCACGCCACAGCGCAGTGGCCGCGATCGCAAGCCCCGTATTACCTGATGCTAGCCGGCGTCGTTCTCACAGCGCTCTACATGACGCGGCAAATGATCTACGTCTTTTTCGGGAATCGCCGCAGCGCTGCCGAGCACGCACACGAAAGCCCGCCGGTGATGACTATGCCGCTTATCGTGCTGGCGATTGGCGCAGTCTTGTTGAGCGTCGTGCTCACTCCCGCGTGGCCATGGCTGCATGGTTATCTCACCGGCGAACCCGTTCACTTCGAGCTCGCGCGTTTGATTCAGCCGATGCTTTTCGTTTCCCTCGTACTCGTCGGCGCTGGCATCGCGGTGGGTGTTTGGTTTTATCGAAAAGCCGGCGCCGAGGATCGAGATCGACCCGCGGAAATTGATCCACTCGAATATGCGCAACCGGCGCTGTTCCGGTTCCTCGCAAACAAGATGTACATCGATGAGCTGTATGCGCGCACGATCGTCGCCTTCGCTCGGGCGAGCGCGCGTTTGTCCGACTGGATGGACCGTTATTTCTGGGATGGTTTGGTGCGCGGCTTCGGCGCAATCGGCCAGATTTTTGGAATTTTTACAGCCGGGGTCGACGAGCGTGGGATCAATGCGGGAGTCGATGAAACCACGGTTGGCGCTCGCGGTTTGGGCCGCCTGTTGTCCGGTGCGCACTCGGGTCAAATTCAAGTTTACCTCGGCGCGGTCGCCATTGGCATGCTGGCGCTGCTGCTTCTCTACGCATGGTTGGCTTAATCACGACGATTATTGTGATTCCGCTGCTCGGCGCGGTGGCCGTGTGCACATGGCCGCAGAGGAATGGCCGCCCGATTGCGCTGATGTTTAACATCATCTCCGTCGGATGCGCCGTGGCGCTCTGGCGAAATTTCGACACGACGGCGGCTGGACTCCAGTTCGTGGAACGCCATGCCTGGATTCCCGCCATCAACGCTGAATATCTGGTAGGCGTTGATGGGCTGAGCCTGTTGCTCGTATTGCTCACATCGCTCATCATCCCATTCGCGTTCCTCGCAGCACCTGCCCCAGATGGAAGCCGCGCGTTCTACGCAACCATGCTGGTCATGCAATCTGCGCTGTACGGCACGTTCACCGCACAGAACTTCGTTCTCTGGTTTTTGTTTTACGAAATGAGCCTGATTCCGGGTTTTCTGCTGATCAAAATCTGGGGAGGCGACAACCGCGATCGCGCCGCGACCAAGTTCTTTCTCTACACATTTCTCGGAAGCGTGGCCATGTTGCTCTCGTTTCTCGGGATTTATTTCGCGAAAGGCACGTTCGACTTCGCAGCTCTCGCAAGTCTTGGGAAAAGCGGCTTGCTCACTGGAAATATCGCCTGGCTCGCGTTTGCCGGAATTTTTGTCGGCCTTGCGGTAAAAGTGCCGCTGTTTCCGTTTCACACCTGGTTGCCTGACGCTTATCAAACCGCGCCTATCGGCGTCTCGATGGTGCTGACGGGCGTGCTCTCAAAAATGGGCGTTTACGGTTTCGTACGTCTGCTGATTCCGCTCTTTCCCAACCAAATCAAAATCATCGGTCCGTGGCTGCTTGCGCTGACGGTTTGCTCGATCGTTTTCGCGCCGCTTGCTGCATGGGCCCAGCGCGATTTGAAACGCATGATTGCTTACTTGTCTATCAACCATCTCGGCTATTGCATGCTGGGTCTGTTTGCGTGGGTTGCGTCGCCCGTTGTCGCTGGGAGCATCGATACGCAGGCAGCGCTGAGCGGCGTGTTTATGCAGATCTTTAACCATGGTATCACCGCGGCGACGCTTTTCTATTTCGTTGGATTATTGGAACAACGGCGCGGTCTGCGGAGCATCGACGATTTCGGAGGGCTGATGCAGCGGACACCGTTGCTCTGCGGATGGATGAGCGTCGCCATGTTTTCGTCGCTCGGTTTGCCAGGGCTCAACGGATTCATCGGCGAATTTCTGATCTTTAAAAGTTCGTTCGCGATGGCAGCGGCGTTCACGGCCATTGCTGTGATTGGTCTTCTCGTAACAGCCATCGTTTTCATGCGAGCGATGCAACTTCTCTTCAGCGGACCACTCGCAGAAAGTTGCAGCGCGTTCCCAGATCTTTTGCGAAGCGAAAAGCTTGTCATCGCTCCAGTGACACTTCTGATGTTCGCCATCGGCATCGCGCCGCAATTCATCTTCAACATTTTCAATACGACGGTCGTTCATATGGCGCGTCTGTTTGGTTGAGAATCAGTTCCGATGAGCAAAGAGATCATTCCAATCGAGCAGGTAGTGCAATCAATTCGATGGATTCGCGGACAGAAGGTGCTGCTCGATTTTGACTTGGCTGCGCTCTACGGCGTGCAGACGAAAAACCTGAACAAAGCAGTCAAACGCAACGCAGAACGTTTCCCGGCCGACTTCATGTTTCAACTTACGCCAGAGGAGCTTCGCAGTTTGAGGTTCCAATCTGGAACCTCAAAAGCTCGAGGAGGTCTGCGCTACCGCCCGTACACTTTCACGGAGCAGGGGGTTGCGATGCTGTCTAGCATCCTCAAGAGCGACCGCGCCATCAGAGTAAATGTGGCCATCATGCGCACGTTTGTGAGACTGCGCCAAACACTCGAAAGCAATCGCGAGTTAGCGCGAAAATTTTCGGAGCTCGAGCAGCGTATCGGGAAGCACGACGAAGAGATCGCAGCGATTCTCGAAGCCATGCGGCAGCTCATGGCGCCGCCGGAAAAGCCGCGCCGCGAGATCGGATTTCATGTGCGCGAGAGGCCAGCGCGTTACTGGACACGAAAACGCGCATGATCGCCTGGACGATTTACATTACGTTCGGAGGCGCAGTGCTGTTGTTGCTTTTGCCGCGTGCATTTGCGCGCTGGATTGCGCTGCTTACGACGATCGCGGGCCTGGCGCTGGGTATTGTGGTGTTCGTCGGCACGCCCATTGCCGATCTGGCACACTTTACAACCATCGTGCTCGTGCCGTGGGTCCCGGCGCTCGGGATGAATTATCACCTGGCGATCGATGGCGTTAGCCTGACGATGGTTCTTGTCACCGGGATCTCATCGGTAAGCACCGTCTTGTTCTCGTGGGATGTCGAGAATCGGCAGAACGAATTCTTCTTTTGGTTGCTGCTGGTAGTGGCCGGGAGTTACGGCGTCTTCCTCAGCGCCGATCTGTTTTTGCTGTTCATGTTCTACGAGCTGGTCATCGTGCCGAAATACTTTCTCATCGCCATCTTCGGCTCGACCAACAGGGAATACGGCGCCATGAAGCTCACGCTGTATTCATTTTTTGGCGGCATGTTCGTTTTCGTCGGAATACTGATCGCTTATGTGACTGCGGGCTCACTGGACCTGAATCAGCTTTCGCGATTCGAATTTTCACCGCAACTGCAATCGTGGGCGTTTCCCATATTGTTTCTCGGGTTCGCCGTGCTGGCCGGCGTCTGGCCGTTGCACACGTGGGCTCCGACGGGTCACGCCGCTGCGCCGACTGCGGGTTCGATGTTGCTCGCTGGAATCGTGATGAAACTCGGTTCGTACGCCGGTCTTCGCGTCGCGATGAATCTTTTCCCCCAGGGATTCGAGATGTGGAGCAAGTGGATCGCTGTACTCGCTCTAATCGGAATTGTCTATGCGGCGGCAGTGGCCCTTCGCCAAAGTGATCTCAAATTTGTGATTGGCTATTCGAGCGTGAGCCACATGGGTTTTGTGCTGCTCGGTTTTGCAACGGCCAACGTGCTCGGAGTTTCCGGTGCCGTGCTGCAAATGTTTTCGCATGGTGTGATTGCGGCCCTGCTGTTCGCCGTGGCAGGACGCATGATTTATCGGCGCACACATACGCGGGACCTTGACGCGCTTGCGGGAATGAATCTGAGTCGAGCGCTGCCGTTCGCAGCATTTACATTTGTCGTCGCAGCGGCTGCATCGATGGGCATTCCCGGGTTCAGTGGATTCGCGGCTGAGATTACGATTCTCATCGGCGCATGGAAAACTTATCCAATTGCGGTTTGGATCGCGGGCGCAGGGATGGTGTTGACTGCTGCGTTCACGTTGCGCGCGCTAAAGTTTTCCTTCTTCGGTGATCAACGCTCAAGCGTTTCCATGCAGGAAGGCCGCATAGCCCTCGACCGGGATTGGAACAAGGAACAAAGCATCACGATTCCGGAGAAAATCGGCGCTTCGATACTGATGATTACGACGTTCGCCGTCGGCATTTATCCAAAACTGTTGCTCGATCGCATCATACCCGCGGTCGAGACGATGAGGTTTTTGAAGTGAACCTTACGGGAACACCTGACACGTCACCGGCTTAACGATGTCTTATCTACAGCTTCTCAAACTGGCTTCTCCTGAAGCGGTCGTGGTGCTGACGGCGCTGCTCGTGCTTTCGATCAGTCTGGTCGCGAGACGCGCGGTTTCCGCCTGCGCATTTGTCGCTGTGTCCGGACTAGTGATTGCGATCGGAGCCGTCCTGATGCTGCCGCGCAATACAACGCTTTTCGGCGGGATGTTTGTGATTTCGCCACTCACGTCGCTTTTCAAAATCATTTGTATCGTGCTTGCATTTTTCACGGTACTCCTGACGCACGCTGAAAAGGCGCGGCGTCATCTCGGCGAATATCTTGCCATAATTCTTTTGGCAACGGTCGGCCTGATGTTGCTCGTCGGCAGTGAGGAGTTGCTCATGATTTTTATCGGACTCGAGCTGCTGGGTCTATCACTCTACGTGATGGTTGCATTTGATAAGTTGGATGTCCGCTCCGCCGAGGCAGGTCTGAAATACTTTCTGTTCGGGAGCACCTCAAGCGCATTCACACTTTTCGGGATCAGTCTTGTTTACGGTATGTCGGGAACGACCGGTCTGGCGGCGATCTCGCAAAAGCTGGCCACCACAACAGTGCAGCCATTGCTTGCGGTTGGAATCGTGATGATGCTCGTTGGTTTCGCGTTCAAGATCGCTGCCGCGCCGTTTCACCTCTGGGCGCCCGACGCGTATCAAGGCGCGCCTGTGCCGAGCGCGGCGTTCATCGCTTCGGGGTCGAAGGTTGCGTCGTTCCTTGTGCTGGGAAAAATAGTGTTGGTGGGGTTTGCGCCGGTGCACGGCAACGCCGGCTGGCATACCATGGTCGCCGGTTGGTCGCCCCTGCTAGCAGCGCTTTCCGCGTTTTCGATCGTGATCGGTAATCTGGTTGCGCTTGCGCAATCGAACGTACGCAGGCTTCTTGCCTACTCCGCCGTTGCGCATGCGGGTTATACATTGATCGGATTCGTGGCCGGCGGCCATGACGGCTTTTCCGCGGCCTTGTTCTATACGACCATTTATGCCGTCACACTCATGGGTGCATTCGGTGTCGTTGGCGTCGTGCGACGCGAAACCGGCGGCGACGATTTCGCTAACTTTTGTGGACTGGCGTCACGTTCTCCCTTACTCGCCGGATGCATGGCGGTTTTTATGTTGTCGCTTGCAGGCATTCCGCCGTTGGCCGGATTTTTCGGAAAATTCTATCTGTTTAGCGTCGCGCTGCACTCTGGTGCAAACCAAGAGCTTCTCTGGCTGGTCGCGCTCGGTCTGCTCGGCAGTTTCGTCTCTCTCTATTATTACCTGCTTGTCCTGAAAGCGATTTTCGTTGATGAAGCGTCAATGCCAGTAGCGCGGCCGCTCGATCGCATACCGTCCTATGGTTTGCAGCGAGCTACCGTCGCTCTGCTTGCCGCAGGAGTTGTTTTTCTCGGGCTAATGCCGAACATTCTGGCCTCCCGCATTCTGGCTGCAATTCCGTAGGAAATTTCAAAAAAATGCAATTAACACTTGACCGACGCACTATAAGTTTTGCATCAAACAGCAATAGACCCATTGCAAAGTTGGTGATGTGAAAATGGGCAGCATTAGCCAGTTCATTGAGCGCAATTACCGGCATTTCAACGCGGCGGTGCTGAAAGACGCAGCCGACGCGTACATCGCACATCTCGATGATGGCGGAAAAATGATGATCACTCTGGCGGGTGCGATGAGCACCGCTGAATTGGGAGTTTCGCTAGCGGAGATGATTCGCCGTGACAAAGTGCACGCCATTACCTGCACGGGTGCGAACCTGGAGGAAGACCTGTTCAATCTCGTCGCGCGCAGCAAGTACGAACGCATTCCCAACTATCGAGAGCTAAGTCCTCAACAAGAGCAAGAGTTGCTGCAGCGGCACCTTAATCGCGTCACTGACACCTGCATTCCGGAGGAGGAAGCGATGCGTCGAATTGAGCACGTGGTGCTCGACGAATGGATCGCCGCTTCGGAGAACAACCGTAGGAAGTTCCCCCACGAATTCCTTTATACGATCTTGCGCGAGTGCCGCCTGAAACAATTTTACGAGATTGATCCCGCCGACAGCTGGATGATTGCCGCTGCGCACAAGAACCTTCCTTTGTTTGTGCCCGGCTGGGAAGATTCGACCCTTGGAAATATCTACGCGGCCCGCTGCATCACCGGGGTGATCAGGAATGTGCAGGCGGTCCGCTCGGGGATCGAATACATGATTGAACTCGCGGAGTGGTATCGGCGTGTGTCGAAGGACTCGTCCATCGGGTTTTTCCAAATCGGAGGTGGCATTGCGGGTGATTTCCCGATTTGCGTCGTGCCGATGCTGAACCAGGACGTAGTCACCTCGCCGGTGCCTGAATGGGGTTACTTTTGCCAAATCAGCGATTCCACGACCAGCTTCGGCTCATATTCCGGTGCGGTCCCCAATGAGAAGATCACCTGGGGAAAACTGAGCGTCGATACTCCGCGATTCGTCATTGAATCTGACGCAACGATCGTTGCGCCGCTGATGTTCGCGAAGGTTCTGGGCTGGTGAACCCGGCGATTGGAGTCAATCGCCTCTACCGCGCTTAGCTTATTGGCAACGGTTGCTTTGTTGGCGGTCCAAGCCGGTTGATGGCGTAAGGCCGACTTTGAATCGAGGATAGGAAATGCTTTACGTCATCGCCACACCCATTGGTAACCTCGGCGACATTACTTTGCGGGCTCTCGAAGTGCTCAAAGATGCCGATGTTGTCGCGGCGGAGGATACCCGGCATTCCGGCTTATTGTTAAAGCATTTCGAAATCAAAAAGCCTTTTGTCAGCTATCATGAACACAATGAAGCGATGCGCACGGCGGAGTTGGTAGAACGCCTTGGGCGAGGCGAGAAGGTTGCGCTGATTACGGACGCAGGCACACCTGGACTATCCGATCCTGGGATACGCCTCATTCGCGCATGCATCGAACGCGAACTGCCTTTCACGATCATTCCCGGGCCGTCGGCGATCCTGACCGCTTTGCTTGGCTCCGGATTTCCGCCCGAGAAATTTTCGTTCCGTGGATTTCTTCCGGTGAAAAGCGGCCAACGCGAGCGCGAATTACGCGCAGCAGCCGAAAGCGAGGACACCGCAATCTTCTTCGAATCGCCTTATCGGTTGGTTAAAACACTTGAAGCCTGCATGCAGATCATGCCACATCGACAACTTTGCGTCGCGCGCGAGCTGACAAAGAAATTTGAGGAATTCCGCCGGGGCACCGCCGCGGAGCTCCTTGCGCATTACCACGCGCATCCAGCGAAGGGCGAGATCGTGCTCCTGATCTCTGGTTCGTAATAGTTTCGCCACGTATCCACAAGTTCAGTGGCGCAACAGCGCAGGCGGCTGGTCCAAAAGTGTGCGCGAATAAAGGATTCGTAATCGCCGTCCAATCGAGTCACTGAAATCAGCGAACCCGATGCGCTCCGATACTGCTTCTGCCGAAAATTTCAGATGTTGCTGGCGCCCTGCCGAACTTATCGTTGTTCAGAGTTTCGCGAGCAGACTCGCCAGCTTCTGCGATTATCATTTATGACCCGCCTGCCAGGTTTCGTTACGCCTTTGCTCGCGGGATTTGCCGTCACTTTTCTGCAGGTTGGAATCGCGCTGGTTTTGCTCGCTCCAGAAGAGGCGGTCACGCAGCGCTACGCCTCGCTGCTCCAACACGATAGCTACTGGTTCAGGAACATTATCGATCGCGGATACCAGACTATTGTCCCGCCGATCGATCATAAGGTTATGGAAGTCTCGAATGTCGCGTTTTTTCCGGCATATCCGGTGATTGCTGCGCTGGTTCGGCATGCCTTCAATCTGAGCGCCGGGACCGCGCTATTGATCACGGCTCAGTTGGCTGCCTGGGGTTTTTGGACCTATTTCTTCTTGTTCTGCGCGCGCTGGAATGTTCCGCGTGCGCTTCAGATTTGCGGCACACTCTTAATCCTCGCGAACCCGGCAGCGTTCTTTCTGGTCGCCGGCTATTCGGAATCGCTTTTTCTTATGGCGCTGCTCGGGTTTATGTACTGGAGCACCTCCGAGGGGCGCGCGGCGAGAGTGTTGGCTGCTGTGCACGGGATCGTCATGTCCGCGACGCGAATTGTCGGAATCGTGTGCGCCGCTTTTCCTATGGTGCGCTCGGTTTTTCGCACTGGATGGCGCGGTTTGTTCAAGCCGCAAACCTGGGTTCGAGAGAACCGCGCAGCTATCGGCTTGACGCTTGTCGCGGCATCCGGCGCGATCGCATTCTTCGCTTACTGCCAACTGCGATGGGGTCACTGGGACCTTTACATGCTCACGCAGGCGGCTGGTTGGGGCATCGTGCCCGATTATCTTGCGGTGTTTAAACCCGACAGTTATCGCTGGCTCGTTCCCGCACTGAATGATCCCATTGAAGCAAGCCAGTTATCCATGACGCTCGGTGCCGTCCTTTTCGTCGCCATCGCAGTTTGTGAATTGCTTCCAGCGGTTCGGCGCCGGGCCGATCTGCCAATACGCGCGGGAATCTATTTCTGTGCGGCGACGATTTATTACCTCTCCGTGAGCGGAGTTGCCTGTGTCGATATGGAGAGCATGCTGCGGTACGAGTTCGGCGCGTACGCTTTGATCGTGCTGGCGTTTCTGAATTTTCTGCGGCAATTTCGTACGCCGCCAGTGTGGGTGCGGGCATTAGGGACCGCGGCAGTAGCGCTGATCAGCGCTGCGGGGTTGTGCCTCCAGGGCTGGTATGTTTGGAATTTTACCCGGGGTAACTGGGTCGCATAATAGATGAACGCAAAGGTCGTCATAATCGGTGCAGGCCCAGCAGGTCTCACGGCCGGCTATTTGCTTTCCAAAAACGATGTCGAGGTTTTGGTTTTGGAAGCCGATCCCGTTTACGTCGGTGGCATTTCGAGGACCGTGAGCCACAAGGGATTTCATTTCGACATCGGCGGACACCGCTTCTTTTCAAAATCCAAAGCCGTTGAAGATCTATGGACGGAGGTTTTGCCGAACGACATGCTCATCCGGCCGCGCTCCTCGCGGATTCTTTACGGCGGCAAATTTTTTTCTTATCCTCTCAAGCCAGTTGAAGCGCTGCTGAAGCTGGGCGTCTTCAAGTCCACACTCTGCATTCTGTCGTGGTTAAAGGCGCGTCTATTGCCGGTGCGAAATCCGCGCAATTTTGAAGAGTGGGTGAGCAATCAGTTCGGAAACCGCCTCTTTAACACTTTCTTCAAGAGCTACACGGAAAAGGTGTGGGGGATGAGCTGCAAGGAAATCTCCGCCGATTGGGCTGCGCAAAGGATCAAAGGTCTTTCGTTAGGAAGCGCGATTAAGAATGCTCTTATTCCCCAGCGTTATAACGGCGACCGCAGCAAAGTCATCAAGACACTGATCCATTCTTTTCGCTATCCCCGCCTCGGTCCCGGCATGATGTGGGAGGCATGCGCCGAAAAGATGATCGCGCTAGGTGGCGAACTCGAGATGGGCTGCCGGGTCACTCGCTGCTCATATGACAAGATGTCCGGCAGTTGGACCGTGGAATACAAAGATCGCCAGGGTGATTTGTGTAGCATCGAGGCCGAACACGTCATTTCATCTGCGCCCATGCGAGAACTCGCACGCGGTCTGTCGCCCGCTCCGAGTGAGCAAACCAGACGCGCGGCTGAAAGCCTGAAGTACCGCGATTTCCTGACCGTGATGTTGATCTTGAAAGATCGCCAAATGTTCGATGACAACTGGATCTACATTCACGACCCGAGCGTGAAGGTCGGCCGTGTTCAGAACTTCCGTTCATGGTCGCCGGAGATGGTTCCCGAATCCGACAAAGTATGCTACGGGCTGGAGTATTTCTGTTTCGAACACGACGGCCTCTGGGATTCGAGCGACATGGATCTGATCGCGCTCGCAAAGCGCGAACTGATTCAGATCGGACTCGCCAGGGAAGGCGATTTCATCGACGGGTGCGTCGTTCGCCAGAAGAAGGCCTATCCGGTCTATGACGACGATTACGCGCAAAACGTCGATATCGTTCGCCGGGAACTGGAGACTCGTTATCCAAACCTGCATCTCGTCGGACGCAACGGCATGCACAAATACAACAACCAGGACCACGCGATGATGACCGCGATGCTGTGCGTGGAGAATATTCTTGCCGACACAAAGTTGTACGATCTCTGGCAGGTGAACAGCGATGCCGAATATCACGAAGCCGGTCCCGCTGCAGCCGAGGAAACAAACGGCAGCGCTTTACGCCTCGTCCCTACTCGCGTCGTCACTGCCCCCGAGCTCGCGCCCGAAGGGTAGCGCACGCGTCTCGCGTGCTGGTTTCGGCGTCACGCCGAAACAGCTTTCTGTGCAGCCGCGCATTTCCGAATGGGATCGAACTTAACAAAAGTCCGCGATCGCCAAGACGCGCTCGCCAGCGCGCGGGACGCGTGCGCTACTCGTTCTCAAATGCTTCCACTGGCGGGCAGGAGCAGAAGAGGTTGCGATCGCCATAAACGTTGTCGATGCGACCGACGGCGGGCCAGAATTTGTGTTCGCGTGTCCAAGGAGCGGGGAAAGCTGCTTCTTCGCGCGAGTACGGGTGGCCCCATTTGTCGGATGCGATTTGGCGCACGGTGTGCGGCGCGTTCTTAAGCAAATTGTCTTTTTGATCCTGTTTTCCTTCTGCGATTGCTTTCATTTCCGCGTGGATCGAAATCATCGCATCGCAGAAACGATCAAGCTCGTGTTGCGGTTCGCTCTCCGTGGGCTCGATCATCATCGTCCCTCCTACTGGCCAAGAAATGGTCGGCGCATGAAAACCGTAATCCATCAAACGTTTTGCCGCGTCTTCGACTTCAATGCCTGCGCTTTTCCACTGGCGCAAATCGATGATGCATTCGTGCGCGACCAGGCCGTGCTTCCCTTTGAAGAGAACCGGAAAGTACGGGTCGAGCCGTTTGGCCATGTAATTTGCGTTTAGAATTGCCACTTCGCTTGCTCGTTTCAGTCCCTCGGCGCCCATCATCCGGATGTACATCCAGGTAATGGTCAGAATGCTGGCGCTACCCCAGGGAGCCGCCGCTATTGGACCTACCCGATTCTCGATTCTCGATTTTCGATTCTCGATTGACGAAAGCCCCGGCAAAAACTCGACAAGATGTTTGGCCACGCCAATCGGTCCGACACCCGGTCCGCCGCCGCCGTGCGGAATACAAAAAGTTTTATGCAAGTTCAAATGGCAAACATCGGCGCCGTAATCGCCCGGACGGCAAAGACCGACTTGCGCATTCAAGTTCGCGCCGTCCATATAAACCTGGCCGCCGTGCGCATGAACGATATCGCAGATTTCGCGAATCGTCGGCTCGAAGACGCCGTGCGTTGAGGGATAAGTCACCATGAGCGCGGCGAGATCCCGCGCGTGTTCGTCTGCTTTAGCGCGCAGATCGGCAAGATCGATGTCGCCATCTTTCAGACATGAAACTGAAACAACTTTGAACCCGGCCATTACCGCGCTGGCGGGATTGGTGCCGTGTGCGGATGTCGGAATGAGACAAATGTTGCGATGCGCTTCGCCGCGCGACGCGTGATATTCCCGAATCGCCAGCAGACCCGCGAATTCGCCCTGCGACCCGGCATTCGGTTGCAATGAAACCGCCGCAAACCCGGTGATTTCCGCAAGCCAGTCTTCCAACTGCTGAAAAATCTCCAGATAGCCGGCCGCCTGTTCGATTGGTGCGAACGGATGCAATTTCGAAATTTCAGGCCATGAGATCGGAAACATTTCCGCGGTCGCGTTGAGCTTCATCGTGCATGAACCCAGCGGAATCATTGAGGTCGTGAGCGACAGATCGCGCGATTCGAGCTTCTTCAGATAGCGCAGCATTTCTGTCTCAGTATCATGCGTGTTGAAGATCGGGTGAGTGAGAAACGGGGAAGTGCGGATTGCAAACGGCGGAATCCGCAGCGGCGGCTCGCCGATCTCGTCATCAGCAAGATCGCGCACGAGCGTACCGCGAAAAATCGACATCAACAGTTCGATGTCCCGTGCCGTTGTTGTTTCGTCGAATGAAATGCCGACTGCCCGTGGGCCGAGTGCTCGCAGATTGCAGCCCGCTTTAGCCGCATGCTCCAAAATGACTTCGCTGGATTCGACTTCGACGCGGATGGTATCGAAAAAGTTGTCGTGTGTGATTGTGCAGCCAAGAGCGCGTAGATCGTTTGCGAGTTGGCTTGTTAATCTGTGAACGCGTTCGGCGATCGCGCGCAATCCTTTGGGACCATGATAGACCGCATACATCGATGCGATGACAGCGAGAAGCACCTGTGCGGTGCAGATGTTGCTCGTCGCTTTATCGCGGCGGATGTGCTGCTCCCGCGTTTGTAACGCGAGCCGATACGCTGGATGGCCTTCGGCGTCGTGGGACACGCCAACGAGTCGGCCAGCCATGTGACGTTTGAACTCGTCGCGTGTGGCGAAATATGCAGCGTGCGGCCCGCCGAATCCCAGCGGGACTCCGAAGCGTTGCGTATTACCAACCGCTACGTCCGCGCCGAA
The DNA here is from genome assembly GCA_963791385.1 of uncultured Verrucomicrobiae bacterium. GTDB lineage: Bacteria > Verrucomicrobiota > Verrucomicrobiia > Chthoniobacterales > UBA10450 > Udaeobacter. The sequence continues at coordinate 116,165 of CAWBSH010000028.1, forward strand.
TTCGCCCGGCGGTTTCAGCAATGTGAGAGCAAGAACATCTGCTGCGACGACGACCAGTGCACCGGCGTTGTGTGCCCGTCGGACGAAATCAGCGTAATCGTGTATCGCGCCATCCGTGGCCGGATATTGAACCAGCGCGCCGAAAGTTGTGTCGTCAAATTTGAATCGCGAGTAATCGCCGATGTTGATCTCGATCCCGAGCGGCTTCGCGCGGGTTTGCACCACGGCAATCGTTTGAGGGTGACAGTTATCGGCGACGAAGAACGTTTTGCGATTTGGAATAGCTGCGTGGCAAAGCGCCATTGCTTCAGCGGCGGCAGTCGCTTCATCCAGCAACGACGCGTTCGCGATGTCGAGTGCCGTGAGGTCGATGATCATCTGCTGGAAGTTCAGCAGCGCTTCGAGCCGGCCTTGCGCAATTTCCGCCTGGTAAGGCGTGTAAGCGGTATACCACCCGGGGTTTTCCAGAATGTTTCGCTGAATGACGGGCGGCGTGATGCAGTCGTAGTAGCCGGTGCCGATAAACGAGCGCGCGATTTTGTTCTTCTTCGCAATCGCCCGCAGCTCAGCCAACGCTTCGGTTTCCGATTTCGCTTTCGGCAAATTCAGTTGCCGATCAAAACGAATGTTCTTCGGAACCGTGCCGTCGATCAGTGCGTCCAGACGTTCAAAGCCCAACTCCCGCAGCATCGCGCGAACTTCCTCGTCGCTCGGGCCGATGTGACGGCGCGCAAACGCATCAATATCGATCGTTTCTTCGCGCATTTGCATCGGAAGAGACTACGGAGCGCCACACGCGCTTCAAGTTTGTCGCCGCAGGTAGGGGCGATTGACCCAATCGCCGAGGCGGTTCAGGGGAACCGCCCCTACCATTTTATCGAGAGTTGTGGGCCTCGAGAGCTGCCTGCGCCGCCGCCAATCGCGCAATGGGAATTCGGAATGGACTGCAACTGACGTAATCGAGACCGAGCCGGTGACAGAATTTGACGCTGTTTGGCTCACCACCGTGCTCGCCGCAAATTCCCAGTTTGATGTCCGGGCGCGTTTTACGGCCGAGGTCCCGAGTAATTTCCATCAAACGTCCAACACCCTTTTGATCGATTGTTGCGAATGGATTTGAACCGACGATGTCGAGCTCCGCGTACGCGGGGAGGAAACTGCCGGAGTCGTCGCGGCTCATTCCCAGTGTGGTCTGCGTCAGATCGTTTGTGCCGAAGCTGAAGAACTCAGCGTCGCGCGCGATTTGATCGGCCAGGAGCGCTGCGCGCGGGATCTCAATCATTGTTCCGACCAGATACTTGAATTTTCTTCCTCGTTCCTTCGCCACTTCGCCTGCAACGCGCCGGACGATGTCGATCTGGAGTTTTAGCTCGCGCGGGAATCCCACCAGCGGAATCATGATTTCCGGGTGGACCTTGATCCCATTGGCTTGCACCGCTGCGGCTGCTTCAAATATCGCGCGTGCCTGCATTTCGGAAATCTCAGGGAAGGTGATCCCCAGCCGGCAACCGCGATGGCCGAGCATCGGATTGAACTCGTGCAGCTCATGAACGCGATGGGAAATTTGTTCAACCGGTACGCCGAGCTTGTTTGCCAGTTCGTTCTGCTGCGCGTGATCCGTGGGCAAAAATTCGTGTAACGGCGGATCCAGAAACCGGATGGTGGCGGGCAGGCCTTTCAGCGCCGTGAAGATGCCAATGAAATCGCCGCGCTGATACGGAAGCAATTTCGCCAGCGCTCGCGCTCGCTCGTCCTTTGTGCCTGCGAGAATCATCTCCCGCATGGCGTCGATCCGGTCGCCTTCGAAAAACATGTGCTCTGTACGGCAGAGCCCGATTCCTTCCGCGCCGAATGCGACAGCGTTTTTAACTTGCTCAGGCGTATCAGCATTTGCGCGCACGCCGATGGTGCGGAATTCGTCGGCCCACTTCATCAATTTCGCGTAATCCCTATAAGTCAGGCTTTTCTTCGCATCGAGCGAGCCATCGACGAGCACCTGAATAATCTCCGACGGTGCGGTGGCGACTTCCCCGGCAAACACTTCGCCAGCGGTTCCATCGATGGAAATGTAATCGCCCCGGTTCAGCGTCGTGCCGTTCGCACTGAGCGTGCGGTTTTGGTAATCGATTTGGATCGCAGTTGCGCCGCACACGCAGACTTTGCCCATTTGACGCGCAACCAATGCCGCGTGGGACGAGACGCCGCCGCGCGACGTGAGAATTCCTTCGGCCGCGATCATGCCGCGCAAATCTTCCGGAGACGTTTCAATCCGGGCGAGCACGACCTTCTCGCCGCGTTGCGCGCGGGCCACAGCTTCCTCCGCGCTGAAGACGACATGCCCGCACGCTGCACCCGGGCCGGCCGCGAGACCGCTGCCAATTTTCTTTGCGTTCTGCACAGCCTGGCGATCAAAGACTGGTGCGAGGAGGTGCGAGAGCGAATCGGCCGGAACACGTCGGACGGCGTCCTTTTTCGTTATCAACTTTTCGCCGACCATATCCACGGCGATACGCACCGCCGCATGGCCGGTGCGTTTGCCGTTTCGCGTTTGCAAAATGTAGAGGCGATTCTCTTCGACCGTGAACTCGAGGTCCTGCATGTCCTTGAAGTGCCGCTCAAGAATGCTGCGAACCGTCATGAGCTCCTTGTGCGCTGCGGGCATTTCTTTCGCCAGATCGGCGATCGGATGCGGGGTGCGCACGCCCGCAACGACATCTTCGCCCTGCGCGTTGATGAGGTATTCGCCATAGAAAATCTTTTCGCCCGTGGCCGGATCGCGCGTGAAGGCGACCCCGGTTGCGCTGGTGTCGCCCATGTTCCCAAACACCATCGTCTGAACATTAACCGCGGTTCCCCATTCGCGCGGGATCCCGTATTTCCGTCGATAAACGATGGCGCGATCGTTCATCCACGAACCGAAAACGGCGCCGATCGCGCCCCAGAGTTGTTCGTTCGGGTCTTGGGGAAAAGATTTTCCGGTGCGCTCGTTAATCAAAGCCTTGAACCGCTGCACGAGCTCTTTCAGATCGGCGACAGTCAATCGCACGTCGGGGAAGTCGTGCTTGCCGTAGCGCTCGTCCTTCACGCGCTCGATTACAGTTTCGAATGGTTCGTGGTCTTCGCCCGGCCGTTTTTGCACGCCCATCACAACGTCGCCGTACATCTGAAGAAATCGGCGATAAGAATCCCAGGCAAACCGCGCGTTATTCGTTTTCCTCGCGACGATCTCCACCACTTCGTCGTTCATGCCGAGATTGAGAATCGTATCCATCATTCCGGGCATGGAATCGCGCGCGCCGGAGCGCACGGAGACCAGCAGAGGCCGCTCTTTGTCGCCGAATTTTTTGCCGGTGGATTTTTCGACTTTGGCCATCGCTGCCGCGACTTGCGCCTCTAGTTGCGGCGGATATGCGCGATTATGATCGTAGAAATAGCTGCAAACTTCCGTGGTGATAGTGAACCCCGGGGGCACTGGCAGACCGATGCGCGTCATTTCGTGGAGGTTTGCGCCTTTGCCGCCCAGCAAAGGTTTCATCGTGCCTTTTCCATCAGCGTGGCCATCCCCGAAGTAATAAACGTAACGCGACACGCGCGTTCTCTTGCCGACAACGCCTTTGCCCGATCTGGATCGCAGCGGTTTCCTCGCGCGTTGAAATCGTTTTCGAAGATGAGATTTTCGTTTTCTGGCCATAATTTAGCAGCGGCGGCAGCCGCCGAAATGACGAAGCGCCAAACTAGTTTCGGGCGTCGCGATGTCAACGCACGGGATGAGCGCGGCAAGTGAACTTTATTGTAGCGGCAGGCCTGCCTGCCGCGCCGGAAATTGCCGCGACGATCGAAGGCGGGTCGCCTGCGTTCAAGATATTGCAGCCGGCACGGCTGCCTCTACAGAACGTGAATCAGCGGTTAAGATTGCGGGCCTCGCTCGCGTTCATGACCTTTGCGGGCCGCATCGTTGCGTATACCACAACTGAACAGGAGTTCAGCGGTTAAGCTGGCGCGGTTTCGCCGTTCGTAAGAACTTCAGCAATCGTCGCTGTAAAGTCATCTACGCCGGTACTCGGCACGATGATGCTGTTACGGCGGCCGTGAGCTTCCTCTGTGATACGCAAAAATCTACCGCGCTCATTCTGCCGGAGCTCGACATAGAAATGCTTGCGCTCAATCTGCAGTTCTCTCGCCTCGATGATGTTGTCCATTTTGCCTTGAGGCCGCCGAGTTTAGGCACTGGAACTGTGGAATGGAAGAAAAATTCGCAGGTTTTTATTGGGTCAGGAAAGGCGGTTCCGGCGACCGGCCGGGGGCGATCGCGGTCGGTTGCCCTGACTTCCATTTTGCAGCTGACAGTGATTCGCGTTTACGATGAAGCTGGCAGCGTGATTGATACGCACGAACAAACGGGCGAGTTCAAGGAGTCGGGCGAGGCTGCGGAGTCGGGCGTGGTCTAGGTGTTGGTGTAGATCTCGGTGCCGCCGTTGGTGTAGACGTGGCCGTCGCGGTCGGGCTCGGGCTTGGAGTTATCGTCGCCGTAGCTGTCGGTGTCGGAGTTGGCGTCACTGTGGGAGTAGGTGTGGCAGTAGGAGTTGGAGTAGGTGTCGGTGTCCCGGTTTGCGCGCAATATCTCCCGCCGGTGTTGAAAAGTGCCGTGAAATCCGCCCCAGACGATCATTTGGCTGGCGGATCCACACGGCCGTGTGAGTGTCTCGGGCATCAGGCGCATTAGTGGTGCTGGTGGCTGTCCAACTATCAGTGCTGGGACTATACCTTCCGCCTGTGTTCAAATCCCCGGTGATGCCAACCCCACCCCAGACGATCATTTCGCTGCTGGTCCACACCGCGGTGTGGTTTGATCGAGCGGAGGGCGCGCTGGTTGTGCTGGTGGCCGTCCAGCTATCGGTGCTGGGATTATATCTGCCGCCAGTATTAAGACCGTTGCCGTTGCTATCATCTCCGCCCCAGACGATCATTTCGCTGTCGGTCCACACCGCGGTGTGTAAGGCTCGAGCGGAGGGCGCGCTGGTTGTGCTGGTGGCTGTCCAACTATCGGTGCTAGGATCATATCTGCCGCCGGTGTTAAGACCGTTGCCGTTGCTATCATCTCCGCCCCAGACGATCATTTCGCTGCCGGTCCACACCGCGGTGTGAGAGAATCGAGCGGAGGGCGCGCTGGTTGTGCTGGTGGCTGTCCAACTATCAGTGCTGGGATCATATCTGCCGCCGGTATTGAAAACGCTGGGGAAGTTAAATCCGCCCCAGACGATCATTTCACTGCCAGTCCATACTGCCGTGTGCACAGCCCGAGCATCAGGCGCATTAGTGGTGCTGGTGGCTGTCCAACTATCAGTGCTGGGATTATATCTGCCGCCGGTATTGAAAACGCCGTTGGCGTCGCCTCCGCCCCAGACGATCATTTCGCTGCCGGTCCACACCGCGGTGTGTCCGGATCGAGCGGAGGGCGCGCTGGTTGTGCTGGTGGCTGTCCAACTATCAGTGCTGGGATCATATCTGCCGCCGGTATTGAAAACGCTGTTGGCGTCGCCTCCCCAGACGATCATTTCGCTGCCGGTCGACACTGCCGTGTGCTGAAATCGGCCATCGGGCGCATTGGAGGTGCTGGTTGGAGTCCACGTGTCGTCGGTGCAGGTGCCCGACGGACCGGCTATCACAGGAAGCGTGTAGTTTGCGGTCACTGCTGCCATTGCAGTAGGCACTTGGTGTTGAGCTTCTGCGCGCTGCATTGGCTCGGCATGAAATCTCTGGTCGTAGGGATAAAAGTTTGTTACCAAACGCTCGGACAAGACCGGCTTAGCCAGGCACTCCGCGATAACAAATGGATCGTTCCCAAGCGCATCAAAGAGTTCACGCAACACCTCGGGCTGTTTCGTGTTCTGCGCCATGCGCTCCATTTCAGCCTGCAACTGCTCAGCAGTAAGTGGCCGTTGCCAGTAATTCTCCAGTGCCTGGGAGTTGCGAAGATAATCCATGACTTTGTTTTCCAATTGCGCCAGAGGAATTATTTCATCTAACGAAGGCTTGGGATCGGGGCGCTCTTTCGGCCAGATACGGTGACGCCAGTATACTTCCTCAATTGCGCGTTGGTAAGCTACACGGTCCGCGAAAGTCAGTGTTCTGTTAGGAACTTTCGCCGGGGCCTCAGGACGGAAGACAGCCAGCATTGTCCCGGTCAACATCGAACCGGCAGCAGCCGTGCAAAGGAGGAAGGCCATAAAGGCACGCGGACTAGAGAAACCGGACGGTGAACTTGCTTTTTTGACCTGAATCGTTGGTTTCATGTGAATTTCCTTTCTGTTTCCCCGCTATAGGAACTCCGTTTACGGCCTCAAAGTGGGGAAAATGTCCCCCGTTTTATATGCAACAGATTGGCTTACGGAATCCGCAGAAAGCCGTGCACAACGCCGCTTGCATCGATAAAACCTCCTGTGATAACGCCAGCCGGGTTGATTGCGGTGGCGTACGTGAATGTGGAGCCCGGCGGGTCGAACGTGGTGATGGTGCCGTCGGGACTCCGCAAGAAGCCATGACAGTCGAACCCCGCGCCACAGTAGTATCCAGTGATCGCGCCCGCTGGGTTGATGGCGAAGGGCGAGGTGTAGATAGAGCCCGGCGGATTGAACGTGATGAAGGTGCCGTCGGGACTCCGCACATAGCCGCCAGGGAAGTCAACGGCGAATCCCGTGATCGCCCCAGCCGGATTGATGCCGGTGGGGATGCTCGCATTTGCATTGATCACGGTGAAGGTGCCGTCGGGAGTCCGCATGAAGCCCTGGTAACATGTGTCAGCGTTACAAAAGTCTCCCACGATCACCCCCGCCGGGTTGATGGCTAAAACCTCGGTCGAACCCGCTGCGCCCGGGTAATCGATGGTCGCGAAGGTGCCGTCGCGAGTCCGCAGGAACCCGTGCTCCGCGTAGGGGGTAGACGTAAAATAGCTTCCCGCAATATCCCCGGCCGGGTTGACGCTGGGAGGTGGACCACCAGGATTATAAAAAGAGCCAGCTATGTAACCGCCCGGTGGTGCGTCGAACGAGGTGATGCTTCCGTCGAGAGCGCGAAGGAAGCCGTGTAGATCCAGACCGCCCATCGTACCTTGGTACCACCCGGTGATGATCCCGCCCGGGGTGATGCCGGTGGCGTACGTGAATGTGGAACCCGGCGGATCGATCGTGGTGAAGCTGCCGCCAGGCGTCCGGAGGAAGCCGTGCGTCACGCCACTTGCGTCGACGTAAAATCCGATGATCACTCCGCTCGGGGTGATGGCACTGGGCTCGGTGAATGTGGATCCCGGTGGATCGAACGTGGTGAAGGTACCGGCGGGTAGCAACTGCGCTGACGCGAAGAGCACGCCGACGCTAAGAAATATGTTTCTGAGAATTTTTGTTTTCATAAGATGTCTTTGGTTTGTTTGACCTTTCACAGAGGTACTGCAGGAAATCCGGCGAGATATAACACGGAAAGTTTGGATTCTTTGTCTGGCCAACCACGAATCGACACGAATTCACACAAACAACTTCTTTGGAGAAGAGTGAGAACCTTTGCGGGGCTCCGCCTACGCAAACCAACATTTGGGTTAAGCTATGGCGAGTAGTTCTGTTCGCCGCCTTTAGTAGTCTGCGTGCTTGGGTTCTAGCAGCTTTACTGGTTGTTCCCAGCTTCGCGCAAAGCTACGGCGAACGGAAAGGCAGCCGCAGCCGGCGTCGATGACCCCGGCCACGAACTGCCATCCACTCTACATTACTGATTATCGAGAACCACTCTTTGTCATCCGGTCGCCCATCCCGATTTGGGCGCCGACTTTTGGATTTGCGCGGCCTGCAATTTGAGTTGGCTCACGGGATCCGCAGGAAGCCATGAACCCCATAATTTGCGTCTCTGTAGAGGCCCATAATAACGCCTCCCGGGGTGATGCCTAAGGGCGCGGTGCCTTGGTTAAAGCCTGTCCCAGCCCCCGGCACATCGAATGTGGTAATAGTGCCGTCGCTGGTCCGCACGAAGCCGTGGTTAATGGTAAAGCCGTCGTTGAAAGATCCCGTGATCGTCCCAGCAGGGTTCATACCGGAGGGGAACGACCAGATACAGCAGGGGGGATATGTCGCCGCATCGAATGTGGTGAAGCTGCCGTCAGTGGCTCGCACGAACACACGGTAGTTCCCCCCGAAGGGGTTTCCCGGAATGAATTCAAAGTAGGTTCCCGTGATCACCCCGTTCGGCATGATGGATAAGTCGGGTCCGAATGAGTATGGGGCGAAGGCGTTTATGAAACCAGGGGTAGGAGGGTCAAAGGTGGTAAAAGCACCATTGCGGTCCCGCAAAAAGCCGTGACTCACGAAGTTTCCATCAGTATAGATTCCGGTGATTACCCCCTCCGGGTTGATGGCGACAGCCTCCGTGCCGTTGACAGCGCCCGGAACATCGAACGTGGTAATAGCGCCGTCTATGGCCCGCAGGAAACCGTGACCCACAAAGTTTACGTCAAAGAATGTACCGGTGATTGTTCCCGCCGGGTTGATGGCGAGGGTGAGGTAGTACTGCGCGCCCGGGGCGTCGAACACAACGACAGTCCCGTTATGGTCCCGCAAAAAGCCGTGACCCACGAAGTTTTCGTCGCCATATTGTCCTGTTATCGCGCCTGACGAGCTGATGCTCGAGGGATATGTGCCAGAGACGTCGTTCGGGACATCGAACGCGATGAAAGTACCCGTTATGGTTCCTCACGAAGCCGTGACCCACGAAGTTTACGTCATTGAAGTAACCGGTGATCACTCCCGCCGGGTTGATGCCCGAGGGGTTTGTGCCGTTGACCGCGCCCGGCGCATCGAACGTTATGAAAGTGCCTAAGGCGTTCGGGGCCGGGGAGTCGAATGGCGCGCGGATACGCGCCTCTCGACCGGCCGCAGCTTTCGCCGCAGCAGTCGCCTCCAGAGCTTTTTTAGTCTCGTTCCCCGTGTTTTGATTGGCGTAGCCGCTGTCCGATGGCATGCTTAGCGCTTGCGCCCTTTGCAATGGGCCTAAGGGCGTGTTGCTGAAATTCAGGACGCCATCGTTCATGCCTGCACTCAGCAACTGCGTTGACGCGAAGAGCACGCCAACGGTAATGAATATGTTTCGGAGAATTTTTGTTTTCATAAGATAATCTTTGGTTTGTTTGTCCTTTCACAGAGGTACTGCAGGAAATCCGGCGCGATATAACACGGAAAGTTGGCTTCGCCGCGTTGAATCGTTAAAGCGTTGAAGCGCCTGCTCGCGAAAGCTTTCGGAGTTAAATCGGGAAAACAACGGATCCGCCTTCGCCAGGACCACTCCGAAAGCCTTCGCGAGCCGGCGGCGAGGCAGGACCACGGCAACTGAGGTTTTTTTGAGCAAACAGGCGGGACACTTGCCGAGCCATCTGACAATATGGCGCCGATGAAACTACCAAATGCCGAGAAGGCCGTTGTGGAGCGTAAAAAAGTAGCAGATTATTTGCTCAACGCGGCACATCCCGACAACGGCGGAAAGGCAGCGTTTTTCGAAGGACTCGGGTTTCGCCCAGCCGAGCCAGGTGCACTTGCAAAGGCACTGCATGACATGGCGCGCCAGGCGGAAGTTATCCAGGTTGACACCTCAGAGCACGGCCAGAAATACGTAGTCGCTGGACAACTTAAGTCGCCGATTGGCAAGGTCGCTCATGTGCAAACCATTTGGATTATCGACAAAGGATCGGATTTAGCTAGATTAGTGACGGCTTATCCGCGCCAACCATGAAAGGCGAAACGATCAAAGAACACGACCGAGTGGTTCTCAAAGCGGATCTCCCCGGCACAGGATTCAAAGCAGGCGATGTGGGAACGGTCGTGCATATTTATCGGGACGGCCTCGCTTACGAAGTGGAATTCACCACGCTGGACGGGGACACAGCGGCAGTAGTCACAGTGGAAAAATCGCAGGCGCGTCCGGTGCAGAAGCGGGAAATTACACACGCGCGGGAGTTGCAGATTGCATAACTGTTTTCATTTCTCGGATAGGGCAAACACCAAGAGCTGAAAACAGTTGCGATGAAGGCCGACGCAGCTGTAGTCGGGGTCGGCGACCCCGGGTATAACGCGGAAAGTTTGGATTTCTTCAGGGCTACCTATCACAGGCTCGTGACGGTGTTCCTAGACAGGAGCTGAGGCCGTAACAGAGTGAGTGGCTCCACTTCAGTTCCACCCGAACCGCCACAACGGGTTCTCCTTTCACGGCTGCTACCGCTTCATCTTTAACCGCTATAGGAACTCCGTTTGCGGCCTCAAAGTGGGGAAAATGTCCTCCGTTTTATATGCAACAGATTGGCTTACGGGATCCGCAGGAAACCGTGGCTCGCGCCGGTTGCGTCGAAGTATTCCCCCGTGATGACGCCAGCCGGGTTGATGACCGTGGCGAATGTGCCTGGGGAGCCCGGCACATCCAAGGGGGCGATGAAGGTGCCATCGGGAGCTCGCACGAAGCTGTGACCGAAGAAGTTCGCGTCGTAGTAAGATCCCGTGATGGCCCCGCCTGGGTTGATGCCGCCGACGAAGGTACCGAAGGGACCCGTGGACCCTGGAGGATCGAACGTCGTGATGGTGCCATCGGGCGCCCGCAGGAAGCCGTGACCGACGAAGTTTGCGTCAGAGTAGCTTCCCGCGATGGCCCCCGCTGGGTTGATCCCGGAGGGGGTGGTGCCGTTGACGGCGCCCGGGACATCGAACTCGGTGAAGGTACCATCGGGAGCGCGCAGGAAACCGTGAAACACGAAGCTTGCGTCAGCGTAGAGCCCCGCGATGGTCCCCGCCAAGTTAATCCCTCCAGCGGCGGTCAGGCCGACGGCGCCTGGGACATCGAACGTGGTGAAGGTGCCGTGGGGCGCCCGCAGGAAACCGTGGACCGCGCCGCTCGCGTCAAAGTAGAACCCTGTGATCGCCCCCGCCGCGTTGATGCCCTGGGGGTAGATGCCGTTGACATCGCCTGGGACGTCGAACGTGGTGAAGGTGCCGTCGGGCGCCCGCAGGAAGCCGTGACCGACGAAGCTTGCGTCAGAATAGCTTCCCGTGATGGCCCCGGCCGGGTTGATGGGTGGACCGACAAGCCCTTGGAAACAGCCGATGCAGGTACCTGTGGAGTCCGGCGGATCGATTGTCGTGAAGGTGCCGTCGGGCGCCCGCAGGAAGCCGTGACCGACCACGTTCGCGTCGTAGTAAGTTCCCGTGATGGTTCCCCTCGGGTTGATGCCGCTCGGCAGCATGTCCCTGGCAGGGCCGCCGGGTGGATCGAATGTGACGAACGTGGGCTGCGGTGCAATTAATGGCGTGTTGCTGAAATTCAGGGCGCCATCGTTCATGCCTGCACTCAGCAACCGCGCTGACGCGAAGATCACGCCGACGCTAAGAAATATATTTCTGAGAATTTTTGTTTTCATAAGATGTCTTTGGTTTGTTTGGCCTTTCACAGAGGTACTGCAGGAAATCCGGCGCGATATAACGCGGAAAGTTTGGATTTTTTTTGGGAAGACCGCGGATTACGTGCCTTTGCTAAGACCGCTACCGCGTGGCAGGCGCAGATGTCACTGATTGGGATTTGTCGAGGCAGGCGTGTTGACCTTCTTGCGTTGTAGCAGGCGGCACGCCTGCTGCTACAGTGTTATTTCAGCGCGAGCGGCTGCTTGGCCTCCTCCACCAGTTTTTCGAATCGCGGATCGCCACGCAGCGGATCCCAGAACGGCAGCAGCTTCAATTCGCCATAGGTAATTGGGCTCGGGGGACGCGGGGGATGGATGGTGATGGCAAGCTGCTCGCAGGCAAGATCTTTATCACCAGCCCATGCAGCGATCATCGCCAAGTATTTGACCATAACGATGCCCCAGATCGGATCTTTTTCCACGGGAAGAAGCTCAACTGCACGCCGACCTTCGCGCAGCGCTTCCTCTTTCCGTCCCAGCCCAGCGTCGATCAAACCAAGCACGCAGAGCGGCGGCCCGTAACTTTCGTGAGCTTGAATGATCTTCTGCTGCTCCCCGCGCGCCGCAGCGAAAGCGGCACGTGCTTCGGCGTCATCTTTCGTCATCCGGGCGATGACACCTTCCATGAACGGCCGACTGAAAGCAACGACGCCCTGGTCTGTTAGGGCCGGGTTTTCACCTGCTGCGATCACAGCATTTTTTGCGGCAGCGGCATCGCGTTCGGCCAGTGCGCAAAAAAGCCAGTAGTCGGCAATCGCTCCAGTGGTGGGGGGATTTGTGGCAAGAATTGAATCGAGCACTTGATGCAAAGCGCGGGTGTCAGCTTTCCAATAGAATTCCAAAGTCGCGCGCTCAAGTTTGATAACGACATCATTCGGCTCGATAGCCAGCGCGCGATCCAAAACCGATTTTTCCTCGGCGAAATGGCGCAGATTACGATAACTGAGCGCAATCTGCTGCAGCGTAAAGCTGTTGCGCGGATCGAGATCAACGGCGCGCTCCAAGCTACGCACCGCCTCTTCTTGTTTGCCTTGGCGACGCTGGATGTAACCTTTTAGCTCGAAAACACGGGCATCATTGGGCAAGGTCTTGGCGGCGACTTCCAATTCGGCCAGAGCGGCGTCATAATCGAGGTAGCCTCGATAAAGATTGTCCGCGCGTGCCAAGTGTGCCTCACCGGCATCCGGATGGAGCCGGAATGCCTCTAGGATGGCCGCCTCGGCTAATGCCAGGCGCGCAGGAGTATGGTCGGAGCCGAGGAAATAAAGGCGGTCGTGCGTAAAAGCGAGTAGGCAATACGCTTTGAAAAATGATGGATCACGCGCAATCGCCTGGTTCAGCAGATCGGCCGCCTCAAGCAGTTTTGTCCCCGGGGCGCTCCAAAACCCTGTCAGCATAAGGTTTTTGGCGCGAGTATAAAGATCGAATGCGGTAAGATCGATTGTCGGAGCACGTTCAATTGCACTCTTTTCAGCCGACGAGAGGTTGGCCTTCAACTTGTCTGCGATCGTCTCCGCGATTTCGTCCTCGACACCGAATACGTCTGTTACATCGCGATCAAAAGTCTGCGCCCACTGATGCCGATCGCTACGCATATCGACTAACTGCACGTTAACGCGTACCCGATTGCTGGCACGCTGCACACTTCCTTCCAACACGTTTGCTACCCCGAGTTGATGGCCGATCTTGCGGAGATCACGCGCGACACCGCTCTTGTATTGCATCACAGAGGTACGACTGATTACCTTTAGATCGGCGATCCGGGCCAAGTCGGTAAGAATCTCGTCCTGCAAGCCGTCGGCAAGAAAGGCGTTGTCTGGGTCCCTGCTTAGATTTTCGAATGGCAGGACGGCGATGCTCTTTGTTAAGGGGTGGCTGATTAGCTCGCTCTTCCAAACATTCCAGCTCATCGCTGCTGCCAAAGCAACCAATGATCCAATCAAGGCAGTAATAGCTCGATTTCGACGCACCCATTTGCGTGCTCGAGTGAAAATTCCGGTGCGGTGTGCCTGAATCGGCTCGTGCTTTAGCCAGTGTTCGAGGTCTTCCGCAAGCGCGAGAGCGGAAGAATACCGACGCTTTGGATCTTTCTCCAGGCACTTGAGACAGATTGTGGAAAGGTCGCGATCTATTTTAGGGTTTAACAGCCGCGGGTGCCGTGGCTCGGTCTCCCGCAGCAGTCGGATTGTTTCGTAAGTTGTTCCTCCGGCAAAAGGCGGTTGACCAGTCAGTAATTGGTAAAGCACAGCGCCAAGCCCGTAAACATCTGTCGCTTTACTGAGTTTTGAGGTTTCAGCGGCAGCTTGTTCCGGCGCCATGTAGCTGGGTGTGCCAAGGACGTCGATCGTGCGGGTGACGCTGCTTTGCGCATCTAGCAATCGGGCAAGGCCAAAATCGGTCAGATGTGGTTCACCGTTTTTATCAAGCAAAATGTTTCCCGGCTTGATATCACGGTGCAGAATGCCATGTTCATGCGCGTAATCGACAGTGCGCGCTACCTTTGCTACTAACTCTGCTGACTGCCGTATCGACATCGGCGTGTGCCTGACCACTTCGTCAAGCTGGCCGCCTTCGACGAATTTCATGCTGAAGTAGCACTGCGCATCGCGCTCGCCCACCTCGTAGATGGGGACAATGCATGGATGCTCGAGATGGGCGGCGGCTTCTGCTTCCCGGCGAAAACGTTTCAAATGTCCTTGAGTGGTCCAAGGGCCGAGGCCGATCACCTTAAGCGCCACGGTGCGATTGAGACTCTTCTGATGCGCGCGATAAACTACGCCTTGGCCGCCGCGGCCGATTTCCTCCAGCAGTTCATAATCGCCTAAGTCTCCGAGCATTTTCGCCGGGCGTGCTGTAGCCGGCATTGGTGATGCCGTGTGGGCCGGGGTCGCCGACCCCGGCTAGAGGTTCCTCGTCGAACAGATTAAGACCAGTCTCTAAGAGGCAAGCCGGGCAAGCTTCGCGTGTTGCGTCAGCGGAGATTTTCGCTCCGCACCTTCCGCAAACCCTCAGTACGCTAATCACGAGCGGATTTTTAGTTGCGGGTCCGGAAGAGGGCGAAGGAACCTAGCGGGGAAAAATGTCCTGCGCCTGATTCAGATCCGTTTAATGGCGGGTGCCTTTTTACGGAAACCGTGCGAATCTGTCTAGTCAGGCGCAGCCTAATTTTCGTGTAGGGTCTCGCCTGACACGCGACTAATCGTTTGTTTAACTAAGCCTCCAGAAGACAGGCTGGGCAAACTTCTCGTGTTTCGTCAGCTGAGATTTTCAGACACGACACGAATTGCACGAATTCGCACTAATCGAGACACTAATTTCACTAAGGTTGTGACCGTTAACCCCGTTCTTACAAAACTTCGTGTTGATTCGTGTAATTCGTGTCTTTACGCCCGCAGCACAGCAACCAGGTGGCGCAGTTCATCCTCGATATCGCCAGCCGCCATTACGGTGTGGGCGATTTCCTCACGCAAGAGATGGCGGTAACGCTGACGCAATCGGTAGGACGCCTGCCTCACTGCGCTCTCCGTCATCCCAAATTCGCGTGCAGTGTCCGCTGGCGAAGGGCGATCCGGTTCGTCGGTGAGCGATTTCTGTAATCGATCAAACAACTGGATATTACCAGCTGCGCAATACTCGTTTCCCAGTCGTCCCATTACCTGGTCAAGGACACTTAACGCCCAACGGCGCTCGTAGATCTGATCCGCGGTCGCTGTATCTGACGGCTCAAAACCGGCATGTTCACGTTCACGCAAATCGTCTAGTGGAATTAACCGCTGGCCTTCGCCGCGTTTTATTGCCATCGCACGATTGCGCTCGTTCGTTTGGAAATGTTTCAGCGACGTGAGGAGATACGAACGCAAACGGCCTTTTTCTTTGCGGACAGCATCGAAATCCCGGCGCTCCAGCAACAATGCGAAAAAACCTTGAGTGAGATCTTTCGCCTCTTCAGGCCCGACGCCCTGTCGTCTTACGAAACCGTAAATCGGTCGCCAGTACGGTACGGCAAAGTTTTTCGAGTGCCTCCTCGGCCGCAGGCGATGGACCTTGCGCTGCAAGCACCACGCTCCAATGAGTTGTTGTAAACGCTGCGCCATGATTTCCCTCGATCGCGGTCAACGAAGTTACCTGATCATCGGCAGGGGCCACGCTGTGATCCAAACAAAAAGTCACACGAGAGGCAAGTCTGCTGTATTGTCATGTCGAGCGAAGTCGAGACATCTCTGGCTCTCTGTTTTTGGATGTCGAGAGATTTGATTCGCTCATTTCCCGTTCGCTCAGCTTGCCGCCCTCCCGTCTATGTCGCGGCTTCCCCAGCCACTCCATTCTCCACTCCCTGCGCTTCGGTCGGAATGACAGAATGTCGGGGACGCCCTGGAGGCTTCGCATAGCGAAGCGGCTACAGGGTTGCGGCGCTGGCCGCTCAACCTAGAATCTCGTGCGCCCAGCTACTTGAATGCGAGCGGCGTTGAAACTAATGCGCTGTTCTTAACAAGTAGCTGGGCTCGAGCATGCCCTCTTCAATCGATCCCAGCTCTTATCGATCGCCGGACCCGCAGCGCCCAGCCGTTCCGCTGCCGATCGAAAGCGCGCCGCGCAGCGCACGATCCGTACGCGGCGTTTCGCTTTGGCGATTTCACTCTGTTTACCGCGGGTAATTTACTTTCGATCACCGGCCGTCTGATGCTCGCGGTGGCGGTGGAATGGGAGATTTATGCCCGTACGCACTCGGCGACAGCACTCGGCCTCGTCGGATTGGCGATTGCTCTTCCCGTCGTCACGCTTTCCTTGCCGGCCGGGCATTTGGCGGACCGGATCAGTCGAAAGCACATTATTCTTGTCTCGCAGATTTTTAGCGTGTTGATGTCGCTGGCTCTCGCTCTGGTTTCCTGGAAACATCGATCCATTCCTCCGATTGCGCCGTTGCGTGAGGGCAACCGAGCTTTGGCAGCAGTTGCCGGCGTATTCGAACGCCACCATCCGGTGTTTCATTTCGATGACCCTTCAGTGCCGCTGATTTATCTGCTTCTGTTCATCGGCGCATCAGCGCGCACATTCAGTTGGGCTGCGCGCAGTTCGTTTTTTCCGACCCTGGTTCCGCGTGATGCATTTGCGAACGCGGTGACGTGGAATAACAGCGTTTTTCAAATCGGATCCGTTGTCGGCCCCGCTCTGAGCGGGCTTTTAGTTGCGTACATCGGGTTCCCGTTTGTGTATCTGCTGGATGCGCTGTGTGCGTTTGCATTTTTTCTTCTGGTTTTTCCGATTCGCCGCAGCAAACAGGTGCGAGATCGCTCTGAGGCGAACACATGGAAAAGTCTTGTCGCCGGACTGCGGTTTGTGTTTGGCAGAAAAGTGATCCTGGCCACGATCACTCTGGATTTGTTTGCTGTGTTGCTGGGCGGCGCGACTGCGTTAATGCCGATGTTTGCCGATCAGATCCTTCACTGCGGAGCGGTAGGTCTTGGTTGGTTAAGGGCGATGCCGGCGATCGGCGCCTTCGCGACCGCGTTGGCGGTGGCGCATTTGCCGCCGATGAAGCATGCCGGTAAGGCCTTGCTCTGGTGCGTCTCCGGCTTTGGAATTGCAACCATTCTATTTGGTTTGTCGAAAGTATTCTGGTTATCGCTGAGCCTGCTATGTCTCGTTGGAGCGTTCGACAGCGTGAGCGTGATCATCCGCGGTTCGATCGTGCAACTGGTCACACCGGATGAAATGCGGGGGCGTGTTTCGTCCGTGAACAATATTTTCATCGGCACATCGAACGAATTCGGCGCGCTGGAATCGGGGTTGACGGCAGCGCTGTTCGGTCCGGTGATTTCGGTCGTTGCCGGAGGAATTGGAACGATCCTTGTAGTGTTCGGTGTTGCAGTGCGCTGGCCGGAGACGCGAAAAATCGGCGCGCTGGATCGGACTCTGCGGTGAAGGCCGTTGTAGGGCGTTTCTGTGAAACGCCACGCCACGGCGTCTGACACAGACGCCCTTGTTTATTGGCGTTGGTGTAGGATTGGCCTTGCTTGAGTAGATCGGTCGTGGGTGCGCTCGGTCTGCTCGAGTGCTGAGTAGCGAGAAGTTAACTCCCGCCACTCAGCGGCAGCGATGAGATCGTAGACGCCCAAGGACCGCTTTGCAGTCCGAGTGTAGCTGGATCCTTCGCATGCCATTTGGGTAACTCGAACAGTTGCCAGAGCCACGTCGCGGTTTGCCGCCGCGGCGCGAGCTCGTAACGAACAAGGCAGAGTTTAATCCAATTTTATGTCGGAAAAAATCTATTTTGGTGTGGATGTGTGCAAAGAGAGCCTGGCTTTTTGCGGAGCGGGTGTGGCTGGGCAGGTGGCTAACAATGCGCCGGGACAGCGGCGGCTTTTGGCCCGCTTACCCAAAGGGGCGCACCTGATCATTGAAGCCAGTGGCGGCTATGAGCGAGAGTTGGTCTCAGTGGCGCAACAAAGCGCAGTGCCCGTCTCGGTAGTCAACCCCCGGCAGGTGCGCGATTTTGCTCGCGGGGTGGGTCGGCTGGCCAAGACGGACCCCATCGATGCAGAGATGTTGGCGCGGTTTGGTGCCGCGGTAAATCCGCCACCTGATGCGGTGCCCACTGCCGCAGAGGTGGCGCTGCAGGAGCTGCTCAGTGCGCGTCAGCAGTTGGTTGAAGAGCGCACCGTGCTTTTGCAACAGCAGACTCAGCACCTCAACAGCATCGTGCGCAGACTCGATTCCGCCCGGCTTAAACTGCTCCAGCGGCAGATCAAACAACTGCAGCTGGCCATCGGCTCTATCTTGGAAGAACAACCTGCGCTAAAGCAAAAAGTAGAGCGCCTGCAACAAGTCAAAGGCATCGGGTTGATCACCGCTGTCACCTGCGTCGCTCTGTGTCCAGAGCTTGGCTCACTCTCCAGGGGCCAAACAGCGGCACTGGTCGGCGTAGCTCCCTACGACGATGACAGCGGAGCGCGTAGAGGCCGGCGCCATATCGCAGGCGGTCGCGCCAAATTACGCCGTGCCCTGTACATGGCCGCCATCAGCGCCATCCGCTCGAACCCAGTCTTGCGCCGCTTTTACCAGCAACTGCGTCAGCGCAACAAACCATCCAAAGTCGCCTTGGTCGCCGTCATCAGAAAACTCGCCATCCTCTTGAACCACCTGCTCCGAAACCCTTCTTTTTTGCCAGCCAGTTAAACACAGTTGCTACAGTCAGAACGCGCCGTGCAGTGAAATTGTGCCGTACGGAGCGCCGCCTTCCTGGTGGTAGCGCACTTCAGCGCGGTAGAAATCGAAGTCTCGATACGGCTGGTACCCAACCTCGCCGGTAAACGTCACAATCGGCGAAATTTTCCAGTCAAAACCGGCACCGGTCCGAACCTCACTATACGTAACAATAGCATTGTCGAGGCGCGGAATTCCATGAGAATCGCCGAATTCCTCGTCCACGCGATAGCTTGCTTCCTTCACGGTTGCGCCTGCATAGAGCGATAGGTAGCCGTTCATTTCATATTGCAGACGCGGCGTTGGCAGGACAGCATCCAGCAACCACTGTGGCGCTATTTTCCAGCGAACACCTGCGGCAGGGATGACCGGGTAGTTTCGTTCCACATCAACGCTTACGCCGAGGATGAGCTGTAGATTAGGACTAAAGATGTACGTGCCGCCGGCAAAAAACGGCAGATTGAAATCGTCCCAATCCAAATGCCCCAAGCCAGAACTATAGAGGCCGGGTTGACCTTCGGCCCTGACGATGATCGAATCTGAAAACTGCATATCCAGTCCAATCACCGTGCTGAAGGACTGTAGCGTATTTGGCAGCGCCGCTTGTTCTGAAAAACCAAATGAGAACCGCTCCCATTCGGCGCCCAGTCGCAGGACGCCAAATTTCGTTCGGGGCGTCAATACAAGACGAAGAGTCGAATCGATCTCGTCAAAAACGGTGACTGTTTTACGGGGCCCGCGTTGTACATCCCCTTCGCCGACATAGGTTCCGTCTACGACGTATTCGCCCGAAAGCGGCCAGAATCCGCTTAGCGAGTTGTCGCCGATCTCCTGGGCAAAGGCCGGCGTCAAAAGGAAACATGCCGCCGAAAAAACCAGAACAAGCGACCGCGGTGCGAAAATTTTCACTCGTTCACCGACTTCCACTGCTGTCCCGGCGAAACAGGGTGACAGCCTTGGTGATATTTTTCATCATCACTGATTCCGATCCCAACCGCTCTACTCCGTGCAAAGAGCCAAGTGATGGCGCTGAAACCATGTCGCCACGCCAAACGAGTGTGGATGCTTTGCCATCGACTGTTACGGGCCACATCTGGAACAAAGTCAGCGCCACATAATATCCACCGCTCGCATAGTACAGCACGTCAGCAGCCTGATAACTTCCGTTGGCGCTCGCACGGCTGTAATCGGCTCCAAGCGTCACTACACCCTGGTCATCTACATCGAGAAGTTCCCAATAAAGCTCCGGCCTAAGCGACCCAGCCCCGCGGCCAATACCCGTGGCTCCAAGGAACCCAGAAAATTGTCGCCGAATTTTCTCTTGCTCGCGCAACAATCCATTTACTTCATCGCTTGCACGAATAGATGCGCCAGCGTGATCGTAGGACGGTTGCGCGGCCATGCCGCCGGACACAAAGCTCGTCGTTCGCGCAGTTAGCACATCTGCCCAGAATGCCGCAACTGCTGGAGGTATCACGCCGCCGCCCCCAGTTCCAGCAGAAAATCTCTTTGCCTCATCCTTGCTGATTTGGAGGTCGGAACTGAGCTTCTGTGTGGCGGTCACGAATGAACGCACGGAAGCATTGTCCGGCGCGTTTTTCAGTTTTTCAAAATTAGCCGGTGTCGGGTTCGACGGGAGATCAGAGTGTTGGAACACCTTCAGTTCGCGATGTCGTGTTGGGTTCCATTGGCGCAACGCCTCAATTTGCTGGGCAGGCGATCCCGGCGCGACGTAGCAGCTTTGCACGGCGAGAAATCGAGGGTTCCTCATCGGCGCCCCGTGCGCTGTTTTCACGTCGCTCTTTGCCAGTTGCGCCAGATCGACTTTGTCGAAGATTGAGAACGAGGCGAGTTCGGACACAGGATCGGCGCACGCGCTTCTCGCCCCGCCAATCACCACACACGAGAGAAGACCGGCGAAAGCGATCAACTGGAGGCGTGGAATTGGTGCAATGTTTTGAAGGTTCATGTCACATAACCTGCTGGCGAATCAGGCATGGTTGCAAATTTAAACGATCACCGCAATAAAGATCGAGATGAATGACCCGGTCATCGCGCTTGATCATTTGAGCAAAAGCTACGGAAACGTACATGCCGTGGAGGATCTCTCTCTCACAATCGAGGCTGGCACGATCTTCGGTTTTCTCGGCCCAAATGGCGCCGGCAAGACGACCACCATACGAATGTTGTGCGGCCTGACCCATCCCACCAGCGGCCATGCGACGATCGAAGGCGCGGATGCCTGGAAAGATCGCCAACGCGTACGCACCAAGTTCGGCTACGTTCCCCAAAGCTTTAGCCTTTATCGCGACCTGACAGTGCTGGAAAATTTTCGATTTTTCGGCGGTGCCTATGGCGTGCCCCGCGTTCAATTGGAGGAACGAATCGACCGCTTGCTTCGCATTGTTGATTTGCAAGAGAAACGCGGTGCCACTGCTGACAATTTATCAGGCGGCATGCGTCAGTTGTTAGCCATTGGTTGCGCGCTGGTCCATGATCCGTCGGTGCTGTTTCTCGATGAGCCCACGCGAGGGCTCGACCCTGTCCATCGGCAGCAAATCTGGAATCTGCTGTACGATCTGAGCAATGAGGGGAAAACGATTTTTGTTACGACACATTACATGGACGAGGCGGAGCGATGCACCGAGGTGGGTTTCATCGAGAATGGTCGATTGTTGGCAAAAGCTTCACCACGGGCATTGAAGGCGAGCTTTCGCGCGCGGTTGCTTGAGATCGATGTCGAACCTCTTATGCCGGCGCTGGTGCGTTTGCGCGACATGCCTGAGTTGCTTGGGGTCTCTTTGCGCAGCGGGAGCTTGCGCCTTTACGCAGCAAAAGCCGAGCAACTGATCGCCCGGTGGCATGAAAACTGGCCGTTCCCCGATATTCGCTTGTTAGGCGAGCGCTGGGTAGAACCCGATATGGAAGATGTTTTCACCGCGTACTCGCAAGGGTACGACGGTGTTCTGAAGCAATCAGACTCATGAGATGGCTTTCATTCGAGGCGACCAAGAGCGTCGCTTACAAAGAGTTTCTGCATATTTATCGCGATCGGCGG
The DNA here is from genome assembly GCA_963791385.1 of uncultured Verrucomicrobiae bacterium. Taxonomy (GTDB): domain Bacteria; phylum Verrucomicrobiota; class Verrucomicrobiia; order Chthoniobacterales; family UBA10450; genus Udaeobacter. Next base: position 137,899 of record CAWBSH010000028.1, read on the forward strand.
GTGCTGCTGCTCGTGCTGCTGCTGCCGCCGCTTTTCACGCTCCTTTTCGGTCATGCGTTTGAAACGAGCGAATTGACCGACGTGCCCTCCCTCTTGATCAATCGCGACAACACACCGCGCTCGCAGGAATTCATCGATATTATTTCCAAGAACAAGACGTTCCGGTGGCGCTACGGATCGCCCGAGACGAAGAACGAATCGGATTTGCTTGCCCACCGCGTCAAGGCGGCGCTGGTTATTTCCAAGGGCTGGAACGAGAGCTTGGAAAACGGCGATCCCAAACCGTTACTGCTTTATGTCGACGGCAGCGATATCAATACGGCCGATGCTGTTGAAGGCAGCGTTCGACAGAGCCTGGGCGATTTCCAACTGAAACAACGCGATCAAATGATTGAAGGGTTGCCGGAAGAAGTTTTTGAGTTGGGCAAACAACTTCCAGTGCAAATACGTAAACGCTTCGTGTCGATGATGGAAATGTGGAGGGTCGATCGCAAGGTGCTCTACAACCCGAAATCTCGCGTCATCGATTACGTTGTTCCGGGCATAATCGGATTAATTTTGCAACTGCTGACCGTGACGCTGATGGCGTGCACGATTGCGCGGGAACGGGAGTCCGGCACGCTTTACCAGTTGATGGTAACTGCGCTGCGGCGGCGTGAAATTGTGATCGGAAAAATGCTGCCGTATCTCGTGGTATCCGCCTTGCTGGTTGTGATCATTATGCTGGTGAGCGGCTGGCATTTTGGGGTGGCGTTCCATGATTTGCCGGCGCTGGCGCTGGTCTGCCTTTTGTTTCTCCTTTGCTCGCTCGGGCTCGGGTTATTGATCTCGGCCTTCTCCCGCACGCAAACGCAGGCGATTCAGTTTTCGGTTTTCTTCTTGCTGCCGGTGTTCGTGCTCTCAGGAGCTTTCGCGCCACTCGAACAATTGCCGCAAGCGGTCCGCTACATTTCCGAACTCTTTCCGCTTACACATTTTTGCCGCGCTTTCCGGCTGGTGAACATGTACGGCGCGGGTCCGCAGTTTTATGTCAATGATCTCGTCATTCTTCTGGCGGGGGCAGTGATTACATTTCTCGGCGCCGCTTTTCTTCTGAAGCGAATTGAGCAATGAGGCCGGGAGAGTGACGAATCACGAATGACAAATGACGAAGGAATGACGAAATGCTCACGGGCTTACGAGAAAAGCGGCAGTTGTTTCTGTCGATTAATTCGATTGCTCTGGCCGATTTGCCTCGCGGCAGCAAGCGCGGCTGGAGGCGAGCATGAGGATTCGACCCCGCAGGACGTGTTCGATTCAATGCGCGGCAGTTTTCAAACGGCAAAAGCAAAAGGCGTGCACGCTCGCTACCAATGGGACCTGAGCGGTCCGCACGGTGGCGAATGGTGGATCGACGTAAACGACGGCGACTACAAGATGGGTAAAGGAAAAATCCCCAATCCAAGTGTCACGTTCATAGCAAAAGACAAAGATTGGGTGGCCATTTGCCATGACCAACTCAGCGGGACCTGGGCTTATCTTACCGGCAGGCTAAAAGTTCGCGGCGACCAGGGGATAGCCAGAAAACTCGGCGAAATGTTTCCTTAGAATTTCGCTTCAGCTGCGATTCTCAGATACGGAGCTGGATCAACTCTTTTTTGCTGATCGGCGCGAAAGAAGTTGAAATGTCGCTCGGTCGTGACGCCTGCGCTTGCAATGATATTCAACGGTTTGAAACCGGAATAACCTACCTGCACTCCGGCGCGGTCCTCGCTGTATTGAACAACGGCGTTGTGCAGGTCCAGCTTGTGCTCTGTATGCGACACCACATCGTCAGTTCGAAAGCTAGTGTAGTTTAGCTCACCAATAATCCGCAATTCCCAATCGTCGTTCGGCTGGTAAACCAAGGCGGGCTTGGGAAAAACACCCTGCAAGCGCAGTTTGTCGCTGATAAGCCAGATGATACCGCCGCCGGGTGCGACAGGCGGATCTTGAAACATCCCCCAACCCAAAGCGACAACGGCAAAGATCTTATCTTTTTTTAACGGGAACGTTACAAAAGCCTTCCCCGGCACATCGACAGCATTCCACGTCGCATTATCTTGAAAGTAAACGCCTGGATCGATCTCGACGCTTATACCTGGAAAGTCCTTTACAACGTACTCCACTGCCAGGTGAGTTGAAGCGGCTTGCAGGTGATCGGGTAATCCGTTGTCGGTCCCGTTGAAATCGTAACGTTCATATTCGACTCCCAGGCGGAGGTACCATTTGCCGGTAATCAGGAACCGATGGTCATAACTGAAGTCGTTGTAGAGAGAATCACCATGGCCGAGCTTGGACTCCGTGAAATCACTGTCGAAAGTGTACGTCGTCTCGTAGTAGAAGAGATCGCGTGAATTTTCATCAGCCGGGGTGGGGGAAGGTTGAAGCTCAAGATTCGCCGACCCAGCCACGGCCGACGCAACTCCGGCAACAAGAAAAAGAATAGCGAGAAAACGAAGTCTCTTCACAGTCATTGAGGTTATCCGGACACCGACATATCGGAGGAAGAAGGTGAAAGCGATGTATCGAAGGGACGTTATTTTAGCAAGGACTATTTCGCTCTCGCTCACTTTGCCGAAGTCTCTTTAAAAACTTTCGGAACCCATGCCGACAGTTCGCGCGAACGATCGACTCATAGCGATCAAATTGACTCACACTTGATGTGGCACTCCGTCGGCCGGGATCAAGTTGGCAACCGAAGCGGTTGCCCTACAATTCGGAATTCCTCGCTTACCCCAGCGTCAACCCGCCGGGCTGAAGTGCCTGCTAATGAAAGGTGGAAAAAGAATCCGGATCGTGTTTTACCTGCTCGTCGCTGGTGGCGCTGCGCTATTTACGTTCCTTCTGATTCGCCAGGGTGCGCCGCAGGTTATGGCGGCGTTCGCCTCTGCCGGTTGGTGGATCGCAGCGGTCGTGATCTATCACTTGGCTGTTCCGTTGTTGCTGGATGCGCTTGCATGGTGGGCACTGTTTCCAAAGCACGAGCGTCTATCGCTGTGGCAACTGTTTTGGATGCGCTGGATCGGCGAATCAGTGAGCACGCTAGTGCCTTCCGCCGCTGTTGGCGGCGACGTTGTCCGAGCGCGACTTGCAGCGCTACACGGCGCGTCGATTCCGACCGCAGCAGCGAGCGTTCTGGTGGACATTACGCTGGGCGTCTTCGTCCAGATTGTTTTTACACTGTTGGGCTTGGTCCTGATTGTTAGCGCAACTGGGCATCAAGGCTTCGTCCGCCCGACATTGATCGGAGCGGTCATCGGAGTTCTCGCAATCATCGGGTTCTACGTCGTCCAACGCCTCGGAATGTTTCGTTTTATCGGCAAGATGATTTCGCGGCTGGCGAACGCTGATGACTGGCATTCGCTAGTGCACAGCGGCCAAACCTTGGACGAGGCAATTCGCAGGTTGTACGCTCGCCGGCGTGGCGTGATCGGGTGCTGCATGTGGACGGCAACCTCCCTGATTTTCGGATCAGGCGAAATCTGGATCGCGCTTCACGCACTTGGCCTTCAAGCAACGCTTGTCAACGCGCTCATCCTTCAGAGCATGGTTCTGACGATCCGCTCGGCAATGTTCCCCGTGCCCGGCGCGCTGGGCGTGCAGGAGGGTGGCTATGTCGTGATCGGTAATCTGCTGGGCATTCCCGGCGACGCTGCTTTCGCGCTCTCTTTGATTGCGCGGGTACGGGAGTTGATTTTGGGAATCCCGGGCCTGGTTGCATGGCAGTGGGTTGAAGCCCGCCGCGTTTGGCGCGCGCGAATGGCTGCGAATGCCCGGTAGTGTTCCATGTCAGTGGCCATACGCCGGATTTTTTCCAGGCGCCGCCGAACGCCCTACCAAATCCATGCCATGCCTGCTGGCATCGCAAGCTGGTTGTGTAATTCTGAAATCGCAGACGTTTCTCCGCAAGCGTTGAGGAAAGCTAATGTACGCTGTAACGATTTCGTTCCTGGACTACGAACGGCCGGCCATGCCGCACCCTCTCGAAGACCGAATTGATCTTCAAGGAATCGACTAGTCCGCGGCGGCATGCCTTAGAGCTTTTGGAATGACTTGCGGTATCGCGTCATCTTCGCGGAAGGTCTGTGGCGGTGGATCTATCACACTTTCCCAGACTCGCCTCTTGATTCCGATTCGGTGTAGTCGTTCTCCGCGACTAGATGACTCGATCGCCGATCGGAGCGGCAGAAGGATTAATTTGTAACAGCTGAAGGAATTTGTGTCGCTGCGGCGCCTCAATCTTTCAACCTTCCCCCAGCGAAACAGTCTCACCAACTCTCATCACCCGTAGTTTCGTCTCTGCGTTACGTTTCTTCAGCTCGCGGTCGAACGCTTCAGGTGTGCCTGTCAAAATGGGAAACGTTCCATAGTGCATTGGAATCGCCGTTCGCGGTCCGACCAGCTTTACTGCTTCTGCGGCACGAGCGGGTCCCATCGTGAAATGGTCGCCGATGCAAACAAGCATGACATCGATACTGTGAAACTGGGACAAAAGCGCCATGTCGGAGAACAAGTCCGTGTCGCCCGTGTGATAAATCGTTGGGCCGCGGCGAATCGTAATCACAAAGCCTCCCGGTGAACCGCCATACCGCAGTCCGACGCGATCATCAGCGGCGACACCGGACCCATGATGCGCGCGAACAAAGGCGACTTTCACTTCGCCATCCAGCAGCGTCAGTTCGCCACCAAAATGACCAATCGTGTCCGCTTGCGCCTGATCCGCCGGATACCCGAGGTGTTTCACCATTGCGTCGGCGAGGTCGAATGTTGCCACCAGTTTTGCCCGCGTCTTTTTTCCGATCTCCACCGCCTCGCCGACGTGATCGGAATGACCGTGCGTAATGAGAATGAGATCGACGTGCTTGAGCGCGGCGATTTCGTCCTTCGCATTTTCTAAAACAGGATTCGAGAGCCACGGATCGACGAGCAGAATTTTTCCGCCCGGCGTAACGATTTTAAAAGCCGACTGACCGTACCAAGTGAGTTGCGTGTCCATGATGATCACGAAATCGAAAAGAACCCGTTCGGCAAGGGATGGTGAGGACGCCTCGCTGCGCCGTTCGCACACTGCAGCACGGCATCCCTAGCGTTTTGTCATCCTTCATTAGTTCGACATTCGTCATTCGTCGTTTTATCTATGCTCCGCGCCATGAACCACGCACACGCGCACCGGCATATCTCGAAGAGTCATCCGCGAATGGCCGACTTAATCCGGAACTCGCAGCGGTATGCGATCACGCCGCCGGTTTCGCTCCGCCCCTTCGACGCACTGGCTGAATCCATCGCTTACCAGCAGCTAAGCGGGAAAGCCGCCGCAACAATCTGGGGCCGGGTCCGCGCGCTTTATCCAAAAACAAAATGGCTCGACCCTGCAAAAGTTCTCGCCACACCGGATGAAAAACTTCGCGGCGCTGGTCTTTCGCGCTCCAAAACCGCGGCAATAAAAGACCTCGCGGCGAAGACGCTCGATCGCACCGTGCCATCGGCGCGCGCGCTTGCGCGAATGAGCGATGACGAAATCATCACGCGCCTTACGCAAGTGCGCGGTATCGGTCGCTGGACTGTTGAGATGCTTCTCCTTTTCGATCTCGGCCGGCCGGACGTCTGGCCGGTCGATGATTACGGAGTGCGCAAAGGTTTCGCCAAAACGTTTCGCAAACGGAAACTTCCCAAGCCGAAAGAACTGATGAAACACGGAGAGAAATGGCGGCCATATCGTTCGGTTGCCGCCTGGTACTTCTGGCGGGCGCTCGACCAACAAGAGAAGTTAAGAAGTTAAAACCGTTACAAGAGTTACAATGGGAAGAGTCACTCCGTTGTAACCTTTGTAACTCTTGTAACGCTGCCGCCATTTAACCTTGCGCTCTGCTCCGCGCCTCATTACAACGAGCGCATTATGGCGATGATTCATGTCAACCGGGCCATGACGAGTCTCGGCGTTTTCTCCGAACAAGAAGTTCGGGAGGGGCTAAGCGCCGGCCGTTTTGTACCAACCGATATCGGCTGGCGCGAAGGAATGGCCAGTTGGCAGCCGCTCTCGCAATTTCCAGAGTTCGGAGGGGCTGCCGCGCCTGCTGTCCCGCCTGTGCAAGGCGGCGCAACTCTTACGTCAACACCTGCTTCGGCGCGCACCGGTCTTCCGTGGGAACACCGGCAAGAGCGTGGTTTTGTCAACGCATTCATCGAAACGCTGTCAATGGTGCTTACCCGGCCGGTGGAAGCATTCAGTGTCATGAAACGCGAGGGCGGCCTCGGCGAACCACTCATCTACGCACTGATTGGCGGGTGCGTTGGAGGGATCGCGTCGTTTCTGTTCTCGCTCGGTTTTCAATCCCTCGGGTTGTTCACGGATCGGCACAACAACGGTCTTGCCGCGATGGTTGGCATGGGAATTGGATCTGCAATGATCATTCTGCTGCCTCTGTTCATCGTCATCGTTCTGTTTATCGGCAGTGCCATCGTGCATCTCTGTCTGATGATCGTTGGCGGCGCGAACCAGTCGTTTGAAACGACTTTCCGGGTTTTGGCTTTCTCGCACGGGTCCACTGGTCCTTTGCAGATCATACCGCTTTGCGGCGGATTGATTTCCGGGGTTTGGGCGCTCGTGTGCACCTGCATCGGGTTGGCGCGCGCCCATGAGACCGATACCGGCCGCGCTGTTCTGGCGGTTTTTCTTCCGCTGATAGTTTGTTGCGGCGGCGGATTGCTTCTTGCAGTTATGTTTGGCGCAATGGGCATCTGGACCGCATCGCACCATTAGGAATCAGCAAATGCGGGTTTCTGTTCGTCGGCTTGCTCCAGGGGAACTGGATCATGAGTTGATTTGGTTGAGCGCCTCTGTTGTATCGCTCGCCTTGGCAGCCGCATGGCTGACAATCGGCCTGCCGTGGCCGCGTTGCGCGTTTCACGACCTTACCCGACTCCCATGCGTGACGTGTGGAATGACGCGGTGCGGGATCCAATTTTTTCACGGTCACTTTCTCGCCGCATTCAAATGGAATCCACTCGTCTTCACAGCACTTTGCGGCGTAATTGCCTTTGATGTATATGCGGTCGCGACGCTCATGGCGCGCGCACCGCGTCTGCGGATCTATTTTTTGAACGACCGCTCAAAAAGATTCTTGCGTGTCTCAGTCGTATCTGCGCTTGCCCTAAACTGGATTTATTTGCTGCTGCACTGGCGAAGTTTTTGAGATGTAGCGCATGCGTCCCCGCTTGCGTCGAAAATGCCGCAAGCCAGAGGCTCGCGCTACTTTCCATCTTGGCTAATTTGGACCCATGCGAATCCTGGTCACTGGAGGCGCCGGGTTTATCGGCTCGCATCTTGCCGAGAAGCTGCTGGCTGCGGAGCATGAAGTCGTCGTCCTGGATGACTTCAACGATTTTTACGATCCGCAGATTAAGCACGCGAACATTGCCGGTTTTGCGAGTGATGTAGCCGTTTGTCACGTCGACCTTCGCGACGCTGAATCGGTTCGAAGTCTGTTTCGCCGCGAAAAACTGGACGCGATCGTGCACCTGGCCGCGCGCGCCGGCGTTAGGCCGTCGATTCAACATCCTCGGCTTTATTACGACACAAACGTTATCGGCACGTTGCATCTGCTCGAGGCCGCTCGCGTCACCGGAGTTGAGCGATTCATCTTCGCTTCCAGCTCATCTGTGTACGGAGCCTCAAAGACAATCCCATTTTCCGAAGATGAACATCTCACGCAGACACTCAGCCCTTACGCAGCGACAAAGATTGCAGGCGAATTTCTTTGCTCGACGTATTCGCACCTTCACCAGATGCGCGTCGTTGCCTTGCGGTATTTTACTGTTTACGGCCCGCGGCAGCGTCCTGATCTGGCGATTCACCAATTCACGCGGCGTATTTGCGCTGGCCAACCCATCGATAGATTTGGAGATGGCAGCACGCGGCGCGATTACACCTACATCGATGACATCATTCAGGGCACGATGGCCGCGCTCGATTACTCCGGTCCGCTTTATGACGTCTTCAATCTTGGCGAGAGCCAAACCGTTCAGCTGAAAGACCTGATTTCAGCGATCGAAAGTGCGCTGAGGAAAAAAGCGAAAATCAACGAGCTACCGGAGCAGCCCGGCGATATGCCGCTGACGTATGCAGACATTTCGAAAGCGAGGAAATTGCTTGGTTATAATCCGACAACCAAGTTGAGCGAAGGCCTGCCGAAGTTCGTTGAGTGGTTTTTGCGTAGCCAAAGAACGGCGCGCACGGAGTGACACGCCCTACCACCGAGGGCTGTACCGACAAGCGGTAGGGCGGGCAGTCCTCTGCACGCCGTTTCAGTTGTTATGATTTCCGCCATAGCTGTTGTAATCTCTGCCTGTGACTTCGAGGCTTCCGTTCGAGCAGCGCGCCTGTTTTATCGCCGGCCAGGCAAAATCGGGCACTACGCTTTTGGTGGCATTGCTCGACAATCATCCCGAACTGCTCGTGTTACCGGAGGAAACCGCCTATTTCCCTACCGTGCTGACCAAATACGCGCCGCGCGGCCGCCGGGCGCAGTTTGATTACCTCACCAAACAATCGCTTTCCAACGTGCTCTTCGGCGGTCCGTGCAAATGGGGCAAGCGCAATTATTCAACATTTCCCCGCGATAAATTTCTCCAGACGTTTGAGCGCACGGCATTCGATCCCGCAAACGCGCAGGAAGATCTGCTAGTTCTGATGGTCAAAGCGTACGCGACCACGTCTGGGGAGATCGGTCGAAACGATCGCGCGCTGGGTGGAAAAAACTCCGGCGAATCGTAATCACATCAGCACAATCCTTACGCGCTTTCCACATCCCAAAATCCTGGTCACGCTACGCGATCCCCGTGCCATTCTTGCGGCGCAGATCGCGCTGGAGAAAACCAGGCAGACCGGCCGATTCTCGACTTATTACGTGATCGCCCATTGGCGCGTAGCCGCAAAGCTGGCGAAGCGAATCCGCGATGGGGAGGTGCCCGGGTTCGTCGTGCAGTATGAAACATTGGTCCATGAACCAGCCAGGATGATGGAAGAAGTTTGCGCGTATCTCGAAATCGACTTCGATCCAGACACGGTGCTGACTCCGACAAAGGTGGGCCGGTTCTGGAGCGGCAATTCCGCAGCGCGCATAAACTTTTCCCAAATCAGTACTGAACCTGTGACGCGTTGGGAACGGGAGCTCTCCCACGATGAAATCGGCTGGGTGGAATGGCATTGTGGCGATCTAATGCCGGAGTTCGGTTACCAGCCGAGACTGAGCCGGCGCGAATTGCGCTATTTTCTTCGGCCAATTCGCGGCGAGCGCCCGCGAGAATACGTGAAGTCACGAGCGTATTCGCTGCGCGACGATTGGATTCGAGGCTGACCAACCGAAGGAAGGGACGCCGCGCTGCGGTATCCGGATAGCGCAGCGCGCTATCCATAGCACGCACTTGCAATCCCCCCCCAACTAAGGCATAATCGGGCGAGATGTCGGGAATCTTCTTCGATCTTCCGAGCGTCCGGTTGTTACAACGATTCAGATTTCTTGAAGCGATGCTGCAAACATTCGCGGTATCACTGTTTCGTTGGTTGAGTGTGCCGGTTTGCGCTTTGAGACAAGTCCGTTCCCGGTACGACGAGGCGGAGTTTCCATCGGCGTCGCAGAGTGCTTGCAACAAGTTTGACTCGGCTCTTGATGAGTCGCGCGCCACGGACGGTGTCCCGAGCTTTTCCGGGGCGCTCCGCCCTTTTGACAATTGGAAAACAATTAAGGATCAACATGAACTCTTATTCATCCGGAAGACGCTCACGCCGCCCGCGCGGTGGGGGCCGACGCAGAGGAAATCAGGAACGCTTTCCGACACAACAGGGAGCGGCGAAGACGCAGAAAAAGACATTCTGGCAGCGGGTTACCGAATTTTTCGGAAACGGCGGCGAGAAAAGCAAATCGGCGGCACAACCGCGCAATGGCGCGCAGCTATCGCGACCGGCGCGCAAGCCCGAACGCGTTGAGGTCACTTCACCGCGTCTTTACGTTGGCAATCTTTCCTTCGACGCCACAGAGAGCGATCTTTTCGAACTGTTCAACGGCGTCGGGCACGTGCAAAACGCCGAGGTCGTAAGCTATCGCCACAATCAGCGCTCGAAGGGTTTTGCCTTTGTGCAAATGCAAACCATCGAAGAGGCGAAACGCGCCGTGGAGGAATTGCACGACAAGGAATTCCTTGGTCGCAGGTTAGTTGTAAGCGGCGCGAAATCCGACCAGTATCAGCCGCGATAGAGCGCGGCATGATCTTATCGGGAGCCTCCGCGCTTTGTGCGCGGCTCTCTCTCGATTTGTTCAAGGGTCACAAGATCACTGAGTCCCATTCACCCGGGACGCGGCGGCAGGGCACAGCATCCTACCGCTTTATCTCCAGGTAAGCGCGCGCTTGAACGTGATTCGTCCCGGGCTGGAATTGTTCAATCCGCATTTGTTTCAAAAACCAGCGTCCTTCGATTTTTTGCGCGGATACAACTTCAAAGCGCTTTAGTAACTGCGCCTGCCAATCGTAACCCTCCATGCGCATCAGCGCGCCACTCCTCTTATCCACCCACAGCAATACGTTAGAATATTGCGACTCACGCGAGGACGCCTGTAACTGCAATTTCCAGCATTTGCGGGTGCGAACATTTTCCTCGCCTAACACACGCGCCTCAGACCAATAGAGAAATTTGAATGCGAGATCGCCGTAGGTCACAATCGTGCCGCGAATTTGTTCCTGAAGCTTCGAAGCGCCTACTTTTTCTGCTCCCGTCTCAGTCACAAGATCAAGCCGTGAACTGTTTTCGCCGAGGCGCAACTGCAGGGTCTCGTCCGGATTTATGAATGAATACCGGATAAGCGGTCCGTCCTGGACCAGGCGAAACGGAATCACTATGTCATCCTGTCGAAGCTGACCCTGCAGATCGATCTGCTGCCGCGACTCGACCATGCGCACTGAATCTAGAATCTCTTTGGCCGGCGTCGGCGATTCGGCGAACACAGACAAGGCTACGAATGCCACCCAAATGACGAATGTTGAAATACGAATGACGAAGGAATGGCGAAGTCCAAATGATCTTAGCCCACTCCTCCTGAGCGAAGCGAAGCGGAGTCGAAGGAGCCCGATGCATCGCAAAAGAGCGTTACTGCGGGATTCCTCGACTTCGCTCGGAATGGCCGTTGCAGATTCGTTATTCATTTTCGTGCTTCGTCATTTGCTCGCATTTGTTTTTAGAATGTAGCAATTAAAGCTTGCGGCCGCTGATTTATTCGACTCGGATGGACCAGTCTCTTTTTCATCTCATCAACCAGCAATGGACGAGTCCGGCGCTCGACTTGTTCATGGCGGGGCTGAGCGATTCGCAAATTTGGCAACCGTTCTTAGTGGCCATTGGAATTAGCGCCCTCGTTTTCGGCGGATTCAGGGCACGCGCGTTCGTGATCTGTCTGGTCATCTCTTTGGTGATTGCGGGGCTGGTCACCAGCGGATTGAAATCGGCCGTGGCTCGTCACCGGCCTAAACAAGTGGAGAGTGTGCGCATGGTGCAGCTGCAAAAAATGCGCCCCAAATTTCTTACGCTGTTCAAGAAACCGCTCGTTCGGTTTTCGGATTCTTCGGACCGCAACCGTTCAGGACCATCGTTTCCGTCTGGTCACGTTGTAAACAACACCATCGCCGCCACCTATCTTACTTTGTTTTACCGGCGACGCGGCTGGCTTTACTGGTTCGTCACCTTGGCGGTCGCTTATTCGCGAATCTACCTCGGCGCACATTGGCCCAGCGACGTCGTGGCTACGCTGTTTCTCGGAATCGGTGAAGCATTGATTCTGTTCGGCGTGTTCGAGTTGATGTGGAGAACGGCCGCGAGCAAATGGATGCCTGCAGTCTACGAACGCCACCCGAGTTTGCTTGGGGATTTCAATGGGAGGCTACGCTCGCCGGGCCCGCCGCTGGGAGTTGCATGAGTACGACGCGAGCAGTCTGGTTTTTCGTCGCTGCGCTGACGGCGATTCGATTATCGCTCTTGGCAATGACAGATCTTTCTTTCGACGAGGCTCACTATTGGATGTGGTCGGAGAGATTGGCTCCGGCCTACTTCAGCAAGGGGCCCGGTATCGCTTTCGCCATACGCGCCAGCACGGCTGTTTTTGGCGCGACCGAATTTGGTGTCCGCTTCTTCAGTCCGCTTCTCGCGGCAGGGACAAGTCTGCTGCTGTTTTACTTTGCGCGGCGTCTATTCGGAGCAACGGCTGGCTTATGGGGCGTTCTTGGTTTGAACGCGACGCCGATTTTCAACATTGGCGCCGTTCTAATGACGATTGACGCATTATCGGTTTTTTTCTGGATAGCGGCGATGTTTACCTTCTGGCTCGCCGTGGAAAAAAGCCCGCGCTTGTCATGGTACTGGCCGCTTACGGGTCTGCTGATCGGGCTCGGCTTTCTTTGCAAATACACGAACGCGTTTGAAGTGCTTTCGGTTTTGATCGTGCTGGCGCTGGTTCCGCGGCTTCGGCGCGAATTCAAGCGGCCCGGCGTGTACTTGCTGATCGGGATGTTCCTTCTTTGCACTATTCCGCCGATTGTCTGGAATGCGCAGCACGCCTGGATAACCCTGGCGCATTTGCGCTCGCGCGGGAATCTCGAGCGCGGCTTCGGCTTTCATCCGGCAGAGGTGCTCTCATTTCTGGGTCAGCACTTCATCGTGTATTCGCCCCTGCTGTTTCTAGCGTTAGCGTTGGGTGTCATCGCGAGCTGGCGCCGAATAAATCAGCAATTGAAAGTGCTGTTCCTGATGTGGTTTGGTTTGCCGGTATTCGTTTTTTATCTGCTTCTATCCATTAACAAGAGCGCCGCGCCGAACTGGGATGGATTAGCCTTCTTTGGGTTCGGCCTGGTCGCGATTTACTTCTGGTGGGAACGGCTCGAGGCGAGCTCTCTTTTGCGATTGTGCGCGAGCGTCGCGGTGCTGGTCGGCTTGATCATGAGCCTGGTGGCATTGGACACGGATCTGTTGCGCGTCGCCGATTATCAACTGCCGCGGAGCGATCCGAGTGATCGAATGCGGGGATGGAAAAGCGCCACCGGTGCGCTGGAAAAGATGCGCAACGATCTCGAATCGCAACTGGGCGAGAAACTGTTTCTGATTGCCGACGCTCGCGATCGCGCATCGGAGATTTCGTTTTATCTACGCGACAAACGAGTTGAAGGCCCGGGGCATCCACCGGTTTATATTCCCGAATCGCAGGACCTGGTGAATCAGTTCTCCTTTTGGCCGCGCTACGATCAATTCGTTGAAGTAAAACCCGGCATGCAACGGCCGGACGGCGAGGTTTACACCGAAGAGAACGGCATCAATTTGTTTGTAGGGCGCGACGCGCTTTTCATCAGAGCTGGAGAAAAACGCCACGTACCTCACAGCATCGAGGCTGGATTTCAATCGACCGAGCCCGTTGGGACTATTGAGGTGTTGCGCTTCGGAAAACCAATACGCGTATGGCAGGTGTTTCTCTGTCGAAATTACCGCACACTGCCGTTATGAGAAGCCGTTTTGGCAAACCCTGTAGTCGCTTCGCTGTGCGAAGCGCGCAATGGAAAATATCTGCGAAGCGCGCGCCACGCGTCTCACAGAGACGCGGCTACAGTCTACGATGAACGCGATGGGCACGATACGGACCGAAAGCTCTCCGGCAGTTTCCGTCGTGATTCCTCTTTTTAACGAAGAAGACAATGTCCCCATTCTGCAATCGGAGCTTGGAGCAGCGCTCAAGGGACTCGATCACGAAATTATTTTTGTCGATGACGGTTCAGCCGATCGCACGATCGAGCGAATCGAAGCCGCGCCTGATGTCCGGGTGATTCGTTTTGAAAAAAATGCCGGGCAAAGCGCAGCAATTTACGCCGGGCTCCAGGCCGCGCGCGCGGGAATTCTCGTCCTGATTGACGGTGATTTGCAAAATGACCCCGCGGATATTCCAAAACTGCTCGATGAAATTTCACGCGGCGCCGATCTGGTGTGCGGCTATCGCGCGCAGCGCAGAGACACGGTCGTGAAACGGCTCACGAGCTGGATTGCAAACGCGGTTCGCAGCCGTTACACAAAAGACGGCGTGCGTGATACCGGCTGCACACTCAAGGCGATGCGGCGCGAATGTCTCAGCGCGCTGATTCCGTTCAAGGGAATGCATCGTTTCATTCCTGCGCTGGTGAAAGGCGCGGGATACCGGCTGGTGGAAATTCCGGTGAACCATCGTTCGCGTCGCTTTGGACAAACGAAATACAGCTTGGGTAATCGCGCCGTGCGCGCGACCATGGATATGTTCGGTGTGCGGTGGCTGCTCTCACGACGATTGAATTACAAAATTCGGGAGTAAATCGCCGGATGCGATGTGTGGCAAAACGCGCTTGTCAAGCCATGCGCTGCCGCTAAGCTTGGCCTCCCGCACGGAGGAGGATCCGCATGTCCCTGGCTAATTTACTTTCTGCCGAGCAAATCATCCCCGAAATGAAGGCCACGGAGCGTTGGTCGGCCATCGTTGAGCTGATCGATCTGCTCGTTAGTCTCGGCAAAATCAAGCCTGCGGATCGCGACCCTATTCTTGCGGCACTAAGGCAACGCGAGGAGACGATGAGCACCGGGATCGGATTTGGAATTGCCATTCCGCATTGTTCATCCGATCGGCTGGAGGAAGTTGTGGCGGCGTTCGGAAGGTCCACGAGGGGGATCGAGTTCGACGCACTGGATAATGCGCCGGTAAAATTCGTTGTTCTTTTTATCGTCCCGAAAAATCAGTTTCAAACGCACCTGCGCACGCTTGCTTCGATCGCAAAATTCCTGAACGACCGTTCGGTACGCGAGAGCCTTGCCGTCGCGAAATCCGCGGACGAAATTCTGGCGATTTTCCGCGAGCGTTCGTAGCTGCGCGAACTTGCGCTAGTGTTATCCGTGTGAACGGTAGGGACAGCGCGCTGCGCTGTCCGAACGCCGCAGCGCGGCGTCCATATCATGGATACTTTTCAATCACTTGTTGCAAAGAAGCTGTCACACGCTTTGGCGCGCGCCGGCTTACCCGAAGCCGGTGAATTGACGCAGGCGACCGATCCGCGTTTTGGCGACTACCAGACGAACGTCGCTCTGGTGCTTGGAAAGCAACGTGGCGAAAATCCGCGTGCTCTCGCGGAGAAAATTGCGGCGCATCTGAATGTCGAGGATCTCTGCGAACCCCCCGCCGTCGCAGGCGCCGGCTTCATCAACTTCACACTGCGTCCTGATCTAATCCAAAAACAGACGCTGGATTTGTTGCGAGATAAACGGATCGGCGTCGCCGAAACAGGCTCGCCGCAGCGCATCGTAATTGATTTCGGGTCGCCCAACGTTGCCAAGCCAATGCATGTCGGTCATATCAGGAGCACCGTACTGGGCGATGCACTGGCGCGCATCGCTCAGTTCCTTGGCCACAATGTCGTCCGCGACAATCATGTTGGCGACTGGGGAACTCAGTTCGGGATGGTCATCTACGGTTGGAAAAATCTGCTGGATCGACAGGCGCTGAGGCGCAATCCGCTCGCAGAAATCGTGCGTGTTTACAAGGAAACAAACGAACGAGCAAGCACCGACCCGCAAATTCGCGAAGCCTGCCGCCAGGAGCTGGTCAAATTGCAGGCCGGTGACAAGGAAAACACGGAGATCTGGAACGAATGCGTCGCGTTTTCAATGCAGGACTTCGAGCGTGTTTACAAACTGCTCGACGTCCATTACGACCTGCAATGCGGCGAAAGTTTTTATCACGATCGATTGCCCGGGGTGGTGGATCGTCTGCTCAAGGCCAGGATAGCTGAGATCAGCGAAGGCGCCGTGGTCGTGTTCTTCCGTGATGATCCCGAACTCGCTGATAAACCTCTAATCATTCGCAAACGGGACGGGGGATTCAATTACGCCACGACGGACCTCGCGACCATAGATTATCGCGTCAACGATTTGAAGGCCGACTCTATCTGGTACGTCGTCGGCGCGCCGCAGACATTGCATTTTAAACAGATTTTCGCGATTGCCCGCCGCGAAGGTTACACCACGGATCTGCGTCACATCATATTTGGCAGCGTTCTTGGCGAAGATCGCAAGCTTATGAAGACGCGGTCGGGCGAAAATGTTCCTCTTCGCGAGTTGCTCGAGGAAGCGTGCAGGCGCGCCCGGAAGATCGTCGACGAAAAAAATCCGGACCTGAGCGACGAGGAGAAGAGCGAAATAGCGGAGAAGATCGGCATTGGTGCCGTGAAATATGCCGATCTGTCGCAGTACCGGACGACGGATTACATTTTTTCCTGGGACAAGATGCTTTCGCTGCACGGAAACACCGCGCCGTATTTACAAAACGCGTACGTCCGGATTCGCTCAATCTTTCGCAAAGCAGCTGTAGCCACGCCCCTGCGGGGCGTCACTGAGACGGGCCACGCGCCTTCGCCGAACTACGGCGAGGCAAGCAGGCCGGTGGCTACACCGCTTGTTTTCACCGATCCTGCCGAACTCAATCTTGCCAAACGACTTTGCCAGTTTGCCGAGATTGTTCCCCAAGGTCTAAACGGGTTTCGTCCAAACATTCTGGCAAATTATCTATTCGAGCTGGCGAACAGTTTCCACGCTTTTTACGAAGCTTGCCCCGTCTTGAAATCAGAGGAACCGGCGCGGGGTTCGCGTCTTGCGCTGTGCGAGCTTACAGCGCGAGTTTTGAAGCGTGGTCTGGACCTTTTGGGGATTAAAGTGCCTGAAAGGATGTAAGGAAACGCCGAACGCCCAACGTCGAATGCTCAATCTCGAAGTCAGATTGTAATTTCGGCGTTGGACGTTGGGCGTTGAGCGTTGGACGTTTGCTTCTTGCTGTGAAAAAGGAGCACCCGCGCATCCCGACCTGCACGTACAGACTGCAATTCAATCGCTGGTTCACGTTTGCCCAGGCGCGGGAGATCGTGCCGTATCTGCACGCTCTGGGCGTAAGCGATGTTTACGCCTCGCCGTATTTTCAGGCGAGCCCGGAAAGTCTGCACGGCTATGACATTACCGATCACAACAAACTGAATCCCGCGATCGGCTCGTGCGCGGATTATGACGCATGGGTCGCGCAACTGCACGCGCACGGCATGGGCCAGGTGCTGGATTTTGTTCCAAACCACGTCGGCATCGCCGATTCCCGCAACGCGTGGTGGATGGACGTGCTGGAAAACGGGCCCAGCTCAAAATATGCGCCCTATTTCGATATCGATTGGGAGCCTCTGAAATCCGATCTGCACGATAAGGTTTTGCTTCCAATTCTTGCCGATCAATATGGGCGCACGCTTGGAGCGCGGTGAACTGCAGGTGCGGTTTGAAGAGGGAACATTTTACCTCCTCTACGGCGAGCGCAGGCTGCCGATCGCTCCGGGCACGTATCGCTACGTTCTGGAAATTGCGTTGCAAAATCTCGCCGAATACAAGGACGAAGATCTTTACGCGGAATTACAAAGCATTCTAACTGCGCTTGAATATTTACCGAAGCGCACCGAAACCGATCCGAAACGAATCGCGGAACGCGCTCGAGAGAAGGAAATCATCAAGCGACGTCTGGAGCGGCGTTGCGCGGAGGCGCCACAGGTGCAACAGGCAATCGAAAAGGCGCTGGTCCAGATCAATGGCAAACCGGAGGATCCCCGCAGTTTCGATGTGCTCGATCAATTACTGAACAAGCAGTCATATCGGCTGGCATTTTGGCGGGTGGCCGCCGAGGAAATCAATTACCGCCGCTTTTTTGACGTGAATGAGCTGGCGGCGATTCGGGTCGAGTTGCCCGAAGTTTTTGACGCGGTTCACCGGTTCATTCTCGAGTTAATAAGCGCAGGCGCCGTGACGGGCCTCCGCATCGATCATCCGGACGGCCTCCATTTACCGCGAGAATATTTCGAAAAGCTTCAACAGCGTTGCGCCAAAGCGCTCGGGATTGCATTGCCGAAAGATGGCCGCGCCGTTTACATGCTGGTGGAGAAAATCCTCACCGGGTCTGAAAGGTTGCGCGCAGACTGGCGCGTCCACGGAACTACTGGCTATGATTTCGCCAATCACGTCATGCAACTGCTGGTCGATCCCACGGCTGAGACGGCGATTACAAAAACGTTCCACCGTTTCATCGGTCACTCGGTGCCTTTCGGGCATCTGCTCTATGCAAAAAAGCTTCTCGTGATGAAGGTGGCGCTGGCCAACGACGTCGATGTTTTGGGCAACATGCTCGATCGCTTATCCGAACAAAACCGATGGTATCGTGATTTCACGCTCGAAGCGCTCTCGCGTGCTGTGCGCGAGACCATCGCCTGTTTCCCTGTTTATCGAACTTATCTCGAGCCTGGTCAGCCGGTGAGCGAAGAAGATCGGCAGATCGTCGAACGCGCAATTGCCGCAGCCAAACGCCGTAACCCAGCGATGCTAGAGTCGATCTTCAATTTTCTGCGGGACATATTACTCTTCCGTTTTCCGCCAAACCTCGATGCTGCCGGGCGCGCCGCGCACACGCACTTCGTCTTGAAATTTCAGCAGACCACAGGGCCCGTCATGGCCAAGGGTCTCGAGGACACGGTGTTTTACATTTACAACCGGCTGTCGGCATTAAACGAAGTGGGCGGCGAGCCGCAGCAGTTCGGATTGAGCGTTGATGCTTTTCACGAGCGGAATCTTGACCGACAGCGCAATTGGCCGGCGACCTTGCTCGCCACTTCAACGCACGACACTAAACGCAGCGAAGACGTGCGCGCTCGGATTGTTGCGATCTCAGAAATGCCGGAGTTCTGGAGGCGTTCGTTGCAGCGCTGGCACACGGTGAACCGCCGCTGGAAACAGAGTCCTTAATGAGTTGGAGGCACCGGACGCGAACGAAGAGTATCTGCTTTATCAGACTTTGCTTGGGCACCTGGCCGATGGAGACGAACGGCGAACCGCAACCAGCAGCAACGCCGGAGTATATCGAGCGGATTCAAGCGTACATGGCCAAGGCCCTGCACGAGGCGAAGATCAACACGAGTTGGATCCAGCCGAACGAACAATGGGACGCCGCGATGCACGATTTCGTCGCGAAAATTTTGAACGGCTCGCCGCGAAACAAGTTCCTGCCAATTTTTCTTCCTGTAGCAAAGGAGATTGGTCGGCTTGGAGCAATCAATGCGTTTACGCAAACGCTGCTGAAGCTGACGTCGCCCGGCGTGCCGGACATTTACCAGGGGAACGAGATTCTGGGATTACAGCCTGGTCGATCCCGATAACCGCCGCCCTGTCGATTACAACCGGCGTCGCGAAATACTCGAAACGTTGGCGACTGCGACGCCTGAGGAACTGATGCAGACGTGGCCGGATGGCCGAATTAAAATGTTTCTAACGCAACGCGTCCTGCGCTTTCGCCGTGAACACGCTGATCTTTTCCATCGCGGCGAATATCTGCCGCTGTCGGCGAGCGGAACGTTTGCGGAATCGTGCGTCAGTTTTGTCCGGCACTTGGCGGACAAATGGATTGCAGTAATCGCGCCGCGGCTCTCCTCGCGCGTCGGTTTTCCGCCGATCGGGCAGGCTTGGAAAGACACAGCTATCGAATTACCAGAAACCTTTCCGCGGGAAAATGCCCATGATTTGTTCATATGCCGACCGATTTGTTTACATGAGCGTCAGGTGAAACTGGCAGAAGCGTTGTCCGTGCTTCCGTTCGCGGTGATTACGAATCTCTAGCCTGGCCACGGCGTCTGACACAGAGGCCCTACAGAGTTTGCGGCGATGATTGTAGGGCGTTTCTGTGAAACGCCAACGCAACTAATGATGCCGCGCGAACTGTTGGAAAAGATCGACGAGCCAGGTTAAGAAATTGCCCAGGTTTACAAGTAAATCTGCCCCGAAGCTGACAAATGTAATTTGTGGCGACGCGAGAATGAGCATCACACTGAGCAGCAGCAAATTCATGAGATAGATCACCACGAGCGAAAAGAATGTGCCCTGGTCGCTGAGATCAGTCTGATTTTTCGGGATCATCCAGCAGGTGAATGTGAAGTGGAACGCCCACGTGGCGCCGATCACCGCGTACAGCAATCGTCCGTAGGGCTGCATGTTCATAAAAAGGCTGAGCAGCCCGTAAATGGAAATCGCCAGAATGCTGTAGATTGGGAAAAAATACGGCGCCAGCGCGATCCAAAAATTGGCCTTGCTCGTGACGACGTGTCCGCCATCGCGAGTAACGTGAAACCGGCTAACGCGTCCACCCATTAGCCAGACCCAGAGCGCATGCGTAAGCTCGTGGCCGAACACGTAAATCAAAATTGGCCGCGGCAGACCCAAAAATGCGATTAGCCAAAGCACCGCGCCTAACGAGAAAAACCAGAATTCTTCGCCTGCCCAGAGCCGTTGCGTCACTGTGGCGCGCGAGAACGCGGTGAAAAATGTCTGAGTGAGCACGCTGCAGATCGGCAGCAGAAAAATGGCGAAGACAAATTTCACCCAGCGCGTAGGCACGGTGAGGGCCTCGGATGATGCGCTAAAGCTTCTCGATCTTGCACGCGCAACGCTTCGGATGACTTTCCGGTCGCGCTTGGAACTGCGCGTGGTACGATTCTTTTTCGATCTTCGCTTCGTTGCAGCCAAAGTTGCCGCAGATTACGCAGATTTATTGAAACAAAAGCAAGACTGAACCGCCGATTGCGCGGGTAGCGCGGATGAATTGTAGGGCAGGCGCACTTGCCCGCCGTAGCCTTGGCGAAGGCGCGTCGCCTGCCGGGGCAACCGGAGCGGTTGCCCTACAACGACGGGGGCTTTATCACGCGCGCCCCATGTAGGCGCCGGTGCGGGTGTCGATTTTGATCGCTTCGCCTTCCTTGATGAAGAGCGGGACGTTGATCGTCTTGCCGGTCTCGAGCTTTGCCGGTTTCGTGACGTTGCTGGCGGTATCGCCACGCAGGCCTTCGGCTGATTCAATCACTTTTAGACTTACGGACGCTGGCAGTTCAACCTCCACGGCCTTGCCTTCGGCGTACAGAACTTGCACCGAAAGATTTTCTACGAGGTAATCTTTTGTCTCGCCGATCAGGTTATCCGCCAACGTGATGGTCTCGTAGTTCTCCGGATCCATGAAATGATATCCGTTGCGGTCCTTGTAAGAGAACTCCAGCTGTTTTCGCTCGATGTCGACCAGCTCGACCTTATCGGTAGAACCGAAGCGGACATCGGCGCTTTTGCCGGTGTTGATGTAGCGGATAATCGCCTGGACGAAGGCGCGCAAATTCCCCGGCGTGCGATGATGCACCTCAAGCACAATGGCCGGATTGCCATTGTATTTGATGGCCATTCCTCTGCGGAGATCGTTGGCTGCAGGCATGGCTGAAAGGTGATTGGTTGAAAAGTTACAACGTTACAACGGTGAAGGGTTAAAGCGTTCAACCGGGAAGAGCGCGGAGTTTACACTCACTCGACGAGATCGCAACTGTTTCGCGATTCCGTCGTCCTGAGCGAAGCGAAGCGCAGTCGAAGGATCCCGCGGCGGGACCTTAAAGCTAACGCAACGGGATTCCTCGACGTCGCTCGGAATGACAGCATGATTTACAACAGTTTCAGTCGCGTTAAATCCTGCGAATCGACGATGCCAACAGGCACATTGTCGTCATCGATCACAACGAGATCGTCGATGCGATGGCGCTCCAGCAAATTTAGAACTTCCACCGCCAGTCTGTTCTTGTGCACTGTCACTGGATTCAGGGTCATCAGGTCTGCTACCAGTCGTTCGCCAATTCTGGCATCAGACTGAAAATGCCGGACGAAATCGCCGTGCGTGAAGATGCCAAGAAGTTGGTTGTCTTCGCCGGTCACAACGGCGGCGCCTGCGCGTACGTTGGTCATGACGCCGAGCACGTCGCGAATCGGTGTGTCGGTGGCGACAACGGCCATCGCTTCACGCGGCCGCATGATTTGGTGAACGCGAATCAACATGCTGCGGCCGATCATTCCGCCGGGATGAAGTTTGGCGAAGTCTTCCTTATTAAAGCCGCGTGCTTCCAAAAGCACCATGGCCAGCGCGTCCCCCAGCGCCAGCATCACTGTCGTGCTAGAGGTCGGCGCGAGATTCAGCGGACACGCTTCCTGTTCGACGTTCACATCCAGACAGAGATGTGCGTTCTGTGCGAGCGTTGATTTCGGATCGCCGCACATGGCGATGATCCTGACTTGGAAGCGCGCAATCGCCGGCAGAATCCGCAGCAATTCTTCGGTCTCACCGCTTGCGCTTAACGCGAGCACGACGTCCCCGTCGGCAATCATCCCGAGATCGCCATGGAGTGCGTTGGAGGAATCCAGCACGACAGCAGGCGAACCGGTGCTGGTGAGAGTAGCCGCGATCTTCGCGCCGATGTGCCCGGATTTGCCGACACCTACCACGACTACTTTTCCCCGCGCGTTCACCGTTTCTTTGATCAGCTCGACCGCTCGGGAGAAACTTTCATCGAGCCGCTCCCGCAGCCGCTGCAGTTCAAAAATTTCCATGTCCAGAACACGTCCGGCCTTTTCAAGAGAGTCCATCGAATGTAATAATGTCGGCAGGCGTGGCGACGGGCAAGGATTTGCACGCCTCGAACGAAAGGAAAAATATGAAAACATTCATCCTCGCAATCCTCGCCGCGCTGGTTACGAGCGCATGGGCGCAAGAATACAGAGCGCCGATCGGTCCGCAAAAACCGGTAAGAGCAATGGCCACACCGCCTCCTTACTTACAACGGCCCGCGGTCGAGGGAGTCGTTCCGCGAGCTTTTGGCTCCGGCCGTAACCCACTCCAGATGCTCAATCCATGGGCGCCGGCCCGTTACGGCAACTGGGTGGAGAGCACGTCGTTCGACCCGAACCACCCCGGAAAATGGCAGGGCATTAAGCTCTTCGAGGTCGTCTTTTAGCAGTTCTCGCAGAGCGGACGCGCCCCGCGTGCTGGCGATCGCGCGCTCGCGATTCGCCAGCTTTTGCGGAGGAGAGGCCTTCGCTCCGGCGAACGCCTCGTGAACACAAATCGGTGGCGCTCTATCGGTCGCTCGCTACTGTTCTCGCCGCTGAGTTATTCAGCTCCAGCTGCGCGCTCACTTTTTGGATTTGCGCGGCCTGCTCTTGGAGCTGCGCTGTCAGCTTCGCGACAGTGGCTTCCAATTCCTCGACTTTCAGATTGAGCATGGCTTGCTTGGCGGCGTCGGGAATGGCTTGGGGCCGGATGCCTTTGGGCGAAAATCCACCCGGGTCGGGTCCATCGACGGTGAACGTGCCTAACCTTCCATCGGAATCGATGAGCACGAAAGCGGCGGTCCCGGCGGAAACCGGTGCGCCGCTGATGTTCTCGATAAAGCACCTGTCACTGACCTGGCCAAAAACACTGTGCACGCCAGAGAGATGGCCGATGATGATATTGTTATCGACGCTGGTGATGCCATCCCCGGCGTGTCTGCCTAAGGCCACGTGGTCGCTGTTGCTGGTGTTAAGGTCGAGCGCTAAATTACCGACGGCCGTGTTGTTCTGGCCGTCGATATTACTCTCGAGGGCACGAATACCGAAGGCCGCGTTATTGAAGCCGGTGGTGTTGGCAGCGAGCGCGCTAGCTCCGACGGCCGTGTTAGAGCCGGCGCCGTTGTCGTTCGTGAGCGCATTAAAACCGATCCCCGTGTTGCCCGTGCCGAGGGTGTTAAATAGCGCAAAAGCGCCGATTGCGGTGTTTTCAAAGCCGCTGTCGTTAAAGACAAGCGTGTCGGTTCCAACGGCCGTGTTGTCTGAGCCGGTGGTATTGAGCAACAACGCTACAGCGCCAACTGCAGTATTGGAACTCCCGTTGTTGAGGACCAGCGCTCCAGCGCCAACGCCGGTGTTGAAGCTGCCGTCCATATTCGAAAAGAGCGAGCGCCAGCCAAGTGCTGTATTTCCAGAGCCGGTAGTGAGGGAATTAAGCGCATCGCATCCTTCCGCCGTCGTGAAGTTAGGATAACACCCGTCCGGCGCCGGACTGAGTTGCCCTTGCGCTCCTGGTAAAAACGCAAAGCAGGCCAACACCGACAGGATGATAAACGAACGGCACGAAGGCGCGCGGTTCATCGGATTTCTGAGGTTTCTATTAAAGGACCACAATGTGTCGAGGATCGTCGTTTTCATGCAGGGATCTTCGCGCCCTACGCGATTCTTGGAAATACGCAGAATTGCGTACGAATGGTCTTGCACTGCTCTGAGGCTTTTGTTAACAAAACCGACAGAATGCAATCGGCCGCCGTTTGCGATCAGTCGAGCGTTCAGGCATTCGCTTCTCTAAACTTGACGCCACGCGAAGCGGAAGTCCTTCTCTGGATTTCACAAGGCAAAAGCAACCACGACATCGGCGTGATTCTCGGCGCAAAGACCGGTACTATCTGCAAACACGTCGAACACATTTTCAGCAAGCTCAACGTGGAAAACCGCACGTCTGCAGCAGTAGTAGCACTTGAAGCTTGCCGCTCTGTCGCCAGCACCTCTGAACGCAAATCTGGCCGGTCTTGGGTGGCAATTGCTGGCCTCATCGCAACGCAGATCGCGGACTTGTTGTCGAGCGCTTGGGAGATTTGCGACGCGCTGTCGTTGGGGTGAGGCGGCGTATTGCCGCGGCTAGGAAGCCCTCGTTCCCTGGAGCTGAGCAAAGAATTTCGCCAACTGTGAGCGTACTGCCTCAAAGGAGAGCCGCGCTCGAGCGTGCTCCTTCGATTCGCGCACAATCGCCTCGCGCTGGTCGGGATTTTTCAACAGGTCGAGTGCAATTGAACCGATTTCGCTGATCGTTCGGCCTTCGCCGCAGGTTTTCGGAAATGCAATTCGTTCGATCGCGCCGTCGCCGCCCACACACGGAATCCGGCAGAGAAGCGAGTCGCCCGCGACCTGGCCGGGCACATGACTGCGGTCGAGCTGTAACACGATTTTATGCGGTGCCATATCGCGCAGGTAGTCCGGGTAAGACTTCCATCTCTCAATTAGCCGGAGCTTTCTATCAGGAAATTTTAATTCGCTGAATAGTCTTCGCCCGTTGTATCCATCGAGGTTGACGACTGTGATCGGTTCGCCTGTTGCTTCGCAGAGCTGACGCGCAATCAACAGCACTGCGAGGTGATTGCGTGAAGGCACGTCCCATTCGCGTGTACCGACGAAAATTCCAGATTGCTCCGCTACGGGCACAGAAAAGTTCCATCGTTCATCCTCGATTGGGTAGGGAGTTGGGACAAACGCCACAGTTGCCGGATCTCGCTTGGAACGGACGCGCTGATAGATTTCCGCGGCCTCTGGCGTCGTGGCGATGCATCCATCGGCTTCAACGACAATTTTCACGAAGCGCGATAATTTCGCCGGCTCGCACAATTGCTGCGCAATTTGGTGCAGCCCGGTTTCCTTCAATGAAACGACGACGGTTCGACTTTGCTTTTTTAGATCAGCCAATGCGCGCTCTGAAGCGCGAAAATCGCTGCGCAAAAGAAGGAGCACGGGCGTGCCCTCCGCGATCGCTGACCGCGCATCGCGATGAAAGGCGCCGAACGTGCACGCGGCAAAAGCGTGAAAGTTGATCGGCGAATGAGCGCCTTCGCCGGGACCAGGCAGGCTATGGAATTGCTGTTCCGGATCGCGCCCCCCGGGGTTGAGAACCGTTAGACAAAAATTCTCAGCATTTTGCGTTGTCATTAGGTCAGCCCGCGAATCACGCGAATTGACGCGAATAATCAAAGAACAACATCGGAGAAAGCTGTGTTGCCTTTAAGCCGATGGGTCCTCGCAATCCGTTCGTATTCCAGCTTGGGGTAATGACCGAAGTTCACCAGGAGGCCGAGCTCAAAACCCGTCGCGTTGAGATAATTCAGGAGTTGCGCGCGATGTTCGTCGATTATTGCGGAGGCGGCTTTTAGTTCGACGATAATTTTCCCAAAACACACGAAGTCCGGCTGGTAAAGTTGGGTCAAGGTTCGGCCACGATAGGTAAGGGTGAGCGGCGGTTTAGCGATCGCGGGGATCACCTGGTGTTCAAATTCGATCGCGAGGCATTCTTGATAGACGGCCTCCAAGAAACCGCAACCCTTCTCGTTATAGACCTCGAAGCAAGCACCGATGATCGCGTAGCTTTCTTGCTTGTGAATGATTTCCGCCATCCTGATTCGCCTCTGTTCGCGTGATTCGCGGGCCAAACTTTATTCATCCCGGTCGGCGGGTGGCTGCGCTGCCGATCTCAGGAGGGTGCGCTCTTCGTCTTCCTTGTCGAGGGGTTTCACCGGGATAGCTCGCCGAATCTCAGCTGGCCCGCTCTCCTGCGGTTGCACCGGAATTGCTTTCGGAATCGATTCAACCGGAATCGCCTTTCGAATTTCTGGAGCGGATTGAACCGTTTGCGGACCTGTCGGGTTTGGGTTTGTGGTGTTGCTTGCCGACTTCACCTCATTCTCGCCGGCTGCGCCGTCAGTCTTCTGGTTTCCGGCTGTTTCCGTCCGCGGCTGCGACGCTGGTTCAGGTTGCACGGCTGGTTTCATGGAATTGTAGGGATCGTTGTCAGCTATCAGTGTGGGACTCTTTATTGCGACTGGCGTGACTTCACTCACGTTCACAGCCAGCTCAGCTCGAGGCAGATCGCCGGACGGAAATTCACGAGCGAGACGCGCGCGCGGTTCACCGTGAATGTTGCATGGTTCGGTGGGTACTTGCGATGGCGTGCCAATTTCCATGTAAGTCGTGCGTCGCTGGACGGTATCGCCATTCTCTGTTTTCACCGCGTCGTAACATTTGTCCGTGGCCAGCAGTCCGGATCTCGAACAAATCTCGATCTGCTTCAGGTCCGACGGTTGTTTAACCTCGCGCGGCGGATAACTCTGGGCAGCGGCATTCATGATATCGACCCAGATCGGCAGCGCCAGTTCACGACCAAACGCGCCGCGATAAATCTTCTGCGGCTTATCAAAGCCGGTCCAAACGGCGCAGGTGAAATTGGAATCGTACCCCGCAAACAACGCGTCGGTGAAATCGTAGGCTGTCCCGGTCTTTCCGGCGGCGGGAAATTTTTTCAGCCCAAACTGTGTGTAAGCAGCTTTGCCTGTTCCCGATTGAAGCGCATCCACGAGACAGGAATGCACTTCGTACGCGCTTTCAGGTTTTATCACGATCTTCCGAATGCTTTGCTGTTTCCCATCCCATACGAGTGTTCCGTCTTTTTCCTCGATGCGCTCCAGAATATGCGGCGTGCTCGATCGCCAGCCGCCATTCGGGAAAATCGTGTACCCAAGGGCTAGCTCGGCAAGAGTTACCTCGCTGCTGCCGAGAAATGTCGCCGGATACGGCCGGAGCGGAGAACGAATCCCCGCCGCCGAGCAAAGCCGCAAAACCGCCTCGATGCTTGCGTCCATCCCAACGCGGACGGTTGCGCCGTTTTTTGATTTCGCTAACGCCTGTCTGGCCGTCATTCGACCTTCGTAACGGTTCTCGGCACTTTCAGGGCCCCATTCGCCAAGAATTCCGGTCGTGCCACCAATCATCACTGCGCGATTATCGAGCGGCGAATCTTCCACGACCGATCCCGGGTACATTCCTTTCTCGAACGCAGCCGCGTAAACAAACGGCAACATCGCCGTACCGGCGGGGCGCCGCGCTTGCAGTGCGCGATCGTACTGGTTGTGTTCGAAATCGCGCCCGCCTACCAGCACAAGAATGTCAGCGGTCGCGTTGTCGAGGCCGATCACTGCGCCTTGCAAATACTCGGGCGCGGGTTGCTCTGACATCGTGCCATTGGATTTAGCCTTGCGAAATGAAGCTGCGTACTCGGCGTAGGTCTGATGATTGTAATCGGGGTGCTGCTCGACCTGATCCAAATGCGCTTTTAGCGAATCTTCCGCTGCCCTTTGCAGGTTCACATCAATGGTCGTGTGAATGCGATAGCCTTCGTTGATTGCGCGGTCCCATCCCACCGCGGCGATTACTTGCTGACGGATGTAATCGACCGCGTAGGTCTGGCCTTGAGCGTTTTGCCGGCTTCCGACCACGATCTTTTGCGCCCTGGCAGCGGCGCATTGTTCGTGGCTGATAAAGCCCAGGTCGCGCATGCGGTCGAGCGCGTAATCGCGGGACTCGCGTGAATTGTCGCGATCGTTCCACGGCGATAACCTGTTCGGACTCTTGATTAGACCCGCAAGTGTGGCGCATTCAGCCAGCGTCATTTCACGCGCAGGCTTGCCGAAGTACCCGCGCGCCGCTGCTTCGGCCCCGTATAGTCCGCCGCCAAAATAGATCCGGTTCAGATACAGCTCCATGATCTTCTGTTTGCTGAAATGATCTTCGATGCGGCTGGCCAGAAAGATCTCCAGCAGCTTCCGGCGATATGTCCTTTCTTTGAGCGAAAAACTGTTGCGCGCCAGTTGTTGCGTGATCGTGCTCGCGCCCTGGCGCACATGGCCCGCGACCAAATTCTTCAGCGCAGCTCGAATAATGCCGAGCAAATCGTACCCATGGTGTTCGTAGAATTTTGCGTCCTCGACGGCAACCACGGCGTTGACGAGATCGGGAGGCAACTTTTCGGTACGGGACTGTCTCGCGGTTCTCGACATAGATCTGGCCAAAGATCTTCCCGTTTCGATCCAGAATGACACTGGCCGATTCCATTTGCTCGAGCTGGCTCAAGTCGAAGGTGTTGGCCTGTGCTTTGAGATCGAAGAGGATGCTGGAAACGAAAACCGTCATGAAGAGCGCCAGCACCGCCAGAATGGCGACCGGAACATAAAACCACGGTCTGAGATACCATGGCCGCCGAAAGCGGTAGCCCGGCGGCGGTCTGAGGTATGTGGTGCTTGGTTTCAATGGTCAACGGGACGCGGCCGCAACTTAGGAGGAAAACGCTTAACGCTCAACGTCGAACGCCCAACGTCGAAGTCCCAAACGGTCCGGGCGGGATCTCCGTCGTTTCATCATTGGACGTTGAGCGTTGGGCGTTGGACGTTTTCCCATTGAATTCGCCGCTCGTTGAATTGATCAGTCAAACGATCCGCGCACAAGGTCCGCAATCGTTCGCCTGGTTTATGCAACAGGCGCTTTACCATCCCGAGCATGGTTACTATTCCTCCGGCCGATGCATGATCGGACGGAAAGGGGACTACTTCACCAGCGTGAGCGTCGGCCCGTTTTTCGGCCAATTATTGAGCGCGCAGTTCGCCGAAATCTGGGATTGCCTCGGCAAACCTGGTCGCCGTGGCGACATCGACAAGTTCACCATAGTTGAACAGGGTGCTCACGACGGGCAGTTCGCGCGCGATGTTCTTCAATCTGTGCAAAAACGTACGCCGGAATTCTTCGATGCATTGCGGTATCGAATAATCGAGCCGTTTCCAATTTTGCAAGAACGACAAGGGCGAACGCTGCAGTCGTTTCGCGGGAAAGTTGAATGGCGTGAGTCGCTTGAGCCATTCACAGGCGTGCATTTTTCAAACGAACTGCTGGACTCGATGCCCGCGCGTCTGATGAGCGATGGAAAGGAAAAATTTGTAGGTCTCGACGGCGACAAGTTTGTTCTCGTTGAGCGCCCGATCGTCCAGGGAGCGGCTGCTTCCAAGCTGCCGAGGGACAGCGGCGCTTTTAACGACCCTGCCCTTAATTGGGTGGACCAGATCGCGGCAAACTTGCAACTGGGGTATGTCATTGCAATCGATTACGGCCGTTTGGGCGAGGGAGTTCAGAGAGACGTTCAGGTCCGCGCACAGCATCGAAGTTTGAGTTCGCCATTCGAACAAATCGGAGAGGCTGATATCACGATGCCGGTCGATTGGACGAGTATCGTCCATCGTGCGGAAACAAACGGATTGCGCGTGGCCGGATTCACCGATCAACATCACTTTCTCACCGGAATTATATCTGAATTTGGTAGGGGCGGTTCACCCGAACCGCCCGCGGACGATTGGAGTCAATCGTTCCTACCTGATTCGCCCAAGGCAAAGCGCGAATTGCAAACGCTGCTGCATCCAGAAATGCTCGGCCGCGCCTTTCAGGTGCTCGCGCTTGCAAAAAACGTCGGCGTTGATGCGCCGCGGCTGGCCGGCTTCAAATTCGCGCGTGAACCGCACTTGTAGCCGGGGGCGTCGACCCCGGAAAGGTTTTTCGCAGTTCAGAATTTGAGCGCGACTGCTTTCACCGGCAAACTATTGCAGGCGTCCCAGCCTGCCTGCATGCGCGATTTATTGGAGGTTTTTGAGTCGGACTATCGAACAAAGAAAAAGTTATAAGCAGCACCAATCAGATTTGCCCGCTCTGCAGGAGCAAAAAGACCAAAGGGAAAACCACCTTCAGCGCCGACATCGGCAGCGGAGTAGTCGTGGTGCGTGAGGTAGAAGCGACGATTTGCTCACAGTGCGGTGAGGAATGGATCGATGACGCCACAGCGCGGCAGTTGGAACAGATTGTCAACGATGCCCGAGTCCGCCGCCTCCAAGTGGAAGTGACAGCGAGCGAAGTGGTTGCGCGCGCTCTGCGTCTGGCAGCCGAGGATTCGATCGAGCTTTACAGCCCTGAACGCATTGCCGAGTTCGAGCGTGCTGAGAAAGAGCTGGAGGGCTTCTTCCGGCGCAAAGGGCTACGTTAAGCCGACCGAATGCGGATCTTTCTTGATGCGACTCTGCAGCCAATCCCTCCGGCTCAATTCGACAGCTTTTGACTATCGCCCGCGCAGCCGGGCACGAATGTTGGGCCGACGAGCACGTCATTCGCGAAGCGCATCGCAATCTGTTTCTCAAGCAGCGAGAGCGAATCCCTGATTTCGAACATCTGCTCGGTGAGATTCACTTCGCATCCAAGCTGCCAAATCTTCCACTGCCGCCGCTGGAGACGCCGCTGCCGGAAAACGAGAGCCGGGTACTTGCCGCCGCCATCGCAAATTAAATGCGAAGCGTTCGTGACCGGCGATCAAACACATTTTGGTCCGCTGTATGGCAAAGCCGTCGGTGGCGTGAAGATTTGTTCGCCACGCCAGCTTGCCGAAATATTCGTCAAATGAATCTCTGACGTCCGATCTCTGCCCTCCGGCGTCTCTCAACGATCAACTCTCAACCCTCAGCTTTCCCCTGTCGCGCCGTAGCGCTCCGGCCAAGGCGGATTCCTAATTCCTAATTCTTCCTTCCTACTTTTCTTCGTTTCTGCTATTTCCCCCGCTTCATGCAGAAACCCGGACGAGGCGAACGCTTACGACGAACGTCTCTCGCCGGTTACGGATGAACTCAATCTTCCCCTCGCCGCATGAAGAAAACCTTGAGTAAGAAGACGGTTTCAAAACCACTATCAGAAGAATACGACGGCTTGATCGGTGGCATTGCCGAGTTGCTCGAAGCATCCCGGCGCACCGCGGCGCGCACCGTCAATGCGCTGATGACAGCGACGTATTGGGAGATCGGCCGGCGCATCGTGGAGTTCGAGCAAGGCGGAAAAAGCCGCGCGGAATATGGCGCAGAACTGTTGAAGCGATTGGCTGTCGATCTTTCGGCCCGCTACGGCCGCGGATTCTCCGAGCGCAATCTCGAGCAGATGCGCCTCTTTTATATGAGCTGGCCGATTTCGCAGACACTGTCTGCGAAATCTGGAACGTCACGTCGCCTGGTTAAGTCTTCCCCAAAATCGCAGACACCGTCTGCGGAATTGACCGTCCATCGATTTCCTCTACCCTGGTCCGCTTACGTCCGGCTGCTTTCGCTAACCAGCGAACAGGCACGCAGATTTTACGAAGCGGAAGCATTGCGCGGCGGCTGGAGCGTGCGGCAGCTCGACCGTCAAATCAATTCACTGTTTTACGAGCGCACCGCGCTTTCGCGAAACAAAGCGAAATTGCTCACCAAAGGCGCTACCGCGAAACACGAAGACGCCCTCGCGCCAGAAGAAGGAATCAAAGATCCTTATGTGCTCGAATTTCTGGGACTCAAAGACGAGTACCTCAGAGTCCGATATCGAAGAAGCACTGATCCTGCATCTGGAGCGGTTTCTCTTGGAACTCGGTGGCGACTTTGCCTTCATCGGTCGCCAGCGCCGGTTGCGCATCGGCAGCGAATGGTATCGCGTCGATCTTCTTTTCTTTCACCGCAAACTGCGATGCCTTGTGGTCATTGATCTGAAGGTCGGCAAGTTCACGCACGCCGATGCGGGGCAGATGCATCTTTATCTGAATTACGCTCGGGAGCATTGGACGCAGGCGGACGAGAATCCGCCAGTTGGTTTAATCCTGTGCGCCGAGAAGGATGATGCGATCGCTAAATACGCGCTCGAAGGATTGCCGAATAAGGTTCTGGCGCGCGAATACAAGCTCGCCCTTCCAGATGAGAAACGTCTCGCGGCCGAAATCGAAAAGACCCGCGACCTTCTGGAACGAAGAAGTGGCAAATGACTTAAATCTGCCCTCTTAGGACGAAGGCGACTCAGCTCTCAACACTCATCTTTACTTCAGACCTCAGCCCTCTGACATCAAATCCGCCACCGGACGGATTCGCCGTGGCGAACATGGCCGCGCCCGCGGCCTTAATTCTTCCTTCTGACTTCGTTTCTTCCGCCTTTGACTTTCCAGGCTCAGCAGAAAACTATGCTTCTTGCTGTTCTGAAATACATTATCCTAGCTATGACGTTTGATCGCATCACATTTGATCCTGCCATCATGGGTGGGCGGGCCTGCATTCGCGGGATGCGAATCCCTGTCTCTGTCATCGTTGGCCAGCTTGCTCACGGTGCGACTGCTGAGGAGCTGCTCGCGGAGTATCCTGATTTGGAAAAGGCAGATGTACAGCAGGCGCTGGAGTACGCTGCCTGGCTGACCCAGGAAGAAGTGCTGCCTGCCTGATCAGATAAAGCGATGCGGTTCCTCGCCGACATGGGCGTGGCGATGCGAATCGTCGAGTGGCTGCGAGCGCAGGGCCACGATGTAACGCATCTGCGCGAAGAAGGACTGCAGCGGATGCCGGACACCGATATCTTTTTCAAGGCGGCGACTGAAGGCAGAATGGAGCGAACGGGATGAGCGACATGCACGGCAACGCCGCGAGGGTAGCGGGAGTGAGCCGGGAGGTGAGCGAATGAATTCTCCTGACGTTCGATCTGGATTTTGGCGAAATTCTGGCGCTATCGTCAGAACGCAAGGTGAGCGTTGTTCTCTTCCGCCTCCACAACACTCGTACGCCGCACGTAATCGAACGGCTGAAGCTTGCTCTGGCGCAGAGCAAAACGATTTTGGAGGCAGGTTCAGTTGTCGTGATAGAAGAAAACAGGGTGCGCACACGACGCCTTCCATTGCGGCAATGATCTGCGGTTTTCACCAGGGCAAGTAACCCATGACTTCTTCTCCGCCAATGGACGGAATCCCGATCCCCGAGCCAAAAGGCCGCCTTGTAGTCGCTTAAACACTGACGTCCTTGGCTTGCCGGCGTGGAAAATCACAGGTGCCGCTTCTGATCGGAAAAGTTTCCGCTACTGTTTCGCCAGAACGACGCTAGAATTTCGCCGTGAGCGCATCTGAGATCATCAAGGAACTGCCAAAGCTGAGCGAAGCCGAGCGTCGAGCGGTGCTCAACAAGCTGCGGGAGTTGGCCGCACGAGACGAAGATGTTGGACTGTGCGAGCAAGTGGCCGACGAACAGGCTGCGGAACTCGACCGCTTAGACGAACCGGCCGCCAATTATCGCGCCGTTGATTTACGTTCACGTGGCATCAGCGAGGCTCAAGCTCGTGATCTTCGTGCGCGACTGGGAACCTTCGCTGAAGACTGGGATCGCCCCGAAGCGGCCATCTACGATGAAGACCCGGCGCGGTGACGTCGTCCTGGTTTTATTTCCCAATTCCGATTTGCGCAAGCGAAGCGGGGACGTTTGGATCCTCGATGTATGACAGTTCCATCTTGCACAGCCATCGTCGCTGATCGAATCTTTGGCGTATGAGCGAGGTCACGATTTCTCTGCCGGCCGGACTCGACGCGAGCTTGGAGACGCGGGCGAACGCCGCGGGCTTCCGTTCCAAGGAGGATTACCTTCTGGCGCTCGTGCAGGCGGATTGTGAGCGTGCGGAACTAGAGCCTACGCTCGAAACACGTCTCCAAGGACCGTTTGAGCCGCTGGAAGCAGATTGGAAGCAACGGGTACGCGACGCGGCGCGAAGCCGTGGCTGACGCGCGGATCGATCGGCACTCTGCGGTCGTCTATCAGGATCTCCCTGACATTTACGCTTTCATCGCCGAGCGTGATTCCGCTGCCGCAGAACGCGTCCTTGATGCGGTAGAAGAAACTTTTGGTCAATTAGCGCGAAATCCTGATTGCGGTGTGCTGTATCCGACCCGAAATCGTAAACTACGAGAATTGCGAATGTTTCCAGTGAGCGGCTTTCCGAATTATCTGGTGTTCTATCGCGTCGAAACCGCAAGCATTCGCATTCTTTACGTGACCCACGGCGCAAGACATCTGCTTCGATTGTTTCGGCGCGAATCGCGCGAGTGACGGCGGTCTCAAAAAGGACGGAACCCCGATTCCCGAGCCAAAAGGCCGCCTTGTAGTCGCTAAACTCCCTGGCCCGGCTCCTACCCATCGGCACGTGACCGACGTTTTACGTGCCTCGGCACGTGAACGACGTTTTTACGTGCTAATTCATTCCTTCTAACTTTCTTCTCCTTCTGCTATTCTCCGCGCTCGGGCTGCCCCCAAGCTAGTTCGCAAAAATTGCTAGCCCCGCTGCGATTTTGCTTGACCAGCGATTCGATGTCATGTCACATAAAGCACATGGCAAGGGGACCGTCAGGAAGGCTCGTGATAGAAGTAGATCCCGATTTGAAGAGGAATCTGCATTCGGCTTTGGCAGCAGACGGCACATGTCTCAAAGATTGGTTTCTCTCCTGCGTACGCGAATATTTTACTCACCGTCATCAACCCTCGCTGCCTGGACTCACACGCTTTCCGCGACAGAGCGCTTCCGAGCCTCGGCTGCGCGCCGCGGAAGACTCGGGCAACTATCAAACTCGCAAGTCTCGCAAATGACTGCCACCGTTCCACGCATCCCGAAGTATCGGATTTCAGGCCACGAGACGTTTCCTTGCCGCTACACATGGCTACCAAAGGTCGTCCAATCGCTAAACGAAAATTCGAAGCTCTTTCGAGATGAAGATGAAGCCATGGTGCGTCTGGGCGTCGGTAAAAACATGGTTCGCGCTATCCGTTTTTGGGCCGACGCAACTGGCGTGTCATGTGACGATGGTAAGGGCAACTTTGAGGTCTCTTCCATCGGCTCACAGTTGCTCGGAAATTGTGGACACGATCCGTTTCTCGAAGACGTGAAGACATTGTGGCTACTCCATTGGAAGCTCGCTACAAACGTTGAACCCCTATTTGCGTGGGAGTATCTGCTGAATCGCTGGCACAGGTCAGATTTCACACGCAGCGAAGCTCTTCAATACTTACGCGAAGAGGCAACGCGCTTAGAAAAGAACCTATCGCGAGTTACTCTCGAGAACCACTTCGACACCTTCCTGCACACATACGTGCCAACGCGGAGTAAGAAGGGAGAAGTTTTGGAGGATAACTTAGACTGCCCGCTAGTTGAGCTCGATCTTGTTACTAAAATCGGAGAACGGACAATCACCGATTCAAATCGGAGGGAGAGCATCTATGCATTCAGGCTAGAGGAAAAAGCAGAAATAACCGCTGAGCTGTTTGTGTTTTGCTTAGACGATTTCTGGCGAAAGCATCATCAAACCGAAACTTCGTTGACACTCCGCGATGTGACGGTAGGAATCGGTAGTCCCGGCCAGATCTTCAAATTTCCCGATCACGTCGTCCGACAGCGGCTGGAGGAACTTGAACGCGACGGACACTCGCAGTTCGGCTTCCAAGAATCCGCGGCGGTTCAAAGAGTAATCAGGCGCGGCGCAGCGTCACCAAAGCAACTGCTCGCTGCGATTTACAGCTAACCATTGCACACATGCCTCGGCCAACCATTTCCTCGCTGTTCCACACGCGCAAGCGTTTCCTGAGATCGGCTCACCTAGAAAGAGACTTTCGAGATCCGGCGGCACTAGAAGGATACATTGTAACGCCCAATGTTCGGGAGAATCTGACTCGGCTACGGACAGGACTGAGCCCTGCTTCAGGCCAGCGCGCTTGGCGGATCACTGGAGATTACGGGTCAGGAAAGTCAAGCTTTGCGCTCCTGCTTGCACACGCATTTGCCGGTAAGGATTCTTCGCTTCCGCCTCAGATTCGGCGCTCGTTGGACCTCACCGCTCCCGCGCGAGCAGGTATAAGGCTTCTTCCTGTCTTGATTACTGGATCGCGAGACAGGCTCGCGACAGCTGTTTTCCAAGCTGTCGCTCACACGCTAGCCGAGCGAATCGGCAACCCGAAGCGGTCGCGCATTTTGGCCGACGTGCAGGCCCTTCGAGCGGACAGTGAACCGGTCACCGACGATCGCGTGCTACGATTTATTCGGGAAGCTACGTCCGAAGTGATTGCAAAGGATTGCGCGGATGGATTGCTGATCAGACTTGACCGTCCATCTCGCTCGTTCCCACGGCTCGGTTCACCAAAATCGAAGCTGATCTGCGTAAGACAGCGAAGGATTTCGTTAGCGAAAGAAGATCAAGTAAACGAGAACGCTTAACACCACCACAGCCATAATGATCATTTGCTGCAGGTGTTTCGCATTAAAGGGAGCACCAGCCTTCGCCGAGGCGCTACGGCTTGGCAGGCAATGACGGCAATGATGATCGACGGTTGAAAGCGCGTAGCCGCAGGTGGGGCAAGGCTCCAGTGGCATATGGTACCAATCGCAGACATTGACCCAATAGCGAGGAATCGCTTCGCGGGCGTGATTCGTTGAAGGGTTGAATGGAGCGACTGGGATGAGCGACATGGCCGGAAAAGCCGTGAGGTAGCGGCGAGGGAGATGGGAACCGACCGAATACAATCGTTGAATCGTTAAAGCGACGGCGGAAGCAAGCGCGATCAGACGACAGATTTGTGTGGTATCGAGAATTCGTGACGCAGAATACGATCTCGTCGCGCATGGAAACCTCGTGGCTGGCAGAATCGCAGGCGACCTGCCTTCGCTAAAGCTTCGGCATGGCAGGCACGGCCGCCGCTACAGTTTTTTCGGCTGACACAGCCGCCGCGACAGCGCCCTCACTAATGCATCGTAAGCGGGTTACGATACGCAAAGGAAACCGACGATTCATCAATTGCTAGGAACCGGCAGTCGTTCGTGTGTCGATAGGTTTATATTGTTAGGGTCAGATAATCTTGCGTGGTTTGCCAAAATCGCGTCTGATCATCGCCTAAAGACCGAGCGCTACATTGAAATCGTACCTTGTAAAGTTTTCCGATCGCGAGGAAGGACCATACGAAGAAATGCAGATGGCGCAGATGTTCGCCGATGGGCGAATCGATCGGAACACTGCGTGTAAGCCCATCAGCGGCGGTGATTGGAAAACAGTCGATGATTTTCTGCCGATGCTGAAATACGGGACGCAATTGCCGCCGCCTACTAAAGTCCCTCCCGTTCCTCCAGGACCGCCGCCGGTGTTGTTGTCATCACAACCCGTGTCAGTGGTCGATTTCGATATTCCGTTCGGGTCGGTTCTGAAGATTATGTTCAAATGGATGGCGGCAGCGTTCATTGTCTTCTGCTGCTTCTTACCGGCGATCATTGCTGTTTGGCTGATCGTCGCCTCGGTATTCGCGGCGTTAATTAGCGGTGCAATGTCTAGTTTGCATCATCCGTAAATTCCGAATGATAAACGGCGTCGCATCTATGAGACTGCTCGGCGCAACGTCAGTCTCCCTTCTGCTCGGGCTGGTTTATCGAAGGAAGTTGATAGTGATTAGCTGAGAGTTGAGAGCTGAGAGCTGGAGCGCACGAGCAAATCGGTTTTGCGGCGAATAGCTTGGTAGAGTATTCTGATCCTCATGAGCGCCACCGAAGTTATCGAGCAGTTCAAATCCCTACCCGCGAGCGAGCGAGCGCAAGTCGCCAAATTCGTCGTGGAAAACGACGACTCCTGGATCCCCGAATCTTTCAAGCAAGGGATGGCCGACGCAGAAGCTGGCCGATTTGTCGACCTGGATACCGCGCTGAATGAGCCGTATCCGGGTGATAAATGAAATATCGGTTCCGCGCGACTCGCGCGTTCTGGCGAAGCTTCGGAAAGCTGCCCGCGCAGCAACAGCGTCGCGCACGCGAGGCGTTTCTTATTTTCAAACAGAACCCATTTGATTCCCGCATGGGTTCCCACAAAATCCAAAAGCTTTCCGCTCGCTACGGCCGCGTCATTTACGCCGCCGAAATCGAAGCGAATCTCCGAGTCGTGTTCTACATTGAGAGGAATACGGTTCTAACCGTAGACATCGGCTCGCACGACTTGTATCGCTGATTCTCGTCAGCAACATTGAAACTCGCTCGCCGACCACGCTTGCTCGCTGCTTCCCTCGTCGACTCGTTCGCCGCGGCGACCTCGCGCCAGCTACCTAGCTGCGTTGCCGTCTACCCTTGCGATTGAAACTCACTCGTTGCCCGCACTCGTTCGCTGCTACCCTTGCAGCTTTACCTTCTATGTCTCTGATCCCTCAGGCTCCATTCCCTTTATGCGCCGATACTCGAACATCTGCGTGTAATGAGTTGAAACTCGATCACGACGTGTTCTATGCATGCTACGACGTAGCCTCGGCAAAGGTGGGTCGCTCGTGTCCCGTCGGAAGGCCGCAGTCGCCGACAGCTCCGAAATTGTTCGCCCGCCACGGCGGGTAAACTGAGCAGGCAGGCTACAGGAGCCTCCGCAGGCGACCTGCCTTCGCTAAAGCTTCGGCATGGCAGGCACGCCTGCCGCTACAGTCTTGCGGCTGACCCGCCTACGCTAAAGCTCCGGCGTGGCAAGCACAGCCGCTACCACAACGGGCTCAATCATGCATCGTAACCCGCTTACGATGGGTCTATCAACAGCGATTAGATCTTCGCGATCAGGCTGAAAACAGCGTTTCACTCTGAGGACGCCCAGATATCAAAGCTTGTAAAGTCCGCGTTGGACGTGGCGAAGATCACCACTGCGTGGCCCTTGGTATCGACCGACGCCGCGAGCGGGCCTGAGCAGGTGGGTCCGAGATTTCCGCACGGCACGGGACCATTGATTGTTTGCGTCGCTCCCCACGGAGCAGTGGCGCGAGGTCGCGCGGCAGCGCGGATAGTACCATCGCCGTCACCCCATTCCACCGCCGCGGCGCCATTGGTATTGCCGCCGAAGCTGGCCAGGGCCACTACGCCGGATGGATCACCGCTTGCGCTGGATAGTTCTGTCGCCGGATTCCAAGTGTTAGTCGTAACTGTTCCATCGAAAGTAACAACTTTAGTTGCTGTAGCCCCGAGATCGAGCGCCGCGACCGTTATCTGTCCGTTGTTAGTGATGTTTGCTCCCGAGAGCAGCGCCCACGAGCTTGCCGTATAGACTGTCGCGGCGTGCCCCCATCGCGCGCCGTACCTCGCCTGGGTCTGGGCAGAAATGGTTGGAGCGAACGGTGGAACATAAATGACAGCAGCGTGTCCCCTCGCATCTACAACGGGAAGGGCGCTGTATCCCGGGTTGTTAACGCCGGCGTTCAAAGGTCCGGAGTCCTGCCATGTCGTGCCGATAAGTTGCTCACGTGACACGTGCAAGATGAAGTTAACATCTACGCAGAAGCGGCTGCAGCTTCGTTCATGCGTCTGCCAGGCGACCGCGAAGTCGCCCGCCTCACCCATCGCAGCTCCGCTCAGTGTCACATAGGAGCCAGCGGGCGCGGTAGTCACGACTTCCTGGGGACCCCAGACTGAAGCGCCAGCGGTGCGTCGATACGCGACAATCTCACCAGTGGTCCCGAGGGTGTAGAACACGACGCCGGCATCGCCCCTGGAGTTCATCACGAATAGCGGCGCGGGAACCGTGGTTCCCGTCGCCACGAGCACGGGTGCGCCCCACGTCCCGCCATTGGGCAGGTCGGCAGCATAGATACCCGTGGTGTTAGCCACCCAGACGGCGGTCGCGTCGCCGGTGGCCGTCATATGCACGGTCTGGGTCGGTGAGCCGGTTCCGCCAAAACTCTGCGCCGCACTCCATTCACCAGTCGCCCCTGGGCGGTAGTTGTACTGCCCGCTCCAGAGCGCGATTGCATCGGTGTTGGTGTCGAGCGCGCTCGAAACCTTGTACCCGGCAAGGTTATTCGTCGCGAGCGCGACGGGTAACCCGAAGCTCGCCGCAGGCGCGACCCCGCGAGCTGTGACGAAGAGGGTGGCTGCCATGAGGCCGGTCAAAAACCCGCCCCACAATTTCTGTGCGGCTGGTTTGTGGCGGTTCGCTTTGGATTCAGGATTTTGCAAATGCATGATAGCCGCACAGTACAGCTAGTTTTATCTCAAACAAATCAGGGTAACTCAGGCGGTTGTCTGAGCCTGCGAAGTCTTGCCGCCGAGCATCGCAACGAATAGAAACAAGCCGCTTCCCAGCGGCTCGCTCTGGCTGAAAGACGAAGGCCTCAAGGACAGCGCCGGCCTCCCGCCGCCCGATGTCATCGGTACAGGAGACCGTCGAAGACCTACAAGCTGCCCTAGCCCAAGTTGAAACTCGCTTCTATCCTCGTCGCTTTACGTTGATCGCTCGCACGCCCCGTGCTTGCGCCAGCTTTCTAGCTGCGTTGCCGTCTACCTGCGCGATTGAAACTCGTTCGCTTTCCATCTCACTCGCCGCTAACCATCGCGGCTTTGCCTTCTATCACGGCTGCGGGATCGCTTTCCCCAAAAGCTCCATTCCCTCGGTCGCGACGTGTTCTATGCATGCCACGACGTAGCCTTGGCGTAGGTGGGTCGCTCGCGTCCCCGCGCCTTCGTTCACTCACTGTTGACCGTCCATCTCGCTCGTTCCCACGGCTCGGTTCACCGAAATCACCGCTGACCTTAAATGTGACTATTTCGCGGCCGGTTTCTTTAGCTCCACTAGTATGAGATCGATCGGACCGCTGCCGATGTTTTCCGGCAGATGCGCGCCAGCCGGGGTAAAGACTGCCTCTCCTTTTTTACCAGACATCTCTTCGCTCTTGCCATCGGGATGAGTCATCTTCGCCTTTTGGTCCTCCAGGAACACTGCCACCGAATCGGGATGCGAGTGCATCACAGACTTTTCGCCCACCGCGTAATGGATTCGCAACACGCGCACGGCATCGTTCTCAAATACGACGGTGTAATGCTTCGGGTCCACCTTGACCGGGTCCTGCGCGCGTGAGACCGACGCGCCGATCAATGCCGCTACTGCCACTGCTGAAAACAAGACTCTCTTCATATTTCTGGCTCCTTGGTTGGGTTAATGAGATTTCCACGGGGAATCCGCGGTGAATTTCGAGCCCATTGCATCAATTTTTCGCGGAATGGCAAGCGCGAACCGCCCCGATCGCTGGCAGTCAGAGGTCGGAAATGGGGAAACGGAGGCGCGGCAGGACGCACCAACAAACATTTCACTCCAAAGAACCGAGCAGCAGCGAGATACTTCGGGCTGCCCGCCCATGTCGAACGCTTCCGCGAACTCCGTTGTCGAAGCCCTGCAAGTCGCCCTCGCCCCAGCTGAGCCGGGCGGAATCTCCTAACGAACCAAGGTTGCTGCTTGGCAGCGTCGTCTACTTCTTTCTCGGCGCCGCCTTGGCGGCTGAGGCCTGTTGCTCTTTCTTCTGAGCCGCGCCTTTGGCTTTCGCCTGTTGCTGTGCCTTGTGCTTCTGATTCGCTTTCGGAGATTTGTCGCCCATGATGAGAAAGGCTCGTCTTGCAATCCGCAAAGTCAACGTGGAGTTGGACGGCCCAGGCTATTACCTGGTGCCGGTCGCAGCCTGATTTGCTCTCTTCGCACCTTTTTCGTTAGCGAAAGAAGATCAAGTAAACGACAACGCCAAACACCACTGCGGCCATGATCATTTGCTGCAGGTGTTTGGCATGAAAGGGAGCACCAGCCTTCGCCGAGGCGCTACGGCTTGGCAGGCAATGACGGCAATGATGATCGACGGTTGAAAGCGCGTAGCCGCAGGTGGGGCAAGGCTCCAGTGGCATATGGTACCAATCGCAGACATTGACCCAATAGCGAGGAATACCAGAGGGGAAGAAACTGGGTCGCGTCATCGCTTTGCGGACGTTGAAACGTTGAAACGTTAAAGCGTTGAAACGGGACCAACGAAGATGTTGAGAAGGTAAGCAGTTAAGAAGTTGAGCAGGCGATGGCTTATGTTTGTCGCCGCGATGCGCGCGCTGGCCATCTTCGCTCCCGCTCGTCGACTC
This sequence comes from uncultured Verrucomicrobiae bacterium, assembly GCA_963791385.1. GTDB lineage: Bacteria > Verrucomicrobiota > Verrucomicrobiia > Chthoniobacterales > UBA10450 > Udaeobacter. Next base: position 180,236 of record CAWBSH010000028.1, read on the forward strand.
CCTCCGCTGCGCGCTCGATCTCATGCATCGTAAGTAACTGTGTTGTTTTCAAGTGGCGGATGGGAGTGGTTTGAGGGTTTGATTGAGGGCGAGGAGGAGTTTTCGCATCACGGCGGTGAGGGCCAGTTTGTGCGGTTTGCCTTTGGCGCGCAGACGTTGGTAAAAGTTCGACAGGATCGGATTGAAGCGAGCGGCGGAGAGTGCGGCCATGTAGAGGCCGCTGCGCAAAGCGCGCCGACCACCAAAGATGGCGCGTTTGCCGCGCACTGATCCACTATCGTGATTAAATGGCGCCAGGCCGGCGAGCGCGGCGGCTTGACGACGATTGAGTTGGCCAAGCTCGGGCATTTGCGCAAGCAAGAGCGCTGCGGTGCGTACACCGACTCCGCTGATAGCGGTGAGTTTTTGTGCTTTACGCAGAGCGTTTGGTCCTGCGCGATTAAATTGCTGATGCCTCTATCGAGTGTCTTAATTTGTGTTTTGATTTTCCTAATTAAACCGCGACTTAAAGTGCGCAGCTCGGTGCAGCTAAGTTGCGCGAGACGATTTTCTTCTGCGACCAAGGTCCTGCTCAGATGTCGGCGCTGTGCTTCGGTACTGACGCAAACGCTTTTGCTCGGCAGAGAGTGGCGAGGTTGGCTGCGGTTGCATCGCGCTGCCAAAAGCAGCGAGCACTTTGGCATCAATCCTGTCGGTCTTGGCCAGGATGCCAGCCGCCCGCGCGTACTGGCGCACACGTAGTGCTTGCACCAGAGTAACTTTGACTTCGCTCTTTTCTAAGCTCTCGAGCAAAGCTTGCTCATAGCCGCCACTGGCTTCGCAGATCAACTGCACCGGCGTAGCACTTTGCTTGATCCAGCGCACTAATGCGGCGTGGCCGCTCCGCTCGTTCGACAGGCGACGAAATGTTCCCGCCCAAGCCACATCCAAATGCGCTTTGGCCACGTCGATCCCGATATAGACAACACTTTGCTTCATGGGTTAAGTAACTCCTGCTTGTAAATGCGAGCTGGCCAGGCCGGCACCGCCCTTGGGTTGGGCCGGCTTGGTCGCTCCAGTAACTGTTCGAGTTTCTTTCACCGCCAAGGGCGAGGCGTGGATCGAACTTACGAGCGGTCTTGATTGGCAATCATGACCTGCCGCTTCACCGGATCTCACGCCCACCCCTGTTCTACCACAAAGACGGCGATTCCAAGATACAAGCCGCTTACGATAGACGCACGGGAAGGATTTCGGACTTCTTTCCAGGGTGAACGGCGCCGAACGGGGTAAACGACGGGGTGAACGGCGCCGTATCTAAACATTCAAGATTTGCGGACGCGACAAAGCCAGCCTCGAAGACAGCGTCAATCTCTCCGATTCCGACATCGTCGCCGCCGAAATTGATTCAGAAACTGCCGTTTCCTCACGCTCCGGGCTTCCCGTCCATGTCGCATGTTCCGACATCCCATTGTCGAAGACCTGTAATGTGCCGGAAATTCGTGTTTGTTCGCACCAGCTGAATCCTATCTAATCCAAAGCGATGGAACCAGGTGAAGCCCTGACGACCGCCGCTCAAATTGCGGTGGCGCTGGCCGGCTTTGCCGGGGTCGTCGTGGCGTTTCGCAGCAAGTCGCTGCACGAATGGTCGCAAAGGGATAAGTTTCGCCTGTGGCTTTTGCTCGGCAATGCCCTGGTCCCCCTTTTTGATTGTTTCTTCGGCATGTTCTTGATGACGATCAAGCCGACACCGCTTTGCATTTGGAACTGGTGCAGCGGGTTCTCGCTCCTTTTGGGTTTTCCGTTTGGTTTTTTGACCTGGCGACGCCTATCGAAACTAGGCCCGACGGTAATCAAGAACATGGGTGTCTACCGTTATCTTTTTTATATGGTTGGCATCCTGGGCACAGCGGTGGTTCTCTCGCAGTTTTACAATGCTCTGGTCTCGGGCGTTTTCTGGCTCTTTTATGCCGCCATCATTTTTCCGCTGGCCATCGGCACTTTGCAATTTGCTCTAATGATTCTTCTGCCGCCGCACACCAGCGAGACTTAGATTCGCCGAATGAAGCCGCAGGGATACCCACCACGGCGGGTAAACTGGGCGGCATAGAACACGTCGCGATTGGGAATCGCGCGGGTAGACGGCAACGCAGCTAGGGTAGCTGGCGCAAGCACGGGGCAGTGTGAGTGATCATGGATTAAGCCAAGAGGCCGAAACAAGCGGGAGCGAATCAGTCAAATCGCCACAAATTTGAAAATCGATTCCGACAGTTGGTGCTGGTGGATGAATCGAACGTCGGCAGTTCGGTAGGCGCCTGGTTACTCGATCGCGCGAACGATGTAGCTACCGACTTGTTTGTCGCGCTCCAGCTTTAGCAGCCCACGCTTTTGCGCTTCGAGGAGCAGTTCGTTGAAGGCACGGAACCCATGCGCTCGCTCGTTGAAACCGGGGTTCTGACGTTTCATCGCCTCTTTCATGAGTGAGCCGCGGATCGGATAATCCTCGCCTCGTTCGGCGCGCAGCGCTTCCAGGGTTTTCCTCAGAAGATCGAGCGCTCCGTCGATTGAGGGTCTATGATCTTTACCGGTTTTCGCTGCTGGCGCGGTCGCGGCAACGCTCGGACGTTTCTTTGCAGGCTCAATGCGCACGAGATCGTCGTAATAGATGAATTCGTCGCAGTTGCTGATGAATAGATCGGACGTGGACCTTTTAACGCCGACGCCGATGACGGTCTTGTCGTTCTCGCGCAATTTGCTGACGAGCGGCGAAAAGTCCGAATCGCCGCTAATGATGACGAAGGTGTCGACGTGACTCTTGGTGTAACAGAGATCGAGCGCATCGACGACCATGCGGATGTCGGCGGAGTTTTTGCCGGACTGGCGCACATGCGGGATCTCGATGAGCTCGAACGCCGCTTCGTGCAGCCCCCGCTTAAACGTCTTGTAGCGCTCAAAATCGCAGTAGGCTTTCTTGACCACGATTTGGCCCTTGAGCAGCAGACGCTCGAGCACCTTGCGAATGTCGAACGCGGGAAAGTCTGCGTCATGCGCGCCCAGCGCGATGTTTTCCAGGTCGAGGAACACAGCCATCGTGGCGTCAGAATCTTGCACACTCATCAGGCTATGATGTTAGCGACATCGCGTTCGCGAGACAGCGAAAATTGAGCCAGCAACTTCCGTGGCGATCGTTTCGGCCAGAGAGAATGGGAAAATGGAGTCGCATCTAAAGCATTTGATATTCGAATTCTCGTTAGGCCTTATCGCTCCGTTTGAAACTCGCTCGTTGCCCGCGTTGACTCATGTGCTCCCGCCCATTTGAAACTCCCTCACGGTCCGGCAGCTGGCGGATCGCTGATCCCATTAGCTCCATTCGACCAGGCGTGTGCAAGAAACGGTCTAATCCTGACAAGATGTTGCGCGCGCGAGCACGTTAAGAGAGCGATCTTCGCAGCACTATGAAAGAACTAATTAACACAATCGTCCAGAAAACTGGAATCAGTCAGGAAAACGCGCAGAAGGCTGTGCAAGTGATGCTTGGTTTCTTGAAAGCTAAATTGCCGGCACCATTAGCGCTGCAGTTGGATTCATTCCTTAGTGCGGGGACCACCAGCGGCGTGAATCCGGTAGCGGTCGGCGCCAAAGTCTAAGTTAAATCGGGAAAATATCGGACCCGATCCACACAGCGTGGGTCGGGTCAGGTAAGGGAAGCGAATTGAGGGGCGACGTTACATCATGATCTCGAAGATTATTAGCCGCGCAGCACCTGAGAGAACTCGCTTCCAATCCCAAATCCTTCTCCAATTGTCCAGACTTGCACGGTGGTGTTCCGGACTTGCCCGAAGATAGAATCTGTATGAAGCCCGCTTTGGATAAAAAAAAGGTGTCCCGCCGGCAATTGCGGTGGCTGGCGCCTAAAATTCGACTACGCGCTTGACTGGCATGCATCGTAGCCTCCTCCGCCAAAGTAGCACCGGGCTACGGCGCGCTGGAAGCCGCTTACGATAGACGCATGGGAAGGATTTCGGACTTCCGGTTTCGATCCGTCGCAGACTGCAAACGTGTCTGATAACTTTAGCTTGTAGTTACTGCCTGTTCGAGCGCGCGATGAGGAGGAACGATCGATCCGTTGGAGCCCCTTCGCGTCAAAGTGTCGAGCATTTCCGTGAGGCACGCTTCGTACGAATCACACATGGAGGATTCGCCATTCGGCTGGATCCATTCGGGATGTTGGATTCGAAGATCGTCGTGAATCTGTTGCTGGAGTTCGGTGTACGTGTGGATTTGGTGATACATGGCTATTGGCCTCGGTCAAAGATTCAAGCGCGGCGCGAGAGGTATCCGACGAAGGGCTCGGCGCGAATGGCGGACGGGCATCGGTGCCGTAAGCGCGCGCCACGGCCAGGTGAGAATACTCCAAACGGCGGCGCGCATGTGCCTGCGTTGTGCGCGTCGGCAGGCTAACTGGATTATTTTGTACTGCTGGCGTTTAAGCAGCACAGCCAGCAGTCCACTTTGTGTGAGCGTAAGGGTCGGGGTTGATTTTCTCATGACGTAATCTTTCTATTTTCTCGTCCGAAGGACTTGTGTAGTTTACCTCGTCTTTGAGTACGGGCTGGGCGTATTTTCCGAAAGATTAACCGTTTCTTGCCTTACGAACCCCAGACTCGGAATGGGAGCCAACGAAACTTTGACGCCTGCTCACTGCGGTCCCCGATCGAAAACTGGTTCGTTCGCTCAGCGCCTTTTCGTTAGCGAAAGAAGATCAAGTAAACGAGAACACTTAACACCACCACAGCCATGATGATCATTTGCTGCAGGTGTCTCGCATGAAAGGGAGCACCAGCCTTCGCCGAGGCGCTACGGCTTGGCAGGCAATGACGGCAATGATGATCGACGGTTGAAAGGGCGTAGCCGCAGGTGGGGCAAGGCTCCAGTGGCATATGGTACCAGTCGCAGACATTGACCGAATAGCGAGGAATACCCGAGGGGAAGAAAATGGGGCAAGCCCACGTCTAAGCATTTGATATTCGAATTCTCGTTAGGCCTTATCGCTCCGTTTGAAACTCGCTCGTTGCCCGCGTTGACTCATGTGCTCCCGCGATTTTTTTTGAAAACCGGAATTGTCGGCTGAAGCAAAATCTGCTGAGATGCCTTCGATGCTTGGTTGGCTCTCAAAATGGCCGTTGGTTAGCCAAATCTGCGAATGCAAAGATGGCACCGGCCTCGAGGCGATGTCGGACAAAACGCGTGCGATGCACGCCAGGACCGATGATGCCCAGGTGGCGCGCTCGATTTGTCCTTACTGCGGCGTCGGATGCGGGCAACTGATTTACCACAAGAACGGGAAACTGATTTCAATCGAGGGCGACCCGGAATCGCCGATTAGCCAGGGGAATCTTTGTCCAAAGGGCGCGGCCTCGTACCAACTGCTTACCCATTCGCGACGCGAAACGAAAGTGAAGTACCGCGCGCCGCGCGCGAAGGAATGGAGTGAAATGTCGCTTGATCGCGCGATGGATATCGTGGCTGAGCGTGTCTGGGAATCGCGCAAACGGACATTTGTCAGGGAGGTCGAGGGTTCCGCCGTTAACCACACCACAGCGATCTGTCATCTAGGCGGCGCCACGCTCGATAACGAAGAAAATTATCTGATTAAAAAGCTTTTCACCGGGGGCCTGGGCATGGTCTGTGTGTCCAACCAGGCTCGGATATGACATAGCAGCACGGTGCCCGGTCTGGGCACCTCCTTCGGCCGGGGCGGAGCTACAACCGCGCAACAGGATCTGGCCAACGCCGATTGCATTTTGATCGAAGGCTCCTCCATGGCCGAGGCGCATCCGGTCGGTTTTCGCTGGGTGATGAAAGCGAAAGAGCAGGGGGCCACGATCATCCACGTCGATCCACGATTCTCGCGCACGAGCGCGCTGGCCGACATCTGGGTGCCGATTCGCGCTGGGACTGACATTGTCTTTCTCGGCGGACTCATCAATCACTTGATCGAATACGAGCTGTTCTTTCGCGAGTACGTCGTCCATTACACCAATGCCTCCTGCATTTTGAACGATGAGTATCGCGACCCTGAGGACAGCGGAGACGGCTACTTCTCAGGCTGGAACGAAGAGAAGCGCGCTTACGAAGGCGACAGCTGGCTTTACAAAGGCGGCGACCTGAGCCGTCCCCAACGCGATCTCACATTGCAAGATCCCCAATGTGTTTTTCAGAAACTGAAGCGCCATTTCTCCCGCTACACGCCGGAGATGGTGGAGAAAGTCTGCGGTATTTCGCCCGATGTTTTTCACAAGGTCGCGCATGCGCTCGCCGCCGCGTCCGGTCCGGAGCGCACCGCGGCAATTTGTTATGCGGTGGGATGGACCCAGCATTCGAAAGGCGTGCAGATCATTCGTGCTGCGGCGATTTTGCAATTGCTTCTTGGTAACATCGGCCGGCCCGGCGGCGGAATTCTTGCGTTGCGCGGTCACGCTTCGATCCAGGGATCGACCGATATTCCGACGCTTTACGACATTCTTCCCGGTTACCTCACAATGCCGCGCAAGGGGGACGACGACCCTTCAGCAGTACCTCGACAAATATACAAAGAAGACCGGTCTCTGGGCACATTACCCGGAATATATGGTTAGCACGCTCAAGGCTTACTACGGAAAGCGTGCGACTGCGGAAAACGATTTCTGCTACGGATTGCTTCCCAAACTTACGGGCAACCATTCTTTCTTCGAATTTCTTTACGACATGCTCGACGGAAAAATGGAGGGCATGTTTTTGATGGGACAAAACCCAGCCGTCGGCGCACCCAACTCGCGACTTCAGCGAAAGGCGCTCGCGAAACTCAAATGGTTGGTCGTGCGGGACATGGTCGAAATCGAATCAGCAAATTTCTGGCGCGAGTCGCCTGAGATCGAGCGCGGCGAATTGAAGCCGGAGGACATCGAGACTGAAGTTTTCTTTTTCCCCGCGGCTGGTCACGCCGAGAAGGAAGGCGCATTCACAAATACGCAGCGACTCTTGCAATGGCGCGAAAAAGCGGTCGATCCCCCCGGCGATTGTCGCTCCGAAGCGTGGTTCGTTCATCAGCTCGCGTTGCGTTTAATCGCGAAAGCGAAAGCATCGAACGACCCAATCGATGAGCCCCTGCGCGCGCTCGATTGGTGGTATCCGGAAGATGAATTGGGCGACACGAGAATGGAAGCCGTGTTAGCAGAGATCAACGGCTGGCAAACGCTGCAGGATAAAGAAAACACCCAACGCTCAACGCCCAACATCCAACGCCCAACTAAGGAAGGCGTCGTCTTTCGGCCGCGATCGCGACGGCAAACCTCATCATGGACCGCAGGTGAACGGTTTCGCAGAATTGAAAGCCGACGGCTCGACCGCATGTGGCTGCTGGATTTACTCCGGGGTTTTTGGCCGCGACGGAGTGAACAAAGCGAATTCGCGCAAATCCACAGATTACCTCGGCCACGGCTGGGGATTCAGTTGGCCGAGCGATCGCCGAATCATTTACAATCGTGCCAGCGCGCGACCGGACGGCAGACCGTGGAGCGAACGAAAAAAATTGGTGTGGTGGGACTCGGAAAAATGGACGGGCATAGATGTTCCCGGGTTCGTAAAAGGAAAAGCGCCGGATTACGAACCGGAGGTCGGCGCGGAGGGACTCGATGCAATTCCCGGTGATGCGCCGTTTATTCTGCACGAGGATGGTTTGGGCTGGCTCTATGTGCCGAAAGGTTTGAAGGACGGGCCGTTGCCGACCCATTACGAACCCCTTGAGTCGCCAGTCTCAAATGAACTTTATTCCCACAATACAAACCCGCCGGTGCACTGGTTTCCGCGTGCTGAGAACCGTTTCGCTCCTCCGGGCGATTCGAAGTTTCCATTTGTCCTCACGACGTATCGGCTGACCGAACACCATACCGCCGGCGGCATGTCGCGATTTCTCAGTCATCTCGCGGAATTGCAGCCGGAAATGTTCGCCGAAATTTCGCCTGAGCTCGGACGCGAGCTCAAGATCAATAATGGCGATTTCATTTGCATCGTGAGCCTGCGTGCCGCGATTGAAGCGCGCGCCCTTGTTAGTCGTCGGATTCGGCCGTTGCGCATCAATGGAAAAACAGTGCATCAGGTGGCGCTGCCCTATCATTACGGAACAGCTGGTCTCGTGCGCGGCGGCGCTGCCAATGATCTCCTCACCATTTCCGGCGAACCGAATGTCACGATCATGGAAGCCAAGGCGCTTACGTGCAATATCGTGCCCGGGCGTCTGCCGCGCGGACGCGACTTCGCTGAGTTCCTTGACAAACACGCGCCGCAAACCGGGCCAGCGATTTTGCATCCAGAAGAATCGCCCGTCGGGGAAGGACGAAGCGGCGGTGGCCACGCGACCGAAGGCAAAGAATGAGAATTATGAATGAGGAACCCAGGAAAAGACGAACAGATTGGCATGCTTATTTTGCGCGAACAACAGGGTACTCTTCAGCCCTATTTTCCTGCGTTCCTGCTTTCCTTATTCTATTTTTCGCATGATTGGCGAAGGCACACAGAGCACGAACCAGCGCCGGCACAATTACGTGCAGGATAAGGTCGAAGTTGGTTTCTTCACTGATCCGACCGTCTGCATCGGTTGCAAGGCGTGCGAAGTCGCGTGCAAAGAATGGAACGAAGTGCCTGATGACGGCTTTACGTGGTCGGGAAATTCCTACGACAACACCGGACACCTCGGCGCATCAACCTGGCGGCATGTCCTGTTTCTCGAACAGGATCGCCAAAAAGGCGGTCAGATCGTCGGTTGTCACTCGTTAGGCAATGAAGAGAGGATCCATTCCGGTGGATTTTTCTCTCAGATGTTTGCAAACATTGCGAGGAAGCCGGTTGCCTCGAAGCGTGTCCCACCGGCGCGATTGTGCGCACCGAAGTCGGCTCGGTGCTGGTGCAAAACGACGTTTGCAATGGCTGCGGATATTGCGTTGTCTCGTGCCCGTTCGGCGTGATCGATCGTCGGCCGCAACCGTTGCCCGACGCCGGCGGCGCATTCAAGTGCACCTTTTGCTATGACCGGCAAAAAAGCGGACTGACCCCCGCCTGCGCGAAAGTTTGTCCAACTGAATCAATCGTCTTCGGCCGGCTCGATGATTTGCGCGCGCGCGCGTCGCAACGGGTGGAGCAATTACGAGAACACGGTTATACGGATGCACAGCTTTACGATCCGATTGAAACGTCGGTGCGTGGCACTCACGCGTTTTTCCTGATTCTCGGCGAGCCTGAGGCATACGGACTTCCGCCGAAACCACAGGTGCCGACGATCCATCTCAAATCGGCGTGGGCGGCGGCATTCGCGACTGCGATTGGAGCGTTGGTCGCGACGGTCTGCGCATTTGCATTTCTATGACGCGAACAATGCAAATGCCTGACGAACAACGCCTCGATCAACTACGTGAAGAAGCTTGGGCGAAGGGAGTTGTCACCGGTGGCGGCGTCGATGTTGCGGGCGGTCCAATTCCGCGAAAGCCCGGTTACTACGGTCAGCCAGTTGTTAGGCCGCCTGTTTGGACTTGGGAAATTCCAGTTTACTTTTTCGTAGGCGGTCTCGGCGGAATGTCAGCGGTAATCGCGCTCGGCGCGGCCCTGTTTCATCACCTTGATGTTGTGCGCACCGCGATGTGGGTTGCTGCCCTCGCATCTGTGCTCTCCCCAGTTTTGCTAATTCTGGACCTCGGTCGGCCGCATCTCTTCATCAACATGCTGCGCGTATTCAAGCCGCAATCGGCCATGTCAATGGGCGCCTGGATCCTGGCCGGATTCGGAATGTGCGTTGTCCCGGGCTTAATCGCGCTCGAACTTCATACGTTCCATGTGTTCAGCGGCGCAATTGATCAAGTTCTCCGCGTTGCCGCAGAGATTTTGATCTTTGGGTCGGCAATGTTTGGAGTTCTGCTCGCCACTTATACGGGTGTGCTGATCGGCGCGACCGCTATACCGGCGTGGTTTTTGCATCACCAACTGCTGCCGATTCATTTCGGAACGGCCGGATTGGGTTCGGCTGCTGCGTTGCTGGAATTGCTCGGCCATAGAATCGCGCCGCTCAATGCGATCGGATTCTTTGCTGCCGCCGTCGAATCGGTACTTCTGATTTGGTTGTCGCTGGATAAACACGGAGTAGCTGACCGTGCGATACACGAACATCGTTCGGGCTGGTTGATTCGCATCGGTGAAATCCTGAACGGGCCGCTCGCACTTGTTTTGCGGTTGTTCGGGTTAATCCCCTTGGCAGCGATTTCATTTCTGGTTGGCGCGCTGGTCAGCAGGTTCGGCTGGATTGCGGTGGGAAAAATTTCGGGTCGCGACCCGGAATCAGTCTTTGCCTCGCAGCGGTGACGCTGTAGCCGCGGGCGCTGACCGCGGCCGGTCGCCGTGTCTCAGATTGCCGAGGTCGACGCCCTCGGCTACAGCGTCACCAAAACTACGCGCTCGATGTGCGAGTAAATGTTGAACGAAGGCGGACGCAGGAAACCGATCAATGTCTGATTGCTGTCGCGCGCGAACTCGACCGCAAGACTCGAAGGGGCTGAAACTGCAGCGACGATTGGAATACCGGCCGCGAGCGCTTTTTGAATGATCTCGAATGAAGCGCGGCCACTGACCACAAGAAAATGACTGTGCAACGGCACAAGCCCATCGAGAAACGCGCGCCCAATTACTTTGTCCAACGCGTTGTGGCGTCCGATATCCTCGCGCGCGATTTTCAATTCGCCTTTGGCGTCGAAAATTCCGGCAGCATGAATCCCGCCTGTGCGCGCGAAATCACTCTGCGCCTTGCGTAATTTTTCCGGAAGCGAAAGCAGCGTTTCGATATCGATCCGGAGATCTGCCGCTCTTATCGCGGGGAAATTCTGCCGGATCGCCTCAATGCTTGTCTTGCCGCAAAGACCGCAACTGCTGGAAATTGTCCCGAATCGCTTCGTCGAATTCAGTTTCAATTTTACGTCATGGGTTAGTCCGATATCGAGTCTGTTATCGGTGCTGGTCGAGATGTCTGTGATCTCGCCACCGTTTCGCACGATCGCCTCGGAGAGCAAAAAGCCCGCTGCCAATTCTTCGTCGTGACCAGGCGTGCGCATTGTTGTGGCGATGACCTTTCCGTCGACACGAATTTCAAGTGGCTCTTCGATTGTCAGATCATCAGGCAAATATTCCAGTTCGCCGTCGCGTCTCCGGCGGATGATCTTTTGCGCATCAATGCTGCTTTCTTTCATGTGAAAGGCCACTGGAAGTTGAAAAATGGTTTACCCAGTCGCACCGCCGGAATAGCTTATCTGCATAGTGAGCACGGTTGCTGAAATTGAAGCCGCCATCAAGGCGTTACCGCCGGCAGAGCGCGAACGGCTGGCTGAAGATTTGCCTTCCATTTTACCGGAATTGCGCGGCGACCTGGCGTGGCAACGTATTATTGCGGACGATCGTCCGCGTGCCGCGCTAACGGCTTTGGGCGATCAAATCGAAGCTCAATTTAAAGCCAACCCCGACCAGTTTCCCGAAATCAAGGAGAGCGACTTCGATCGGGGCTCATGAAGTCCAGAGCAACTTCTGACTTCTGGAAACTCTATTGGGCTCTGCCGGACAATTTTCGAGAGGCCGCGCGAGCCGCTTACAGAAAATTCCAGCAGAATCCGGCGCATCCATCGCTCCAACTAGAGCGTCTGCGTTCCAATCCACGCTTCTGGTCGGTGCGCGTAACGCGCGATTATCGGGCCGTGGTGCAAAGATTTGAAGGCGACATTTGGATTTGGGTATGGATCGGCAGCCACAAGGACTTTGAGCGCCAGTTTCCGGGGTGAAAGGCTGGTTCTCGATGTTATCATGAGCGCAGTGGAAATCTGCCACCTTTACATTTCGGTGGGACATAATTTTGTCGGCCACCACGGTCGTGAGCCGGACACACATCCCATGATCGAAGTGCCGGTGATTGAATGTGTCGCGGGGCGTGGGATTCGCGGAGATCGTTACTTCGATTTTAAGGACGATTACAAAGGCCAGATCACGTTCTTTTCACTCGATGTTTTCGATGAGCTCTGCGCTGAATTGAAGCTGCACGATTGCTCGCCAGCTGCGGCGCGGCGCAATGTGATCACGCGCGGTGTGGACCTGAACGATCTTCATCGGCAGGGAATTCGAGGTTCAAGGGGTTTGTTTATATGGAACGGAGGAGTGCAGGCCGTGTTATTGGATGGACGGAGCATTCGCGCCGGGAGCGCACGAATTCTTGAAAGGCCGCGGCGGTCTGCGCGCCAAGATTCTGAGCGACGGAGGGCTGCGCTCGACGGCGCGATTGACCGAGGTCATCGACGAGCGCTTTGCAGTCGCCTCTCCCTTCCAAAGGGAGAGGGTAGGGTGAGGGTTTGTTCGCCCGCCATCACATGCAGTCGAAGAACCCCTCACCTCAATCCTCTCCCCTTCAAAAAGAGGAGAGGCGGATTCAGCGGATCGCGAAAACGAGCTTTAGCGCGGTGTTGCTTGCCGGTGGCGAATCGCGCCGGATGGGCAAGGACAAAGCGACGCTGTCGCATCGAGGAAAAACGCTCTGGCAGATTCAACTCGAACTGCTTGCGACAATTGACGCCGCAAGAAATCTTCGTCTCCGCGCGAAGTGATCCCGACTGGCGACCTGCGGGTATACAGTTTGTCGCAGACGATCCTCCATCACGCGGGCCGCTCAGCGGCCTCGCCGCATCGCTGGACCGAATGAGCACGAGTCATCTGCTGGCGCTCGCGATTGATATGCCGTGGATGAGCAACAAATATCTCGAATTTCTTTGCGCCCAGATCGAGCCGGGTCTGCGGTGTTGTTCCGAAAATCGACAACCGCGCTGAACCGCTGGCGGCGATTTATCCCCGCGAAGCAGCTTCCGAGGTTCACGTGGCGCTGTCCGGAATCGATTATTCACTGCAGACCCTGACCAGGCGCCTGATCGAAACAGGAAGACTCCGGGCGATTCCCGTTACAGAGCAAGAAAAGAAATTGTTTTTGAACATGAACAATCTGTCCGAGTTGCAAGCAACCCAAGCTAATTCCGTGATGTAGCCACGGCCCTATGGGCCGTCCCGGTCGCGCGCCTTCCGATTTCCGTGACCGGCCACAGGCCGGTGGCTACAGGATTGTCTCGCACGCAAATGAAAACCGCGCTTGCAAATGCACAACAACTGCTCATTGTGTCCACGGCGATTTCGGATGGTGATGAAGAGATTTATCTCACAGGGCGCGGTTTTATTTTTTCTGGTTCCGGCGGGTGCCTTCGCGGCCACAACGTAGTGAATCTTTCTCACTACGACATGATGCGGCCCGATTTCACCACAATGAAACGTCAAGGCATTGTGGGTGTGATTCACGAAGCGACGTATCCGCCCTTCGTTCGCGACCCAAAGTATTTGGACAGGCAAATGGGGGCGCTGCAAGCGGGATTGCTCTGGGGAGCATATCACTACGCTAACGGAAGTGATCCAATTCGGCAGGCTGATCATTTCCTCAGTGTTGTCTCTAGTTCCTGGGCACAAGCCAATCCTGGCGGTGCGACCGAGCGCAGGTGTCCTGCTGGTACTCGATTTTGAAAAGAATGGTCACTATCCCGGGGGAACGATGCGCGCCGACCAAGCCGTAGCGTTTGTCGAACGCATTCGCTCACGCACCGGTGTATATCCCGGTATTTATTCGGGCGAATATCATCTCGGACAGATTCTCAACAGTGCGCGAGTAACTCCAGCTCAGCGAAAAACACTGACGAATTGCTGGCTATGGGTTGCAAATTACTCCAAGGAACCGCGTGCAACGGCGCCGTGGAATTATTGGGCTCTGTGGCAATATTGCGGTGACGGTAAATGCCGACTACCGCGTTCTGCTTACCCAATAGGTATTGCCAATATTAGAAAGGCAGAACTCAACATTTTTCGAGGCAGCCGGAGCGACTTGGAAGACTTCTGGCAGCGTCGCGCCTGGGACCCCTCGGGAGGAGCGCCTCGCCGGGAATCAGAACGAACGGTGACAGCCGAGCTGTAATGAACGCGTGGTCGTTGAGGGAAACGGCCGCTTGTCATTTCTCAATCCCGCGTTGCGTCGTGAGATAAACCGCAAAGCTGCCGAGCCAATGGCCGCCTTCGTAATGTTCGCCGGTCACTGCTGCGAGTCCAGCGCGCCGATGCGCTTCTGCTGCGCTCGCTAAAGCCGGACGGCGCGCATCGTTGGCCGGCAAGGCGGAGAGAATTCCCTCCAGCATCCACGCTCGACTGAGGTTTAATCCGTCGAGATGCGCCAGTTTCGGATCGCTCGGATCAGGTGAAATCGCCACCGGCAACCAATCCGCGTTCCCCGTTGTGCTCGGAATTTGAGGCAGGAATTCGCTGAGCCATTTCGTGAATTCGCCTTGCGACAAGACACGTCGCATCACGTCGGCTTCGCCGATGCACGGCGAAAGAAAATCTTCGCCGGACGGTTCGTACGCGAGCGGGCAGTTCGTATCCGCGAGAAAAAATTTCCGTGCTGAATCTGCGGCCAGTCTGGTGAGCCCTTCATCATTTTTGCCGCGCGCATAGTCGAGAATTAGCCCAAGCGCGAACGCAGTTTGATCGTGTTCGCCGATGCGCACTGGATGCAAGAGTTTCGGCAGCCACGTTCTCAATCGCTCAACCGCGGCATCCTCGAGCGGCTTCAGGTTTGCCAACATTTCTCGCGCCTGCGGATCGTCCCACTCGCGCAATTCGGCGCAGAGTTGCAATAGCCACGCCAAGCCGTACGGACGTTCGAAACTCGCGCGGCCTTCGCCCCGCAGATACGTAGCCTCACGTTTCAGGTTCTCGGCGGTGAGACTCGTTTTCAACGCATCGCGTGCGGGTTTTGCGAACGATGCATCGGGGAACGTGCGCAACAATCGGACGAGTAGCCAGTGTCCGTGCACTGACGAATGCCAGTCGTAGCAGCCGCAAAATGCGGGCGTCAGTTTTCGTGGCGGTGCGACGTCGGCGTCGCTGTTCAGAACATGACTAATCTTGTTCGGATATTCCTTGTGCACACACGCCAACGCCAGTTTTGCGAACCGTTCTGCGGCAGCAGCATCAAATCCTTCGGGGGACGGACTCGCCCCGGCGCTTTTCTGAGGAGCAGCGTTCTCAGCCGCAACCCCGATGATCGGCGCCATCAGAAAAACACAGACAAAATTGTTCAGACGTAAGGGATGAAATCTCAAGTCCACACCCGCAACAATGACGCTACGGTTTGGCTTCGTAAAGATTGTTGAACGGATTTTAACGGCAGGCGCTGGCGTTGAGTTCGGTCGCGCAACCGCTAGACTGGCGAGCATTAGCTGCTCACACGTATGGATTCGCTCGATTACTACAACATCGAAGAACTTCTCACCGATGAGGAGCGCGCAGCGCGTGATCGTGCGAGGCGGTTTGTGCAGGAGGAAGCCGCGTCCGAGATCGTTCCATGTCATCGAGCCGCAAAGTTCCCGGAACATCTGATTCCGCGCATGGGCGCATTGCGGTTTTACGCCCCATATCTGAAAGAGCACGGATGCGCGGGCCTGAGCTACACGGCATATGGGCTCATCATGCAGGAACTGGAACGAGCGGATTCCGGGCTGCGCTCGCTCGCCTCGGTGCAGGGCGCGCTCGCGATACAGGCGATCCATTCGTTCGGCTCGCCCGAGCAACACGCGCGCTGGTTGCCCGGGCTGGTATCGGGCGAGCGCGTGGGTTGCTTCGCGCTGACGGAACATGGGCACGGTTCGGATCCGGGAGGGATGGAGACGCGCGCCAGACGCGACGGCGAACATTATGTTTTAACCGGCAGCAAATGCTGGATCGGCAACGCGTCAATCGCGGACATCAAAGTTGTTTGGGCGAAGGATGATGACGGGCGCGTCGGCGGATTCGTAGTGGAAAAGGACGCGCCCGGTTTTCGCGCGAGCGACATCGAGGGTAAATTCAGTCTGCGCATGTCGCGCACATCGGAGTGCTGGTTCGACAACTGCCGGATACCGTCGGAAAACCGCCTGCCGAGAGCGTCCGGCCTCCGCGCGCCGTTGTCGTGTCTGTCGTATGCGCGTGTGGGCATTGCATGGGGCGTGATCGGCGCAGCGATTGATTGCTACGAAACAGCGCTGGCCTACGCCAAAGGACGTGAACAATTCGGCCGCCCGATTGCCAGTTTCCAGCTCGTGCAACAGAAGCTTGTTTGGATGGCGCAGGAAATCACCAAGGCGCAGTTGTTGGCACTGCGGCTCACGCGCCTCATGGAAGCGGGCGCTGCGCGTCCGGCGCAGATTTCGCTGGCGAAACGAAACAACGTGTGGATGGCGTTGCAATGTGCGCGGAAGGCGCGCGACATCCTCGGCGCCGCAGGCATCACGGACCAGTATTCCGTGATCCGGCACGTCATGAATCTCGAAAGTGTCTCTACGTATGAAGGCACGCACGACATCCACACTTTGGCGATCGGGCGTGATATAACCGGGTTAGATGCGTTTGGCGGATGAAGAACAACGCCGTCATTCCGAGAGAAGTCTGGGAACCTCGTTGTGAAACCGACGGTTAAGCCACGGGATCCTTCGACTGCGCTCAGGATGACGCCTGCGAGAAATAGGCTAAGATAAAGGATGAGCGAGTCAGTTTACATTCTCGGCGGCGGGCGCACGGATTTTAAGCGCAACCTGAAGAAGGAAGGGAAAACTATCCGGCATATCATCATCGAGGCGGGGAAGAAGGCGATCGATGACGCGAAGATTGATCCGGGCGAAATTCAGGCAGGCGCAGTTGGCAATTTTAACGCGGGCCAGTTCACGAAACAATTGCAGCTGGGCGCATTCATTCCGGAGGTCGATCCGAAATTGCGCGGCATCCCGACAATGCACACCGAAGCGGCATGTGCCTCCGGAGCGCTGTCGGTGTTGCTCGGGGCAGAATGGATCATGGGTGGGCTCCATGACGTCGTGCTGGTAGTAGGCGCAGAACAACAGAAGACGATGTCGGCACTCGACGGTTCCGATGTGCTCGGGGCAGCTGCCGATTATCACAATGAAAAGCCGGAGTATGGCGATTTCATGTTCCCGAAATTGTTTGGCCGCATCGCCCAGATTTACATCGAGAAATACGGCGCGACAGAGGCGGACCTTGCGCTTGTGGCATGGAAAAATTACGCGCACGCGAAATTGAATCCGCTGGCACAAATGCGCGACGCCGATCTTACACTCGATTCGGCGTCACAGGTTTCTGAGAAGAATCCGCACGTGGCGCCGCCGCTGAAAGTTTCCGATTGCTCGCAGATCACAGATGGCGCCGCATCCCTTGTCCTAGTTTCCGGAAAGTACCTGGACAAAATCGGCCGCGACAAAAGCAAAACCGTCCGACTGTTTGGCTATGGCCATACGACCGATTATCTGCCGCTAGACAAAAAGGACGCGCCGACGTTTTCTACCGCGCGCAAAGCCGCGGAGAAAGCTTTCAGAATGGCGAACCTCACGCCGCGCGACCTTCATGGCGCGGACGTCCACGATTGTTTTTCCATCACAGAAATCGTTGCCTACGAAATTCTCGGGCTCGCCGAGCCGGGCAAAGGCGTCGAGCTTGTGAAGAGCGGCGCGACGACGCTGCCGCAGGTGCGTCCGGAAAAATCCAAAGCGCCAATCCAAATTCCGGTGAACGCAGGCGGCGGCCTGATCGGCGACGGTCATCCCGTTGGGGCGACCGGCGTTCGCCAGGTGTTCGAAGCCTATCAGCAGCTGACCGAACAAGCCGGCGCGCGCCAGATTGAGAACGCAAGAAAATTCCTCACGTTCAACATGGGCGGCAGCCTAACGACTTCAGTGGCGATGGTCTGGGGCCGGAGCTAAACAGCGACGCGATACAGACAATCGTGCCTGGTGCGTACGGTCGCGGACATGATCGTCTCCGACACCCGGCACTAATCGAGCGATTCAGATGAAAGTTCCATTTACATTGCGAGAAGTCGGCCACTTCGGCCTGGCTGTCCGCGATCCGAAAAAGAGCGCAAAATGGTTTGAGCGCGCGTTGGGGTTGCGGAAAGAATTCGAATTCGACAATGGCGTCGCCGTCGGGAATGACTACGTCACGATCGCGCTGTTCAACGGGACGCCGTCACCTGAAACGATTGATCACATGTCGTTTCATCTGCCGGACATGGCGACTTTGCGCAAAGCGCTCGCGCATTTGAAGGGCCTCGGCGTGGAGATTGAAGATCCCGGCAACGAAATCGGTCCGGAAGCACCGGGCTCGAAAAACATGGGCCTGTGGTTTCACGACCCAGATGGTTATCGGTGGGAGCTAAGCGTGCTCGATGGAAAATGAGTTCGCGAGGAGTGACGGCGTCCAACCATTATTTCTTTTCCTCGACGCTCGGAAGCCATCGTTCCTTGAAGACTGATCCCGAATAGCCCAGCTTGCGTGGACGCCAGCTGGAATGAAAGACTCCGCGATCACTGTCGCTCAGAGCAATGCTTTCGTGACGACGTTCGATTTGTCGCCCACTGGAACAGGTCAACTCGACGGATTGCGCTTCGCTGTGAAAGACGTAATCGACGTTGCAGGTTGGAAGACCGGTTGTGGTAATCCCACGTGGCGCGATTCGCATCCCACAGCAGTCGCGAATGCTGTATGCGTCGAGCAACTCTTACAAGCTGGAGCCCGCTGTGTCGGCAAAACCATCTGCGACGAACTCGCTTTCAGTCTTCTTGGTGAGAATCACTTTTACGGCACGCCTCTCAACCCGCGGGCGGCCGATCGTGTACCGGGCGGTTCATCGAGTGGATCGGCTTCTGCGGTGGCCTGCGGTTTGGTGGATTTTGCGCTCGGAACGGATACCGGCGGTTCTATACGGGTTCCTGCGAGCAACTGCGGAATTTGGGGGTTCCGGCCATCGCATGGGTTTATTTCCGTCGCTGGCGTCAATCCATTGGCGCCGTCATTCGACACTGTTGGAACCCATGCGCGCGACGCAGATGTGCTCGCAAGAGTTGCAGTCGTTTTATTGGCTTGCGCGCCGTTGTCCGAGAGTAATCCCGACAAAATTCATTTGATCAACGATGCTTTCGCTCTCGCCGATGCGGAGGTTCAGACAGCGCTATCGGAACCGGTGCGTTGCCTGCGCGATTTCTTCGGCGAGCGATTGCGGGAACTCTCGCTGCGTGACCTGACTGCGGATGAACTTGGGAGCAACTTCGCGACCTGCGCTGACACGTTTTGCGTGATTCAATGGGCGGAGATCAAGAGTTGCCTGGGTGCATGGATCGCTGAGGCCAAGCCAGAATTTGGTCCCGATATAGCTGCGAGTTTTGAACTGACGAACCAACTCGATCGGCGACGCATCGCGGAGGCATCGCGCAGACGCGAACAGTATTTTGAAAGTTTGCGCAGGTTTTTGGGACCGAACGATCTGCTTTGCATCCCCACGACGCCCGCACTCGCTCCGCGCAAGGGGAATCCACCGCAGCGGAGTTCGCTTGGCACCGGCTATTATCCTCGGACATCGTCACTGACGAGCCTTGCAGGCATTGGCCGGCTGCCGCAGGTATCGCTCCCAATAGCCTACGTCAGCGGTGTGCCAATCGGCTTATCGCTGCTCGCAGGGCACGGACAGGATCGTTTCCTGCTGCAAGTGGCAAAGAGCCTTGCTCAAAAAACAACCATTTCGAGTCACATTTAGCCGGTTCATTGATGTGCGTAGCGCACGGCCAGGTGCCTGCATTGACACGATATTTAAGGGTCTTAACTTTTTCGTCCACGACAAAAATGAACGCTTTTGCCTCTGTAAATGGGGACGGGAAAGAGTTCGTCTCGCACGCGCCAGGTTATTGGTCGGGCGCGGCGCCGGAACTCTGGAATAACTGGAAATGGCAGCTCAAAAACCGCGTAACCAGCCTCGGCCAACTTGAGAGACATCTGGAACTGAGCGACGAGGAACGCAGCGGCGTTTTGCTGTCCGGCGACAAACTCGCGCTGGCCGTGACGCCACATTTTTTTAACCTCCTGCCGGCAAACTATCCGGACGATCCCATCCGGCGTCAGGTGATTCCGCGAATCGAAGAAACTTGGACCTCTCCTTACGACATGGCCGATCCCTGCGGCGAAGATTCGAACATGCCGGTGCCGGGATTGGTTCACCGATATCCGGATCGTGTCCTGTTTTTAGTGACAGACCGGTGCGCGAGTTACTGTCGATACTGCACACGGAGTCGAGTCGTTAGCGGAGTTGGCGAACAGGAATTGCACACGAATTTTGAGGAGGCATTCCGTTATCTTGAGATGCACACGGAAGTGCGCGACGTGCTTTTAAGTGGTGGTGACGCTCTGATTTTCAGCGATGACAGGCTCGACAAGCTCCTTTCGCGGTTGCGCGCGATCACGCACATCGAATTCCTGCGGATCGGCACACGGGTCCCGATTTTTCTGCCGCAACGGATCACGCCTGAGTTGTGCGCGATGCTGGCGAAGTATCATCCGCTCTGGATGAGCGTGCACGTCAACCATCCGCGCGAGCTGACAGTCGAGGTAAAGCAAGCGCTGGAGCGCCTCGCCAATGCAGGCATTCCGCTGGGCAACCAGAGTGTGTTGCTAGCCGGGGTGAACGACGATATTGAGACGATGAAGATTCTCGTGCACAAGCTGCTGATGTGCCGGGTGCGCCCGTATTACATTTATCAATGCGACCTGATCAATGGCTCGTCGCACCTGCGCACATCGGTGGCCAAAGGGATCGAAATAATCGAGGGGTTGCGCGGGCACACAACCGGTTACGCCGTGCCGCAATTCGTCATCGACGCTCCCGGCGGCGGCGGCAAAGTGCCGATCAATCCCGGCTATATTCTCTATCACGACAACGAAAAGATCGTGATCCGCAATTACGAAGGCAAAATCTTCGAGTACCCTGAGTTGGGAAACGAGAACGTGCAGTTTGCGCCGCAGCGCGAATACCACGACGAATATTTGTATTCGTGAATCGTTGAAACGTTAAATCGTTCCATCGGAAAACGATTCACGATCCTCGATTTACAAATTACGGATTCTGTAATCTTGTTAACCGCAGATTCCGCGGATAACGCTGAGATTAACACGAAATCACAGTCAGTCCTCTAACCCTCGAGAAATGTTCGTCGCGTGCGACGACTGGCAAACGCGCTTCGATCGCGAGCGCGGCGATCCAGATATCGTTAATCGGAATCATAACGCCGCGCCGTTCCAAGTCGTAGTAAATGCGAGCGTAAATCGCCGGAGTCAGCGTTGAGACATGAAACATTTGCCGATCGCGGATCACTTCCTGAATGCGCGACCACGCTGCGTCCGGCTTCGGCGACTTCAATGTGCCGAGACTTAATTCGGCCAACGTTACGAAAGTGATCGCGAAATTCCTGTCGCTAAGAACCTGGACTGTTTTTGAATCCCGCCTCGACAGTCCAACAAGCGCGCTCGTGTCGGCGATGCAATCAATTGCCGCAGCATTCATGGGAGGTTCTCAAAGGCATCGGTGATGTCCTTCTCGAACTTGTCCCAATCTTCAGATGTCATTTCCGCTTTAGGACGCGGCACCTCGCGCAGGCGGATCACGTACACGTTCGTACACCCTTCCACAGGAGTGAACTCGAGCGTTTCCTTAAAATCCTCGACGAACGTAGCTGATCCCATGTGCGTAGCCTAAACTTCGGGCTTACTAATTCAAGTATCGCCCACGCCAACCATCTGGTCACTGATCACCGCTCCTCTCTTCTTTCGTGTCGATCATTTTTTGCGCGAGGCGCGACAACTGATCTCCACTCAGCTGCCGCTCCGCATCAAGCTGATAGGCAAAACGAACTACACCCAACTGTTCTTCGGGCTTGAGCCATTTGATTTCTTCGACGATCTGACTCGATCACGTCCCCCAGGGGCGATCGGTGAAAGCAACACAACGTGTACGCTGCGCGATCGTTGTGTAAATTTTAGGCTTGCGTATTAAAGATCGCGGCGTGTAAAGTCCCGCACTTTCGTTGTTCTCCAACCTCTTCCAGACTTATGAATCAACGGTTAATCGCGGAAATTGGCCGCACGCAACGCCTCGATATTATTAACTCCCTCAAGCGCACCAAGGGCATGTCTGTTAACGAGCTCGTGGAAAAAATGGGGATGAGCTACATGGGCATCAAACAGCATTGCATCACTCTGCATCGCGACGGGTATCTCGACACCTGGCGCCGCCCGCAAAGGATGGGGAGACCAGAGATGGTCTATCGCCTCACTCGTCGCACCCACGATCTTTTTCAGGCTGACAGCAACCAGTTCACACTGGACCTGTTGAAAGCAACCGAGGACATTTATGGACCGAACGGGCCGGAGAAATTGCTCTACAGCATTTTCAAAAAGAAGACCGCCGCCCTGAAATCAAAGGCCAAGGGAGAGACCGTCGCTGAGCGCGCGAAGTGGCTTGCGCACGTCCGCGATGGCGAAGGCTACATGGCGCAGTTCATTAACAATGGCAAAGACGGCGGCCCTCACATTCTGGAGTGTCATTCGCCGATCCTGAATCTGGTGGAGCAGTACCCGATCATCGGTCGATTCGAGCAGGACATGTTCGAAGCCGTATTGGGCTCGCGTGTCCGGCGGCAAGTAATTCGCAACTCGGGTCTGTACGAGTGCGCGTTTCAGGTTGCGGTGTAGGATCGGTTTCAGATTCTCTTTCGGGTCTTTTTGGCAGGCACGGCACGCTGCGCCGTCCGGACATCGCGGAGCGATGTCCCTGCCAATCGGATTTCTTCTTTCGCTCGATGTGAATCTCGGGTTGATTCATCGTTCATGGCCCGAGCCTTTCCATCCGTGGTGATCGAGAACGTGCAGCCACTGATCGATTGTGGCCGTTATCCGATCAAACGCATCATTGGCGAAGATCTCGTCGTTGAATCGGATATTTTTAAGGATGGACACGATGTGGTTGCGGCGGTTTTAAAGTGGCGCGTTGTTGGGAAGCGCGCATGGCGGGAAACGCCGATGTTTTTCGTTGATAACGATCGCTGGCGCGGCGTCTGCACCCTCTACGACCAAGCCATCCACGAATACACCGTCCAGGCATGGACGGATACGTTTCGCAGTTGGCAGCAGGAGTTCGCCAAGAAATTTGAAGCCGGCGTTTCCAACTTGCGAAGCGAAGCGTTGGAAGGCGCGGCTATTGTGGAAGCGGCCGCCAGCCGGCGCGTGATGGAGCGGACTCCGCCCGGCTCCGGGAATTCGCAGGACAAATCGCCCACGGCACAAATTCAGAAATTTACGCCCTCACGCATTCGGGCGAACTGGAAGTGCTGATGGCGACCTATCCGGATCGCGCGGATGCCACGCAATACCAACCGGCTCTCCGCGTCGTGGTTGATCGCCAGGCGGCTTTGTTCGGCGCGTGGTATGAATTTTTTCCCCGGTCTGCAGAAGGTTGCGGCGATCGGGGATCGACTTTCCGCGATTGTTTGCCGCGCGTGGATGACGCAAAGGCGATGGGGTTCGACGTCATTTATTTTCCGCCGATTCATCCGATCGGTCATACCAACCGCAAAGGGCGAAACAACGCAATCGCTTCCGAGGCGGGTGATCCAGGCGTGCCATGGGCAATCGGCAGTGAGACCGGCGGACACAAAGCGATCGAGCCCTCGTTAGGCACGCTTGAGGATTTTGATTGGCTACAAAAAGAGGTGCGCAAGCGCGGAATGGAAATCGCGCTTGATTTTGCGATCAATTGCTCGCCCGATCACCCTTATGTGAAGGAGCATGCCGATTGGTTCTACAAACGTCCGGATGGCACGATCAAGTACGCTGAGAACCCACCAAAAAAATATGAGGACATCTATCCACTAAACTTTCGATGCGAAAGCTGGCGTGAGCTCTGGGCCGAGATGCAGAGCATTGTGTTGTTTTGGGCCGAGCGGG
>CAWBSH010000029.1:0-205534 GCA_963791385.1 uncultured Verrucomicrobiae bacterium
TCAAGGACCTGAAAGCTGGCCTGATAGTCATGTTGATAGCCTTGACTGTGCTGGCATAAATAGTGTCCAGCGCTTGTTCCATTTGCTCCATATTCTCTGCTGTACAGGCATTCAACGTGTCCTGCACCACCGATTGCTCGGCACAGCGACTGCGCCCAAAGGCTCGCTGCAAGGCAGCATCGGCTCGCAAGCGCGTATTGATCTCGACCAGTCCATGCGCTCCTGCCAACATGCTGATCAAGGCGTCATAGAGTTTGTCGGTCGGCTTATCCTTCATCGTCTTCTGGGCAATCTGCACCCGTTGTTCAATCGGCTCAAACAGCCTCAGTTCCCTCAACTTCACTCCCAGGGCGGCCAAACTGGCACAGCCGGTAAACTGTTTCGTCGTCCGTGTGATAAATTCATCCATGATCAATCCTCCTCTCGCGAAGTTCAGACTCTACGAGAGGTATGGCTCATCATTGTTCTTTTGGCAAGGCCCTTGCTTGTGGCTCTCTGCCACTACTTTGGGCCAAATTTAGGTAACTAAACTAGCTCGCTTGCTTTTCACTTGCTTGAGATTGAGCTCAGCTTGCTTCTTTCGCTCTTTAAACTTTCCCCAGTCCTTTTTCGGCCATACAGCATTTACTAGCGTCTATCGGCCTGACTTTTGACCAGGTGAAAGACGTGCCGCCAATAGTGCGCCTTTCACCTGTTGCTGTCTTCATACCTCCGGACTTCTCAACCTCGCGCGCTTGCTTCAGAAATGCTAGAGCCTGGTCGGTTCCCAGCAATCTAACAATCTTGCGTATCTGCATTCTTGTATGAGGGGTTGTTTCGTTGAGATGGCCGCAAATGTAAAAGCAGGTCTCTTCGATTTCGTTTATATCTTGTTCTTGTCTATCTATGTCCATATAATCATCTCTTTCAAAGTCATGCACACCTTTGTAAGCATTGTTATAAGCCTTGATACGAGCCTTAACCTCCTGGACGCTTCCGGTATTCTTTACTATATTCCTTGATGCGCTCTGCAACCTCCGGACGCCGCTTGTACTCTTTGCTGTAAGCTTTTTTACGCTCGATAACGTCCGGACGCTTCCGGTACTCTATCATGCGAATGCGATTACGCTCTAGCTCTTCCGGACTGGCTTTGGCGCGTGTACGATGTCCTCTACGCTCTCGCGATGCTTTATTTTGTGCAAGCAACCTCTCACGATACTCAGGGTTATTCTGATACCTTTCACGCCGCGCTTTCTGAATGCACTCTCTGCATTGCGAGTGCAAACCTCGTACACCTCTTTTCTGAGGAGAGAAGAATTCCGCCGTTGCAGGAAGACTATGACCGCATTTCGTACAGTTCTTAAAATCACTCATACTGCTATCTGTTCACTCCTATGCTGCTCAAGCCAGGCTTGACGCCTCACTTGCATCTCGTCTATACCGTTGCGCTCAACTTGCTTATTCCAGTCATAAGAACCAGGACGCAACCAGGACGGTAAAACGTCCCTCTCAACCTTGCGGATAACTGAGGGTTGCTCGCTCTGGTCCTGCGCTCTCACATGCTTCTCAAATGTAAGTGTTCCTGCAGGAAGTACCTCTACAACTGAACGGCCACCAGGAAACACGCCGGCGAGCTGCTTAACAATCGCTTGAAACCGCTCTTTTGACGTTCGCTCTATTGGTTGCTCGGGTTGCTGCAAGGCCTGATAGTGAGCCTCGCAATATGGCGCGCCATACTCTGAGCCGTCCTCTACAAACGTGAACACCTCGCCATTACAACCAGGACTTCAGCAGACGGCGAGAGGGTCCGGCTCTATCGTTTCCGGCTCGCCTTAGATAGTCAAGAGCAGCAGTAACCCAAGTCCGAATACTGTAGCCTTGCATAAGCATATCGTTAGCATCTTTGACCAGAGGTTTCCAACGCTTTACATCTGTAGCGCCATTAAGTAGCCTTACCCACTCTTTTGCGGCCTTATCGCCGTCCTGGTCATTATCAAGAGCAATCAGGACGCTAACAGACCTCGCAAGTCTACTTTCCCATTTTGCTGTATGACCTCTACCAGTTGAGCCGGTAGCTACAACGTTCACTAAATCACCGGCCTCTTGAGCAACGGTGAGAGCGGAAAATTCATCCTCTACCAGGAATGTAGGGTACTTTCTTCTGAGACAATCGCCTAAATACAGGCCGTCTCCGCTACTCTTGAAGTTTCTATATCGCCCTTTGAAAGGACAATCACGCCTTATGTCTCTTAGCTGAACACGCCACAAAAGGCCGTCAGCATACCAGGGAATCACTATATACAAGGTGTCAATTCCTGCCGGTATGTTTGTAGAATTCCCACGCCGTATAGTTTCCGAGTCAATACACCCTAGCCTTGACTCTCTTATAGTGTCCTCGGTCAAGCCGCGAGCAAGTAAATAGTCAGGGCAAGCTTTGCCGTCTGGTTTCCAGAGCAGAACTTGAGCAGCTTTGATGTATTCTTGATACCTGTCTTGTAGCTGCTCATTGTGGGGTAGCAACGCTTGAGTTTGCTTCCATTCTACTTGCTCAAGCAGGGAGTCAACCTCGCCTTTTAGGCAGTCTTTAGCTGCTGTAAAGCTCATACCTCGCATTTGCCGTAAGTATTCAATGCCATCTCCCCAGCCTTTTAGAGCAGGGTCCCAGCAACCTCTACAGAACCACGCGCCATTGCCATCTTTCCGGCCTGGTTGTACATGAAACCTATCAGAGCCGCCACAACGAGGACAAGGACCAGCATATTCTTTGTAGGAAACCTTTTTCAGGGATGTATCAGCTTGAGCCAGGTCAAACACGTTTTCGTTCATTTCTTCTCACCTTTCAGGGACTTGATAGTTGTTGCTACTTGCTGCAACCCTAAAGGGTTGTTGCAGCAAGTAGCAACAACTACCAAGTGTCCGTTGTTGCTATGCTCTAAAGTTGCTCTAAATTCAAAGTTGTAGCAAGTTCAGTGAGTGTATAAAATGTTCTGTTCTTTTCCTTGCTCATTCTGAGTAACCCTTTGCCGATAAGCCCAGAAGCGGCATTAACGAAACTGCTTTCATTATTGCGCTCTATCTGGCAAGCTTTCATGAGGTCGGTTCTAGGAACGTCAATCCCTCCGAGGTTCTTAGTGTGTTGTAAGATTTCTCTTTGAAGTTTTGTGAGTCTTGAGGCTCCGTTGCTTCCTGTAGCTTGCTGGTCAGAGCTTACCAGGACGCAAATTGTAACCGGCTCGCCCATTTCGTCTATATCGCCGGTTTCAATGATTTTGCAATCAAGATAAATGTCCTTAAATTCCTTGCCTCGCCGCTTTTTGTAGCTATGAAGAGTGATGGTTTCACCGTCCTTTGAAACCGATATCATGCTATAGCCTACTCCGTCCATTGAGGAAGTACCTCGCATTTCGCCATTTTTTCCGGCGTGATGAATCGCTAGGACGCAAGAATTATACTTGCGCCATAATGTCTCTAGCGAGCTGGTAACGGCGTCAAAGTCCTTTTTTGAGTTTTCATCTACTCCCAAAGAACACATAGTCAGGGTGTCTACTACAAAAAGCGCAATGTCTATATTGCCGTATTGCTGCTCAAGGCTCTCAATGAAGCGGTCAGTATCTTTAGCAAGGTTGAGCGAGCAGGGGAAGAAATGGATGTTAGGTATATCGTCAACCTCATGGTATTGCGCCCAGGCTAATACCCTTTGTGCTACTTCGTCAATGTCCTCTGCTGCTATGTAGATAACATGGCCGTGTTTTGTGGCTCTTCCTATCCAGTCCATATTATCAAGAGCTACTGAGCAAGCTAGACTTGTTGCGAGGAATGTTTTACCACAACCAGGTTTGCCATAAGCGAAACTGATTCCCTTTGTAGGTAGCACATCGTAAATGAGCCATTGAGGTTTAGGAAGTGAGCGCAAGTCCTTGAAGTCAAGGAATACCGGACGCGGCTCTTCCTGTTCTGCTACAAAGAGCCGCATGATGTGAGGGTATTTATTGAGCAGTAGCGTCCTTGCTTTAAAGTAACCGCTATCGCCGTCCTGCTCTAGTCCCTCAATGAGTGCGTCAAAGCCTTCTTTGTATCGCTTAGGGACCAATGCTAGCACGTCCTGGTCAGGGACTTTCATTGTTTCCTCAATGTGCCTCATGAGGTTAATAAGCTGCATATCGGGGTTGTCATTATGCAGAGGTTGACGCTCTTTTGTAGGCGAGCTTCCAGGGTAAAGCGTCATTGAGGGATAAAGCTCCTCACTTGGATACAGTTGACGTGTTGCTTCATAGGTGCTACTATTGTTCATAGAAAGAATTGACCTTTCATGAATGAGGACTAGCTGTTTGGCTTGCGGCTAGTCCTCGAACGTTTTTAGAACACTTTATCCAGAAAACCTAGGACGATTGCACAAAAAAAAGGCGCAAGAGACTAAGACTCTTACGCTCGGATTGTTCAGATTGATACTACGTTGAAACTCTACCATGAATGCTTCCTTGTATGCTGCATGATAGCAGAACAGAGGCCGTTTTGACAAGCACAATACGTAGGCAATTTTCGCAAACCTCACACCCTTTAACAGACGTTCAAAACTGTAAGGCTGTGTTAAGTCACGTTGCACTTAAAACCTCATATGTATGCTATTGCCTCAACAATGCCTTGCTCAATGAGCCGCTTTAGATGCTTCATAACCTCTAGCCTCACTTGCCGCTCTCGCTGCTTACGCTGGTAGTCAAGCTTTGCATGACATGAGATACACAGAGCCTTTAATTCCGGATCCGGATTGCCTTTATCATGGTTTACGTGAGCTGCACCTAGATACACGATATACGGCGTCCCTCGCCGGCTTACGGCTATTGTGTGCTGCCTGATACCGCATTGTTCACATTGCCAGTTAGCACGCGCTTTACAGGCTCGCGCGAGTTCCGGCCAGTTAGCAGGGTATGGATTCTATTCGTCATGCTGGGTACTCCCTGTTAGAGCAGGAAGTACAAGCTATGGTATAATCACCATGAAAGCGGGTATTCCCTGCTTGAGGCCTCGCCGTCGTCTGGAAAATTGCGGCGAGGCCTCGCCACGTTTAAACTACCTAACTGTTAAATTGTGGGTTACAGAAAACCGAGCACGAAAGCCCCCGTGATTCATCCGGGGGATGAAGTGCCGTTCCTTGTACGGGGAGCGGAGAGGAGCGCACTTCGCTGCTTGACAGTGGGGAGCCAACCTGCTATGATTGGAATGGACGTTCTACTACGAGCAAGCAGGAGACTGATGGGCAAAAGCCCAGCCCGGGAGCGCAAGCCCCCCAAAGAGAAGACGCCGACAGTTCTGCTCGAACTGCCCTTGGAGGTGGATGCCGGGCAGGCCGCCCGTCTGCGGACGCACCTGGAAGCCGGGCGGCAGTTCTACAACGCCGTGCTCTCGGCGGGCCAGAGCCGTCTGCGCCGGATGCGCGCCGATCCCGATTGGCAGGCGGCCCGCGCCATCGCGCGCACCAAGCTTCAGGAGCGTAGAGCTGCCTATGCCGCGCTGCGGGAGCGCTACGGCTTTTCAGCGTATGCCTTCCATGAAATGGCGCGCGGGCTGCGCGTCTCGTGGCTGGCCGAGCACCTGGATGCCGTGCTGGCCCAGACGCTGGCCACCCGCGCCTACCGTGCGCTCAACCGCGTGTGTGTGGGTAAGGCGTGCCGTGTGCGCTTCAAGAGCCGCGGACGTGGGCTCTCCAGCATCGAGAACAAGCGCACCGACACCGGGCTGCGTTTCGTGCTTGAACCTGGAGCTGACGGACAAACGCGCGGCTTCCTGCTGTGGCATGACGACCGTCTGGGCGCCCGCATCGAGTGGGATGACCCGGTGGTCAGCTACGCGCTGGGGCAGCCGATCAAGTACGCTCGCCTGGTGCGGCGGCAAGCCAGCAGCCCACGTGCCCAGGGTGCCGACCGGCAGGGGGAGCGCTACGTCGTGCAACTGGTGCTCACAGGAGTGCCCTACCACAAGCCCAAGCACACAGCGGGCAGTGACACGGTGGGCCTGGATCTGGGGCCGTCCAGTATCGCCATCGTGCCACGGCAAAGGCAGGCGCGACTCGAGCCGCTGTGCGCCGAGCTGCGACCCGATGCGCGAGCCATCCGACGGATGCAGCGTCAGATGGAGCGGCAACGGCGCGCCGCTAACCCAGAGCACTACGACAAGCGGGGCTGTGTGAGGAAGCGTGGCAGAGGCGCTCCGCGTTGGAAACAGAGTAGAGGCTACCAGGTCACCCGACGGCGCAAGGCGGCACGCGAGCGCAGGCTGGCGTCTCACCGCAAGAGTCTGCATGGGCAACTGGTCCACCAGATCGTGGCGCTGGGCCAGAGCGTCATTACCGAGAAGATCTCCTACACCAACTGGCAGAAACGCTACGGCAGAAGCGTGGGCTTGCGTGCTCCAGGGATGCTCATTGACCACTTAAGACGCACCGGGGCCGCGCACGGGCGGCACCCTGCACGCGCGTCCCCTCACACTCCCCACACGCACGACGAAACTCTCCCAATTTTGCCATGGCTGCGGCGCGGTCGTCAAAAAGCTGCTCTCCCAGCGGCTTCACCACTGCCCGTGCGGTATCGGGCCAGTGCAGCGCGACCTCTACTCCGCGTTTCTGGCGGCCTATCTCCACCCAGCAGATCCCATCCCCTCGTGTGCCCGGTACGCAGCGTACTGGGAAGGTGCCGAGGCGCGCCTGGTAGCAGCGCACGAGCGAGTACAACAACGCGCGAATGAGGGGCAGGTCATGCCCCTAAGCATGGGCATCTCCCGTGCCGGAGCGCGTCTGCCCAAAAGTCGGAGCGAAGCGACACAAGAGCTGCTGTTCCTCTCCAGGAGAGGGAAAGTAGAAGCGTGGAAGCACCGCCCAGAACCCCCCGTGCTTGAGCCGGGGGAGTCTTCAGAGAATATGATAGCAATGTAAGGTCTATATGCTAGACATGATCTGGGAAGCTATTAACATCATTGTAGGCGTGATTCCTTTAGTTAAGCAAGTGAGGCCAAACAATGAGAGTAAACAAAGATGGAGCAACACAATTCATCGACGCAAAGATTGCCCAGTTTAAAGAGATGGAAACAGCGCTCGATGAAGGTACGTTTTCTAGTACTACTTTGGTAGTTTCAATTCAGTCGGCTTGTAGAGCCGATTGACAGGAACAGCTTTTTGACAGTCAATGAAAAGGCAATGCGCTTGGCAAGCGGCTTGCGTGAAATCTGCTTCCGAGAAACTACCAAAGTAGTACTAGGACATCGGTCAAGTAATAGAACAGGGCAATCGCATCTAATTCACCCCATCCAGAACGCGCTGGAGATAGGTGTTGTCCCACCCAGCCTTGAGACGCTTGGCATGGATGCCAACGCGAGACGATCGTTCCTGACGCAACAGATTGAGGCTAATGCGGCGTAACACCGCGAGATTTTCGTCTGCATGGCCTTGTCGAACGCGCGCTTCATCTTCGCGGAAAGCGACATCCAGCACCCAATGCAGGCTGTTTTCAATCCCCCAGTGGCTTCGAACAGCGTAGGCCAACGTTTTCACTGAGGGGAAACTGAGAAGAAAGTAGCGGGTTTCCTGGCTGATCTCCTGATCGATGCGCCGTTCGGCTCGCACCATCCCAATCCCTCGCAAGCCTTTCCACCGCTTGTGGGGATCGAGATAATCCAGGATGGCGGGATCAGTGATGGTCCAGTACTCCCTGATCTCAAGTCGACCATGACCCTTCTCGACACTTCGCTCTGACTCCTCTTGCAGGTCCGCCCAGGCATCTTTCTCGGCCAGCGCAAAGGTGGCTTTCACCTCGTCGTACAGGTTTCCCTGGTTGTCTTTGAGTGCGAGGGCATAGTCGCCTTGTTGGTCGATAATCTGCTCAGCGATCTTGGTTTGCGTCCCCATCGCATCAATGGTGACAATGCAGCCAGCCAAAGCTAACTGTCGAAGAAGAACCGGAATCGCTGTGATCTCGTTGGATTTCTCTTCTGTGGCCAACTGAGCCAACACCAGACGATTTTCGACTGCCCACGCACTGACCATGTGGAGTGCTTTTTCCCTGCCGCATGATCATGCGAGCGGCGAAGCGTCTTCCCATCGATCGCAATCACCCCTTGAACGGTTTGGCTGAGCCCCTGCACCCAGTGGAAAAAACTCGCCTCAAACTGCTTGGGATCAATGAGGGCAAAGACCCGCCCAAAGGTGTCATGCGAAGGGATCCCATTGGGTAGACTTAGCAAGTCCGTAAACCAAGCTTCCTTCGCTTTCCCAAATTCTTCAATGTCTACCCATCCCTCCGCCCCGCAGATCACCCCACAAATCGCCAGTATCATGATATCCCGCAATCGATGCCGTTTGGTTCGTTCCACACGTGGATCTTCCACCTGAGCAAAGACCGTTTCCATATCCCACAGTTCTCCTTTTTCCATCCCCTCGCCTCCAGCTTTTTAGCCCTTATTCTAGCACCTCCTCCAATTTAGATGCGATTGCCCTGAGTAATAGAAGAGAAGCATTGACGGAAGGGAAAAAGCGTGGTTAGCTCAAGAGAAAAACGGGCAGAAAGGACACGACCCATGCAACCTCTTCTCTGGCAACCCCCGATTGAGCAATCGCGGGCCGAGCAAACGATCATGAAACGGATCAAACGAGCGAAACTCTTTGTCTTCTTACGTGAGCACCGTCACGAAGTGTTCAACGCAGCCTTTCAAGAGGAATTATCCGGTCTGTATCGAGACAGTAAGCGAGGGCAGCCTCCAATTCCTCCGGCACAGTTGGCGTTAGCAACGATCTTGCAGGCATATACAGGTGTCTCTGATGATAAAGTGATCGAAGCCACCACGATGGATCGACGCTGGCAACTGGTCTTGGATTGTCTGGATGCAGAGGAGCCGCCGTTCAGCAAAGGAACGCTGATCGGCTTCCGCCAACGACTGATCGCGTCACAGATGGATCGGCGACTGATTGAACGGACGATTGAAGTGGCCAGAGAAACAGGAGCCTTTGGTGCTGGTCCTTTGCGAGCAGCACTGGATAGTAGTCCCCTGTGGGGAGCCGCTCGCGTGGAAGATACCTACAATCTCCTGGGACATGCCCTGCGCAAGGCTCTGGGTGTGATCGCGCGTCAGCAGGGGCGGGGGCTGGCCGAGATAGCCACAGAAGCCGATGCGAGCTTGCTCGGCGGCTCAAGTCTGAAAGCAGCCCTCGACCGCGATTGGGATGATCCAGGTGAGCGAGCAGAGGCCTTAGGAGTCGTCTTAGCCGTGCTCACGACCGTGGAACGCTGGCTGGAGACCAAGCCAGAGGGCAGTGAGGAGCCAGCGGTGAAGTACAGTCTGGCCGCGGCTCACCAGGTGCAGCAGCAGGATGTCGAGATCAGTGAAGCGGGCACAGCTGTGTTGCGCAAAGGAGTGGCCAAAGATCGGCGTATCAGCATCGAGGATGCCCAGATGCGTCATGGGCGCAAGAGTCGCAGTGTGCGCGTAGATGGCTACAAACGACATGTCTTACGTGACCTGGATACCGGCCTGATACGGGCTGTGGGGATGACGCCTGCCAATGTCGCCGAAGCCACGGTGACCGAGGCCATCGCTGCCGATCTGCGCGCTCAGCAAGCCACGTTGCACGAACTGCATATCGATCGAGCCTATCTCAGTAGCAGCTTGGTACGGGAACGTGCAGCAGACCTGCAGGTCTACTGTAAAGCCTGGCCGGTCCGCAATGGCGACCGCTTCCTCAAAACGGCGTTTCAGCTCGATTGGGAGCGGCGGCTCTTGCGCTGTCCCAACCAGCAGGAGATGCCATTTGTGCCAGGAGGCGTGGTCCAGTTCCCAGCCGAGATCTGCACAGCCTGTCCCTTACGGGAGCGCTGTACCACCAGTCGCAATGGGCGCAGTGTCAGCATTCATCCTGACGAGGCGCTGCTGTGCGAACTGCGCGAGCGCCAACTCACGGAAGTGGGACGAGCCAAATTACGCGAACGCGTCGCTGTGGAACATGCGCTGGCACATATCGGACACTGGCAAGGACGGCGTGCCCGCTAGTGGAGATCGCAGTGTATGGCAACAACACCGGCAATGTAGACTTCACGACTCCGGACTACAACGGCGACGGGGATGCAGATTGGGTCTTGGTGCTGGAGTCCCTGGACTAGAAGCCGGCTTGCGGTCGGGCGCGTCACTTCACGGTGCTGACTAAAACTCCGCAGAAGGTGAGGGGACGAGCAGATGCAAGTCCAACAATGCCAAGGCTGGCGGGGGAAGTCATTCCTAACACACATCGCGCGCGAGATTTGAATTGATTAACTTCAGTCCGCTCGTTCAGTATCGTGGACAGTCATGCCGATCTGTTACTGGAATCTCTGTCATTGCCCGGACGGTACGCCATGCGCCGAGCACCAAGGTTCTAACTGCAGCCTCTTCAACAATACGGTGGTCACAGATGAATCGCAGATAAAGGACTCGACCACCCGCGATTTAGAAGCTGCAGTGCTCAATTTTTCAAAAGATCGAGCCCGGATCGACACGATCAAAGATGAGTTGCAAACGCAGAAAGATTTTTTGAAGCACGAAAAGAATGAAATCGAACGAGACACAAAAGCGGCAACGAACACCAGTCAGCGGCGTGCAGTTGCGCAGCGTGCATCGAGGACCGAGGACAAGATCAAGCAAATGGCCGATGAACTTGCACGCGTGAATGACGAATTGGACGCAATGCTGGTTCGGTGGCAAACTGCGATCGCAACTGGCTCCGGAAAGCTCATTACTCCGTACGTTGACGCTGGCGGCTATTGCGCATGTTATGATCGGAAAAAGCACCGGCTTGCCGTAATCGCGACGCAGATTTCCAATGAGCAGGCAGTGTACGCCAACCTACTCGCTCAGCTCAATCCGATCAGATCTGCGGTTTTGACTGCCTTCAACGACGTAAGGATATGGAGAGGCAGCATTTTGACCGCGATTATTGTAGGAGTTTGGATTTACCTTGGAATAAGCGAAGCGGCAGCGCTGGCAATTTTGATTGGCTTAATCATTATTGCGTTGGCATTGGCAGCATTGATCGCGTATGTCGCGAGTTTGGTTTCACTAATGAATGCATCGCAAGCTCGCCTTGTTGCACTGATTTTGATGTATTACCGGCTGCAATGGATTTCGACCTGCGAAAAGGCGAGCGGCGCTGGGCACAGCGACGCGGGATGGTTTAAATGGCTCTTCGATTGGGTGGATAAACCCAAGGTGTTGGGCGAGTGAGTTTGGGCGCGCCTACAGAAGGCGACCGCGCGGCTATAACGTTCGACTGGAGCGGTTCGGCCACAGGCCGCAGACATTCCGAGCTATCCTTCGAATGCAACCCCAATCGTGCAAAGGAGCATTAGCAAGAGCGCGAAATTTGCGGCGATGCATAGGCGAAATTTGGCGTGCTGACCGCGATTTCACAATCGACCGGTCCCGGCCAACTGAAAACGTCGGAAGGCGGGACGGCTTGTATCGCGCTTGCGTTTGTAGGCGGAGTTGAAGGATCGTTCTTCACTGCCCGCCGATGTTCCCCGTGATTGTCCCGACATTCGCACGGCGATTCAAACGTGACAGGCGGCGAGTTGGCCGCTGCGCTGCAAAGAAACGCGACTGCGGCAATCGTAAACGTCGTGGCCCGCGTTATTGCGACGGTTCATATCACTTTGTCATTGCTGTGTGGAGAGCAAAAGACCGGCAAATTCTGTTGACAGTGTCCGCGAGACTTCGCAACATCGCGCCGCGCTAAGTCGATTGGGTGTCTCCTTAAAGAGACTCCGCCTAACCCTCTTTCCGCGGGGCAACTTGTGAGCGAATGGCTCGCTCGCACAAGTAAAACTACACCTATGAAAATCTATCTGAAAAAATTCATATTGGCTCAAGTACCGCTAATATTTGCGCTTGCATGTTTTGCGCTTTTGCCAAGAGCGCAAGGACAACTCAGTCCAGCGCCGGATGGGTGCTATCCCAATTACACGACGGCGGAAGGGTGCAGTGCGCTGAACTTCCTCACCACCGGTGCTGGAAATACGGGACTCGGTTGGTATTCGCTTTTTAGTAACGCAGCGGGCAGCTTCAACACCGCTACCGGCGCGGGGTCGCTTCTTTTCAACACCGCAGACGACAATACGGCCACTGGCGCTGCAGCGCTTTTGTTTAACACCACTGGTACAGAAAACACGGCGACTGGTTATCAGGCGCTCTTTAACAATGTGACCGGCATTTTCAACACGGCCAGCGGTGCGGAAGCGCTCTTTAGCAACACCACCGGCGAACAAAACACCGCCGTTGGTTTTCAAGCGCTTTATAACACCACAGTCGGCGGTAATAACACGGCCCTGGGCAGTGGAGCGCTCTTCAGCAACATTACTGGTGAGGCGAACGTCGCAATCGGCTACGGAGCGCTGTCCCACCAAACAGGTGGCAGCGGCAACATTGTGTTGGGAGCAAATGCCGGCAAGTTCGTGACCGGTGCAAATAGCGTCATTGTTATCGGCGCCCCGGGTGCAAATGTAAGTGGCAGTTGCTTTATCGGCAACATTTTCGGAGTGACCCCCGTAGGGGCGGCAACAGCAGTCGTAATCGATTCAAACGGACAGCTCGGCACTTCCAGCTCGTCCGTGCGATTCAAGAACGACATTACCATGATGGGAAACGCTAGTGAAGCCATCCTGTCGCTTAAGCCGGTTACCTTCCACTACAAGAGTGACCAGACTAGGACAGCGCAATTTGG
The DNA here is from genome assembly GCA_963791385.1 of uncultured Verrucomicrobiae bacterium. Taxonomy (GTDB): domain Bacteria; phylum Verrucomicrobiota; class Verrucomicrobiia; order Chthoniobacterales; family UBA10450; genus Udaeobacter. Next base: position 12,710 of record CAWBSH010000029.1, read on the forward strand.
TTTGATTGCCGAGGAAGTTGCAAAAATAAACCCCGACCTGGTGATTCGGGATGCAAAAGGTGAGCTTTACACTGTCCGATACGACGCGGTGAACGCGATGTTGCTGAATGAGTTTCTAAAAGAACACCGCACTGTGCAGGAGCAGAAGGCACTCGTCGCTCAGTTAAAGCAGGATTTTCAGTCCAGACTCGCGGAGCAACAGAAACAAATTGAAGCGCTTACTGCGGGCCTACAGAAAGTGACCGCACAACTTGAATTGAGCAAACCTGCACCGCAAACCGTCCTCAATGGTCGGTAAGGGTGCCGAACCCAACGAAGCAGCCGCAGTTGCGGGATCAAATTTTCGAAGTTGATGCGCCTACGCTGCCGGTTGGGAGTGTGGCAAGTATTTGCGACTGTTGCCCGCTTGATCATAACCGCGGAAGCACAGCGTGATGGAAATTGCTTTTGCGCATTTTCGTTTTCCGGTTTGTGTAGCAGCTCCGCATGGACAGAAAACCCAGGCGCATTCTCCTCAAGTTCGGCTCCGGCATTCTTACCCGGCCGCGCGCAAACGCGCTCGACCCGAAACAGTTTGAGCGTCTCACCGCCGATGTGGCGCAACTCGTTCGTGACGGATGCGAATGCATCATCGTCTCCAGCGGTGCGGTCGCAGCTGGGATGCGGGTTGTCGGGCTGAAGGAGCGTCCGCTGAGACTTGACGACCGGACAGGCATGCGCCGCGGTCGGTCAATCAAAGTTGATGCATCTTTATGCCGCGATGTTCGCGAAGCATCAGCTCAACGTTGCGCAGCTTTTGCTCACGCATGGCGACCTGGACAGTCGCACCCGCCAACAAAATGCGAAAAACACACTGCGGCGTCTGCTCGAATGCAAAAACGTCGTGCCAGTCATTAATGAGAATGATTCGGTGGCAGTGGAAGAGCTGCGCTTTGGGGACAACGACCGCCTTTCAGCGGAAGTTGCGGTGCTGGCGGAAGCCGAATTGCTCATCATGCTCACAAGCGTTGACGGTGTGATGAATCATGCCGGTAAACGGATTCCGCTGATCGCTAATGTTGCGGACGCAGTTCGTTTTGTTCGTAGGGAAAAGAGCAGGTTCTCGGTGGGGGGCATGGTCTCGAAACTTGAGGCAGTAAAACTTGCCCTGGCAGCCGGCATCCCGACAGTGATTGCAAACGGCCGGCGCGCCGGAATCATTTCGCGGATTGCAGCGGGCAAGCGAGTCGGCACACTGTTTCCTGTGCGGGCTGAAAAGTCTGACGCACACTCGCTTTGAGCGGGGAGAGTGAGAGTTTGGAGTAATTATTCTTCATCCGCGTTGATATGGATACGGACGATTTAAAAAACGAGGTTCTCAGCTACGGAAGACGCGCTCGCGCCGCCGCGCATGCGCTCGCGCGGATGAGCACTGAGCGGGAAGAACGCCGCCTTGCTCGCCATGGCGAGATGAACTTTGTGCCAGTGCCAACACGATCCTGCACGCAAATGGCAAGGACGTCGAGAAAGCGACAACAGACCAGCTTTCGTTACCGATCATCGACCGGCTGAGACTCGATGAAAAACGTATTCAGGCGATGGCGGACGGCATTCGTCAGGTTGCTGCGCTCGAGGATCCGGTCGGGAAAAGTCATCGCCGAATGGACTCGTCCGAATGGATTGCACATTTCCAAAGTGCGTGTCCCCATCGGGGTTATCGGAATCATCTACGAGTCGCGCCCGAATGTCACCAGCGACGCTGCGGTGCTTTGCACCAAGACGGGAAACGCAGTCATCCTGCGCGGCGGCTCGGAATCGATTCTCTCCAACATCGCCATTGCGGAAGCGCTCCGTGCCGGTGCAGTCAGCGCAGGGTTGCCCGAAGACAGCATCTTGCTCATTCCAAAAACTGGTCGCGATGCGGTGCGACACATGGCCGAGATGGATCAGTACATCGATCTCATCGTCCCGCGCGGCGGCCGGGCCTTGATCGAAACAGTCGTTAGTTATGCGCGGATGCCGGTGATCAAGCACTATGTCGGGCTCTGCATTGCATATGTGGACAGGGACGCCGATCTCGACATGGCGGTGCGAATAGTCGTTAACGCAAAGACGCAGCGTCCGGGCGTATGCAACGCCATCGAAACTGTGCTTGTGCACCGTCAAATCGCGGCTCCTTTCTTTAAAAAACTCGCACCGATACTGGCCGGAAAGAAAGTGGAAATACGCGCCGATCCCGACAGCTTCCGTCAGCTCTCAGCTCTCAACTATCAGCCACTCCATTCCGCCTGCGAGGAAGACTGGACAACGGAATATCTCGATCTCATCCTTGCTGCCCGCACCGTGGACAACATCGAAGACGCGATTGCGCACGTGGAAAAATGTGGCTCTCATCATAGCGATGTCATTATCACCCGCGACGCCGCGCGTGCTGAGAAATTCCTCAACGAGGTCGATTCCGCCACGGTGTACTGGAACGCATCGACGCGATTTACTGATGGCGGCGAATTTGGCTTCGGCGCGGAAATTGGTATCAGCACTGACAAGCTTCACGCGCGTGGGCCGATGGCACTCGAAGAGCTAACGACTTACAAATACGTCATCCGCGGCGCTGGCCAGATTCGCGAATAAGCAATGTTTCTCTCACCGCCCAATGTTCTCATTCCACACTTCCTAAGAAAGAGGATGTCGCGCTCCGAAACGATCTTCTTTCATGCACCGAAAAATTTAATATTTTCGTCTTGATAAGAATCGGCGCGATTGATCAAACTGGCGCCGTCGAATAGATCTGGATCCGGCGCGAACGCTTATCCTGGGAGCTTCTTCCCTCTTTCAGACCTGAACTTGCGGGCTAAACGACCAGGTGAAGGAAGACTCCTATGAACCGTTCGGCTCGGCCCACAATTCACTCCGTCAGAAATTCGCCAAACCGGTCGCTATGAAACAGTGAATGCGATGCTACTTAACGAGTTCCTCAAAGAGCGCCGCAAATGGTCGGTGACAATCAATAAGTCCTGTAGCCGCGGACGCTGTCCGTAGCTGGTCGAGAATCGGACCCCGCGCAGACGCGGGGGTTTCACTTCACCTGCTTCGGTTTTCTGCGACTCTGTACGATCCTGTTACTATGATTCTGTCCGCGGAGAGGACGCGCGTGGACGCTAATTAGCCGTCGACCAAAAAAAGGCGGCAGAAAACCGCGAAAGATTTCGGTCGCCATTCGCTTGCGTAATGATGCTGTGCGGTTGCGCCAAGTCCGTTAGGCGACTCCAGCCAAGCCACCTCACCCTCTTTCCGCAGGGAAAAACGCGAACGACAGGGTTCGCTCGCACGACTTGAGGTAATGGTTATGAGAATCACGTGGAATCTTTGGTTTACTTCTGGCCGCAACCACAACGCCGCTCGATCGGTGGGTGAAAACGTGACGGGGACCTTCATACCGTGCCTGGTAGCCGATGGCCGTGGAAGGAAGAAGCTTTCTTCGCTGGGTCTTCGGCAGGCTAGCTCGATTGTTGCGCGGCGGATTGTGTTCCCGCTGCTTTTTCTGGGTGCTGGGCTGGTGGCCATACAGCCATGCGCGGGCGCTCCATTTCAATTTGAGCCGACCGGCAGCCTCGCCACCGCACGCGTAGTCCACACGGCGACGTTGCTGCCCAACGGCAAGGTGCTCGTCGCAGGCGGTGACAACTGCGAAACTCTCGCGAGCGCGGAACTCTACGATCCGGCGAGCGGGACTTGGACAACCACCGGCAGCCTCGCCACCGCACGCTATGGTCACACGGCGACGCTGCTGCCCAATGGCAAGGTGCTCGTCGCAGGCGGGTTACAACAGCACGTCCGGCTATCTCGCGAGCGCGGAACTCTACGATCCGGCGAGCGGGACCTGGACAGCCACCGGCAGCCTCAGCCACTGCACGCGCTGGTCACACGGCGACGTTGCTGCCCAACGGCAAGGTGCTCGTCGCAGGCGGTTACAACAGCACGTCCGGCTATCTCGCGAGCGCGGAACTCTACGATCCGGCGAGCGGGACCTGGACGGCCACCGGCAGCCTCGCCACTGCACGCGCTGTACACACGGCGACGTTGCTGCCCAACGGCAAGGTGCTCGTCGCAGGCGGGTCTGACAGCAGCGGTCTTCTCGCGAGCGCGGAACTCTACGATCCCGCAAGCGGGACCTGGGCGGCCACCGGCAGCCTCGGCAACGCACGCTAGTATCACACGGCGACGTTGCTGCCCAACGGCAAGGTGCTCGTCGCAGGCGGTTATAGTGGCATCTTTTTCGCCGCTCTCGCGAGCGCGGAACTCTACGATCCGGCGAGCGGGACTTGGACGGCCACCGGCAGCCTCGCCGACAGCACGCGGTAATCACACGGCGACGCTGCTGCCCAACGGCAAGGTGCTCGTCGCAGGCGGAGATGACAGCGGCGTTCGGTGCGATCGCGAGCGCGGAACTGTACGATCCGGCGAGCGGGACCTGGACGACCACCGGCAGCCTCGCCACCGCACGCGATCTGCTCACACGGCGACGTTGCTGCCCAACGGCAAGGTGCTCGTCGCAGGCGGTCTACAGCAACGGCGACTATCTCGCCAGCGCGGAACTCTACGATCCGGCGAGCGGGACCTGGACAGCCACCGGCAGCCTCGCCACCGCACGCCATTATCACACGGCGACGTTGCTGCCCAACGGCAAGGTGCTCGTCGCAGGCGGCTTGACAACGGCAGCCTCTTGCGAGCGCGGAACTCTACGATCCGGCGACCGGGACTTGGACAGCCACCGGCAGCCTCGCCACCGCACGCGATTCTCACACGGCGACGCTGCTGCCCAACGGCAAGGTGCTCGTCGCAGGGGGTGATGGCAACAGCGGCATCTTGCGAGCGCGGAACTCTACGATCCGGCGACCGGGACCTGGACGGCCACCGGCAGCCTCGCCACCGCCCGCTATCATCACACGGCGACATTGCTGCCCAACGGCAAGGTGCTCGTCGCGGGCGGTGTCAACAACGGCAGCACCTCTCGCGAGCGCGGAACTGTACGATCCGGCGAGCGGGACCTGGACGGCCACCGGCAGCCTCGACCACCGCGCGCGAATTTCACACGGCGACGTTGCTGCCCAACGGCAAGGTGCTCGTCGCAGGGGGCTTACAGCACCAGCAGCTATCTCGCCAGCGCGGAACTCTACGATCCGGCGAGCGGGACCTGGACAGCCACCGGCAGCCTCGACCACCGCGCGCGAATTTCACACGGCGACGTTGCTGCCCAATGGCAAGGTGCTCGTCGCAGGCGGTCAGACTGCGCGGCATCATCTTGCGAGCGCGGAACTGTACGATCCGGCGAGCGGGACCTGGACGGCGACCGGCAGCCTCACCACCGCACGCGAGTCTCACACGGCGACGTTGCTGCCCAACGGCAAGGTGCTGGTGGCAGGCGGATTTCAACGGCGGCGTATCTCGCGAGCGCGGAACTCTACGATGTGGGCCTCGGATTTAGCAGCCTCTGGCAGCCTGAGATCGCCAGCGGACTTCGAGACTCAATGCTGGCAGACGCCTCCTGGCTCACGGGCTCGCTTTTCCAAGGTATCTCGCAAGCTTCCGGCGGGAACACCCAGGATTCATCGAGCAACTACCCGATCGTGCAGTTGCGCAGCATCGACAACAGCCAGGTTGTCTTTGCCTTCTGGTCGATCCGGCCAAAGGCTGGTCGGATACAAGCTTCGCTTCTCTTCCGGTGAAAGACTTTCCTTTCGGCCCGGCTCTGGTGACTGTTTTTACCAACGGCATTCCGAGCACTGCGAAGATATTTGGTCGTCGAGAAATGCGACCGCTAGCGCATCCATGGGAAGGAGAGATTTCTTCTCTGCTTCGCACTTTTTTTGCAATTGCGTGCGCTTTTTTCTTTTGGAAGGAATGAAGACATATCCGTTCAACCGGGACGAACAAACTTAGAAAGCAAAATCCAATATCAATGCCCGCTTGGTCAAAGCCTGGATGCCCCTCAAGCGGGTATGAGCAAATGAACTATTGAACGCGCCGCGGCGAATAGTTCTTCGCTGAAAGACTTTCTCGCTTACGGAATCGAGTGGCCCCTGTTGGTCTGCACCGATTGCTGGTCGGGTCTATCCACTCTACCGCTCAGATTGATATCGTTGCGGAAGTTAGCAGCAGTGACCGGCTGGCCCCGGTCGGCCTGAAGCTGTTGCAGGTCCGGTCTGTCAACGATGCGATTGCCGTTGACATCGGCCATTAGGAAACCAAATGGAACGTCGCCATGTAGCTGGCCGTCGCCGTTAATGTTTTGCACACGCAGCGTGACCACTTCCGCACTGGTGACGCCAGTCAGTTGCGCGGTCATGCTGGTACCACTGAAGGAGATCGCACCAACGGTCGCGGTACCGCTGAGAACCGTAACCTCGCCAGAGGTGACTGCCCCATCGAACGTGAAGACCGCGTTGTAAGTGCTCGAGCTGCGGTCTTCCACGCCTGAGGTACCGCTCAGCGGCATCGCGATATCGAATGTGCCGGCCGCGCCATGAGTCAGGCGTGACGCCGCGCTAAGCAGGGTGATTCCAGAGGTAGTAGGAGCGACCCGGACGTAATACACGTCTTCTTCGTGCTGCCCACGGCTCGAGTTGAAGTTGAAAGTAGCCGAATACGCGACATTGGCTCCGGTGTTATCTGAAACGATCGTGATGTAATCGCCTATCTTGCTCTGATTCGGATAGCCTTCGAAAGGATTAAACGCGTCGCTGACCGCCACGTTAGCTGCCCATGTAACGCCCCCGTCCGTGCTCCAGGAATAGAATAACTGGGAATCGGTGTTATTAGCAGCGTTGCGCGTGTCATACCAGACAGAATCGATGCGGCCATTGGGCGCTACCGACAGTGTGCCGAACCAGTGCCACTTGCTAGGATTAACCGGGTCGTCATTGATCCGACGCGGGGCGCTAAAGGTTAGTCCGCCGTCTGTGCTGCGCACAAACATCACGTCGGTTGTGCTTCGCCCGGGCGGAACCACGCTGGCCAGCATGTAAATGTTATTGTTAGTGGCAGTGCCGGAACGATCGATCGCCAGGAATAACATTCCATCCAAACCTGCTGGATTGATTCCCCCGCTACCGAGGTCACCACCTAGGTTGACGGCGGTGCTTCGGTCAAAAGTCGGTGTTTGTCCGCCGATCTGGGCATTGCTCGAGCGAACGCAGTAAAACGTGCTCCCTTCTCCGCCGATAAAGAGATTGCCATTCGTGTCCACATCGAGCGTTCCGTACACAGGCGCGTGAGGAACAGTGATCGGCGCCTGCCAGGTGACCCCACCGTTGGTGGAGCGTTGGAATTCCACGCCGCCGCCGCTGCAGTTAATGCCGTCGTCCGACTGATATTGGAATCCATGTCCCGGGCCGTTGGTCTTATCGATGGTGAACCACTGCTTGTCGCCGCCGCCTCCGCCTCTTTCGCCCGAGAGTAAAGTCCAGGATTGGCCACCGCTTGTAGAGCGCCACAAGTCGTCGCAAAAAAAGGACGTGTTAACGTCCGACTGAAGACTCAGGTAGAAAAATTGCCCGATCTCGTTGGAGTTTGTAACTGGGTCGCTGCGGAAGACGTTATTCTCCAGAACGCCGGGGAACGTCCAGGTGATGCCGCCGTCGGTTGTATATCCCCAGCCGGCCTGCCGAAAGTTGGAGGTAACGTCGTTGAATTGTCTCCAGGCGATTGTCATCTTGTTGCCGTTTGTGGGGTCAACGGAAATCGAGCACTCGTTCGCGGCGTCGCCAAGGATGTTTTGCCCACTCGCATTGACGTTCACCTGGTGACTTGTGAATGAACCAAACTGCGAGATCATTGGGGGCGAGGTCTCTATCTTTCGTGGTGCCGCAGGCGGATTATCATATCTTTCAAGTGGCTCATTCCGGGGCGCCTTGTGCGTCGGTGCCAACTGAGCCGAAGCGCTGGCCAGCGCAATGAGTGAAACCAGGCAAGTGAAAACGTTGGCGTTTAAAGGTCTAAAACGAATAATCATGTGGAGCTCCTGTGTGGACAGTCCCGAATTACACGCAACCGACGACAACCGTCAAGGCAGGGAGGAAACAACACAGAACAGGAGCAAATTAGCGCCGCAGGCTGGTTCAGTCACACTTTCGTGCGCGTGCTTTCTGCTTATCGGGATAGTAGGCGGATTGGACAAATCGTCACTGATGTGGAGAATGAAGCCGCTCTAAAGCCACTCCTGCTTTTAATTATCACTTGAATGCCTGCCATCGGAATCACCGGGGGGATTTCCACGGGTAAAAGCACATTTTGCGAATGTCTGGGCGAGGTGCTTCCCACCGCGAAATTCTTCGATGCCGATGAGGAGGTGCACGCTCTTCTCGAGCTCTCGGAAGTGAAACGAAAAATTCGTGCCGAGTTTGGCAGCCACGTCTTTTCAAAGAATGGAGACTTGAACCGAGCCAATCTTCGAGCGATGGTATTCGGCGACCCGACCAGGAAACGCGCGCTTGAGCGGATCCTGCATCCGCGGATTCGCCGCCAATGGAGGACAGAGGCGAAAAGGCATCGCAATTCTCCCAAATTTTTCTTTGCTGATATTCCGCTCCTTTATGAAACCGGCGGTGAAACTTTGTGCGACCGAGTGGTCGTGGTGGCCTGCTCAGAGACGGTGCAGCTAGGCCGCTTAAAGAAACGGATGTCCATAACCGCTGCCGAAGCTGGAAAAATGATTGAATCACAAATGCCGCTCGAAGCAAAAGTCAGACGCGCTGACCACGTTGTTTGGAACAACGGCGATCGCGCGGCCCTTATCGAGCAGACGCGATTTTTGGTTGCATTGTGGCAACGCCAAACATGGACGAAAAAGTAGAGACACCGGTTTCACAGAGGAAACTGTAGCTCAAATGCCGGGGTCAGCGACCCCGGCTGCAGCATGCGTGCGCATTCGATCTGAACGAGCTACAGGAGTTTCCGGACAAGAAGCTAAGAACATTGGCGCGCGATTTGGATGTGCATTTACATCCCGCCCGCTCCCGGCATCAGCACATTCTGGATATCGCGCGCGCGGCAATATCGAGTGGCGCAACTGTTACTGCGGAGGGATTTCTCGATCAGGTGGGCGACTCCTTTGCGATGCTACGCTGGCCCAGATTGAATTTTCTACCTGTACCGGAGGATGTAGCGGTGCCGCGCGCACTGATCGAGCAATACAACCTGCGGCCTGGACAAAAGGTCGCCGGCACCGTGCGATTGCCCATCCTGCGTGAGAAGTTCCTGTCGCTCGAGAAAGTGACAAAAGTCGAGGAGCAACCAGCTGAGGAGTGGAAATCACCGACTGCCTTTGACAAGCTTACACCGCAGTTTCCGCAGGGCAGGATTATTCTGGAGAATCCAAACACGAGCTCCATCTGCGCACGCGCGGTCGATTTGCTGACGCCGCTCGGTCGTGGGCAACGCGGCCTGATCGTTGCTCCCCCGCGCGTCGGCAAGACCATCTTGCTGAAGGAAATTGCAAAGGCGATTCGGGCAAATTATCCCGACATTGTTCTTATTCTCCTGCTAGTCGACGAGCGGCCGGAAGAAGTGACCGATTTGCAGCGGGAAATCGACTGCCAGATTTATCATTCAAACTTTGACGAAAGCGTGCAGCGCCATGTGCAGGTCGCCGAGATAGTGCTGGAGCGCGTAAAACGCCTCGTGGAAATGAAACACGACGTGGTGCTGTTGCTCGACAGCCTCACCCGGCTTTCACGCGGATACAATAATCTCGAGCCGGGCAAGGGCCGCATCATGTCCGGCGGGGTCGAAGCTAAGGCGCTCATTAAACCGAAGAAATTTTTCGGCTCCGCGCGAAACGCCGAAGAAGGTGGCAGCCTCACCGTACTGGCGACAGCGTTGACTGAAACCGGGAGCCGCATGGACGAATTGATCTTTGAGGAATTCAAAGGCACGGGAAACATGGAGTTGCATCTCGATCGCGGGCTGCAGGAGAAAAGGATTTATCCTGCCATCCATCCGGTGCTCTCGGCAACAAGACGTGAGGAATTGCTTTATCACCCCGATGAGTGGGACCGCGTGCTGATGCTGCGCAAAACGATGGCGGCGCTTCCGCCGCTCGAGTCGATGGAAAAACTGATCGACAATCTGCACGCAACTAAAACGAACGCGGAATTGCTCCTGAGCGGGCTGCGGTAATGGGAGCGGGACTCGCCAAAGTCGGTTCACATAATGTAATCGCCTCGGCGCAGCAGTTGGCCGATTTGATTCGGCAAGTCGAGGCCGCCGATCGCATCGCGCTCGATACGGAGGCCGACAGCCTGCATTCGTATCGGGAGAAACTTTGTTTGCTCCAGATCAGCGTGCCTGCCTCGGCCAACGTTCACGACTGTCGGGATTTCATTCTCGATCCACTGGCTGATCTCGATTTGCAACCGCTGCGGCTAGCGCTGGAATCGAGAGAAATTGTTCTCCATGGAGCGGATTACGATTTGCGGATGCTCCGGCGTGGCTTGAATTTCGTGGCCAGCAGAATCTTCGACACAGTCATTGCAGCGCGGCTGCTTGGGATTCGCGAGTTCAGTCTGGGTGCGCTGGTGAAGCGCTTCTTCGGTGTCGAGCTTCACAAACATTCGCAAAAAGCCAATTGGGCGATGCGGCCTCTGCCGCCGCGCATGATTAAATACGCGCTCGACGATGTTCACTATCTGTTGGCGCTTGCCGCGAAATTGGAGGAAGAACTGGATCGACTTCAGCGCCGCGATTGGTTTCGGCAATCTTGTGAACGCGCCATCGAGTTGGCGAGCGCTGATCGCGAACGCAGTCAGGATGAACTCTGGCGCATCGCTGGAGCTGGCGGCCTCGAGGCGCGCACCGGAGCAGTTCTTCGCGCGCTATGGCAATGGCGGGAGAAGGAAGCGGAAATGGCAGATCGACCGCCATTTCACATTTTACAAAACCACGAGCTTTTGAAAGCGGCGGAAAGTTTCACTTCAGGAGGTATGCCTGATTACAAACATTTTTCGGCCCGCCGGCAGCAGACCTTTCGTGAAGCAGCAAAATTTGGGCTGCAATTGCCGAAGTTGGAGTGGCCGGTCATGCGTCGTCGCACCAGCACTCGACCAACTGCCGACATCGTTAGGCGTGCAGAGCGGTGGCGACAACGGCGCGACAAATCGGCCGAGCAACTTGGATTGGAGCCACCCTTCATCGCGTCGCGGGGCACGCTCGAAGCGATCGCTGCTGATCCCAACCTGGCAACGGCATTGCTTGTTCCATGGCAGCGCGAGTTGATCGGGATCGACGAGAGAAGCTTAGGGAATGATCAGCGTTTGGCCGACCGTTAGGTCTTTTGGATCCCGAACATTCTTTTTGTTCGCTTCAAGGATGGCTTTCCAACGTTTCGGCGATTTATAAAACTTGCGCGAAATGGAGAAGAGCGTGTCGCCCGACTGCACAATATAGGTTCGCCCTGTTTTCTGTGCCCCGTTTTTCTTCGCATCGTTTCCCTGCGACTTCTCTAATGTGCTTCGTGAAGCCGTACGCGCTTCAAGCTCTTTGTGCAGCGTCAAGTTTTCATTGCGCAATCGGACCGCTTCCGCCCGAGTGAGGACAGAATCGCCGGACAACGCCGTCAGTGCGGCGATTTCGTCGCGTTTGATTGAATCTTTTACGTCTTTTGTATGCGCGCCGTTTGGATTTAGCGCGAGATAGCGTTTGAAATGGTGCAGGGCGCTCACCGGATCGTTGAGCTTATCGTCGTAGAGAAGAGCGAGTTTGTAGTGCACCTCAGCCTTCCGGCCGCTTTCGGAGTCATCGAGTGCGGCTTCATACAGATCGACCGCTCGTGCGAAGTCACCCTGCGCTGATTTTCCGTCCGCCTCCTGAACCAATTGAGCGTCGCGCGAACTGCCGATCCGATCGCAGCCAGCTAAACCGCACAGGAGGAAGATCGAGAAACAAACGCAAACCATGTTCGCGCGGTCCGGCGGCGGAGGAATTGAACAAGATTTGGGCGGCTGGCGGTTGTCAGGGCAGCGCATTCTCGGCAATTTGCTTGGTAGTGAAGGTGCGCGCACTTCAAAATTTTTTATTCGTGACGATTACGCTCCTCGTGCCTGCTGCGCTCCTGCGTGGGACGCTTTCAACGGGTGCGACTTATTCAATCAGTTTTGTCGATATCGATGGAAACAAACTTTCCACCGCTGATGGACACGTGACGATCGTCGTGTTGACGACGGCGGCGGAGCGGCCAAAGGCGCGCACCGTGGGTGATCGGGTTCCTAATTACTGTCTGGGCAATCCGGATTACAGAATGATCACCATCATCCATTTCACCGGAAGACACCTGGCAATCGGACGCCGGATCGCGACTGCATTCATCCGGCACCGTGTTAGTGAGGAGGCAAAACGGCTTCAAGCGCGGTATGACGCACAAAAGATCTCGCGCGATGCGAGCCGCGACGTATTTGTCGTGACCGATTTTGACGGAACAGTAGCTTCGCAGTTGGGAGAGCCCGCAGGAGATTTTTCTGTCTTCGTTTTTGGGCGAACTGGTGAATTGCGGACGCAGTGGCACGACGTTCCCAGTGCGGAGCAACTGGCTGCGGTGCTGAAATAGTGCCAAATAGCATCGCTGCTTTAGCTCTCTCGTTATCCGGTCATCCCGAGTGAAGTTGAGGGTCCCGGTGCTCAACTTGTACAGGTACCATTCCGGGATTCCTCGACTCCGCTGCGCTCCGCTCGGAATGACCACCTGTGCGGGCGGGCTGGAGCCGTCTTATTAATGAGATGCTCTCAGTATCTCGGCACGCTCGAGTCGATCTGCTCCGACCATGCATCGATTCCGCCTTGGAGGTTATACACGTTGGTGAACCCGCGCTGCTGCAGCAGGCGCACGGCCTGAGCGCTGCGCCGGCCGCTGTGGCAATGGACAACGATTGGCTGCTCTCGTTTCAGCTCGTCTGCACGCTCGGCGATTTCGCCCAGCGGGATCAATGTCGCGCCATCAATCCGGGCGATTTCGAATTCGAACGGCTCGCGCACATCGATCAACTCGAAAGTTTCGCGCGCGTCCATTTTCCGTTTCAGTTCGTGCACGGATATTTCGGGAACCGTTCCGGTTTCCCGCGCGCCGCAAAACTGATCGTAGTCAATGGGCGCAAAGATCGTTGGGTTTTCGCCGCAAACGGGACATTGAGCATCGCGCCGCAGCTTTAGCTCGCGAAAGTGAACCTTGAGCGCGTCGAAGTGAACCAGGCGGCCAATCAGCGGGTCGCCGACGCCGACGACCAGCTTGATTGTCTCAATCGCCTGTAGCATGCCGATGATGCCGGGCAAGAACGCCAAGCACACCCGCTTGCGCGCAGTTCGGGACGGAGTCCGGCGGAGGCGGCTCCGGAAACAAACAACGATAACATGGCCCACCCAAATGCGGCGCGAACACGGTGGTTTGCCCTTCGAACCGAAACACTGAGCCATAAACGTTTGGCTTCCGTGCAAAAACGCACACGTCATTCGACAGATAGCGCGTGGCGAAATTATCCGAGCCGTCCACGACCACGTCGTAATCAGCCACGATTTGCTCCGCGTTCTCGCTGGAGAACCGGCACTCGTGCAATTTGATTTCGATTTCCGGATTAATGTCCCGCAGCCGGTCGCGCGCAGATTCCAATTTGCTGCGGCCGATGTCCTTTGTTCCGTGAAGAATCTGCCGTTGCAGATTTGTGAGATCGACCTTGTCGAAATCGACAATTCCAAGTCTTCCCACGCCGGCTGCTGCCAGGTAGAGCGCAGCAGGGGAGCCCAGACCGCCGGCACCGACACATAAAACGCGCGCGGCCTTAAGTCGCTTCTGCCCTTCAGCAGTTACTTCGGGCATGATGAGGTGACGCGAATAGCGTTGCAGTTCTGCAGCACTCAAATGCGCCGCCCTGGTGCGGTCCTCGTCGATAATGCTTCCTGCCATGCAAACAAAGTTTGCTGCCAGCAGGGCACGCTCGCAACCCCCAAGGACATCAAATCCCAGGGCGCAACAGCAATTCTTTTCGGCTAGAACTTGTACATCGCTCGGCAGTCAGAAACGGTACGCCGTTAGGATTTGTCGCAAAAAGCGCGGCTAACCACGCCACAGCATAACAAATGATTTTATATGTTATCCGCACTGATCACTTCACCATGCTTTGACTGATCCGACTTCAATCAGACATCAGACTACTCCGTTACGGTAACCGGAGTTCCGACAGGAGCGTGTTCGAAAAACGGTTTTGCCATGCCTTTCGGCAAGCGAATGCAACCATGTGAGGCCGCAAAGGGCGGAACATACCCCTGGTGCATCGCGTAGCCGCCTCTGAAGAACATCGCGTACGGCATTCGTGCACCATCGAAATGCGCCCCTTTCGGGCGTGAATCTTTTCGTTCGTCAATATTTGATCTAACCACGTTGCCATAATCATCCACGTAATCGCCGAATATGGTCGAGACGTGATCTATGTCCTTTGATATCACCGTGTAGTGCCCCGGCGGGGTCGAAAAACCGGGCTTGCCCGTCGAAACGGTCGATTCGCCAACCAGGTGTTTCCCCTTGTAAAAATAAGCTTTTTGTTCGCCGATATGCACGACGATCTTCGGCGAACCGGAGGCGCCCTCATCATTCCACCAACCTGTCGGAGCGGCGCGGGGGTACGGGCCCGGCTCGTAAGGTGGGTACTCCTCGCAACTGCAAATAACCAGTGCAACGAGGCTTGCACCTGCAATGTGCAACAAAAGGCGGGCGTTCATGAAAGCGGATACTTATGCGCAGTGTAATAGGCTGCTTCAACTCAAATGTTCATCTTCAAATCGTAGCAGCTCCCCTTGCGGGACTGCTCGCGGTTTGACGCTCCCCGGATGGGCAAATACGATCTTTGCCATGACCCGAGTACAACCGCCAATTAATCTAAAGAACTGGATCGAAGAGAACGCCGACAAATTCAAGCCGCCGGTGAGCAACCGGTATCTTTACGATGGGCGGGATTTTTTTGTGATGGTCATTAAAGGCCCGAACGCGCGGAACGATTTTCACCTGGTCGATTCGGAAGAGTACTTCTATCAGCTCAAGGGCGATATCAAGGTGCGGATCCGCGAAGGCGAGCGCATCGTTGATCACATTGTCCGCGAGGGCGAGACGTTTTTCATCCCGCCAAATGTGCCACACTCACCGCAGCGGCCGCCTGACACGATTGGTCTGGTGGTGGAGCGCCGCCGGCCACCTGGGGAAAAGGAACATGTCATTTTCTACTGTGAAAATTGCGGAGCACTGGTGGAGGACATCCACTTCGATTGCGCAGATATCGTCGACCATTTTAGCAAGGCAATGCTCGAATTCTGGAGTGATGATGCGCGCCGGACATGCAAAAAATGCGGTAAGAAAGTGGAAAAAGCGCAGCCAGTAACGTCGCTTTAGCGTGATTTCTGTGGGGCGTCTGTGTCGATGCCTTTCGACATTGGCGTTTCACAGAAACGCCCTACAATTGCAGCCGGTGAAGATCGATCTGCACACCCATATTTTGCCGCGCGACTGGCCTGACCTCGACACGAAATACGGGTACGGCGGTTTTATCCGGCTCGATCACTACAAACCGTGCTGCGCGCGGATGATGGTCGGTGATCGTCTGTTTCGGGAAATCAACGATAACGCATGGGACCCGAAGCGCCGAATCGAAGAGATGGATGGTGTTGGTGTGTCGATGCAAGTGCTTTCCACAGTTCCGGTGATGTTCAGTTATTGGGCGAAACCGGCTGATGCGCTCGATCTCTCGCGGCGACTAAACGATCACATTGCCGAAGTGGTCCGCAATCATCCGACGCGTTTCACTGGCCTGGGCACTATTCCAATGCAGGATCCCGATCTAGCGGCAGGCGAACTGGAACGCTGCGTCCGGCAACTCGGGTTGCGCGGCGCGGAGATCGGCACGCACGTGGACGCAAATCCACATTTCGGGCGTATCGATATTTTGAATCTCGACAACGCATCGCTTCAGCCGGTTTGGAGCGCTGCCGAAGAACTCGATGCGGCGATCTTTGTTCATCCCTGGGACATGCTGGGCAGCGACCGAATGCCGAAATACTGGCTGCCGTGGCTGGTCGGCATGCCGGCAGAGACTTCTCTGGCGATTTGTTCGATGATTTTTGGCGGTGTTTTCGAGCGCTTCCCTGAGCTGCGTGTCGCTTTCGCCCACGGCGGCGGCGCGTTTCCATTTACGATTGGCCGGGTCGATCACGCCTTTCATGTTCGCCCAGATGTGGTGGCGGCGGAGAACACCACCAGTCCACGTCGCTATCTCGCTCACGGCGGCAATCCAGCGCGGTTTTACGTCGATTCACTTGTTCATGATGCCGACGCGCTGAGACTGCTGCTTACATTGTTCGGGGCACAACGCATCGCATTCGGTTCCGATTACCCGTTCTCGTTAGGCGAAACACATCCCGGGAAGCTAATTGAATCCATGAAGCTTTCGGAAAAAGAAAAGACGCAACTATTCTCGGGGACCGTGCGTGAATTTCTGCGCATTTAGTTTCGGGTATTCGACATTCGTAATTCGTTATTCCGTGGCGCGACTGCGCCATTGTCACATCTCATGTCGGATTGCCCAGAGATCGTGAAACACCGGCTTGAAAAGCGATTCCTTTAAAAACGGCACGCCCGGCGAACCGCCGGTGCCTTTCTTCGCCCCGATTGTGCGCTCCACCAGTTTGACGTGCCGATACCGCCACTCCTGGAGACCTTCATCAAAATCCGTCATCAACTCGAACAGGATCGAGCATTCGGGCGAATTTTTGTAGAGCCGAAGAATTTCCTTCTGCACACGTTCGTCCGGCCCATTCGGTTGCGTCACGTCGCGGTTCTTCAAGTCCGCCGGAATCTCCGCGCCGCGCGTTTCCAGAAAATCATAGAAATGATCGACTAGGCTGCGTTCACGGAGCAGCTGATTGAGGTGATCGTATCCCGGGAAATCCGGCTTCAAATAATTAACGGTCGAGGCGCGCTTGTATCCGAGCGTGAACTCAACTTCACGAAACTGGACGGACTGAAATCCCGATGCCGTCTCGAGACGGTCGCGAAAACTCGAGAAGGACGATGGTGTCATCGTCTCAAGAATGTCCACTTGTGCCACGAGCACCTTCATGATCGTGCGCACGCGCTTAAACGTGTGGATCGCTCCAAAAAGATCGCCCGCGGAAAAATCCCGCTTTATTTTATCAAACTCGTGCAGCACCTGCTTAAACCAAAGCTCGTAGGTCTGGTGAATGATGATGAATAGCGTCTCGTCGTGCTCCGGAGGACTGGAGCGCGGTTTCTGAAGCGAAAGCAGTTTCTCCAGATCGAGATAGCTCGCGTAAGTGAGCGGCGGCATACGCTCATGCTCGCTGCAACGCCTTGCCGTTTCAACCCTCGTTCGGTCGCCGCGGCGACCTACGGCGCGGCAAACGATTTTACGCTTTCGTCGCCGCTGCTGCCTCCGGCGAAGGCGGCAACCTGTCATACCGGTTTATTCTCGACAGCGTACCGAAGCAGACCTATTGATTCCGCTCGTCGGACTTAACTAGATGTCTTCCGAGGTAAAACCGGAAATTCGGCTGGAAATCGGCCACGTCCTTTTCATCGACATCGTCAATTATTCCAAGTTGCTCATCACCGAGCAGAGCGAGCAGATGCAAAGGTTGAGGGAAATCGTGCGCGGCACCGAGCAATTCCGCCTCGCCGAAGCGGAAGGCAAACTGCTGCGTTTACCGACTGGCGACGGTGGGGCCCTGGTTTTTCGCACCAGTCCGGACGCGCCGGTGTTATGCGCGCTCGAGCTCAGCAAGGCGCTGAAAAGTCATCCTGAAATTCGGGTGCGGATGGGCATACACAGTGGCCCGGTGAACGAAATCAGTGATCTGAACGAACAAGCCAACATCGCCGGTGCTGGCATCAACATCGCGCAACGCGTGATGGATTGCGGGGATGCCGGTCATATTCTTGTCTCGCGGCATGCGGCGGAAGATCTGGAACAGTATCCGCGCTGGCGCGCCTATCTCCATGACCTTGGCGACTGCGAAGTGAAGCACGGAGTGCGCATCGGCCTTGCTAACCTTTACGACAGAGAAATCGGCAATGCGCAGCTTCCTAAGAAGCTCCAGGCGGTTAAGAAACATCGCGCCCATGTGCGTTGGGCAGCGGTGGCGATCGGGCTGCTGGTGGTGGCCGCGCTCGCCACTGGGGTTCTCTCGTTTTTGCGCAAAGGGCCGGCTCGTTCGCTCGCCACTGCCGTGGAAAAGAGCATCGCGGTGTTGCCATTCGAAAATCTGAGCAGCGACAAAGAGAACGTCTATTTCACCGATGGAGTGCAGGATGAGATCCTTACGGACCTGGCAAAGATTGCCGACTTGAAAGTGATCAGCCGCACGAGTGTGATGCAGTACAAAAGCGGCGCACCGCGCAATCTGCGTGAGATCGGCCAGCAACTCGGCGTAGCACATGTGGTGGAAGGCAGCGTCCAACGTGCCGCCAACAAGATTCGGGTGAATGCCCAGTTGCTCGACGCGCGGACCGACGAGCATCTGTGGGCGCAAACCTACGATCGCGATCTGGCCGATGTGTTCGCCATCCAAAGCGAAATCGCCAAAGCGATTGCCGACCAGTTGCAGGCGAAGCTCTCGCCTAACGAGAAGAAAGCCATCGAGCAGCCGCCCACGACTGATCTGGCGGCGTTCGACCTTTACAGCCGGGCGAAGTCCCTTCTCCTCACGGCCCCTGCCAGCGCAACGCGCGATCCAGACGTGCGGAAGGCAACCGAACTTCTGGATGAAGCGGTGAAGCGCGATCCCTCATTTTTCGACGCTTACTGCCAGCTCGCCTATGCGCACGAGTACCTTTATGCAGTAACGGGGTTTGATCATACTCCCGCCCGGCTTGCGCTGGCTGAAGCTGCGGTGCAAGCCGCGACCCGGCTGCGACCGGATGCCGCCGAAACGCATTTGGCGCGCGCACAATATCTCTATTACGGGCGGCGCGACTATGCCGGTGCCCTCGCCGAATTGGAGATCGCGCGGCGAGCATTACCCAATGATTCGCGTGTCTTCGAACTCACCGGCTACATTCTGCGGCGGCGCGGCCAGCAGGAGGAAGGGTTGCAAAACCTGCAGCGCGCGGTGGAGTTGGACCCACGCAATTTTCTTACTCTGCAACAGATCGCGCTCAGTTACCAAGCTTTCGGGCGCTATGCCGAGGCGATCACTGCGCTGGATCGGGCGTTAGCGATCGTGCCCGACAACGTCGAAACACGGGCCATTCGTGGAAAATTTTACGCCTTCTGGAAAGGGGACACCCGTCCGCTTCACCAGACGATTGATGCAATCCTCGCGCAAGGGCCGAGCGCTATCGCCGGTGCCGCGGACGTCTGGTTCCTTTGCGCTCTGGCCGAACGCGATCCGGCTGCGGCCGAACGAGCACTCGTCGCGCTGGGCGACAATCCATGCTGGTCCGAATCCACGATTCTTTTGAGCCGCAGCTTTGGTGAAGGGCTTCTGGCGCGCATGACCAAAGATGAGACAAGAGCGCGCACTGCGTTTGAAGCGGCTCGCGCCCAGCAGGAGAAGATCGTGCAGGCGCAGCCGGACTACGGCCCTACACTCTGCGTCCTCGGCTTAATCGACGCTGCTCTTGGGCGGAAAGAGCTGGCCTTGGACGAAGGCCGTCGAGCGATCGCGCTCACGCCGCTGGAAAAAGATGTCAACAACGGCAGCCGCGTCCTTCAATATTTCGCGATCACGGCAGTGTGGGCGGGCGACAAGGAGTTTGCCTTGCAGCAACTGGAAGCTGGGCTGCGTGCTCCCGATGCATCGTTCATGCTGAGCTACGGCGCCTTAAAACTGTTCCCGGTCTGGGATCCGCTCCGCGGCGATCCGCGCTTCGAGCAAATCGTCGCTTCACTCGCGCCGAAATGAGGTAGGGGCGGTTCACTGAACCGCCTGCGGGCGATTGAGGTCAATCGCCCCTACCAACGAGCGACGGCGTAGCCTTGGCGAAGGCGGGTCGCCTCGTTAGCGCCAAAATAGAATTTGTGGAGGCAGCCGTGTCAGCTGCGTTTATGAATTTCGCAGGCGGCACGCCTGTCTCTACAGCGCCGCTACCGTGAGGCCAACGTCACCTTGTAACGTCTTAAACGAATCGCTTCCTCGCTTCATTGCATGACGCGAAGATACTCCCGATCCCATGCCACAGGGATACTTTCCCGTGCCGAGTACGGACCCGGCTCATACGCCCGTGAGGAAATCCCTTGCTGGCTCAGTTCGCAGACGTGCCAGTCCTGCTTGTTTACCATGTCCCAAAACTGAATGGCATCTTCCGAATCAAAATCACTGCGCTTGAACGCTTCGGGGTTAAAGAACCAATCGCAGTAGATCAAAGTGCGCTCGGATGATTGCGGCTGAAGTTGATGCACCATGACGTAATCAGGATGCAGACTCAGCAGCATGTTCGGGAAAATCGAATAGTAGAAAACTAAGCGGAAATCTTGGTCATCGAAGTTACCGACGGGCAACGCGCACGCATTGCCGCTCATGGTGAGGCTTTTGTCCCTGTTGATTCGCATGAATCCACCTAGGAACGGTCCTTCAATCAAATCATTCTCGGCTGAATCGTACGGTGAAATCCTGGAAAGCTCGGGGTGCACGCCCAAGCAGTGATAACACTCGGAATAATTTTGAAACATTAACTTCCAATTCGCGCCCACGTCATACTCGATCCGTTTCGCCGACCGCAGCGCCGCCATGTTCCAGTGCGAAAATTTTCCGGCCAATGGCGTGAACCATTCCTCCAGTCGAGCAGGGGCATCTGCCAGATTCACAAAGATAAATCCGTCCCAAAGGCCAAGCTGCGCTTGACGCAATGAATAGGCGACCTTGTTAAATCCCGGGGTCTCATCCATGTGCGGCGCGCCCACCAAGCGCCCATTGAGCGCGTACGTCCACGCGTGATACGGACATTGAATCGACGCACACTGTCCGTTTCTGTTTTCGATTAGCCGACTTCCGCGGTGGCGGCACACGTTGTAGAACCCGTGGATCGCTCCGTGTTTATCCCGGACAATGATCAAGCTCTCGCCCGCGACTTCTGCGGTGAAATAATCACCAGCTTCCGCGATCTGACTCTGATGCCCGACTAATACCCATTGTCTGGAGAAAATCTTGTCCTGCTCCTTCGCAAAAATCGTCGGTGAAATAAAGTACCGTTGCGGCAGCGTTTTTGCGCCCGCACGGAAAGTTTCCGTCGTTTTGCGAAAGGTGGGTGCTGCTTTCGTTTGCATCGCAGGCACTTCGCAAGCTGTATTTGCCATATGTTCGCGTCAACGCAGTTGTAGAAGCGCTTATGCCATGCGCCTGCCTTCGGTGGAAAAACCAACGCGCTATTTCAATACGGCCATGTGAAACTCGTACCAATCGTCGAGATTGTTCAGGTTCACCGCGTCTTTTGGCGAAGAAGCGTCATCGGCGATGCCGCACACACCCAGAATACGCTTGCGTGTCTCGTCATCGTGATTGTAACCAAGAACCGCTGCGTTGTGCTTCTCGATCGCGTCTCGATTTAGCGATTTCGCATTCTTCTTCACCCATGCTTCGAACTGCGGATAGGTCGGTTTGCTTTGCTTGATGTAATCGCGCACCGCCTTCTCTTCGAGTCCAAGCGCGGCGAGCGTCATCGCATCGAAACCCTTGCCAACGCCGGGGTAACCAACAGCAAGTTTTCCCGCTTCCTCCAACGAGACCTTCTGCCAAAGACGCGGGAGATGCAGCACGCCTAACGGCCCGGCAACGCCGGAACTGATCAATGGAACATATGTGTCAGCCATAGTAACGCCTTCGGTAATCCCGGCGTGAACGAATTGCAAGTTCGCACGGTCGAGAAACGTCTTCTACGCTAGAAGCGCAGTGCCATACTGTCATTCTGAGCGAAGCGAAGAATCCCGGATCAGTTTCGGACACACCGTGAAAACCGAAACAATCAGAGATGTTTCGCTTCGCTCAACACGACACGGACCTGTTAGGCGTTACGGAGTGCCTATTCGTTCTCGATATCCGGCTTCGGCAAGGGTGAAGAAATTTCCACCTGTGTAATTTTACTATCCGGCCCGCGGCTGGCCTCGAGTTCGACTTCTTGCCTGGGATCGGTGCGCGTGCTGAGAAACAGGATCCTTGTGATTTTGCCGTTAACATTGATCTTGTTAAGGCTCTGATTGAGATTGTTCGCTGCGTTCGTTACCGCTTGCCAGCTGTCCGCTATTTTCTCCGGAGTAAGCGATGAGGTACCAGTCTGAACGATTCTTACTTCGTCATCCACGATTTTTCTTGCGGGCGCGCCTGCGGCCTTGAATTCTGGGGTGACCGGCGTCCAATTGGGTAATACGACCGGTCCCGGCGCTTCGAGTTGCTTCTTCAGCGCGGCCTGCAGTTTTTCCTTTTCACGTTTTTCCTGCTCCTCCTGCTGCGCTGCCTCTTCCTTTGCCTGCGCTTCCATTTCGGCAAGTTTCTTCTTGGTGTCCAGCGACGTGGGGTTCTTCTGAAGTTCGCCCGCTTTTTTCTGCATTTCGGCTGCCTGCTTCAGCGCGTCCTTAAGATCAGGATCGTTCAGTGGATTGTCGTCCTGTGCGCGCACGGGCGAGGTTAGAAAAAGGCAGATGGCAAGGAGAATCATGAAGGGCTGATATTTCAAATCCATCACACGAGGGTAGCAAACCCGTACGGCGCCCTGCAATCCAAATGACGCTTGTCTTTCCGCCAGATGTCAGCGGGCGATGAAACAAACTATTGTGATAATAAAAATCGCAAAAGCACTATCGAGATTGCATAACCTGCAAGCCCGCATGTAACGCAGGGTGCAAACTTGGGAATTCAACGTTTGGTCGGGAGTTAAGGCCTATAAAAGCAAAGCGGCGAGCGCGACGATTGCGAGGACGAGGAAGCCAATGAGAGCTGCCTGTACGATCCGGTCTTGAACGTTGGCGCGTTTCGCCGCCCTCGCGTAAGGTATTCGTGTGAAGGTTACCATCGTGTACAGCGGCAGATAGATTCCGGGCAGGGCGGCTTCGAGCGCGTGATCCAGTTTCTTCTTCGCGCGAAATATTTTCGATGCGGTCTTGTCTCGCATCTCGACGAAATTGCCAATCGCAAGATCGGCTAGCGCGTCGGTATTTTGTTTTCGGCGACAAAAGTAATCTGCAAAAGCGCGCTCTAAATTATCGGAGAATGTTTCCAGACACTCGTCCAGCACGACGCAATCTTCGAAGGCAGCATTCATGCCTTGTCCGTAAAATGGCACGACTGCGTGCGCGGCATCGCCGACGAGGCAAACCTTGTCCCGGTAAGACCATGGTGCGCAGCGAACCGTCACGAGTGAACCGGTTGGATTACTGCGGAAATCTTCGAGCAACGTTGGCATGAGCGGCACGGCATCCGGGAATTCTTCATTGAAGAATCGACGGACATCGTCATCGGTCTTGGTAGTGGCGAAACTGCGCGGCCCTTCGAATTCCCAAAAAAGCGTGCAGGTAAACGAGCCGTCAGGATTCGGCAGCGCGATCATCATGAAACTTTTTCGTGGCCAAATGTGGAGCGCGTTTTTTTCCATTGGCCACGAGCCATCCGCGTCGGGCGGAATGGTCAACTCCTTATAGCCGTGGGCGAGATAACTTTCGTCATAGTGAAAATTGTTGATCTTGATTTGCATTGATTTGCGAACTGCGGAGAAGGCGCCATCGACGCCGATAATGGCGTCGCCCTGTGTCGTGACGGGCCCGTCTACTGTTTCCAAATGGGCAACCGCCGAGTCCAGATCGACATCGGTGCATTTGTGATTGAAGTGTACGTGAACGTTCGGGTACCGCTGCGCTGCTTCGATAACGGTCGTGTTGAGCGCGCCGCGTCCGATTGAGTTGATACAGTTTTTTGGATCGACATCGTACGGACTGAAATGCAGCGCGCCGGTTCTATTGTGAATCATGCGGCCGCGCATCGGGATGGCGTGTTTCAATGCTTCATCAGCGATTCCGATCTCTTCAAGCGCATGAATGCCGCGCGTCGAAATCGCGAGGTTGATGGAGCGCCCGCCGACGATGTTGCCTTCGCGCGGATCAGCACGCCGTTCATAAAGATCGACTTCGTGCCCACGCCGTCCCAAATACGCCGCGAGCAATCCGCCCGCCAGACCGCTACCGATGAGAACAAATCTTGCCACTCCGTAAGAATCTATGAATCACGAAACCAGGAAAGCAGGAAAAGCCGACAAAACGGATGTGAACGTGCGATCTATCCCACAGCGTCTGACAAAGACGCCCTACAGTTCTTTGAAGGCATCCCCCAAATGATCCAGAACGTCACGGGGCAACAGCGATTGCTCACTTTGGCCATTATTAAAAATGGCAATCTCGGCTGCACGGCCGCAAACCCATGCACCGATTCGCGCTGCATCGTAGAGCGAGAGACCTTGTCCTAACAAACCGGCGCAAACCCCGGTGAGAACATCGCCCATTCCGCCGGTAGCCATTCCCGGGTTGCCTGTGGTGTTGTAGCTCAGCGGCCGACCGCGTTCAGCCACGATGGTGCGACTGCCTTTGAGCAAAAGCGTGACGGGAAAACGATCGCAGAATTTCATTGCTGTTTTGGCGCGCGATTCTTTCCCGTCTGGGAAAAGCCGTTTCATTTCCCCCGGGTGCGGTGTGAGCAGCCGTTCGCCTTTGCAATGTCTGAGCACGGAAATCTTTTCCGACACAACGTTGAGCCCGTCGGCGTCGAGCACCATCGGTTGCTTCGGTTTTACAATCAGTTCGAGGATTTCGGCTGCGCGCGACTTGCCAAGGCCGGGTCCCACCGCCCACACGTCGGGTCTTTCCTTGAGCAAGTCACGATACGACGCGACGGGCTTCACCATTGCTTCCATGAACGAGGCGCTGGCAACGATCTCGTAGATTTCTTCGGGAACAAAAACTTCCACCAGACCTGCCCCCGCCCGGAGCGCGCCCTGCGATGTCATCAGCGCAGCGCCGATGAATCCTTTGGAACCGGCTACGACACCGATCCGGCCAAATTGATTCTTATATGAATTATATTTGCGTCTGGAGAGCAAGCCGCTAAAGGCCGGCGGGCTGGCGATTATTTCCTTCGGTTTCGTTTCCGGCGGCCGCAATTCTTCCAACGGCACGACCTCGAGCCTGCCCACATAATTGAGCGCGTCGTCGGCTACCAGACCCGGCTTTGCGTATCCGATCGTCACGGTAAAATCCGCGACTACGCAATCGCGATCCGTCTTGCCTGAATCGGTGTCGAGCCCAGTCGGGAGATCAACGGCAAACACGTATGCGCTTTTTGCTGTTCGCAATCGATTGATGCAGCGACACGCGGCACGTATCGGTTCGCGCAGCGGCGGCTTTCCGCCGACGCCAAGCAGACCATCGAGAATAATGAGCGGAGCAGCGCTGCCGAGGTATGCCTCGGTCACGATTTCTTCCTCTGCAAACGACAATTGATCAGCTACGCACGCAAAAAGCTCCAGGATCGTGACTCCGACGTCATGCCCTGTTCTGTCCGTCCAATCAGGAACTCTGGTTGGCGTTCTTCGTAAATCGCCGAGCTTTTTGCGCATCAGCTCGCTGCAATCGGCTTCCTTGAAAGCGAGCCGCACTTCGATTTTCCATCCGCGCGTTGCTAAACATTGCGCCGCGAATAAGGCATCCCCCGCATTATGTCCTTTGCCGGCGAACACAATGCAGCGACCGGGCTTCTGAAAAAACTTCGAGACTGCCTGGGCGACACCGGCACCGGCCTTGTTCATCAGCGCTTCGACTTGCACGCCACTCGCAAAAGCGGCCTCTTCTGCGGTCCGCATCTGCGCTGCAGTCAAAATTGGCAGGTCCAATTAGCCCTCCCCATCCGCTGCGCCGGCGCGCGCTTCTGAGCCTGCCGGTTTTGATGAGCTTTTCTTTTTTCGGGCGCTTCTTTTGTGTGAACGCTTCGACTTGCGGTGCGAAGATTTCGACACTTTGGTCTGATCAATGTACGGTTGCATCGGAATGCTTTCCGCGGTCGCGACTCGCGTCGTGCTGAAACCGCGGCCGACGGAATTGCGGCCGCGCACTCCGGCTGCAATTTCTTCGGCGAGTTTTTGGCGGTAAGAGGCGCTCTGGGCGTATGCCGCTTCGGTGGGATTGGTCAGGAAACCGCACTCCACCAGCACCGCCGGAATGTTTGTCTTACGCAAGACGTAATAACCACGGCGGCGCACGCCGCGATTGTCCGAAGGCGCGCCCCCGGCGACATAATAATGAATGGCCGAGGCGAGCGGCAGACTGTCGCGACTGTAAAAGTATGTTTCGATGCCGCTCGCGCCGCTTCGTCCTGTCGCGTTAAAATGGATACACACGAAGACGGCGTTTCGATACGAGTTGGCGATTGCCACTCGCCCTCCCAACGGAACAAATACGTCAGTGCTCCGGGTCATGACCACCCGATAGCCGCTGGATGCCAGAACATTTCTAAGGCGCAGTGCCACGTCGAGGTTCATGTCTTTTTCGGCGACTCTTTGGCCGGGGATCCCACCGCGATCATGCCCTCCGTGCCCTGCGTCGATTACTACGGTTATCGGTGAGCTGTCCCCGTCGGAACTGCGGCTGCTCCTGGCTGCGTGGGAGGTACCCGCCAGATATGTGAACAGCAGACCGACCGATAAAACAATCCCGCAAAAATTCCTGCGCATCACCGGTCGTTTGTGGGCGCCCGGGGCGGGCGAGCGGAGAGTTTTGGTGCGGTGCTACGCGAGCTTTGCGCAGGCGCCTCGACCATGCCGCCACGAACGGCGATTTCGCCGTTCCCGGCATGAACAAGACGGGGCCGGGTTTTCGTTTCCATCAACGAGGAGTGCTCCAGCAGTTCGCCGTTTAAGCCGATGCGGGAATACGACCAGGTGCGTGGAGCCGCGCAATGTAAAACATGCAATTGATTGGCGCGATCGATCTCCGCTTGCGGTTGCTCGAAAGCAATAGTGCGGCCTAACGAATAGGTGGCATAAACGACGCCCGTATCCTTGTTCTGCACGCGCACATATAAAGAAGTGTGGTCTGGAAAACGATTCGTCATCAATGAATACGTGCGCGCCTCGCCGGATCCGGCAACGCCGTCCGGAACCCCAACTGTTTGCTGCCAGATCGGTCGCGCGTCGGTGACTTCGAAAACCCGGGTTGCAGAGTAAAAGAATTTTCCCAAGTCCGCGAAGTAAACATTCGTCCGCACATGATAAGCGCCGAATTCGTTGACGGGATACAGCGGCGTGAGATCGATTTGGCGCGTGACTCTCTGCCCAGCCGCGATTTTCAAAGGCGGCTCGCGATTTGCCCTGCTCAACGGCGCGATTGGTTGTTCCTCACTGCCAGTGAGCTCGAATCCCAGCCAGGATTGCCCGTCAGCGTCGTGCAGCTCAACATCGCGTCCGGCCAGGTTGGTAACGGCAACTGTCGCCACCACTGGTTCGTATGCGATGTATTGCAATCGCTTGAATTTCAGGTCCACCTGAATCTGTCCCTCTGCGGGAGCGGCAAAAAGAAAAACGCACAACGCTGGAAGAAGGCGAATCGTGACATTGATTGTCTGACTCCGTCTCGTGCGGATGCCAGCAATACATCGTCGAAGCAATTGCGTCATCGGGCTGAGGGACTATTTGAAGGAGGAAACTGCTGCAACAGCCGCGACGGTTCGGCCTGGACAGCTTGCAGATCGTCGTCGTAGTAAACCCGGACGATGTAGCCGAGGTATTTCCGTTGTCCGATGTCCCCAGAGCTTTTTGAGCTGCGACTTTTCTGGCCCGGCCGAACTTTTGCCGCTGCTTCGGAAAGCGATGGCTCGGATAAAGCGCCGCCCGTTTTCGCGCGCACGTAACGCACGACGAGCACCTCTGGATTCGTGTCCGACCAATCGTGCTTCGGCGTCAGCCATTCATTGCTCACATCTGCATCGGTCAGCTTGATGTCTTTGTCGTTCACAATGTCGTAGAGGAACACCAGGATTTTCACCTTGTCATGGTCGATAACGGCACCCGGCTGCTTCTTTATCCCGATCTCCAACGCCAAATTCGTTTCAGCTTCTGGATCGGGCGTTTGCTTCGTTTTGACTTCAGAGATGCCCATAATTGGGCCGTCCGGGTTGCCGCCGACATCTTTGCGTGGCGCAATGTCATTTTCCGGATTCGCGCTGGCTGGCTCCGTCGCGGCCGCAGCCGGAACTCCGACCTTCAATCGGCGATCCGCCAAAGCATACGTTTCGCTATCCGACGGGCTGATCTGCTTGATCCTGCGCCAGGCATCATTCGCCTGATCAAACAACTGCATCGACTCATAAGTCTGCGCCATCTCCTGGAGCACGCCGGTGTTGTCCGGTTCGCTGTCCAACGCTTCGTGAAAACGTTCGAGCGCGTTTGTCGTATCGCCGCGCTCCCGTAATTCTTTGCCTTCTCGCAGCAGCTGCTCAACGATTGATGGAGCAGGTGACGTAACCGTCACCGGTGGCGGGACGCTTGGTTGCGCTACTGGCGCTGGCGGTGATGCCGCAACTGAGGAACTGGCTGGAGGCCGCGCGATACTTGCCGCAATTGCTTGCGCCGAAACGCGATTCGCCCGCGCCCGGCCGACATAATACGACGTTGTAAAGAAGATCTCGGCTACCCCGAGAATCACAATGAGGCCCAGCGCTACGTGGAAGCTGGGATCGATTTGGATAGCCCGTGAAAGAAGAGTCCGCATGGGGAGCAATAAACCCAGTCTTCTAAGCGCGCTGTTGGCAGCCTGTCAACAATCTGCGGGATATTTGACCGCTGGAACACTAAAAAGTTAGAAGGGGCTAGTTTCCTGCTGTGTCATGTGAGCGGAGCGAAACATCTCTGGAGCTCCGATTGTGGGCGGATGGGCGCCGAAAAGAAAGAGATCAGAGATTCTTCGCTTCGCTCAGAATGACAACACAATGATTAGCGGGTCACCTATCGCGAAATGTCGTCCTGGCTCAGCATCTTAAATCCTTCGCCCATCAGCACGGAGGACGCGCATTCCGTGTCGTCCAAGTGCAGCGCGATTGCCGCAAAGCCACGGGGCCGGATCAACAGCGGGTAGGCGAAATGCACATTGACCTCCGCCATCACCAATGCTGCGAGCAGTTTTACGAGTTGTGTGGCAACTTCTCGCATTTCTACCACCACGACTTGGCTAACCCCAAAAGGAACGTTTTTTTCCCGGAACAATTTTTCCACGCGCGCGGGATCGCTCGCGATGATCCGCGCAATGGCCGAGTCGGTGGATTCCGATACGCTCAGCGCCACAACATGAGTGTTTTGCGTGTTCAGCAATTTCACAACGTCTAACATCGCCCCGACCTTGTTCGGAAGGAACACGGAGAACTGCTTCACCAGCGGGCCTTCCATTGTTGAAGTTGTTTCCGGCAGATTCGAAGTCATTTGGCTAGCAGCGCTACAACGCAACCTCCATACGCGCCAGCCGAACTATCTCATTGTCGGCATTTTGTTGGCAAACCTAATATCTTGGCGCGGAGATTGAAGTGTCCCATCTCGAGGACAGATCACGATTTAACGTGGCGAACCGCAGGCTGCGCCTTACATTCGCTGTCCAATATGGAAGAAGAAAACGAGCTGATCGCGCTCAGACGCAAAAAACTTGAGGCGCTGCGCGCGAAAGGTATCGAGCCGTTCGGCATTGGTTTTGACGTAAGCGGATCGATCTCAGAGGTGCGCGAACAATTTAAAGAAGGTGAAACGCTTCGTGTTGCGGGCCGCATCACAGCGCATCGCGACATGGGCAAAAGCCATTTCCTCGACCTGCGCGACGCTACAGGGCGCATTCAAATTTACATTCACGCAAAAGAAGTCGGCCCGGAATTGACCGAACTTTTTCGGTTGCTCGACATCGGTGATTTCATTGGCGTGGAAGGAATGTGTTTTGTTACCAAGAGCGGGGAACCGACGCTAAGAGTCCGCACCTTCCGGTTGCTGGCAAAGGCGTTGCGCCCGCTTCCGGAAAAATGGCATGGTCTGCAGGACATCGAAGCGCGTTACAGGCAGCGTTATCTTGATCTCCTTACCAACGACCGTTCGCGCGCGGTGTTCGAAAAACGCATCGGCATCGTACGTGAAACTCGGCGCTTCTTTGAGGACCGGGGCTTTGTTGAAGTGGAGACGCCAATTTTGCAAACAATCGCTGGAGGTGCGGCCGCCGAACCATTCAGAACGCATCACAAGGCGCTTGGTATAGATCTCTATCTGCGAATTGCGCTGGAGCTTTACCTGAAACGTTTGCTCGTGGCAGGGTTCAACAAGGTTTTTGAAATCAGCCGCAATTTTCGCAACGAAGGCATTTCCAGAAAGCACAATCCGGAATTCACGATGCTTGAGGCCTATTGGGCCTATGCCGATTTCGAGAAGATGGCGAATCTGGTCGAGGAATTAATTTGTTATCTCGCCGAGAAAATCTGCGGCTCGCTGACAATCGAGCATCGAGATGCTGATGGGAAAATTATGCGCACTATTAATTTGCAACGCCCCTGGCGGCGGGCCCGTTACCGCGATGTGGTACGGGAAGTCGCCGGCAATGATTGGTTCGAGCTTTCAAGCGACCAACGCCGTGATCGCGCTACGAACGAATTTAAATTAGAGATTCTGCCACAGCTTGCCGATTTCGAAGTAACGCAACACGTGTTCGAGAAACTGGTCGAGGAGAAGACAATCGATCCTTTGTTTGTGACGCACTGCCCCAAAGAACTGGTGCCGTTGGCCAAGCAAAACGCAGCCGACAGCATGCTCGTTGATGTTTTTGAGTTAATCATCAACGGCTCGGAGATTGCGCCAGGCTACAGCGAACTGAACGATCCCCTTGTGCAACGCCAGCGTTTGCTCGAACAAGCAGGCGAAGAGAAGCAAAATATCGATGAGGAATTTCTGCTGGCACTCGAACACGGTATGCCGCCAGCTGGCGGCGTCGGGATTGGGATTGACAGACTCACAATGCTGCTTACCGGTGCCGAATCGATCCGCGACGTCATCTGGTTCCCTTTGCTGAAACCGAAGAAACTGTAGCCGTCGCTCCGTCCGCGACGTGATATGGCAATACTTAGCGGGCGGACTGGAGACCGCCGTTCCTTGTTCTATGATTCGATCGTGCCCCGAATAATTTCAGTGCTGTTTTGGACTGTCTGCGCTTCTGCGGCGGCGGCCGTGCCGGATAAAACCGAGCGCCATGTGGTGGTGGTCGTGTGGGATGGGATGCGTCCCGATTTTGTAAACGAGCAAAATACTCCGGCGCTTTGGAAGCTCGCTCGGGAGCGGCGTCACTTTTCGTAACCACCATGCGGTTTATCCCAGTGCGACAAATGTAAACGGCACGGCCATGGTGACCGGTGTTTATCCTGGCAAGAGCGGCATCATTGCGAACCATGTCTATCGACGCGGATATCGACCCTCACCACGCAATCGATGTGGAATTGCCATCGGCAGTGCAGAAGGGCGATGAACTTTCTGGCGGAAAATACATTGCAGCGCCAACGATTGCCGAGCTCGTGCAACGCGCTGGTGCTCAAAGCATAATTGCGTCCGCAAAGACTGTCGGCCTTCTGTTGGACCGACAATTGCAAGCGCGCCGAGACGGTGGTGCTTTATCCGCAGGAGACAACATATCACCGGATGTGAAGCAGGAAAATGCTGCTGCCATCAAGAACAGCGTGACTCTCTTCGCGGGGCGATGTTTGCCGAGCGCCGCACTTGCTCCAATCACGCAAGTACTGGGTCCATTTCCGTCTGCTCATTTGGAAAAAGACTTTTGGACGACTAAGGCATTGACAGAGCTTCTTTGGAAAGATGGCGTGCCGGCGTTCTCCATCTTGTGGCTGGGCCAGCCCGACCTGACGCAACATGAAACCGCGCCGGGAGTCACCGGCAGCAATCGCGGCGATCAAGTCCGCAGATGAAAATCTCGCGGTTGTCCTTTCAGTGTTAGATAAACGAAAGGCGGGCGGAACAACAGACGTCTTTGTCGTTTCGGATCACGGTTTTTCTACGATCAGGCGCTCAATTGATCTGCGGAAAACTTTGAACGAGGCGGGTTTCACGGCGACGACAGAATTCAGCGATGAACCAAAACCGGGAGACATCATGCTGGCCGGCAACGGCGGCAGCGTTCTTTTTTACGTCATCGGACACGATGCGACCGTCACGCGCCGCGTGGTCGAGTTACTACAACAGTCCGATTTCGCAGGGGTGATTTTTACAAAACAGCCGATGGAGGGAACGTTCGGGCTGGAGCAAGCAAAAATCCAAAATGATCACGCGCCCGACGTCGTGATGTCGTTCCGATGGTACGATTCGAAAAACCAATTCGGCATCCCGGGCATGATCGACGCCGATTGGCAACGGGTGGCAGGCGAGGGGACCCACGCCACACTCAGCAGGTTCGA
This sequence comes from uncultured Verrucomicrobiae bacterium, assembly GCA_963791385.1. Classification (GTDB taxonomy): domain Bacteria; phylum Verrucomicrobiota; class Verrucomicrobiia; order Chthoniobacterales; family UBA10450; genus Udaeobacter. The sequence continues at coordinate 45,179 of CAWBSH010000029.1, forward strand.
CATGCACAACACGTTAGTCGCTGCCGGCCCGGACTTTAAACCAGGCGAAACGGATGATCTGCCCACAGGCAATACCGATCTTGCCCCAACGATCCTCCGCATTCTGCGAGTCACGGCCATGCAGAAACTGGATGGACGCGTACTTTCGGAAGCGATCGTTAATGGCGCCGAAGGGACGGCCTCAAGGAACGGCGGTCTCCAGTCCGCCGCACCGGCCGTTTCGGGAAAATCGCAAACGAAAACAATTGAAGCTCGAAAAGATTTTCCATCTGGCACATGGCGGCAATCGCTTCAAATCTCGCGCGTCGGTACGACCGTATATCTTGATGAAGGCAACGGCGCGTTCGTGGCAAATCAGGGAAAGGCCAAGGAATCACACGACAAGCGCCTTGCGCATCGCCTCGACAGGTGCCTCGCGATTAAACCAGATCGAAAATGAAAGCGCCCCTTGATAAAGCAACATTGACAAGCCGTTCGCGCCGCGGGCGCCGGCTTCAGCCGCCGCGCGAAGCAGCCTGGTTCTCGATGGCGCATACACGCAATCAAACACGATGTGGTGCGGCGCGAGCAATTGCGCCGGAATCGGCGCGGGATCGCTTGGGTTCATCCCCAACGGCGTGGCATTGACGATTAGGTCGATGTCTGCCAGTTGCGCGCGGAGCGCGCTTTCATCCCATGCCACGGCTTCAAGCCGGGCTACGGGACCCAGCACGCGAGGTGCGACAAAGAGTGGGCGCAACCGCTCGATAAGCGCACTCGTTTTTGTCGGAGTGCGATTTGCCAGGACCAGACGCTCACAATTTTCCAGCGCACACTGCCACGCGATTGCATGGCCTGTGCCTCCGCCAGCGCCAATTATCAGCACGCGAAGATCGCGCAGGTCGATTGAGAATTCGTGACGGACTGCCCGGGCGAATCCCTCCAAGTCCGTGTTCGACCCGATCAATTTTTTGTCGCGCACCCGAATCGTGTTCACCGCGCCGCAACAAGTTGCCAATTCATCCGCTGCGTCGATTTGCGCCACCGCAGAAATCTTATGTGGCACGGTGAGGTTAATTCCGACAAAGTCGAGCTTGCGCAAAAAAACCAGCGCTGACCGGAGTTCATTTGCTCGAATGTGAACGCGCGCATATTGCATCCTGATCTCGCAGGCGTGCAGCGCCGCGTTTTGCATTTGCGGCGAAAGCGAATGCGCAACTGGATCACCGAAGACGCCCAGGCGAATCGGCGGATCGATGTCGCGAGCCACCTCGGTCCATCGCTCGAGATCGGCAAGTGTGTAACGCTCGGTGGTGGTTTGCGCTTTCATCGGCTACTTTGTCGCAGTCATTCCTAGCGAAGTCGAGGATCCCGTGGCAGTTGCGTTTCGTAGAATCGTGGGTCCTTTCGATTCCGCTTCGCTCCGCTCGGGATACTGACAAAATATTCTAGCGCTCTTTTACCAAAGTTGTCGATCTGCGCGTTCGCCGATAGGGTTTGGCCGTTACGATGACCACTGAAACAGAACGGCCTTCGGATTTTATTCGCGACATTGTTGCGGAAGACCTGCGCATCGGGAAATACACCAAAATCATCACGCGTTTCCCGCCGGAACCGAATGGCTATCTGCACATTGGTCACGCGAAATCGATCTGTCTCAATTTCGGGATTGCGCGTGAGTTTGGCGGGGTTTGCAACATCCGCATGGACGACACCAATCCGACCAAGGAGGAAGCGGAATATGTCGAGTCAATCATGACGGACGTCCATTGGTTGATCGACGGCTGGGCAGACAAACACCTCGGGGGCTCGCCGTTTTATGCGTCGGATTATTTCCTCCGGTTTTACGAATACGCAGTGGAACTCATTCGCAAAGGCAAGGCGTACGTTGATGACATGAGTCCGGAGGAGACAGACGCTTGTCGCCGGCTGGGGAAGGCAAGCAGCTTTCGCGATCGTTCGGTCGACGAAAATCTCGATCTGTTTTCGCGAATGAAAGCTGGCGAGTTTCCAGATGGCGCGCGTACCTTGCGCGCAAAGATCGACGTGAACGCGGCCAACGTGTGGCTGCGAGATCCCGTGCTGTATCGAATCCGTCACGCATCTCACCATCGCACTGGTGACAAATGGTGCATTTATCCGATGTACGACTGGGCGCATACGCTCAGCGATTACATCGAGGGGATCACGCACTCGATTTGTACGCTTGAATTTGAGGTGCACCGGCCGCTTTACGACTGGATTCTCGACGCGCTTGAAGTGCCGGAACCGCGACCGCATCAATACGAATTCGCCCGGCTGAATCTCACGTACACCGTGATGAGCAAACGGAAGCTTATCCAGCTTGTGAATGAAAAACTTGTCAACGGTTGGGACGATCCGCGGATGCTGACCATTTCAGGTTTGCGCCGGCGCGGCGTGACGCCAACGGCATTACGCGCCCTGGCGTACAATATCGGGATCACCAAGTATCCGAGCATGACGGATATGGCGTTGCTCGAACACGCCATGCGCGACGAACTGAATCGCACCGCGCCGCGCCGGCTCGCCGCATTGCGACCAATCAAAGTTGTGCTGACAAATTACCCGGAAGGGAAAACAGAAGAGCTCGATGCAATAAATAATCCGGAGGATCCAAAGGCCGGCACGCGCAAGATTCCATTCGGTCGCGAGCTTTATATCGAGCGTGACGATTTCATGGAAATTCCGCCGCCGAAATATTTTCGGCTGCGCCTTGGCGGCGAGGTTCGACTGAAATACGCATACATCATTAAGTGCGACGAAGTGGTCAAAGATGACGTCGGCAAAATTGTCGAGCTGCGATGCACGGTCGATTTGGACAGCAAATCAGGTGGGCCGACTGCGGGCCGCAAGATAAAAGGCACGATTCATTGGGTGAGCGCTGCGCATGCGCTTGAGGCGGAAGTGCGCCTGTATGATCGGCTTTTCACCGTTCCCGAGCCCGACGCTGCTGGCGATTTCAAATCATTTATCAATCCAAACTCGCTGGAAGTGGTGAACGCGAAATGCGAGCCCGCGCTGGCGAACGCACGACCAGAGGAACGGTATCAGTTCGAGCGCCTCGGCTATTTCGTGCTCGATCCCGACTCTCGACCGAACAAACTCGCTTTCAATCGCACGATCACGCTACGCGACACTTGGACGAAGGAAACGAAGAAGTAGCGTCCGCCAAAGTTAACTTCTGCTCGCCAGCCCGACCGCAACTGGGGCAGAATCGCAGCGCGAATTGATGCCCGCTGTCTTCATTAGCTATTCGAGGAAGGACTTTTACTTCGCGGAGTCGCTCAGCCTTCCACCTTGACCGGGAGGGGATCCCTACTTGGTTGGACGCGAATCATCTCGCACCGGGTGGCGATTGGGCAGCCGAAATTGATCGCGCGCTGGATGAGGCGCAAACGGTCGTCCTTGTGCTCACGCCCGACAGCATGCGCTCCGAATACGTTCGCCGCGAATGGCAGCGCGCTCTGGCGCATGGCGACCGTTTGATTCTTGCACTCTTCCGTTCCTGCAAGCTGCCGCCGGAACTACAGCACGCGCGAAGGGTCGACTTCCGCGGTGCCTTTCGGCCGGGCTTGCGGCGATTGAGGCAACTTCTTGCCACTCCACCCAAAGCAGCGGCGCAGCAAAAAACAAGGCCCCGCTTCCCCGTTCCCCCGTGGATTGGCATCATGACCGTCATGCTTGCTTCGGTTTTCTTCGTGCCAATGATGATTTTCGGCGACTGGCACGACTTGGCTTTCACAAACGAGCCGATTGCCTTTCGCATTCTTTACTGGCTCGCCATGCCGTTTTTCTTCGGGTTCATTTTCTGGCATTCGTGCATCGCTCTTCTCCGGCGACGTATGGGTATGACGCGGCTGGCGGTCTCGCTGACTCTCTTCACTGGTGTCTTCGGCTTTTACCTACTCGGTCGCACGGGATGGATCCCGGCAGTGACGGCGCGGACCAACGCGGTGCAATTTAGCATCATTCCCACTTCGGTTCTCACCTGCATTATCGGGATTGGATGCGTCGCACTCGCGATCGTCATCTTGCTGCGTCCGGAGGATTTGTTGCGTTGGTGTCCCACCGGAAAAGCATGGGACTCGTATCGCCGCGGGCGCGTGATAAGAATTCCGGATCTGCCAACCCGATTCGCTGAGTTGCGGCGTTTCCAGCTCTTGTACGATGCAGAAGATGCACCCGCCGCGACGCGATTGCGCGCTGAGTTGATTCGCGCGGGGACGGTAGAGACTTCGAGTGACGCCACGAGCGTGGTCCTTCTCACAAATCGCACGACCACCGCGTGGCTCAGCCGGAATGCAGAGCTTCTGCAGAAAGGTGTCGTGACAGTGATCGGCAGCGCGATCGGCTTGCCGCCATCGCTCCATTGGCTCTGGCGGCGGCAGTGGATTGACCTGCGGGGCTGGGACGCTACACGCCGACCAAAGAATCCTGTGCCCGCCGTGCCGGAGGGAATGACGCGCCTGCGCATTCCCGCAGTCGTGCGCCTGAATGAACATCTGTTTTGCGCGATGGCTGGCTTTTTAGGTGTGCTCGCGAACGTCGCTTTTTCGCCTGATTCGTCGAAGAGCAATACACTGGCGCCGCGCGACTGGTTTGGCATGCTGATCGGTGTCGCCTGCTATTTCTGGATCGTTGTCGCGTGGCAGCTGATTCATCGCCGGATCACTCAACTGCGCTATGCCCGAAGAGTCGGGCTTTTGTCCTGGCTGACATTTATCTTGGCCCTGGGTGGCCTTTGTTTTTTTGTGTCGTTAGGCGGAAATCCATGGCGCGCCGCTCCTGCGGCCGTCTTCGTGCTCGCCGTGCCATTTCTCATTCGCTGGCAAACGTCTCGCCTGACCTTTTGGTTCCCCGCGCCGCCTGCACCGGACACTAAATCCGTGTCACGCCTGAACGCCCCGCGAAAATGGGAGGCGTTGCTCTGGGCCGTCCTGTACATGGGACTTTGGATGTTGCTCCTCGGCGTATAGTCTGAAGCATCTTCTTTTCTTTCGTGGTCAGCATTCACCCTGGATCCCTCCGGCACGCTCAGGATGACTAGAACTGCGCCAGCGCTCGCTCGATCCGCGCGAGCACGCTCTCTTTCCCGAGAACCTCCAGCAGGTGATACAAACTCGGTCCGATATTGCTACCCGTGACGGCGAGGCGCGTCGGATGAACAATCGCACCAACTTTGACTCCAAGCGTTGCCGCACTGCTCTTTAGCGCCGCTTCAATTTCAGCTGCGTCGAATTTCTCCAATGCGCTCAACGCGTCGCGAACCGCTTTGAGGCACGGCTTGTTCTCGGGCGTGAAATGCTTTGCTACGCCTTGAGAATCGTAATCGAACTCGTCTGTAAAATAGAATCCGCAATAGGCTGGCAGCTCGTCGAATGTGTTGATCTTTCCTTTGCACGTTTGCAGCGCGGCTCGCACATATTCTTCCGGGTAGCTATCGAGCTTCACCCCGCTGGACTTTAGCCTCGCTACGGCTAACCGGTAAAACTCCTCATCGCTGAGCTCGCGCGCGTACTCGCCGTTTAACCAATGCAGTTTGTCGGGATCGAATGTCGCGGAACTGCGTCCGATGTTTTTAAGATCGAAGATCCGGATGATCTCGTCGATGTTCAATTTTTCGCGGTTGTCCTTCGGCGACCAGCCGAGCAGACACAGATAGTTGCGGATGGCCTCGGGAAGATAACCGCGCCGGATGTAATACTCGATGCGCGCGCCTTCGTCCCGTTTGCTCATCTTCGACCCATCACGGTTGAGAATGAGCGGAATGTGTGCGTAGCGCGGCGGCGTTGCGCCGAGCGCGCGAATAAGCTCGATGTGTTTTGGCGTGTTCGAAAGATGATCCTCACCGCGGATCACGTGGGAGATTTTCATTTCCAAGTCGTCGATCACGTTCACGAAATGAAAGATCCACGAGCCGTCGGGGCGCCGGATCGTCATATCGGGATGCGTCGCGGGATTGCTAAGATCGAAGTCGATTCTCCCGCACACGATGTCGTCCACAATGACGTGCTCGCGCGGCGACCGAAACCGCACTGCGCCCTGGTCTTCGAAGATGTGGCCGGCGTCCTGAAGCTTTTTCAAGTAGCGCTCGTAAAGTTGTGTGCGTTCGCTTTGCAAATATGGTCCGAACTCGCCGCCGCCGTGCGGCCCTTCGTCCCAATTCAGACCCAGCCATTCCAATCCTTCGTAAATGGCTGCCATCGCTTCTTCAGTATTACGTTTCGTGTCGGTGTCTTCGATCCGCAGCACGAATGTTCCGCTGTGATGCCGCGCGAATAGCCAGTTGAAAAGAGCAGTCCGCGCACCGCCGATGTGCAGGTAGCCCGTAGGCGAGGGGGCGAAACGAACGCGAATTTCGGAGGCCATCAGGCACAGATTACACAGATTTTCAAAAATGTTGTAGTGGCGGCTGTGTCAGCCGCTAGGCGTTCGCTGCGGCGAGCGCCACGACTACACCTCACTCAATGAAGATTTTGCCGGCACGCCGCCGCGCGTGGCGGTCTTTCGGTAAATTCACTTTCGCTGTGTGAGCGTCGCGATCGGCGAGCGAACGCACGCGCTCGATCACGTCGAATCCAACCCCAGCGATGTTTTGCACGCGCAGCCATTTCAAAATCGCACGGCGCTGAAGTGCGACTGGCAACTCGCGTAATTTTTCAACGAGCAGGTAACCGCAATTCTTTGTTACAGCCGCAACATCTACTTGTTGCAAAGGGAGCGCGTCGTTTTCCATCCAGTGTTCTTCTTCGGCGGCGATCGCTGCGGTCCGCCAGATGGTTGCGCGGATATTTCGGCTGAGTGCTTTCTCCACATAGGGAATGATCTGATGCCGAATCCGATTGCGGAGGGGATCGAGGTTCTTGTTGGTGGGATCCTCGCGAAATCTCAGGCCATGCTCTCGCACGTAATCGTTGATTTCTTCCCGCCAGACGTGAAGAAACGGTCGGATGACGGTTAGCTCAACCTTATGGATTCGCCGGGTAGAAATCTCTCGAATCGCGGCGAGCCCGGGACTCCCGGCGCCACGAAACAGATTGATTAGAAAGGTTTCAACCAAATCGTCGGCGTGATGCGCCAGGAAGATTGTATGGCAACGGCGGCGGCGGGCGATTTGGGCAAAAAAAGTGTAGCGCGCCTCTCTCGCCGCAGTTTCGATTGAGATCTTTTTTGTCTTGGCGAGCGCACGAACGTTTGCCGAGCCGATCTCAAAATCGAGATGAGCAGCTGCCTTTGTAGGCCGAGCGCTTCGCTTTCCCGTCTGTCGCCCTGGCGGGTGGAGCGTCTGCCCCACAGATTTTTGGTTGTAGCGCTCGACCAACTTTTCCACAAAGCGTGCGTCGGCGTCGCTCGACTGTCCGCGTAACTGATGATTCAAATGGCAAACCACCAGGTTTTTGTAACCGACACTAATTAGCCAGTGCAGGAGTACGACGGAATCACGCCCGCCGGAGATACCGATCAGATAGCGCGCGTCGGGCGGAAAAGTCCGTAGCAATTTTGTTTTTATTTGAATCCAATTCACGAGGCAGCGGCATCCAATGTTCAAAACCAATGATGAACAATCAACAGACAACAGACAAAGCGGGAAGTCCGCGGCGTCTTAAAATTATGAAAAGCGAAGCTCAATCATTATACGGGATTCTGGCCAGTTCAGAAGAGAAAGGCCGGGGCGCAACGGAAACGGCGGTTTATGTCACGTGCATTTTGAGTGTGGTTACCGCGATCTTCCAATTCATCAGCCAGCCCACTCCAGATCCATTCGCTGGCTACGACTCCGCAGCGCAACCTGCTCCGGTTGTGTCGCACAACGTGCACGCGACGCCGGACACTAAATCCTGAGACACGCCCGGTCGCGATACGCCGCAAAACAGAGGGGCGTCGCGCTGCATCGACGGGCGGAAAGCTTTCGGGGCAGCGTGGCGTTCTTACAGCGAATCCGCAGCGCATGTTCATGAGAACCACGGGTGCCAGGTTCTGAAACAGAACCGACTGGTCGGACCCGCGCTTGACAATGAATGAACGTTCATTCATCTTGCCGAACTATGTCGCAGCCCCTGATAGACTCTTCTAATGCGGATCGACGTTCCCAGATCCTTGATGCTGCATTGGTCTGCTTCGCCAAGCGTGGGTTTCACCAAACCAGCATGCACGATATCAGCGGCGAGGCAGGGATTAGCGTAGGTCTGATTTATCGCTATTTCGAAAATAAGGAGGCGGTCATTTCTGCGATGGCCGCCAGACATAAGGAAGAAATTCAGCAGATGCTTGAACGCGCGCGCCAGGCGCCGACCCTGCTCGAATCACTGGAAATTTTATTCACGGCACATTGCTGCGAAAATGAGCCGCGGTTGATCTCCGCGTTCGTCGTGGATCTTTATGCTGAGGCCTCGCGAAATTCGCACGTGGCTGATTTGGTTCGCGATGTTTTAGAAACTGCGATGGGTGGAGTGAGAGATTTAATTGCGCGCGCTCCGGAAGCGCAAAATACAGGGAACAATCTGACGCCGGATGACCTGGCGGAACTAATTTTTGCGGTCGCACGCGGGATGTTGATGCTGGATGTCTTACGGCCGCATGAAATGACCGCAGCAGAGCGGCGCACGCGGCAACTGGAAGTAACACGCAGACTTTGGTGTTTGTTATTCAAACCGGAGGGAGAACTCGCTTATGCATGACGTGGCAAAGAGCATTTCAAATCGTCCAGCGCAATCGAGTGTAAGACCGCGGCGCCGCTGGCGCAGTGTTGTCATTGCGATGGGCCTGCTCGTCGCAATTGTGGTTTGTGTTTTTGGCGTCAAAGCGCTGCAGATCGGCAAGATGATGACGACAAAAATGGAGATGCCGCCGACGACAGTGTCGAGCGTAACTGTGAAAGAAGAAGATTGGGCGCCGACGTTGTCGGCGGTCGGTTCGATCTCGGCGGTACAGGGCGCGGTCGTTTCCAGCGAGCTTGGCGGAGTCGTCAGCAAAATCGCGTTCGAAAACGGCGGTATCGCGAAGAAAGGCGATTTATTGCTTCAACTCGACGCGTCGGCCGAAGAGGCGCTTTTGCGGTCGGCAGAAGCTGAAGCCGAGTTGGGACGGCAGGATTTGGAACGAAGTCGCGGCCTTGCTGCGCAAAAGGTGGTTTCAAAGGCTGAACTCGACGCTGCGGAATCGAAATTCAATAGGCTGAATGCTGTTGCCGATCAAATGCGCTCTAATATTCGGAAGAAGACGATTATCGCGCCATTTGATGGCCAGCTTGGGATTCGTCAGGTGAACGTCGGGCAAATGATCAACTCGGGCCAACAAGTGGTGCAGCTCACTTCACTCGACTCACTCTTCGCCGATTTCGCCTTGCCCCAACAATATCTTGGTCAGTTAACGCCGGGCTTGGAGGTGCACGTGACCACGGACGCTCTTCCCGGCCATGTATTTCCCGGAAAGGTGACTGCAATTAATTCGATGGTCGATTCGAGCACGCGCAACATCACTCTTCAGGCGACGCTGGAGAATCCCGATCACGTGCTACGGCCTGGAATGTTCGCGAAAGCGGAAGTCACGTTGCCCGAAAAACACAAGACGCTTGTCGTTCCGGGATCCGCAATTTCCTACGCGCCGTTCGGCGACTCGGTTTTTGTGATTGAGAAAAAGAAAGACGAAAAGACCGGCAAAGAATCGCAAGTGATTCGACAGCAATTTGTGCGCGTCGGTGAAGGGCGCGGCGATCTCGTCGCGATTACGCAAGGATTGAAGGCCGGCGAAACCATCGTGAGTACGGGAGTTTTCAAACTGCGAAACGGAATGACGGTGACGATCAACAACGATCTGGCACCGAACCCGCAGGTAAATCCGAACCCAATCGATTCGTAGCGATCGAAGAGCGACATGAAATCCTTCACTGACCTTTTCATCAAGCGCCCGGTGCTGGCGCTGGTGGTTAGCTTTGTGATCCTGATCGCCGGTTTGCAGGCGATGCGGACGATCAACGTACGCCAATATCCGCGCAGCGACATCGCCTCGATCAAGATAACGACAGTTTATGTCGGCGCCGATGCTGAACTCGTTAGGGGATTTATCACAACGCCACTCGAGCGTGCCATCGCCGCAGCTGACGGAATCGATTACATCCAATCGCAAAGCTCTCAAAGCACCTCGACAATTACCGTGCGGCTGAAACTGAATTACGATGCAAATAAGGCGTTGTCAGACATCAGCTCGAAGGTTGACGCGATCCGGCGCGATCTGCCGCCGGACGCGGAGATTCCGGTGTTAGAAATTCAATCAGCTGATACACAGACCGCCTCGTGTTATTTAAGTTTCACTTCGGACATTCTGCAGCCGAACGAAGTCACCGATTATCTTGTGCGCCTGGTGCAACCGCGGCTGACAGCCGTCGGCGGCGTGCAGAAAGCGGACATTCTCGGCGGCCGCACGTTCGCGATGCGCATCTGGATGAAACCGGACCGGATGGCTGCGCTAAACATCAGCCCGGCCCAAGTGCGCAACATGCTTGCGCGAAATAATTTTCTCTCGGCCGTCGGTAGCACAAAAGGTTCGCTGCTTCAGGTCAATCTGACCGCGAACACCGACCTGCACACGGTGGATGATTTCAAAAAACTGGTCATTCGCCAGGAGAAAGGAAATCTCGTCAGGTTGAGCGACATCGCGGACGTCGAGCTCGGCGCGGAAGATTACAACACCGAGGTGCGGTTTTCGGGACAGAAAGCAGTCTTCATGGGGATTTACGTTCTGCCGAATGCGAATGCGGTGGACGTGATCAAACGCGTTCGCGCGGAGATGGAGCAAATCCAAAGGGAATTGCCGGCCGGAATGAAAGGCGAAATCGCCTACGACGCTACGGCTTACATCAACGACGCCATCCACGAAGTCGTAAAGACCTTGATTGATACATTGCTGATCGTGATGTTCGTAATCTTTTTGTTCCTCGGCTCGATCCGCTCAGTGGTGGTGCCGGTCGTCGCGATTCCAATTTCGCTGATCGGCGCGCTATTTCTCATGCAGCTATTCGGGTTCAGCCTCAACTTGCTGACACTGCTGGCGATTGTGCTTTCCGTTGGATTGGTGGTCGATGACGCGATCGTCGTTGTCGAAAACGTCGAGCGTCATATGCGCGAAGGCATGTCGCGCATGAATGCCGCCCTCGTCGGCGCGCGCGAACTGATCGGGCCAATCATAGCAATGACGATCACGCTGGCAGCGGTTTATACGCCGATCGCGCTCCAAGGCGGTTTAACCGGCGCGCTCTTTCGCGAATTCGCGCTGACCCTTGCTGGCGCGGTTTTCATTTCCGGCGTCGTCGCACTGACACTTTCGCCGATGATGTCGGCACATCTTTTGCGCGCCGGCCACACCGACAAGGGCTTCAGTGGGGTCGTTAATCGAACGTTCGACCGATTCCGGGATTGGTACGGAAGTCATCTCGATCGCACGCTGAATGCGCGGCCGGCCGTCTACATTTTTTGGGCGGGCATTTCGCTCCTCGCGGTCCTTATGTTCGCGACCATTCCGAAACTTGGGACGAAGGAATTGGCGCCGAAAGAGGATCAGGGGGTGATCTTTGGAATCATCACCGCTCCGGCAAACGCGACCATCGACGACACGATCCGTTACGCGGATGCTGCTGGGAAAGTCTTTCAGGACATCCCGGACACGCGGTTCACGTTTCAACTTACATTCCCGGACAACGGATTCGGCGGAATGGTTTTGAAGCCGTGGGGCGTTCGCAAAACCCCGACCAAGGCCTACCTTCCGCAAATTCAGGCAAAACTGGGCGCGATTCCCGGCATCCAAATGTTTCCCATCATGCCGTCGGCGCTTCCCGGCGCTGATAATTTTCCAGTCAGCTTCGTGATCACCTCGACGGCCGACCAGGAACGCATTCTCGAATTCGCGAAACAGATTTTCGCGAAAGCCATGCAGGCGCATATTTTCCAATTTGGCGACATCGATACGAAAATCGACCAGCCCCAGGCGCAGATCAATTTCGATCACGATAAGGTCGCGGCGCTCGGTCTCGACATGCAGCAAGTGGGCGCCGATATCTCCGCCAGTATTGGCGGCAATTATGTCAACCGGTTCAACATCGAAGGGCGCAGTTACAAAGTAATTCCGCAAGTCAAACGCGTCGATCGATTAAATCCTGAGCAGTTGAAAAATATTTATGTCAGCGGACCGAACAACCAGCTCATCCCGCTGAGCACGGTCGCTTCCATCAACCACAAAACCGTCGCGCGTTCGCTCAATCGGATGCAACAGCTAAACGCGGTCACCATCAGCGGGGTTCCGGCCGTTTCGCTCGATGCTGCTCTGAAGTTTTTGCAGAATGAGGCAAACAAGATTCTGCCAAAAGGTTACGTGCTCGATTACACGGGCGAGTCGCGCCAGTTGCAGACCGAAGGCAGCAAGTTTTTGGGCGTGTTTTTGCTTGCGCTGGTGCTGATCTTTCTCGTCCTGGCGGCGCAGTTCAATAGCTTCCGCGATCCGTTCATTATTCTCTTGGGATCGGTTCCGCTCGCCATGTTCGGCGCGGGTCTCTTCATGTTTTTGAAAATGCCGTTCGGGCAGTTCTTCACCGACCGTTGGACTACGTCGTTCAACATTTACTCGCAGGTCGGGCTCGTGACGCTCGTCGGTCTCGTTTCGAAGAACGGAATCTTGATTGTTCAGTTCGCAAACGAAATGCAACGCAAAGGCATGGATAAACTGACCGCGGTGGCGCAAGCGGCCCGGATTCGGTTGCGACCGATCATGATGACGAGCGTTGCAACGGTCGCGGGTCACTTTCCACTTACGCTCGTGACTGGCGCCGGCGCTGCGGCACGAAACTCGATCGGTCTCGTTCTCGTCGGCGGGATGACCATCGGGACAATCTTCACGCTGTTCATCGTTCCATCGCTTTACATGCTCATCGCCAAAGAGCATCACGAAAAATCTTTGATGGACGTAGGCTGGGACGACACGCCCGAGGACGTTGATCTCTACGCCTGAAATGGCGCCTGCGCTCGCGCCAGATGGGAACGGCAACGGGTGGAAGAAATAACAAAGGAAGAACGGCTTGAGCAGCCGTGCATCACTCCCGCGAACAAAACAGAAGCCTCAGTGAGTTTTCCTCACTGAGGCTTTGTTTTGCAGCGGACTCTCCCAACCGCTGCTTACCCCCTGAAATCCGCCGGACTCGCGCTGAGAGAGTTTTTCGCTGCGGCGACGGCTTACAGGCGATAGTTTCACCGATTTTCTCTGGATGTTTTTCCAAAACTGCCACGAAAGTCAGCGAAATCAGTCGAGTTGCTGATTTTGGTGACGAACCACGGCTCAGGCCCCAGACGTGGCGCCTGTTCCGGAACCGCCTGGCCGATTGCCATCGGCCCAAAGACGATTGGATGACCAGGTTTCGCAACGGTGATGTAGTTTTGCCCCCTGTTTTGAGAGAGGAACAATCCTTGTTCTCCCTCCAGCAGGCTCGCCAGATCGAGCCCACTCACGGGCACATTAATTTCGAGTTTCATTTCTCTGTTGCTTTTCGGCTGTCAGCTTGAGCGCGTTTCTCTGCCGTAAAGGCTCCCACGAAACTCCGCCAACTCAGTTGAGTTGCTGATCTTCGTGATGAACCAGGGTTCTGGCCCCAGGGTGGTTGCCGGTTGCTCCTGGATAGCCTTGCCGATAGGCGTCGGCCCAAAGGCGATGGAGTGACCAGCCTTCGCAACCGTGATGTAGTTTTGCCCTCTGTTTTGGCAGAGGAACAGTCCTTGTTCACCTTCGAGCAGGCTGGCGAGATCCAGTCCACTTACCGGTACATTAATTTCAAGTTTCATGCTTAGTGTCCTTTCTCTTTTTTTGTTTTGTATTTCGCAAAACTTTGCTGATTCCCTTGATGATCGCGAGGTAACTTTGGTTTCAATTTTCATCGAGCGATTTGTTGAACGTTTCGGCGGTGAAGGTGGTCTTTTTTCATTGGTGCGCCGGGAGGGGCGGCAGGTGAGGGGAAACAGCTGGCTTGTCGGAAAGCGGGAGTCGGTAATCGATCCGGGGTTGGAAAGACCTCTGCTCAAACTGCACCGTGCGACGGACGTCAAATCGTTCTGGAAAGCTGTCCACCGGTTGCTCTCCACATCAATCGCAAATCAGTCGGTCGGACTGTTGCTTCAGCAAAATCCAAGTGTCCCGGTAATTGCAAAATGGACGCGATCCATGGCTTCTGATTTCTTCGCGGCCGAACCTCTCAAACGTTGCGCCACGCAATCGCGACGCAGAAAACTGTTACGTCTGGATGATCTTTTTCGCAGTCGCAGTAGCTTCTTGAGATCAAGTTTTTATCGCCGCTACATGGCTCCGCACAAATGCAACTATGGGGTTACACTCTTCTTTCGGAAACAGCAGAGACTGATTTGCGTTGTCGCAATTCTGCGCACGGTAAAGCAGGGAGATTGCTCACCGGCTGAAATAGAACTGCTTCGCCAACTCTACCCACAGCTTCGGGCGGCACTTCGCCGAATCGAGTCGCTCGAACGCGAGAGATCGGTCCGGGCTGATCTTGAAGAATTCCTTCGGCGCTTGCCGCTTCCCGCAATTATTTTGCGTTGGAGTCTGAAACCAATTTATCAGAACAACGCCGCCCGTGATTTCTGCGCAGTGTGGGAAAAGGGACCAGAGGAAGCGAAGCGAACCAAGGTGAACTTTTCGATGCCTGCCGAGATTTTGGATCGGTGCCGTGTTCTCAAGGAAAAATGGATGAAAACAAAGCCACAGACGCGTTCGACTCGGCGGATCGACTTCAAAGAAGAAGAGGTGAATCATCCTCGTCAGCCGCACTTGCGGGCGACCATTCAGCTCAAGGAGATCAATTCCGTAGGCGTGGCGGGGCCACATTTTCTCATCGCCTGCGAAGATCTTTGCCGAGACGGCGAACGGTCCGGACGACTCAGACTTTTCCGGTTGCCAGGCATCGCCCGGCTCACACGGCGCGAACGAGAAGTTGCGCAACTGGCCTGTGAAGGGCGAAGCAACAAGGAGATTGCTCAAAACGCCTGCTTAAGTTTGCCGACAGTCAAGAAGCACCTTCACTCAGTCTTTCGCAAACTGGCGGTCCCCAGTCGCAGCCGGCTTGTCGCCCTCACAGTGTGAGGAATTGCAACGCGCGGCCTATCTCACGCCGTGAGTTCGACCTCATTAAACTCGAAAGAATTCAGTAGCGCACACGGACGAGAAATAATCCTTCGGCGGGCGCGGCAAAGCGGGGTGAACCGAATTCCGTCGACTTCAGTCGCGCACTAATCTCCTCGATCCGCATTTTGCCCAGCGCACACTTCACCAGTGCGCCGACCATTAACCGAACCATCTTGTACAGGAAACCCTCGCCATCGAACTCGATCGTGAGGCAAGGACCTTTCTGTCGAACGCGCACGGAATGAATCGTGCGGATCGTGCTCTTTTCAGGCTCGCCACGGGACGAGTCCGTCCGATTGGCGGATTTGCCGCGATTGGCGGCAAAGCTGGCAAAATCATGAGTGCCGACGAAACATTTTGCCGCCGAGTTCAGGGTTTTAAGATCGAGCGGTCGTGCAATATGCCAGGCACGACGGTACTCAAATGGGGGCAAGACGGGCGCAGTCCAGATTCTGTAGCGATAAATCTTTCCTTTTGCCGAAAGGCGAGCGTGAAAATCGTCCGAAACATATCGACAGCGAAGGACGCGTATCGCCGGCGGCAGTAATGCATTGAGCGCTTCCCTCCAACGAGCAAGTGCGAAAAATTTGTTCTCCACATCAACATGCGCACACTGCGCGAGCGCGTGAACCCCGGCATCTGTTCGCCCGGCTCCGTGAACGCGCACAGGCTTGCCGATGATCCGTTCAAATGCGCGCTCGAGATGATCCTGCACCGTATTGCGATGAGATTGGCTCTGCCAGCCGGCGAATAATGCCCCATCGTAACTCACGATTATTTTCAGCTTTCGGGGACATGGCAATCTAGTGATGAGTGATCGGTGAACAGTGATCGGAATTTTGATGCCGCTCACAGGTCACAAATCACTGATCACGCTTCGGCTCTGCGTTTGCGTCGGAGCGGTCCAGATAGCTTTGCAGAATCATTTGCGCTGCTACCTGGTCCAAATAGCCGCGGGTCTGCCGCGTTTTCTTGCCCGCATCATGCAGGGCCCGGTGGGCTGCGGCGGTGGTGAGCCGCTCATCCCATGTGACGATAGGGCAGGGGAGAAGCACGCGTAACTTTTCCACAAACTGGAGAACCTCAGTTGCGGCCGAGCCAATCTGGCCGTTCATCCGCCTCGGGATTCCGGCCACGACATGATCGACGTTTTTTTCGCGGGCGATGTCCGCGATCCGCGATACCGCTCGTTCATTTGCCGGAACCGTCTCCAGCGGATGCGCAAGCAACTGCAACTGATCGGAAATCGCCACGCCTATGCGCGCCCGGCCAAAATCGAGACCTAAAATCGGATTCATTGCGATCCGTCCGATGAAGTCGAGCCCGATGGGTAGTTTCGCGGGATCCTTCGACTTCGCCCAGGATGACGATTGCTCGTCCTCATTGCAATTCCGGCGGAAGCTTGCCGATCAAGTCCTTGATCTTTTCCGCTTCGTGCCGGTGACAAACTAAAAGCGCGTCTGGGGTCTGCACGACGATCAGATCATGCACGCCGAGTAGCGCGATCGTTGTTCCGTTTTCCTCGAAAACGATGTTGTTGCTGGAATCGATCGCCGTGATGGCGCGGTTCGCTGCATTTCCACGTTTGTCCTTTTCAAAATAATTCGCGACTGCTCGCCAGCTTCCGATGTCGTCCCAATCAAAGTCGGCCTCCACGACGAGAACGCGATCCGCTTTCTCCATGATCGCGTAATCAAACGAGATACGCGGCAGTTTGCTGAACCGCTCACGCAAAGCTTTATCGAAATTTCCCGCCGCGCGCAGTTGTGAAATGAAATCGGCCAGCTCCGGTGCGTGACGGTTAAATTCGCGAAGCACCGTGGGCACGGACCAGACGAACATCCCCGCGTTCCATCTAAAATTTCCCCTGCGCAAAAACGATTCCGCCAGATCGGGATTTGGTTTTTCACGAAAGCGCACGACGCGATGAATTGCTTCGTTGTCGGGGCGCTTGCGCAAACGGACAGGTTCGCCGTGCTCGATGTAGCCGAACCCGGGGCAGGCCCAGGTCGGTTTGATGCCGATGGTGACAAGCTCGCTTGTTTCGTCGGCCGCGTCCGCAGCCAAGCCCAGTGTTTCCTGAAACGCCGCGCGATTTGCAATCACATGATCGGCAGGGAGAACCACCATGAGGGCAGCGTGATCGCGCACTGCCACCCAGCCGGTCCCGAGCGCGATTGCAGCAGCCGTGTCCCTTTTGTCCGGCTCGGCCACAATGTTCTCGTTTGGAAATTCCCTGAGCAATTTCCGAACCGCGCTTTCCTGTTCTGTGTTCGTGAGGATCAAAATGCGCTCGCGCGGGATGATCCCTTCGAGGCGTGCCAAAGTCTCTTCCAAGAGAGTTTTGTCGGATACGAGGCGCAGAAGTTGTTTGGGGCGCGCTCGTCTGCTCAACGGCCAAAAACGTTCCCCGCTGCCGCCGGCGAGGATGAGCGCGTAGATCGAATCAGGCATGTTCTAAATCTCTGTCATGTCGAGTGAAGTCGAGACATCCCGTTGAATTACTCAAGGTTTGCGCGGCGGGATTTCTCGACTCCGCTTCGCTTCGCTCGAAATGACAAATGCAGCAAAATTGCCGTTTCTTTTTCCAAAACGCGACGTATATGGTACGCGATGTCTTCCCTTATATCCATTTCAAAAACTTCCGAAGACCTTCCCGTTGCACCTCTGCTGATCCTGACGCGCACAGCAATAGGACTCGGTTTAGGAATCTTGATGGCGGAGAAGATCAAGCCTCCGCTGCGTCAGACAACGGCGATCACGTTATTGGCAATTGGCACGTTGGCAGCCGCGCCGTGGCTCCTGAAAGTCACATTGGGGAAGATTACTCGGCCGGAGACGGAATGGGGCAGTCGCGCCCGTTTGCGTTCCATTCGTGGGGATGCCGGGTACACCTCCGATAACGATATCTACTGAGGCTGTAGAGCCAGCCCTTCGCGGCTACGAGCGGCTTCGGGCAATTGTATCGTGCCTCTTGTAGAGGCGTTTGTGTTAAACGCCCGAGGAACCGTTGGCTCGGCTACAGAAACGCTTCAGCGACGGAATCTGCCAGCACTTTGCCTTTTCGTGTCAGCACGAGACCACCGTTCGATCTCTCAAGCAGCCCGAGCCCGATGAACTCATCCGTTTGTCGAGCGAAACCTTTGAGCACCGAACCGGGAACTCCGTCGCGCGTACGCAGCGAGAGTGCAATTCGTTCGGTGCGTTTCATTTCTTTTGTCAGATTTTCGATCGATGTCCGTGGCGATTGACCGGAAAGCACCCGGTCGATATATGCGCGATAATCGCAGACATTCTGCCAGCGCTCCATGCCAAAGGTCGAAACGGCGCTCGGGCCGATTCCCAGATAATCTTTACCCAGCCAATAGGCGCGATTGTGAACTGATTCAAAACCGGCGCGCGCGTAATTCGAGATTTCGTAATGTCCGTAGCCTGCGTCTTCCATGATCGCCATAGTCATTTCGAAAAAGTCGGCGTCTGCATTCGCGTCCTGCCGAAATTCGCCTTGCACATGACGCAGGAAAAATTCCGTGTCCTCCTCGTACGTCAGGCAGTAAGTGGAAATGTGCTCTGGCTGGAGAGCGATCGTTCTCTCCAGGCTCGCGCGCCACTGCTCAGAAATTTGTCCCGGCAAACCGAACATCAGATCGATGTTGATATTCATGAACCCCGCCGCACGCAGAATCCGAAACGATTCTTCCGCCTGCTGTGCATTGTGCTCGCGTCCGAGCAGTTTCAGAAGTCCATCGTCCCACGATTGCACGCCGAGACTAATCCGGTTGACTCCGAACTTTTTCAGAAGAGTTGCTTTGCGCGCGGAAACGCTTCCTGGATTTGCTTCCATCGTCCACTCGACTAGTTGCGACAAGTCGAGCTTTTCGTGAAATCCCCGCAGCAACAGATCTAGTAGCGCGATGTTGAGCGCTGTAGGCGTGCCGCCGCCAAAATAAATTGTGGAAGGACGAAGCAAGGAGCGGCGGTCTTCAGTCCGCCGGGGCAATCCAGGGGCGCTGTTCCCCCGGGG
Organism: uncultured Verrucomicrobiae bacterium; assembly: GCA_963791385.1. Taxonomy (GTDB): domain Bacteria; phylum Verrucomicrobiota; class Verrucomicrobiia; order Chthoniobacterales; family UBA10450; genus Udaeobacter. The sequence goes on from CAWBSH010000029.1 coordinate 64,374, forward strand.
CAAACTGGAGATCGCCCCTCCTTGATACAGTTCCAGTTCCTGCAAAACCGCTTCACAAAACCGCGCTGTTTGTGAGCGATCTAGCAAATCTTTGTAAAACGCGCAATACGGGCAGATGCGCGCGCAAAAGGGGATGTGCACGTAAATGTGGCGAACCATATTACTCTCTGTCATTCCGAGCGGAGTCGAGGAACCCCGTGGCAAAAGGTTGCGGTTACTCAACGGGATCCTTCGGCTCCGCTCAGGAAGACGGCCAGTCGCGCAGTTGTGATTCGCGCCGTTACTCATAAAATCCGTCTGCCATTGAGGCCCTCATGCTGATGCGAAACGTAGCTCTCGTTTTCCTTTGCGCCATGTATTGCGAGCTGGCGCCAGCCCAGCAGCCCGCGCCGACGCCCTCGATTGTGTACGAGGTGCATAATCCTGATGCAATTAAGGATTACGAGGCGAATCCGCGCGTGGTGCGGGAAATGGTGAATCGGCTTGTGCTCGCTGTGACCGGGCAGTCTGATGTGGGAAAGGCGTGGGCCTCGCTCGTGTCGCCTAACGACAGGGTTGGAATCAAGATTTGCGCAGCGGGCGGCGAGCTCTTCACAACGCATCACGCTATCGTGAACGCAATCGTGGACGGGCTGGCGGCGGCAGGTCATCCCCGCAGCGGCATCATCGTTTGGGACCGGTCCCTCGGTGGAATCAAAGAGGCCGGATATCGGCCTGCGACTGATGGTTACCAGGTCAAAGCAATTGCGCCACATGACGGGTATGACGCGAAAGCAGTCGTGTCCGCCCCTGTGGCAGGAAAACTGGTGTGGGGCGATTTCGAGTATGTTGGCGATTTAGGGAAGATGCCGCTTTTTGCCGATGCCGATGCCACCAGCAACGTGAGTCATTTTTCGAAGATCATCTCCAATGAAGTCGACAAAGTTATCAACGTTCCGGTGATGAGCGTTAGTGAGACGAATGGCATCGCCGGTTGCATTTACAACATGACAATTCCGAACATCGACAACTGGCGTCGGTTCGCGCAGGGCTCTCGATTCGGCGCGGAGAGTCTCGCGGAAATTTATGCCAACCCGCTGATAGCGAAGAAGGTCGTGTTCAATTTGATGGACGGCCTTATCGCGCAATATGCGGGCGGTCCGCAGCCGCAACCAAATTACGCAGTTCACTATGGCACGCTGTACGCCAGCAAGGACCCGGTGGCTTTGGATACCATCGCGTTGAAACGATTGGAAGAATGGCGGAAGCCCGGGAGCCTTCGTCCTGTCGGTCCGGTAGCGGCCTACATCGATTTTGCCGGCCAACTCGGGCTCGGTAACTCGGCCACTAACCGAATCGAGATCAGGAACATTTCGCGATGAAGTTTCAGGTTGTAGCCGGGGACGCTGACCCCGGCCGTACAAGGCGATGGTTACAAACAGCACTCCTGCGCTCCGTTTCGCGCTCGTTTTACCTGTCGATCCGATTTTTACCCGCGCAATTACGCGAACCGGTCGCACTGGCGTATCTGCTGGCGCGAACAACCGATACCGTTGCTGACACCGCACAAATCTCCACAAGCGTGCGAATGGAAACTTTGAAGCTGCTCTCGGACACAATCCAAGGCACAGCTTCGCGGGATGGCGTCGCCGAGTTGGTTGCAGGATTTGTTGCGCTTCAGCAAAACACGCGCGAACGACAGCTCCTTGAATCGTTAGCCGATTGCTTTGCGTGGCTGGACAGGATCGAGCATACGGACCGCAACGACATTCGCGGGCTGCTCGAAAAAATTACGCGCGGTCAAATGTTGGATCTGGAGCGATTCGACAATCCGAACGAAATCCGCGCGCTTGGAACCGCTGCTGATCTCGATGAATACACCTACCTCGTTGCCGGTTGTGTCGGTGAGTTCTGGACGGGACTCTGTTTCCGGCATGTCCGCAACTTCGCGGACCGGAGCGAGGACGAGATGCTAGCTTTGGGAAAGCGTTATGGCATGACGCTTCAATTGATCAACGTGTTGCGCGACGTCGGTTCCGATCTTCGAGCAGGAAGATGTTACTTTCCCGAACACGAATTAACCGCGGCGCATCTGAATCCCTCACAAGTCCTCGCCGAACCGGAGAGCTTTCAGCCGGTTTATCGAAGGTGGCTGGAAAAAGCCAAAGCGAATCTTGAATCCGGAATCGAATACTCGCACGCAATTCATAATCGTCGCGTGCGGGCCGCTACAGTTCTCCCGGCATTGATCGGCGCGCGTACGCTCGCGCTTTTGGACGCCGCCGGCCCAATGGTCTTGCGGCGAATGGTGAAAGTGCCACGGCGCGAAGTGCGCCTGATGATTTTATCGCTGGCGTTGACTCTGGTTTCCCGCCGGAAAATCGATGCGATGGTAAATTGCGCAAAATCATAGCGGGAATCTGACTGCCGATTCGCGATCTTTGGCGAGATAGAGCCCTGTCACAGGAAATAATTTCGCTGTCGTTCGGTGATGGGTTGCTCGAGGCGTTCGAGCACTTGGAGCATGTCTTCCCAAACCTTGCGTTTTTCGGAAGGCGCCTGGTTTCGGAGCAAGTACGCAGGATGATACGTGATCATTAGCGGAATGTCGTTGTAGGTATGCCAGCGGCCTCGCAGTTCGCGCATGGTGCCGCGCATTCCAAGCAGCCCTTCGACAGCAACTGCGCCGAGCGCGACTAAGACGCTTGGCTGAATAATCTTAATCTGTTCCACAAGATACGGCCGACAGGTCTGCATCTCCGTCGGGGTGGGCGGACGATTTCCAAAACTGCCCGGCGGCGTATCCGGTCGACACTTGAGGATGTTCGCGATATAAACGTCTTCGCGCGCGAAGTTCATCGCTTTCAGAATTCTTGTTAGCAGTTGTCCGGCGCGTCCGACGAACGGCTCGCCCTGCTGATCTTCGTCCACACCGGGCGCTTCACCGATGAACATCAAATCGGCGTCGGGATTTCCTACACCGAATACTGTTTGCGTGCGCGAGCAGGCGAGATGCGCACATTTCGTACAGGCGCGAACACGTTCGCGAATGGGCTCAAGTAAATCCGCTTTGTTCGACAGTGGCTGTAGCCGTCGGTCTGTTTGCGGGGCTGTAGCCGAGCGAAGGCGGGTGGACGGCGCAAACGTTTCCAGCCCGCCTTCGCGCGGCTCCGGCGCGGCAGGCAGGGAAACGGCTATAGAATCTACACTTTGCAATCGCGCGAGCACAGCTTTCGATGCGCGCGGCGCCTGATCACTTTTCTCCCGAATCGTCTCCAGCGCTGCGATGACAAGATCGAAAGCTGGTTTGTTCATTTGGGCGATGATCCAAAATTCCTTGCGCGACTGCAACCGATTTTCAAGACCGGTCGCAGCAATCTCGAGCGATAATCCCTAAAATACGCGGCGGTTTTGCCAGCCCGCTGCTTGATCCAGCAATTCCTTTTCTGCTTCGAGCGATGTTCTAATGTCCATTTGCGCACCAGCATCGGCAGTTGCGGCAATCGGCTCCTTAGTTGCTCTTGGCCATTGACGAAAGTACCCCGCGGCAATCTTAACCGTCGATTGCCCATCACCGGAGCCGATCACTTCGCCTCGCCCGCACGTTGCACGGGTGGTTGTGCGATCAGTCCAAACGCTGAACAGAGAATTGGAATCGGGACTGAGCGTCGCCTGGCTCGTCGAAACGGCCAAATTTGATGCGCTCCTATCAGGTCGGCTGAACAGAATGCTCACCTTCCCACGATTCAATCGTATGCGCGCACTTCGATCGAGCATGCCTCCGGCGGTCTCGTTACCGTCCTTCGTCAGGCTGAGCTCTTCGATTTTTATTTCGGAATTGCCAGACAGCTGGACAAATGCGCCCGGGACCAACGCCAGATTGATTTCGGCCCCGTCCGATGTTCGCACAGTATCGCCGCCGCGAATCCTGCTCTTGGGTGTGACCGGTTGGAACTGGTTGCGTTCCGCGCTTCCGAAAACGACGTCGCCCTTCACAAAAAACACCGTGGCGGCTGTCTCCCGAGTAATTTCTTTGGAGCAGCCGTTTCCGAAGAGGAAACAAAGAGCGAGAACGCCGCCAGATGAAGCAAAACGCATTGGAAATTTTCGCGACTGGCAGCGCGTGGGGAGTCAAAAAAACAGGATGTACCTACTCTCCAAGGTAAATTTCAGTTTTTGAGTTCGAAAAAATGACACTCCGCAGCGGAATTTTGTTATCAGATGTCATCCGAAATAATTACACGATTAAGCGCGGTAAGGCCTAAGCCGCGAACAGTCCTGAATTATCTTGAATTATCAGTAACGCCGCTATGGGGTACCATCACCGTGATTTTGCCAGAACCCGCCTGGTGACAGCGAAACTCCTGCTGGTTGGAGATAAACCAGACCTGAATCCCACATGGCAACGAACAGATGGTCTGCCCCGGACTGGATGTTCACCGTTGTCGAAGTAGGCACGGTATAGCCTACGGCCGGGACTTTGTGCACGGTCAAGACATGAGGCCCCGCTGACAGCCAGGTATTATAGCTGTGACCCTGCGCCACGTTCGCGACCGGCCTGCCATCGATCTCCAGATTGAAAGCGAGATTCCATCCGAAGGTCGGCACTCTGTCCACGGTCAGGTGACCAGGCGGGTGACGAGACCGGAGGTAACCAGACGAGGGACCTCCTTGCGCAACAGTGCTGATGAAAATTGCGCACACAAAAGCAAAGATCGGAAGAACGATGCTGGCGAAGTTGTGTCTTGGTTTCATGACACACATTGTACGTATGAACTGGATTTTCGCCAGCAGATCGCGACTGAATCGGTCACTAATCTTTGAGAGCGCTCCGAGAAGTGCCGCTTCGTTATGTCGGCGTGTGCGGCGGTCGAAAGACACGATCTACGAAGCGCCCTAGGGAAAACCCGCGTTTTGAGTGCCCCGACGCAAGAGGAGGAGAAACTGTGCGCACGGTAAATTGGTAACAGTTCTGTTAAGATTTACCGACGCGAGGCTAGAGCAATATCAGCAAAAGAGCTTTTAATCTCGGGATTGCTGTGGCAGCGCGTACGGGAGTCGAACCCGTGTACCAGCCTTGAGAGGGCTGTGTCCTAACCACTAGACGAACGCGCCATGATCGGATCCGTGTAGAAATACCGCATCGCGGGCGGCCTGGCAACACGCCGCGAGGCCAGAGTGCTGCAACAAACGAAGACGTCTAGTCGCCTTCATCACCGCTGCTGTCATCGCCTCTTCCGTTCTCTACGGCGTCGTCATTTCCTCCGTCATCATCGGTAATATACTCATCGCCGACATCGCCATTACCACCGTCATCGTCATTCATGTTTTCACCTTCGTCGTCCGAGGAGACCTCTGCATCGCTGTCTTCCTCGCCGGCGACTTCCTCCTGCTCGGCGTCAGACATGTCGAAGGACACGGCTTTCTGGCCCGTTGGTTTGTGAGCGGTCTTTGCTCCGGCAGCGGGGGTGTGAACCGACTCTGTCACGCGTGCCAGGGTGAAAAAACTAATTGAAAGGCAGAGCAGGAGAGGAGGGAGTTTTTTCATCGGCGCACAGAGCGTCAGGGACGCCGACGAACTGTCAATTAATGGATAGAGCGCGAGCTGCCTTTACGAGTCTCAGCCGACGCGCGATGCTCGCGCGCGTGTGAAAAGAACGACCATAGCGCTGAGAAAAAGATGGCGACCGAAAGCAGGGTGGCGTGTCCCGCTGGCATGGCTAACGCTTTGTGTTGTTTGGAGCTCCACCTGGCTTGCTATTAAGATCGGCTTACGCGATCTCCCGCCCATCTCATTCGTGGCGATTCGGTTTTTGATCGCGATCGGCGTACTGCTGGTTGTCTCCATCGGGAGGAGGGGTTTGCTCCCGCGACGGCGTAGTGACTTTACCGTTTTAGCCATTACCGGAATTCTTATGTTCGCAGTGAACTACACCCTGTTGTTCTGGGCGGAGTTGCACGTCTCCTCGGGTCTTGCCGCGGTGCTGCAGGCTACAATTCCAATTTTCGGCATGATGTTCGCCCACTGGATGCTGCCGGATGAACCCCTGCGCTTACACAGGCTCGCTGGTGCAATCATCGCACTCGGCGGCGTCGCGGTAATCTGCGGGAGGCTGCTCGGGTTCAATGGCCCGCTTGCTTTTTGGGGCGGCGTTGGAGTTGTTATTGGAGCCGCCAGCGCCGCCTACGCCAATGTGTTGGTCAAGGCGCGCTCGATGCAGCTTGCGCCGGCAATGCTCGCCGCCTGGCAGATGATTTTCGGAATCGCGCCATTGCTGGTGTTAGGATTCGTTGTCGATGGAAATCCTGCGCGCTTTCACTGGACTGCCACGTCGGTGTTCTGTCTGCTGTATCTGGCTGTCATCGGCTCGGCGCTCACGTTTCTGCTGCTTTATTGGCTGCTGCCGCGCCTGACCGTTGCGCAGTTGCAAAGCATTTCGCTTATCACCCCGCCCGGAGCCGTTATGCTCGGCTGGTTGCTGGGTGGCGAAACATTTCCGCTCTCGTCGTTGTTAGGGGCGGCCCTGGTTCTCGCCGGCGTATGGATGATTTTCCGAAAACCACGAATGCCGGAGCCAGTGGCTCAGAAAGGTTAGTTCATTAACATGACTGGGATGCTCTGAACTACTTCTTCCACTTCAGAAATTCTGTCGAGCCCGATTTCGCAGGAATCAAACAGATCGCTGTATTTGGCCACTAAAAGCAGCGAATTTTGGAACAGGTATATATGAAATCAAATAGCTTGATGTTGATAGGGGTTAGATTGGGACCTGATGTCGCGAAGGGTCAATCGATGCTTCGCAAGTAGTTAGTTGAGAATGCGAATTGCCAGGTTGAAGGCGCCGACCGCCTTTTCGTCGCGCTGCCACACGCGTTTGTCGATCAAGCTGACTGTAGTGGAACCTGCGCCCTTAGCGCGAAGGAAGAACCTTCGCACACCGCCGGCCCCGGGAGTCTTCCGATCAGGAGGTAGAAACTCGTCGCCCTCTGGTTTCAGGAAGGCTTCATCAATATTGCTGATCGTCCACCTGTAACCGGTTGTCGGATTTTCCTTCAGTTCGATCGTGATCTTTGCGCCTCGCCGTACTTGGACTAACGCGCCGTTGTCTTTCTCGCCGAATACGTACTCCGCCACGGCTTCACATGAAGTGCTCAGCTTTCCTCAAGGATCCGCACAGTCCAAAAATCGTCGGCCAGGTTTTTATTGGGGGAGAGATAATCATAAGGCATGGTGAAATAGCCTTTCTGTCCCCAGTCGGCGCCCCAGGAGTTTCGAATTACAAATCGACGTTTCGTGTCATCGTAACCGACCGCCATCACTGCGTGGCCGCCAATCGTCTTCTCCTTTGGACCAGGCATGTTTAATACGCCCGATCTTGCCACCGCTGCCGATTCGAAAGCGTCATAGACGGTGAAGCCGAAAACAAAGGGAAACCCTTCGGCCAGGCAGCCGCGCATCTCGTTCACCGTAGTGATTCGGTGATAGGAAAGTATCCGATGCTTTTTCGCTGAGCGATAGCAAGCCTGGCTCGGTTTTCGCCTGAACCTGCTGATCTTGTATGGCCACTCGGGTTCGGTGCAAACTCCCTGCTTGGCCAGCGACTTGATCCCATCGCGAATAAACGCGCCACTGTCCTGATCGACAGTCCCTTCGATCACGCGTTCGTTGTAATAGACAAACAAACGACTTAGATCGGAAAACTTCGCGCCCTCTTTAAGTTCCAGGAACTCGAGTGCGCCGACCAGAGCGTTAGCAGTGCAACTACCAAGCTGCCCCTGGTCTTCAACCGGGGAACATTTTGATCGCATATCGACTTTGCGTGGCAGCGTCGCCAGCCTGGGCGCGATTGCCGAAAAGAAGAGGTCGCGATGGTCCGGAAGATCCGGTAGCCATCCATACCATTTCGGTGAACGTCTGATGATTTTTGGTGTTGTAGCCATATTTGGATAGAAGTTAGAGATTAAAATCTGACGTGATCTGAGGCAAAGGCCTCTATCGAAGATTTACCTTTTAAACTTTTGGAGTCTTCGCCTCATCCTCGCGAGGTGGCCCATTACCCATTTAACAAAAGACTAAGGTGCTTGTAAAGCAAAAAGAACTGCTTAGCACTTCGGCCCTGCTGCAGTGCTGCAGGCAACAATTCCAATTTGTGGCATGATATTCGCCCACTGGATGCTGCCGGACGAACCTCTGCGCTCGCAGAAACTCGGCGGTGCAATTGTCGCATTGGCGCTCTCATCGTTGTTCGGCGCGGCCCTGGTTCTCGCCGGCGCATGATGATTTTCCGAAAGAGAGAAGCGAGCAAGCGACGTCCTCAAGAACGCGAACCAAAGATAGCGTTGCCGCAACCGTAGCTCAAACGGCCGAGATTCTGATGACACGCCGCTTCCGAGCCATGAAATATAAGAACACGTTTCACATCAATTCGGAAATCCGCGGACAGCACGTTCTGTCTGCTTATTAGCTCAGCGGGTCGCCAGGAAGGTATTTTCCCGTCACCGTTTTGTACACAGCGGAGGTTCGTGGCCCCGCAACGCCGTCCACTCTTAATGAAATGCCGGGAAACATGTTGAGCAGGCGTTGCAGATCTTCAGCCTTCTCCAGTTCCTTTGGATCGCTGGAAGCAAATAACGCGTACGGAACCTCCGGCAGGTCGGTTACATCGGGAAGTTTGGGCGAAGGCGGTGAGGCAAGATCGACGGCGCCATGTTCGCTCAAGCGTCGAAGAATGACGGCGGCTCCGCACTGGCGCGAAACAGCCGTGTCAGACCAAACGCCGTCGGCAATATATTTGCCGCTCGTGTAGAGGTTCGAGTAACTCCAGAGGTACGGGCTGTTGATGTTATGCGCGCGGTATCCCCAGCCGTTATAGCCTTCGAGTTTGTAACAAATTCCGCCGATGCTCCAGTCGCTCCACGTGGTGAATCCATCGTACGCCAGTGCGTCCAGCGCGCTCATGTCCCAGGCGAACGGCGGCTGGCCGGTTTTCGGGCGGCCCACCGGTTCGTTTACCGTGCGGCGCTTGAGCGAGTCGCCATTATGCAAATGCTCGGTGAAATCGAGACTGCATTCCATATTGTGAATAACCGCGATCACATACCATGGCACAGTCGATTGAGCGGCGACCGGCGCATAGCGATTTTGGAAGTTGACGATGCGCTGAACCACTCCTTCGACTTCAGTTATTTTATCGGGTGCGATTTCGCAACGATTAAAGAGATCGCTGTATTGTTTTGCTAAGGCAACAGTGAACTTCGGAGCAGGCATACTAGTCAGCAGGCTTTAGATTGAATGACAGCGTGGTGGAGGGTTTTTAACCATGCCTCTATGATATCTTGGCCACCAGAGCAATTACTTCTCGACAGCGATCATTTCTATCTCCGCCTTAGGAATGTGCTTAAGTCATCGTGGCTGCATTTAGCACCTGTACATTCGTAATCCAACCGACAACAATTCCATTTTTCGTTCCATCTTGCGTAACGAGGATGTCGAGACACTGCGGGTTCTTGTCCATAAGATCCTTGGCATCGGCGAGCGTCGCGTCTGGAGCGAGCGGCATGAAGCTATTAACAATGTAGTCTTTTAACTTTGGGTCCTCTAGCAGGTTTTTGAGTGTTAGGGTTGATTCGTCCACGTCGGGGGGATGCTTTATAGGCGCCACAAATGCGTCGACTGTGCTTCGGTGAAGCACATACTTGCCTCTCCCCTGGGCATCGAGAATGGGAAGGCGTTGTCGAGGCTGAGCCTTATCCTTTTCAAAGCCTTCATCGATGAGTTGTTTTATCTTAATGTCCGTCTCAGTCTTGTCTGCCGGGATCTTGAACGTAGTCACGTCATTGATCTTCATCATTGCGTGGCCTGCAGGCTCGGCTTGGAGTTTTTCGCGCGGGGAAAGCTGACGTACAAGATTCGCGGCGCTTCTTGAGGCGGCCTCGAAGTTCACCTGTCCGAAATAGAAAGCTAGGACCGTGCCGACCCAAGCTCCGATCACCGGCAGAAGCACACCGAGCACGTACTTGGCGATGTCAAAAAATTTATCCGTTTGTTCCGGCCGGGTGTGCGAATTGCGTTTATCCCGGCGACGACAATGATGAGGCCCGCTATCGCAAGGATCGCCACCAGTGCCCAAGTCGTGACCGTTTTAGCCAGCGTGACCCTAAACGTGCTGTCCGGTTCGGATTTGTCGTCCGTAGGCATAAATCGTTGCTGCGTTCTGTGTGCCGTGTTTGCGCCGATTTGATCGGTTTTCTTCCAGGCAATCAAGCAAATTCGATAAGTATTCGTGCAGACTGTTTTTCGCTGTGGCAATGACAACGACTTGTAGCCTCGCGCTTTGGGGTGTTCTGATTATCCCACAGAGCCTCCGTTACGTGAGGTGCTTCCAATTGCTCGGCACTGTTCTGGAGGGATCATCCTCGGCTTCGTGCAGTTCCGCGCTGACAGCGGGATGCTTAAACAGGAACCTCGGTTGAGAAGCGGGTTGCGGTGCCACTACCATTTCCAAGTCCTTGGAACCATCTGGAGTCCGGCATTTTTGTTTGGACTAAGGCTCCCGATTCTCGTTTTTTGCGAAGCTGACATTGCAGGAGGTGTGTTCGACAAAGGGGGTTTTCGATGTATTCGTTCACCCAATTCCATCACCTGACGTCACGTGAACTACGAGAGCCGCGGTAAAGCGGTGTTTCAGAGATGGGCAGGCAAGGTTCGCGAACATTATAATGACGACAAACCCGCCTAGTGAGGGTCATCAAGCTGCTAGGGCCGGCAGCCACTGCGCCGCAATTTAATTCGTCAAGCTCTACGGTTGATTGCCCGTCAGCGTAGGAGCGGTCGAAGGCGACAGAGTCTGCTTGGGACCCTTCTCGGCGCGGCGTTGTTCTCGGATGGCCCGGATCTGCTTAGCTTGGCTTTCGAGTTGAGAGGCTTTGTCATCGGCATGAGTTGATTTACAGACGCTCGCATATGCCTCGAGTAGCGCGGCCGTGTCAGGGTGATCGTCCGGAAGCGATTTCTTAAAGATCTGCACTGCCCTTTCGTAGAAGAGCTTCGCGCGATCAGATTGATTCTGGTGCGCAAATACATCAGCCAGCGCCCAAAGGGTTCTTCCAATGAAGGGACAGTCCTCCTGAAAGGCTTTCTCGCGTATCGCAAAGGCACGCGTCAACAGCGGCTCAGCCTCGGAATATTTCTCCTGCTGGATGTAGAGCAGTGCATGATCTTGAAGCACCTCCGCAATGGGTGCACTTTGCGAGCTGAGATGCCTGCCACGGATTTCGAGAGCTTCCTGATAGCGCGGTTCGGCTTCCGTAAAACGTTTTGTGTCGCGGTAAAGGTTCGCTAGATAAAGCAGACTATCCGAAACGGCCACATTATCTTTGCCCAATCGATCTCGGCGAAGTTCCAAAGAGCGCTGGAGGTCCGTTTCTGCGTCTTGAAATTTCCCCTGGAACGCTAGGAGTTTTGCTTTTAGGTCGAGGGCATCCGCGAGAAGGTCCGGGTGTTTCTGCGCATCTTTCTCTGTCGACTTAAGTGCACGATCGGCGTTAGTTTCGGCTTCATCGAATCTGCCCAAGTCGTAGTATAAGAAACCAGCATTCCCGATCTGGATAGCCACATTTGCGCTATCTCGCCCCCAAACTTTCTCGGAAAGCTGCAAAGCTTCCTTATATAATCGCTCGACTTCGGTGAACCGCCCTGCCCGCCAAAGATTCATGCCAAGGTTATGGAGCCCCTGAGCGAGTTTGGCGCGCTTGCTCTCATTCTCTTCACCATAAAGCCGCTTTTGTATCTTAACTTCTTCCTCAAAATAAGGTATGGCTGCCTTGAAGTCCCCGCTGTCGGCGTAGACCGATCCAAGTTCATCAAGCGTGTCGGCTAAAAGCTCGGTATTTTTTCCTTTTAGTTTTGACTCGGCGTCCTTGAGTAGCACCTCGGCACGCGAGTAACGGCCTATCGTGCGGTAAACTGTCCCCAAGTCATGTTGAATCAAGGCCACCTCCGCGTCGTCGGGCGGGTGACCTTGGGATGCAATTCTAAGAGCCCGACGTAAAAGTCGCTCAGCTTCCTCAAATTGGTACAACTGATGTAAGCACCGCCCAGAATTTACCAGCGTGTCTACGAGATCGGAATGGTTCTTTCCAAGGCTTTGCTCCTGCACTGAAAGTAACTGCGTGTAGACATTTTCAGCCTCGTCATAATTTTCTTGATTTTGATAGCATTCCGCAACCTCGTTCGACACCTCCATTAAATCGGCCAAGGATGCGTGCTTCGACTCTTCTTTTGCGTTCGCGTCGAATGCCTGCGTACGTATTTTGAGTGCTTTTTCAAAACGAGGTTGCGCGTCCGCAAACTGCTCCTTCCGACTGTAGAGCCGACCAAGGGCAATAAGATTCCTGGCGATTTCGAGTTTATCGGGGTTGGGTAACTTCTCGCCTAGTTCGATGGCGAGCTTGTAAGCATCGACAGCCTCACCCTCCTCATTATTGTCGACGAGATATCTTGCACGCATCGTCAGGGCGCGAACAAACTGAGCGGAGTTCAGACCATGATCTTTCTTTTCGATCTCGATTAGAGCTTTGAGGCTTTGCAAAACATCTTTGTCGTCAGTGTCTCGCTCGTTCGCTGCCTCTCGAATCGTAGCTACCCGGAGGTAGTATTCGGCTGCTTGACCAAATTGGCCGTCCTTGTATCCCAGATCGCCAACTCTTTTGAGTAACTCGATTAGCTGAAAGGCATCGCTGCCATATGTTTCCTCCGCGATAGTGATCGCCTTTGTGTAGTTCTGTTTTGCTTTTACCCGATCCTCTGCCTCCTGTTGGATATCGCCAAGCTTCTTTAGGGGTTTGATCAGCTCCCGACTTCTTTCGCCAGCGTTCTCCTCAGTGATTTGTAGAATCCGCGCAGCTGCTTGTTCGGCTTCCGGCAGTCGGCCGCAGTCTCTGTAAAACTGCACTAGGTAGTCCAATGATTCCGCGACAACTGTGCTGTCTTTGCCATATGCCGTTTCGAGGATTGCTACACTGTGCCAGTAGGCTTCTTCAGCGGCGGGGAGTTTTTTCTCCTCTTTATAGAGATCGGCAAGGTTGTGCAAACTATCGATGACATCCTTGCTTCGAGGACCCGAATTTTTCTCCCAGATCTTTGGGACTCTTCGATAGACTGCTTCGGCTTGGTCCAACTTGCCATCCCATGCGTAAGCGTGTGCCAGACCGTCCAGTGTTTCGATTAACTGCGGATTGTCTTTGCCGTAGCGCCCTTCCAAAATAGCGAGTGCTCGTTTATACAACTCTATGGCCCGAACGAATAGCTGCAGAGATGGGGCGTTATCTTGATCTTCCTGCCACAGTGCACGTCCCTGCTCGAAAAGAATTTTACCCACAGCATTAAGCGGCCGGACCAGCTTAAGGCTATTCTTTCCTTCAACGTGCTGAATAATCGCCACTGTTTTTCCCAGCGCGTCTATTTCTCCGGTTTTATCCCTTGATCTAATACAGCAGCCCGCAAGGTCATCGAGAATGGCAAGCTGTTTCTTGTCATCAGCGCTTTTTTCTGCAGATGAAAGCGCGTTCCGGAGGTGCTTCTCCGCCTCATCGAACTTGAGGTTGCCAGACAGCTTGTTCGCTTCATGCCATTCTTCATCTGCGGCGGTCGCTGCGGCGAAGCGGGCGGCGTAAATTCGCCAACCCCCAACGACCACCGCAATCGCGACCAGCCCAACGGCCGCAATCGCGCCGCGGCGCTTCCACTGTCGCGCCACCTCCCGTTCAGCATCGCGACTTGCGTCGAGGAAGGCGGCCAGTGTGTCACTGATCGCGAGCTCAGCTGCGTCGGCCTCGGTCTTCCACCTTTCGGCAGCGTGCAGTTCCTTGCGACGCAGCAACCGCCCGCGACTTTTTCCCAAGTTCTTCCACTCTGCGGCGCTGCGTTCATAATTCTCTCGCTCTTTTTCCGGACCGGCACGCTGTGCCAGCCATCTAGCGTTCGATTCGCGGATCGGCTCAATAAAACGGTCATGAGTCAGCTCGTACCAGCGCTCTCCCCCGCGTAATTCCGCCCGCAGGATGTGCAAATCTTCCAAAAGATCGATAACGTCGTCGGGCATTCCCGCAGTCGTGTCCTTACCACGGAAAACCGTGCCGCGCGTGCCAGCTGCAGTAAGCAGATTGGACTCGACCCAACGCCGCAGATCACCCTCACGCACCTTGACGGTCTCTACTGCCTGCCGAAGCGCTGTTTCGTAGAAGGCCGCAAGCGCTTCGTTAACATCGCCGGATGCCTTAAGATCAGCTTCGGTGATTTCAGTTACGCCGGCAGTAGCAATTTTTTTCCACAGGCTTTCGCACACAATCTGCAACTGAACCAGTTCGATGAATTCTGCTTTGACATAAAAATCTTCCTCGCCACTCCTCTCGAATCGCACCTCCATGAGGTCATGCACTAGCTTCTCTGCAACGTTATCGGCAAAATGCCATGGCGTCCCCAGAAGCGGCTTTGTAACCGAATCGATCGCCGCTTTGTCGCGAAGCTGCTCAAGCCGGAAACGCGCGCGTAGTCTGTTGGGCAGGATCGATCGATACGGGTCGATCTCAGCGATGTAGTCTTCGCGCATCACAAAGACGACTCTCAGCAACGGATCAGCATTGAGCGCGTCACAGACTTGCTCGAAAAATCCACGTCGTTCCTGCCATCGCTCCGGATGCGCGGTAAAGAGTTCTTCGAATTGATCGAAGATAACGACGCGCGGCAGAGTGTCATCGATGACGGGCCGGGCCAGAAACTCGGCAAGCGTTTTGTCGAACAGGCTGCGCGGTTCGATCTCGGAGCTCGTCCAGCTCATAATCGCGCTGAGGACGAAAATGTTCTTCGCTGCGCTAACATCGCCTCGCCCTAGATACCTCACACGGGCCACGGGCAGCACTTCGAAATGCTCCCGTTCGAGAAGAGGAATTACGCCGGCATTTATCAGCGACGTTTTGCCTGCTCCAGATTGAGCGTAGACCAAAAATGCCCGCTGGGACGTAATATACGAGAGGAGCTGACTGGCCTCGGTCTCCCGACCCAAATATCTTTTTTCGCCTCTCTCAAACGGGCTCGGACCGACGTACGGGCACTTCTCAAGCGGTCGGGACGGCATTGAATTTACTCCAGCGATCGCGCAACTCCTGTGCGAAGTTCTCCGCGGTCCCCCAGTAAACCTGCACGGCCGCCTGTTTGTCGTAGGACTTGTCGAGGTAATTCTGCACACTTTCTCGAATCTCGGTCGGCACGTTCGGCTCCAACTGCACCGAGACGCTGAATCGTCGCAGGCTGGATTCCATTGCCCGGACGAGTCCGCGGAAGATCACTTGGAAAGTCACGTCAGCGAGTTTGTAACCCATAAACAACAGCGATGATCCAGTGATCGCTTCCTGGACAAAGTCGGGCAATAAATCATCACGCCGTTCGGCAATCGTGACTAGGTAGTCCAAGTAGTCATCTTCGGTGAGCACCAGCGATTGCGGAAGCTCATCCATTCCGTGCAAGTGGTAAACCACTGGCATGGAGGACGTCGGACGGTAACCCGGATTCTCATCCCAGATAGAGGGCCAGGTTTTTACGCGCGAATCAGAGTTCCAGCGGCAGAGTTCCCGGCGCGGTGTTTTCGGCGGGGAAACGCTCTCGAGCGCTTTGAACATAAAATTGTCGTAATTGGTCGTGAGGTAAATCGGCAGGGGCATCTCGGCTAGGATCCGCAACGGCTGCTGGGGATTGCGAAAATCCGGAGGCGGGACATTCTTGAACCAACGATCGATCAGATCCTCTTTCGGCGCGATCGGATCGGCCTCCGTGATCGCCAAGAATTGCGCGACTCTTGGTAGGTCGTCGCGGCCACTCGCGAACGGGAATTTTTTCTCGTCCGCCCATATCGCGGCGATCTGTCCGCCGAGAGGAAGCAGAGGATAATTGGCACCGGCACCTAAAAAGGGCGTGCATTTTCCTTGAGCAATTCTCTTTATGAGAACATCCCACTCGCCTTCTTGCAAACCGCTTGACATGTTTTTCGATTTCGGCCGCTGAAGATCCGACCCTGCGTCTCGCCAAAATCCTCAGCTACACTATCGCGGGCGCTCGACTAGTGAAAAGAACTTTTTTCTCAGAATGTCGAGAATCTCTTATAGCAACCCTCCGCAACAACACGACGCCGAAATTTACGACGAAATCAAGCAGTGATAGCCGACTCGTTACTTGCAATCCGCGATGGGACCGCAAAACTGGGACGCAACGGAAATATGTTACCGAGGCGGCGGAAGGGTCTTGAGGATCTCGTTCATCGCACTCTGGTTCTGAACAACCTCGTCATCCAGGTTGATTTGCTCCCGAATTGTTCTAGCAGCAGCTGCCGACAGCATCCAACCAAGTGGTAATGGAACCTCAGTGTCGCGAAGTTTGAAGTAGACAATATCCTTGGTCAGTAGTTGCGAGGATTCCGTCTCGGCAGGCGCCTGAATGACGCCAGCTTTGAAACGTCGCTGCTCGCGTACAATGGCCTTTTGCGCGTAAGTGCCGCGAGCGTCACGCGTGTTGAGAAGCGTATAAAGCGGCGCGGTTAGCTCGCCGATAAATTGTCCCTTCACAATCGTTGGGCTGGTTCGCTTTGGTCCGGGCGGTTCCGGCGCCGGCTTGGCTGGGGCGATTGATGGCTTGCGCGGATTGTTGCTGATCATGATTACTTTCACATCGACGTTCGCAATTTTCTTAAAGGCGCACCAGTCCTTGATGCGCGTAGCGATCTCATAGGCGGTAGTGGCCGCGGAATTTTCGAAGTAGCCGCCATCGACAATATGCGAGCCGTCTGGGAAACGCCCCGCTGGACTGACGAAGGTAAAGCGCGCGCTCATGTGCGCAGCGGTGCTGAGGGGAATATGGCAGGCAGCTTCCGTCGCGCCCAAGTTGTGACTCGCGAGTTTTTCGGCAGCATCGTCCGCATCAAGAAAATTATTCGTTAGCCGAAGATTGCTAGTGATGATGCGGTTACCTTTTTCCACTGAGGTGCCGTTAAGAAAAAGCGCCGGCATCCATTCCCGCGGGCCCGGTTTCCAAAGATCAACAAACGAACCAGCGAACCGGTCATTGCCCATCGTGTCGTGCCATGCCTTCTCCCATCCCATTTCGAGCGCCTGCGCACGGTCAAAATAGTGGATTGGGAAAGGAATGAAGCGTTGGACCAAATCCGGATAGAGCATCGAGGCAAGGGCGGGGGAAAGGAAGTCCTGGCCGAGGATTTTGTGTGCATTCTCCTGTAACGAACCTCGTGCTGGTTCGGCTAGGAGCGCGTCGAAGACTACGGCGCCAAGGCTCCCACCGGAAACGCCGCTAATGGCGAAGAGATGCGATGCGAAGTTTGGATTCGCATCCTGCAACGCGCCCAGAACGATTGCCGTCCAATAAGCAGCCCGAATCCCGCCGCCTTCGGTGGCGACGATGTAAAGTGGATGCAACGTGCCAACGCCATAGTTTTTCTCGACCAAATCGTACCAGGTTTGGAACGAGCCCAGGAGATCCGTGCGTTTCACGTCTTGGCGTGGAACGACGCGGATGAGATGGTTGTCGTTCCAAAGGCTAAAGAGCAGCGCGAGCAGGACGACAACCGTGATGACGGGGAACTGCCAGCGGCTGCCGAGGAAAACAAAGAAGCTTCCAAAGGCGACCCATGACGCCGCAGCCAAAAACAGGATCGACCCCATGCCGAGCCAGTGAGCGACCAAGACCGGAGCGACGGTAAAGGCGATGAAGAGCGCGACCGAAACAAACACCATCACGCTAACGCCGATGATTGTGCCGGGTTCGAGTTGGCTCGCGTGTCTCACCCGTTCCGTGCGCATGACACCGAGAAATCGACGGCGCAAAGCCACGAACAAATAAAATACAATGGCCAGGAGAACACAAAGCGCGGCGAAGCCGAGCAGCCAGCGATGCGCAGGCGCCGCCGGATCGTACGAGCGCGACGCCACTACGAATCCCCAGCCAACAATTAAGATTGGTATGACGCCCAAAATTCGTGGGACCTGCGTTTCGGCAAATTTCGAGCGGGCTAGCCCACGTTGCGCGGGAAAGTCGAAGTAAAGCAAAACTCGCGCGGCGTACCAGCTAGTGGTGGCCCACAGCATTAGCGCCGAGAAGAAAATGAAAACGCGAACCCAGTCCCATTGCCCGCCGCTGGCAGTGCCTTCGCCGACTGTCCGCAATATTTCGGTGCCTTGCGCGACACAAACAAAGACGGGTAACGCAATGATGACAACGATGACGCTGAAACGGCAAGGTTTTAACTGGTGGTAAAGATCGCGAATGCGCCACCATGCTCGTTGAATGACGGTGCCGGGTTTGCTGTCGTTAGGCATCGTCGGGGGGTATTTGTTTTTTATCCGGGGCTCGCCAACGAGCACAACTTTGGGAACGCGACGATTGGAAAAATCATACTCCCGCACCAATTGCCGTGATCGCAGTTTTAGCCACGATTTGTAGCGCCGAATCTCTGAATTTCTCGATCTGTATAGTTCCTGCGTTGGCCTTTCGTAACGCCTCCATCTGCGCGGCCGCCTTCTGCGATTCCACCAGCCAGCCAAATTCGTCCTCGTCGATTTGTTTATCGGCCAGCAGTTGCATCCATTTTTCTAATCTGTCACGCGACTGATCCAGAAAGGCCTGCGCATCCTGCTTTCCCTGGTCGGCAAATCCTTTAAGGTCCGTTTCCGCCTCTGCACCGAGCTGGTCTTTCATGTCATTGAATATTTTATTGAAATCGGCCATATAGACGTTCCTCCGATTAACCGCGCGCTCGCTTGTCTTCTTCGGTCGCAATCAGCGTATCGAAAAGAGTGCTGACTTGTTTTTTGCCCTCGTCCACGAATGCTGGCGACAATGTCCCCTTTGTTTTCCACAGATTAAAAAAGTGATTCAGCTGTGATTTAATCGTTTGCCATTGCGCAACGGTGGGCGCGTTCTTCGTCCGGACTTTCTCAGCTGCAATCGCACTATCGACCTTTTGCATGAGCGCAGCTACATTGTCCGCAACGCTTGAGTAAGCCGTCCGATCTTTTGCCTTGTCGATTAATGCCAGCGATTCGTCCTTGAGCTGTTTGTCCGTGTCATAAGCATTCTGGCTGAAGTGCGTAGACGAAGCTAAATTCGTAGCGGTCTCACAGCCGGAGAACCCCAACAGCAACAAACAGCCTGCCAGCGACAGTGCCAGCCGCGCGCTAAGTTTACCAAATCTATTCATAATTTCTCTTTTCTAATTTCGATCGCCTGCGAAGCGATCATACGCACCTGGCGAGTCTGAAGGGCGAGAAAATGGAAGCCCGTCCTGAGGCATCGATGATGCCGATCCCAATCTGGCCACGGCCGGATAATTCTGCCGGTTGCCCTTATGACGCTCATCGTTAATTAAAAAATAAGGGAAGGCGCTTTGTCTTGTAAAGACAATTGTCGCGCGCCGTACGTTGGTGTGGGCAATTGGTGCCCAGACACTTTTTTTACTGGTTGCTGCTCGGCGCCTGCTTCGTGCGGGCCGGCGTGTGGCTGATTTTTTCGGTGAGCCGAAGCAACCAAACGACCTAAACCGCAGTACAATACGACTGAAAATGTAGCCGGTGAGCCGCGCGGCATGCGGAAATTCCGCACGCACAGAAGTTGCGGATGGTTGGCTCTTTTGCAACGGATAAGTCACGCCGCTAACAAGGGCCTGCTGTCTCCGAAAAGTAGATGGTATTAATTTCAAAAGCCGGACGGGTGCCGCTTCCACCGCTGGGATGGTCTGTTCCGCGACGCCAAGCACGAAGGCTTGATGCATCGTGATCATTGGCACGACGAGAATGGCGCTGAAGCCGAGCCCGGACAGATTGATTTGAACACTCCCACACAGCTTGCCAGCGCAGCCTTCAACGGTTCCGCGTACGTTCTCTGGCCGGTCGAATGCGTCGCCAGAGCAAGACCTCAAGACATATCCATGGTTCCTTTCATAGCATGTTTGGCCAAAGTGCTACCCCTAAGGAGCGTGCGGCGCCCCCAAAGGAATTGCGCCGCGCGACGGTTGCTGGACAACTAAAAGGCTGCCGAGCGAAACGGCTGCCTCTTTCGGCTTGCCACGCGAAGGGCGGTAATGTAGGCACAAGGTTGTTGCTGTATCGTCCGTCTATTTTAGTTTTAGGCCTTTCGGCCATTTGGCTAGGAGGTTGCACGTCTCTTTCGCCGTTGCGGCCCAACACTGCGGCAAATCCAAACAATTCGGTCGTCGCGAAAAACGGTTACAAGATCGCGTTCATCGAGTTTGGTGAACAGGGTTCTTATCAAGATCCGACGCAATTGAAGAATGCGCTCGATCTTATTCGTGTCTCTGAAAGGCCACTTGTCATCACTTATGTGCACGGCTGGCAGAATGACGTCCAATCGGGCGATGTTGCGAAATTCGAGTCTTTGCTGACGCGGCTAAACCGGGCCCCTGCCATTCGAGCTGTTGGATTTCAGGTTGTCGGTATCTATCTTGGATGGCGTGGTAGATTAACGCCGGTTCCTGTCTTGAAAGAGGTCAGTTTTTGGAATCGCAAAGCGACAGCGGAGCGACTCGCGAGCAATTATGATTGCTATGATGCCATTGCTTCGATTTCGGAAGAGGCACGGAAACATGGGAGATCCCGGAATTACACAGTTTTGTTAGGCCATTCATTTGGCGGTCTGATTGTTGAGCGCTCTGTCGCTAACGCTGTTAATGCCGAAATACATGGACATGCTGACTCTGACCGTAGCATGCCGGCTGACCTGATGATTGCTGTGAACCCTGCGTCAGATTCTATTCTAGCTCGGCAGATGATTACCGCTTTATACAGTCGAAAAACCGAAAACACGCGGCCGCTATTTGTCTCGATAACGTCAACGGCGGATTGGGCAACGGGCACGTTTTTCCCAATAGGCACGGGGTTGACATCAATAACCAAAGGTTTCAACAAGGTCCGGGTGCCAGGTCCGGCAGATATGCCGGAAAGCGAGCGCAAATTTTACACCACCACGCCAGGCCATAACAGCATGCTAATTAACCGTGCGACGCTTGACTTACACAAAACGATCAATTCACCTCAAGGGCATCCAGCGTTAGAAACCAATTTGGAGCACAACCTTGCCGCTGATGTTTTCGCGTTAGATGGAGCTAACGGCAAACTCGATCTCTGGCAGATCAAACGAATTGGCGGAGTGGACGTGCCTTACTGGGACGTGAAAGTTGATGCCAGCATCATTGCAAATCACGGCGACCTTTGGAACGAAAAAGCCGAAGCGATGATGGCGGCAATCTTCCGGATGTCTAACCCCATGCTCAATCCCAAAGCCAGGCCTAGAGCCAATCTGCACAAACAGGCAGATTTCAGCCGGCTTCAATCCCGCCCACAGTAATTGTGTAACTGTGGGCGGACATTTCAGCGTATTTGAAGGCGACTGATCGGGATTTATTGAAGAAACCGGGGAACCAGAGGGCCTTGCATGGGTGAGGTCGGTTCGAATAGGCTAAGACAGCGCCGATTCGCACCAAATTCCACGGTTCACCGCCGATGGCTCAAGAAGCGCATGGACGACGTGGCGAGATGAGCCGGAGTCTCCCCCGCCATCGACTGCGCAACTATAGTCAAATGAGCATTGACAAAAGTGACGCCATCTGGCCAACATCGCTCTTCCAGAACACCTGCGGAGCGATATGAAAACAGTTTCGCAAATTGAATCGAAACAGCGGTCTCTGACCCTATCTCTGCTGTTCTTGGTTGCTTTCAGCGCATCTGCTTTTGAGTTTTCATCCGGGGTGCTGCGAGCGGAGGCAACCCCCGTGCCTTCGGCAACGCCCGCCGCGCAAATCAACACCTTCACCATCGGTGCCTTTTTCCGTGCACGCGGTGGGAGTGTGGAAAGGGCGTGAGAAACGACACGTCACCCCCGAAACCCACGCGGGACGCGGCGACACGATCTGGCTTGATCTTATAAATTTCGAAGACTGGGTGAATTCCCTGGAGAAGAAGCCCGACGATCATGAGATAAAGGATCTCGTTCTTTATCTCGATCATTTCCCGTTGTTGGGGGTCTCGCCAATCTATTGGTATAAGTGGCCTCCCCAATATACAGCCAAAGGGAAGGACGGATCGTCTCCCATCAAATATTCAGTTACGACGGTTGGCTTTCCCCTCGTCCGTAATGAGAACTCGAAGGACGCCTGGTCGCACGTGCTCAATCAACCGGTCCTCAATCGCAGAGTAATCGTGTCGGCGGGATTCAAGAGTGGCGAGGAAATCCCTTCGGAAGTGACTCCTGACAAAGTTACTGGAGAAGATCAGCAGTTCGATTTGACCATCATTCCGATGTTTCGCACTGCTTTCGGGTTTATCGTTATTCTCGGAGCGCTGATCGCCTTTTTCGCTCTGGCCCGGTACACCGATATTATTCGCGATACTGCCGCCCTGCGACGACCCGATGGTCAGAGGCCTTACAGCCTGGCGCGCGGCCAGATGGCGTTCTGGTTTTTCCTTGTCATCGCTTCCTATTTCTTTCTTTGGATTGTTACCGGCGACATGAATTCGCTTAATTCCTCGGTGTTAGCACTGATTGGTATCAGTGCTGGCACAGCATTGGGGTCCGCCTTCGTCGACGCAGCCAAGCCAGTGCCGGTCGGCTCCTCGGGCAATCAGCCTATCGTTGATGTAACGCGGCCGCACAACGAAGTGCTGGCAGAGCTGACGAAACTCCGAGCCGACACGGAGCAAGAGTTAGAGGCGCTGCAGAAAGCTCGCACCCTGATATCTCCTTCGGACAAGCAAGCACTCGATGACAATGAACAGCAACAAAATGACGTTCGGGAACGGCTTGCAAATTATCGCTGGCAAAGCGCCTATTTCGCGTGGCCGACTTGGAAAGGAGTGATGTATGATCTCCTCGCAGAAAACAACTTCATCAGTTTTCACCGGTTTCAAATCTTTATCTGGACACTTATCCTGGGAATAATGTTTGTCGCGAATGTTTACAACGAACTGGCAATGCCGGAGTTCAGTGCGACCTTGCTTGGTTTGCTCGGAATTAGCGCCGGCACTTATGTTGGTTTCAAGCTCCCGGAGGCTAAAGGATCATAAATGCGCATTGATCTCAGAGAAAGGTGAAGAGTCGAAGAACGGCTGCCAGCTTCGTATCCGACACGTTACCCACCGATAGCAAATGGATCATAATTTGGTTTGTCGGCGGAACGCCGCCTAGTGACGAGGGCAACCCTGAACACAGCCCCGCCTTACGACACGTTGTTCAAAAGCGAGCATAGCTAGTTCGACCCGAAAGCGTCGCTAAGGCCGAACTGTAGGTTAGAGCAACAGTCAAAACCTTCAGACTTCCGAGCAAAGAAAGACCCTGCTCTAGAATCTCTCCTATGAGCTCCAATCCAAGTCCGGGAAGCAGTCTTTTGCCTTATTGATTCCTCCCCATTTTATGAAAAGCTGCGCTCCGTATTGATCGATCTGTGGCTGCGTGAGCGGCCACCCCTGCGCACTGGCTGGAAAGACGATGTAAACTAGACCATGCCCAACCCCGCCAGTCTTCGGGCTTGAGGGAATTCCAAGCGCGTTAGCCAGCGCAATTGATCCTTCGCCAATCTTGCTGGCAGGTCCCACATCTGCGTAAACCGCATAATCATAAGCTCCAGTGGCCGGCCGCATCACCACGGCGAAGTCGCCAAGCTTGGACCCCAGACCTAGCCTGCCTGGCAACACGATGAAGTTTATAGCCTCCGAGTTCACATATCGACGCGGATCTTTTTGATCGCAGTTTGAATCTTCCAGCGTTGTCGTGGAAATATAAAAACCTGGAGCTGGGTCAGTGTCTGTCTGGATCAGTGGCCTGCCATCGGGTTCACCATTATTAGTGACTAACGCCCACCAATTTCCGGGGTGGCCGGCATTGCCAAGGTAATCAAGCCCGGATCTCCCATCGGGGTTATAAGCATGATAGCCGCCGTCTGCATCTATCATCATCCCCGATTGATAAAAAAAGGCGGAGTCATCGTCATCAAGAGTATTTATGTCTGAATAGCCGATTCGTTTTAGGAATTTAAGATTAGCCATATATTAGTTTGTTCGTGGGTTTGTTTTTCAGGTATGTTCTTTTAAATCGTGAAGCCTTTAGTCGTAATGCATTCAATTATAGTCGGGTTTCTTCCATCTCGATCATCGCAGTGGTCCCAGCATGATAGGGGCCATCATCTTATACTCACCTTTGGTTAAAACCAAATTGCGATCGAGATCAAGACGGGTATACTCGTACCAGCACCTCAGACGATTGGAAACATCTGGCAGGTCTTCCCGCACTATGATCTCGTTAGGAAGCACGACGCCATCGATATCCGTCATGCTATCGGAAAAACGTACCATACAGGTATAGCCCCGGGGATCGTCACGGCCTTGGACGTCAAAGTTCTCGACCGTCGCACGATCGCCTGTTAACTCATTTCGAACATCGAACTGCGCCTGTCTATCTGAAACGAAGGTTGTAAGATAACTCTGCATGATCGACCTAGCGACCAGGTAACACAATCCTGGCACTTTGTCTGAAGCTTGTGGTTTGCGCAAAACCCAACCTCGAAAGTCCTCGAAAATCAATATGTATGGAAGGGGTAGATTTCACAGTAACAGTAGTATTGGCATTAACAGAAGTCCCCGAGGGAGGATCCTGAGAGTCGACATGCCATGGCGCGCCGATGGCAGGATCTTCGTTCCAGTGTAACGTCAAACGATTATCCGCGGCCAACTTCTCCGCTTCACCGCTATTAGTTACTTTCCTGAAGTCAGGCACAATGACATTGTCTGCGCCCGTGTGCTTTGGCAGGTTGGCAGGCAGCAGGGTGAGGGTATAGGGCGCTCCGTCCTTTGTGATGCCATGTTGCTGCGCATACGGCTCTGGTTCCAGCGCCTGCTTGGGGTTATCAATGGCAAAAGATGCCGCCTCCGAAATCACGTCGACGTCCTGAGAGATACCGGCCATTAGCTTGGCTAAGTCAGGGCCCTGAGGATCGGCTACAAATTCACCTCGGTGAGCTGGCTGAGTCATATAATCAATGAGATTTTGTCTATCTAACGTCTGTGAACGTAACTTGGCGCATCGTACAAGTACGTCGTGCTGATGTTGGAGGTCCTCCTTGTTGGGTGGCTGAGGGCCGTTGGCGATAATGTATGGCAGAAGCAGCGCTGCGTATGGCTTGGGCTGGCTTGCAACACTGTCCGACCACTGTTGAGCCGCGGCGAATAGATCGTCTGGCGTTTGCACGTTTACGGTTTTGACCTCACCGCCTTCGTAATAAAAATTGACGTATGCCTGCGATTGAGTCGATTTCATTGCATCAGATACCTTAACCTGCACGTCAGCGCTAAATGGGCCATACGATCCAGAGAGCGAATTCTCGACTGTCTGCCGCGATTCCTCGTTTTTGGTGTCGATGCGTATGATACCAAAAAACTGACCCCCAGTTCTGAGCCCAACAACAAAGCAGTCTCCGAAGCGATCAGCGAATAAGTCAAGCTGTCCCTGAGCAACCAGTTGTGCTGCGCCAGGAGTAAGCGACGGGTCGTTTATTTGCTGAAATCCAAACTGCCTGGTGCAGTGCAGTAGAATGGCGATGGATGTTTGCTGGATCTTGGAGCTCTTCGCGAAATTAAACCTTTCCGATGCGCTAAAAAGACCAACTCCGCCAGAGGCGTCGGCTGAAATTCCCAGTTCGTCCTCCATGTCGCTCGTCGTTTGGATTCTCGTCATTAGGAAGCCGCCTGAGCCACCGGAAGCTCCAGGTATTTGTGACACCGGGCCAAGTACACCCAATCCTCTGCGACCTCCTGTTGCGCTTTTCACGCCGATGCCGAAAGCATGGCCGTCCTGGTAAGGAACCTCTACATTGTCCATATTAACCTCCTTTGTTTTATATTATTTATTATACATTGGCAATAACGCATGTTTATCCAGTACGTTCGAGTTTGTCCAGATCAACCCACCCGTCGAGTTGCTTTTCCTTCAGGTCGGTGGGTGACTTCAGGATGGGAATGCTGTTTTCAAATCTTACAGTGCGAGTTGTTACGCTTGCTGTCTGATCGGGTAATGCGCCACCGCCTCCGTCCGCGGTACGCCATTCAGTTTCTCCAGCCGCAAGTAAAATTCCCACGTGACCAACGGAACCAGCGCTACCTTGACCTACCCCGTTACGCAAGACGACGATGTCACCCGGTTGCGGAGATTGTACGCCGTCTGCCTCAACATAGTAGCCAAGCCCTTTTGCTCCCGGCGTGCGACCTTTGGCATCCTGGTCCCTGATGGCAAACGCGCCAATGAAGTTACTTCCCCAGAGTCTCAGCATCGCGGCGAGGATATCTCCGCAGCTGGTCACAGGATGTCCACCGGCATCCTTTTTTTGTTTCGACTGCTGGCCGCGTGCTTTTGTCCAACCAGCTCTTGCCATCAGATCCAATGTTTCTCCCTCGGGCACGCGCGGATTGTTGAGAGACGTTGGCATCCATTTGTCGATCAGATCGAGCATGCTCTGGCGTTTAGCGCTTAGCTCTCCTTTAGCTGCCGCCTCTCCTGCAACTACGTCCGAGCCGCCGGAGTTCTCGTCAGCCTGCTCAGGTGTCTCGTCAGTAGATTGACCTGGTTGCTCTGTAGCCTGTTCGCTTTCGTCAGTCGGCTTTTCGCCAGATTCCTCATCCGACTGCTCTTCTGGTTGTTCGGCCGCTTCTGATTCCTGAGCCTGGTCGCTACCCACCGGCTGCTCGTCAGATTGTTCCGTCGGTTGGTCACTGTCAGCGGGCTGTTCTTCCGATTGCTCCGCCGGTTGATCGTCGGCAGGCTGCTCATCGGCTTGGGGTGTATCGTCATCGGGCATGGTGTGCTCCTCTTTAATTTAGGCAGATTAGCAATTCCCCTCACCACGTCAACGCGGGATCGGGGTTGGGACTTTTTGGGACTTTTTGGGACTTCTAGGTCTTAATTTCGTTCACTGGTCATGATGTTGATTGCTCTAGCTTTGTCGCTTGCGGGTGTAGGTGGCAGCTTGAATCAAAGGTAGGTTCCGGCGCTGATGCCCATTAGGGCAATAAGTTGCGTAAGAGTTGGACATTTTAATTCCTCGGGAGATTCTTATCGATATCGCTTTGGAGGATGACGACACGACCTGCAGGAGAGAAAATTTGATGGAGGGCATCACGCCTGAGCAGGCCGCATCCTAGCAGAATCCCGGTCCACAAGCTGGGAGTGCCTGCCTCCGAACGCCTAGACGTAGGCCAGGTTGAGCATCATGCGCTCGACGTAGAGCTCCGCGGTCGCGCGCTTGATCGAGTCCTTGTTGGCATCGCCTTTGTCCTCGGCGAGCGAGCGGATGCCCACCTGGAACAGGTCGACCGAGCCGAGGACCTCCTTGAGGCTCGGATCGAGGAACTCGATCGCGCCCGACAGCTCCGCGCCCTGTCCCTTGGCGAAGTCATTCCAGAACGTGACCCACGGCTCCACGTCGGAGGCCGAGAACGTCACCTCGAGGTTCGGGATCTCGAACCCGGTCGGCTCCTTGGTGGAAATCCGCTGCGAGCCGACAGCGTCCTGCTGGATGTGCTGCTTGATCGTGAACGAGTCGATCTTGGAGACCTGACCGCACGGCAGGTCGCCGAGGCGGAGCCGGAAGTTCGAGGTCAGCCACGTCTTCTGCTTGGTGTTGGCCACGCCCTTGATGTCGGCGTCATCGCCGGCCTGGTAGGTGATCTCCTCAGGGGCGAACTTGATCGTGAAGAACGAGGTGTCCTTCGACGAGTTGTCGAGAGCAGGGATCGTGATCTCGGTGATCAGCGCGCCCCGGAAGTGGAGGTACCTCTTCGCCTTGTAGTTGTAGTCGGCGACGACCACGTAGCCGTTCTTGCGCTGGGGGTTCTTGTCGAGCGAAGCCTTGATCCACTCGTACAGATCCTTGCCCATCGACATACCGATTCTAATGGTCACGACCTCACTCTTGATTGTGCCAACGTCGACGTCCTTGAGGACGGCCGCCTCGCCATCGAGGCTGAGCAGAAAGAGGCTAGCTGAATATGAGAGCGGCGCTGGTAGAATTGGTAGCGTGCGAGCGTCAGCCAAGTGCGTGCTCCTCGTGTTATTCGCGCTCGCGTCAGCCGGCTGTTCTTGCTCTGCCGGCTGGTCGCTGTCGGCCGGTTTGTCATCCGATTGTTCAGCCGTCGGTTGATCGCTGTCAGCAGGCTGTTCTTCGGGTTGCTCCGCAGTCTGGTCGGCGTCAGTGGCTTGTGCTTGCTCAACTGGTTGATCGCTGTCGGCCGGTTGTTCTTCTGATTGCTCTGGTTGATCGCTTTGCTCAGCGGGTTGCCCGCCCGCGTCCGTGGACGCTGCATCAGATTGCTCATCCGACTGTTGCGTTTCGTCTGCCGGGCGACCATCTGACTGCTCTGCCGGTTCTTCGCTACGTTCCGATTCCTGAGACTGTTCGCTATCCACAGGCTGCTTGTCGGATTGCTCCGGGTCTTCGGCTGAACTTTCGTTCTCTTCGTCGCTCATAGGAGTTCTCTATTCGCCTTCGATAGTGATAAATGGTTCCTCATCGACGCATGTTATAGGAAATACACTTTTATGGTGAGCAGCCTCGTTTTGTAAAGATTAACGTCCCCGCATCTGTGCAGTCATAAGAATAAGTGCACACTGGTTTACGTTCGGGGTCGATGGCTCGAGCCCTCACGTAATCAGGTATGTTAGTCAAGCTGACGACTACGTTCCAACCATCGCTATAGTGAAGGTAGCAAAAGTCTGAAACTGTTCCCTTCGGCTGGGAGGACCAACATGACATATTTCCTGGACCTACAAGGCCAGGCATATGGTTAAACTCAGTACTCAGATAGTTATCGGCGATGATCTTGGCGAAGCTTCTCGGATTGTTTTCCCAGGATGAGCAGTCGCCCTTCTTAGGCGTCGTTGGTATTACGTCCGCGGATTGCAGATCGAGTTCGAGTCTGTTGCGGGTCGCTTCGTCCATTGGGGACGCCTGCTGACTTGTTTCGCCAGTCGGTTGCTCTGCCTGCTCGGATTGTTGGCTCTCGTCAGCAGGTATTTCGCTCGGTTGAGTGGCTGATTGATCCATTTCCTCACTTTGTTGATTATCTGATTGTCCGTCGGCGTCCGATTCCACGCTGGAGGATTCGCCGCTATCTGCCGACATCGCGACAGATTGCTCCGATTCTTCGGTTGACTGTTCGTTTTCTTCGTCGCTCATAACACTTATCTTATTGGTTCTATTTTAGTCGTTACTTGCCAGTTGCTATTTTTTAATATCAACGCCAGTTACGAATTTGAATTCTCAGGGTCCAAAGTTGTCAATCGTGTTCTGAATAATGGTCAGAATCATGTTCGCTAGGGCGGTGCTGCACCGGGGTGTCGATTCAAAATACATTGATCGAGAGGTTCAATCGTTTCCTTGGTCAGCAAGAACGGCGCTTTGTTGTTCAAGATCGAAATTACATATCGAATTGGTTTGCCATGATCCTGCAGGTTACGCTCCACCAGGCTCGTCTGGCTCCAGTACGATTTGTCGATCACTCCAATCTTTGTTCGGATCGAGTTGACGTCGCGGGATGCCGCCACCAACGCGTTTTGAACGAAATCGTTAGTGCCAGCCTGAAGAAAGTCGAGCATCTCATCGCTCGATGTCGCATCCACTAATTTACGCTGGGCAAGAAGGGTGAACATCATTGCCGCTGCTTTCGCGCTCGAAACCTGATAGCGTCGTGAAATATTCGAGTCCTTGTTTAATGGTTCCTGCATCCACAAGTTTTCAGTAAGGGCTGCGCCTGGCTTATGCGGATACGGCGCAGCCAGCCAAAGGCCACCCTTACCATTTTCGTATAAACCCGCCGAAACCAGTGCTGCGTTGATATACTCATAGCTCAAAGTGGTAATGCATCGGGCGGCAGCGTCGTTGTTAGAAAAGCTCGCCATCAGCAGGAGGAGTTCCTTGAAACCAAATTTGCCGTTAAGCGACGGCCATTGAGCAGACTCCTTGTCCCCTAGCGTGTTAATGTTGCCTTTCGTCGTAAATGTCACACTCCATGACGAACCAGAAGGAGTAATATCGAAGATTTCGGTGAGGTTCGGGAAACCAGCAAAAGCAGCCGCATCTTTCGGCTTTTTCGCATCAATAAGAGGCTGCCACGTTCTCTTTACCTGCGCGATCACAGCATTCAGAGGTGTAGCGACTGGGACTCCGCTAATTCCATCTTGCAATCGCTTTCGCAACTCGAACGCGGCGTAAAGAGCGGCGATTTTCGCCATGCTCGCGATGAAAACGGTATCGTCAGCGTTGATCCCGACGAAAACTGGCGCCCCTGCGTCAGTGACGTCGACCAACGCCAAGGTAAGACTGTCTGGAACTTTGATACAGTTGGAAAAGGCATCCTCCCCGTTTACAAAGCCTGGATCATACGGGCCTCCGAACGGAGCGCCGCTAATTACTATCTCATCGCCTCCGCCTGATCCGGCGTCCGTGGAAACACCGCCGTCCGTGTCCGCCATCGCTACCTGAGTGGAGCCTGACTCATCAACAGGTTGCTCGACCTGATCAGCACTCTCATCTGATTCTGCTCCGGTGCTCTCGGCTTTCTCACCACTTTCGTCGCCAGTCTTATCCTCCGATTGCGCGGTAGCTTGATCGCTATCGGTCGGTCGCTCTTGTCCCTGGTCGGCGGGTTGCTCACTCTCAGCGGCTTGTTCTTCAGGTTGCTCTGTCGGTTCATCGGTTTGATCAACTGATTGCTCTTCTGATTGCGCGGTAGACTCGCTATCGGCAGGCTGTTGTTTCGAGTCTTGTTGTGAGTCGGCTGCCGATTCATCGTCAGGGTCGTTATTACTCATCGCAATTATGGTTTGGGTCCAAAGACATATCAGTTCCGCCCGCACGCACATAGCTCTGCTGTGTCGGCTATCTATGGTGTTGCCGCCATGCGAGCGGCCTCATCGACCGCGTATTTTGCGTTAAGGAAGCTCCCGACCGGCTTTGAGACGTCGGTATCGACAACGTCGGGTCACAAGAACAGGATGTCTCGAGCCTGCTGATGCGTCAATTTGGGGTTGACGCCCAGCATCAGCGCCACGGTTCCCGCGACCTTGGGCGCGGCGCCTGACGTATTGCCAAACGTATTCGTATAAGCCGAATCACTGGTCGGAGCACAGGTAAGGTCGTGAAGCTTGTCGCCGGGCGCCGAAACCGTCATCGTCGAGCCAAAATTGCTCCAGGTCGAGCGAGGATTCCGTGACGGATCATAGCTTGTCGACCCAACGAGGATCGAACCGGTCGACGGAATCGGCGTGACTCCATCATCGGCGATGGTCACGTCGCGGTTGCCGTTTCCCGCGGGGACCACGACGATCACGTTTCGAGCGATGGCACGCTTGATAGCGGCATTAATCGAGACCACCTGCTCGATGTTTCCAAAGTTCCCAGTCTGATCTTCCACGATGATCACCATCCGATGGCCATCCGTTTTCTGTGTGCTGGCCCACTCGATCGCGTTTGCCCAGGCGTTGCCGGGAAGGGCAGTTCCGCCGGTGTTCGCTTGGATCGGCCATGTGGTAGCGTTCACAGCTGCGCCGCACATTCCCACATTGTTCATGGTGGCGGCCGCCATCCCCAAAACCCCCGTTCCGTGCATGGTCCAGGTTCCCTGGCTTACGTTGGCCGTTCCGTCGTAAGCGTTATAGGTGTGGGCGGAATCGATGTTTTGACGGAGATCCTGGTGAGTGGTCCTGAAGCCCCAGTCGATATCTACGATGATCACACCTGTGCCGTCATTTTGCAGCCACGCCTGATCGAGCTTGCAGCGAAAGACGTACCACTGATTATCGAGGCCGGTCTTTGGATCCGTTGCAAGCTTATCGGACGTACCCGTAAGGGGGTCGCCGACCATTGGCGGAGGAGGCGGGCCGGCCGGAGGTGCGGAGACGGGGATTGGCATCGCCATCTTGACCTCGGCAACCTGGCGGAGCCGGTTCGCGCCGGCCAGCACGTCTGCGTCATCGGCGACCCGGATTGTGAGGAAATTCCTTAGATCCGGCAGTCCCCCAAGATCTTCAGTCGCTGCGGCGTCGCCGCTGGCCCCAGCCTCAGCATTGCGGAAGGTATAGATCACTTCCTGGGCTTGTAGCTCTTCGAGCGCCTGGTTAAAGGTTCCCATATCGGCGCTCGACGAATCGAGCGTAAGGCCGCTGATTGTTGGAATCACCTGGTCGTTGAGTTGAACCTCGATCAGCCCCGGCTCGTACCTGGCCGATTCCGGAGCGGGAGGATTCTCATCCGGAGCGTTCGTTGGCATTCCTGGGTCATCGGCCAGTTGGTCGGTAACGTTGACTACCGCAGCACCTGTGCCATCGGTAGTTTGTTGGTCGTCTTGGTCGTCTGCCATAGTTCTTGCTCCTTTAAGTTATCTACCTGTTGATTCTCTTGCTTGATTCCAATTTGCTCCCTCGTCATTGTTGCTTTAGCTAATCGCCTGTTTCCTTTGATTTTACCGATGCCCCCTAAGGTTTCCCCGCCGAGCCAACGCAATAGGGTTGAGACTGCTTTAGGACGTCTCGCTCATTGTGACTCTTCGGTTGTTGAATCTTCGGTGTCACCAGTTGCGTCACTCGCGCTTGTATCCTCGGTAGCACCACCAGAGCTGGGCTCGCTCGACGATTCGGTGTCGCTAGCACCGCCAGACCCGGAATCGCTCGTCGATTCCGTATTGACGGTAATATCAAACGAACCTGCACAATTGATCGGCTTCTCCGGCGCTGAATTGGAATAAATGCAGGCTTCCAGATGATACGAGGCGAACTGGTTGGGAAACGTTCCAAAGTGAACGACTGCTTTGACGGAAGCTCCGGCATCCAACCCAGCGTCTTGGGCGAAGTCCAGTTCCTTTGGCGGATCCTGGTCACCACTCAACGTGAACTGAACAAAGAACGGCCCACTGGGAAGTTGTCCGGCGTTAGTCACATCAACGCAAAAGTCGGTACTCGACGTTTGGTTTCGGAAATGCTTCGTCAGTGGTGCCACCGTCTGGGCTAACATAAACTGTGTCAGTCGTAACTAGTTTTGAATCGTCTGTTTTGGTATCTGAATTACTCATATGTGTTGCTTTCGGTTGGGTTGCGGTTTGTTTTTGTAATTCATTGTTTCGACTGCTGAATTAAGATCGATTCGCTGTCCTTGCTTTTTGATAACCAACCGGTGAGGGGCCGCAGGAGGAATAACAGTCCGGCACAGACAACATCGGTGAAAAGTTTTATGATTTATGAAGATTGAGATTTGAAACAGTCAAGTTTATAAGCTTTCCAATAGTATTGATGTCCTCAACTTATGAGGGTCATTTTGCTGGACCGTGTTATCCGTGAAATGAATGACGGTAGAATAGACTACAGACCACTTGCTCAAATAGCTTGCTACGGGTAGCGGAGAAGCGACGAATGTAACTGCCCCGTCTTTTGTAAGGGAAATGACGTTTGTAGTGTAAAGCATAGCTTTCACGGAATCCGTCTCAGCTGGATTTACAATCGCCAGGACAAAATCAATGTGGTCAATATTATATAATGCAAACAGCCCCGTATTATTCGTGACAATTACATCGTCTTTCACTACCTGCCCGGCATCGGTTCTTATTTCATTTAATATTTTATCCCTATAATCCGGTTGAACTTCATAGTTATATTGAAATTGTGTGAATGGGATTTCTGTAAGATCGGTAATGGCGTTTGCTACTGCTTGATTAGGGTTAATCGTAAGCGGGGGGTCTAAGCTTTTTGGGTCGTCATTTTTATCTGCAAGCTGGGAAGCGGAAATAGTAAGCAAAGTCTTATTTATGAG
Organism: uncultured Verrucomicrobiae bacterium; assembly: GCA_963791385.1. GTDB lineage: Bacteria > Verrucomicrobiota > Verrucomicrobiia > Chthoniobacterales > UBA10450 > Udaeobacter. The sequence continues at coordinate 98,267 of CAWBSH010000029.1, forward strand.
ATAAACGAAATTGTCATCCGTGGCATGACGTATTTCCAATCCTTTGCCTGTAATATCTTCCAAGGAGAGTAAAATGCTTGCTTGCGGGTTTGCATCTGCATCGCTGTCCACGTCAAAGACAATATTTTCGATCATCTTTCCTTCTGCTTGCTTGAGTCTATTGGCAATGAGCGCAGCGTTCCCATTACCGATATTTACATTCTGAAATTCCAGGCTAAGGAAGTTGCAGGCTTCCACACCATGCGCATAAGCGCCCATCATAGCGATTTCAACATTTGGAATTTGATCTTTATCGAATTGAATCAATTCCGGCTGATGAATCTTCGCTGGGAATTCTACAAAAATATCATCCAGTGTCTTATTTAGGGAAGCTGGAGTGTTTTGTAACAGCAATTTCTTAAGCAACAAACGCTGAAATCCAGAGATAGCAGGAGCGATGTTGAATTTAAAAATCGCTACTGAGTTACTGATATTATTTGCATCGATTTTAGTGAAGAGATAGGCACTCGGAATAAGTGTGTTTCCATCGGTTTCGTCGAGCGCAATTTGGTATTGTTCTGGTATTACCAGATACTTTCCGTTGTAAACGTTTATATACACATCGCTCACGCCAGTGCCGGCAAGCGAGCCACTTATTAAATGAACTTTGTCTTACTCGTTCCTTTCCAGGCTGCTATCGCCAAAGGGTGGTTTACATGCAAAAATACTGATGCTGTTGTCACCTGTCTTGGTTAGGTAATTGTTCGGAAATTGGTGACAATCAAAATTCACGTTAAGAACGGCTTTTGCAAAAGACATTGCATCGTTTGTGATATAATCTGGCGTTTCGTTCGCAACGGGAGCGACTGGTTGTCCCGGCCAAACAAATCGAGCTGTCGCAACTCTCCCGGGGGCGCCGACCGACTGAAGATCACTTCTAAAAAGCATTGGTCGGTAAATTGGCGATGTCGATCGCCGGGCTTTTGCGTATAACCAAAGTATGAAGCAGTGATTTGTATTGAGCAATAACTTGCGTTTACGCCGTTAGAAATAAATTTATAAAAGCGTATCAATCCATCCTGTTGATCCAATTTGATGGTAAGCTTAAAAAGATAGCCTTGGGGATCGTCAACGCCAACATACGAGCCCGGAAAACTTAAAGACGTGTTATCGGCAAGAGTCACCGTGAAATTGAAGCGTAGACCATTTAGTGGTATCTCAGTGAAAGTCATCCCGGGATTGTTCTGCATCTGACTCGCCACCTCGGAGGAACAGTCTTCTGCATGGTGAACGTCGCTTCACCGCTGTACGTGGAATTGGCGTCCTTGTCGACACCGCTTATCCAACACGTCAACAAAAAGCTATTTTGTAAGGGCGCCTGGAAGCGAAATTCAGGAAAGTACCACTTTTTAGTTGTGTCGAATCTATCGCTGAAAAATGGAACGGCGGCATCGGTAATTACGGGGCCGTTCTTATCTACGTTGAAGACTACGTGCGATAAAATGGCCTGCTGAAACGCAACGTTTTTTACTGGAAAAGCTGTTACTTCCTGATGTAATTCCGGCTGTTGCGGCAGTTGGACCGCAATAGGAGTTATTTTGACCTGCTGAATAACCGGAGAAATCGTGGTTAACCTAGCGCCCCAGAAGTTAGGTGGCATATGCTGCGAAGTTTACTGAAGAAACACTTTTAGGGTAAAATCCTGCGTTTGTGTACCAAGGTGGAGCTTCTCAGTAGCTGAACACCGGTCGTCAAACCCCGGCGGCAAAACGCCCGATATTTTAAAGAGAACCTGATAACGAACAACAACACTATCTGATGCACCTTTTAGAAAAGTTGTTTGAAATATCTCCTGCTGATTTGTTTCAGTCCATATCAAAGGCTTGATGAGATTGGACTTGGTCCCATCGACGACTGCCGCGGAGCTTCTATAACTCATGATTCCTTGACTATCTGGATATCCTATTTGCAGCTTGATACTGTCCAGCGGGAACTGAGCGCCACCAAACTTCATATGCCAGTGTGCACGCACGTCTGCTATAAGCGCAATCTTGCCAAACATTGCATCCGTCAGGGTTGACCCGATGTGAACCAGAGCGAGAACGTCAGGGGCCAAAGAAGCCGTATTTGTTCCTGGGGTTAGGAGCATTGCTTTAGCTGTCGGCACGGTAGCCTGCCTTCTCTAAAAATCGCCCCCGAGTGTGCTGCCAATATCTTTCAATTTGGCTATTCGGTCCTTTAAATCATCCGGTGGTAGGGGTATTTGCACAATAAGCGGTGTGCTGCCGGCCATTGAAATTTCGGCGCCGTTGTAAGTAACGGAAGGCACACCGGGGACTTTACTTTCGTAAACCATTGTTACTTGATAGCTCCAATTAACCGCATCTGCAGGATCCTTAGTCCAAGCTTCAAAAAACTGCGGCTGATTTATATTGTCCGCAGTAAAACGGAGGGTTTCCGGATTGCGGTTAGCCTTTCGGAATGTAACCATAACCTTGACTCTGTCGTCGAGTTTTGTGTCTAATTCGACCGGCCCCACTGATAATTTACCCAAAGCGTCCGCCTTAACTTCAATACTGTGTTCTGTCGTTTGTTCTTCATCAAATGTTAAAGTTCTGTCAGGTACCTCAACGCTTGGTCTTTCCTGAAAACGGACCTGCCTTTTTATATAAATGATGTTTTGCTTTTCAGGCGGAAGATTGGTTTGCCGCTCAAAATCAAAGATCAAAATGCGGTGTGGATTGTCCTTTGTCCAGATCGCGGGTGTCAGTGAAGTAGATTTTGCGGCTCCGATGTTGTCCATATACAAGCCAGAATTTTTGTATACGATAGCGCCGGTGCTATCCGGGTAACCGACCTCCAGGACCAACTGGTCGATTGGGTCACCGCCGTTGCCATTCGCATCCGGCCAGTACGCACGGGCAGATGCAATAACATGAATTTTGCGAAAACCTTCTTCCAGATGTACTACATCGAAGTACTTCTTCTCTTCGTCTTTATTGGCCTGCAGTTTCTCATAGAAGCCCATCATGTGGGCGGAAATTACGTTGTCCTTAATGTAAGTTTCATTTATCTCCTCTTCAAAATCGAGAGTAAGATGACTTTCATCGTGCTCAAACTTTAGGGCAAAACTTACACCTACGGTGCCTGGATCAGGCGCTTTGGCATTTTCGATTTTCGGGGGCGCCGGATCTAAAATTGTTTTTTGTGCTATATCGAGGAATTTATCAAACGTCTTATCGACCTGAGCCTCATAGTTTTTTTCTTGTTCCGGTGTCAGGCACTTTGTTGTCGATGGTAATTGATTTTTTTATCGTTCCATCTTTTACCGCGCTGTTAAAAGCAGCTTGAATATCTCCTTTTACAAAAAAATACGACGCCTTTAGATCCGCAGAAAAGTGATTGAATATGGCACTCCAATCGCCATGAATAGATGCTTTGAACGCGCCAGTGTAAAATTTATGCTTTAGCGCGTTGTGCACAAAGATTGGGCTTGAGGCGCCATGAAATCCGGCTTCAACTAGTTGCGCCGGATACTGTCCTACCATGGCAGTATAAGCATTGTTGCCGACGGGATTGATGGTTCCTTTTCCTTCGCCCTGCATTTTCCAAAGCCAGGGGTCATCGGGCTTTTGGGTGGCTGGATCGCTTAAGTTTTCCGGGCTCAGGTTAGAAATAGAAACTACATTATCGACGATCGGCACTACACCCAAGTCAATCTGTACGTCGGCGTCCCCCATCATAAACCGCTTATCTGTGTTATAACGAGGGTTATTTTTGATTTCATGCTTTAGCTGATCCATTGCATTTTGAATCACGCTGTCTGGTATTTTGAGCGTAGAAGTGAAAGCCAGCACGCCACCAGCCACTTCTACCTGCCCTGGCGACGCTACGGCAATGTTATCGTCTGCCGTGAGCACGCCAGCGAACTTGGTAAAGTGGAACATATAATCGCCGTTTTGTACCTCGCCATACGTGGCGAATCCGGCAGATAATAAAAGGCGAGCGGCTTGCCGGCCTTTCTTAGCTCATCATTAAACAGATCAGGAAAGATGTTAAGCTGATAAGTATTTCCGTCCTCATCATCCTGTACGACTAGCAGTTTGTTAGGTCCGTAATAGGGGCCGATTGGAGAACCGTCAAATTCGTAAGCCATACGATCCAGTTGATCTTTCTAATTAGTACCTCACATCGCAGCTAGGCGTCTAACGCGTCTAATTGTTTCGCCTGGTCTTTATACTGCGTTAACTTTTGCAAGAGATCGGCAGGAGGTGCAGGAAGGTTAATGATTTTGCCGTGTGGAAAGCTTCCTTCCATATCTACCTCATCGCCCTCATAGACTATGGCTTGGAGCGGACCAAAACTCTTATAAGTGACTTTGACTTTGCAGCTCCATTTTATGGCGACGGTACTTTCGTTGGTCCACAATTCGAACCGCTGTCTGTCGGCGGCGTTGGCCTGCGTGAACATTAAAGTAACAGGATCAAATCCATCCTTTTTACACGTAATCTCCACAAGCATGTGTTTAGTGAGATCGGCATCGAGATAAATTGGCCCAACATTTAAATGCCCGACCGCATTAGCTCTTACTTCGATCTGAGTATCAGTAGTGGTGTCGTCAGGGATAACGACGGTGTTATCAGGATCAATTTTGACTCGCTCGTCTTCCTTGTACGTGACCATTCGCTTTACGGAGATCTGATTTCGCTTCTCCGCTGGCACGTTATCATCCATCGCAAAGTCAAAAACAAAGACGCGGTCCTTGTCATCTTTGGTCCAAATAGCAGGAGCAAAGTCGTCTGATAGTTTTTTGCTTAGATTGTCGTAATATCTCCCAGAATTTCTGTACCTGGATCACGCCGTCTTTATCTGAATAGCCCACAGAAATTGTCAGCTTATCGAGTGGATCTCCGTTACCCTGGTCATCTGGCCAGTTGGCTCGCGAAGTGGCGATAACGTGTATCTTCTTGAAGGCATCACCCAGATTGACAGAGCTAAAATACTCGTTTACCGCGTTCGGATCTGCCTTCATTTCCTGGAAGAAACCTTTCATATCACCTGAGATACCCTGAATCTTAAAATACGGGCCTTGTATTTCTATCGTGTCTTCCATATTAATGCTCGAGGACTGAAAATTGCTATTTAGAGCGTAGCTGTAGCCGTTATTGCTATCAGTCGACCAACTAAAGATACCGAGGAAAGAATGATGATCGACTGAATGTGTATCAGCGGCTTCGGCTTGTTGGACAGTCGGCGGTTGCGGGTCGAAGATCTTAACTTTTTTACATTGTCCATTATTCTGTCTTTGGCTTTGTCTGCCATGTCTTGGTAGGCCTGTTGTTGCTTATCTGTAAGTTCGGCGTCACCATACATAATCTTGGTCTGTACAAAAACCGAAGAGGTTGTTTTCTTCGAACGCGCGGTGGATGTTTTCCTGAGTCCAGTCGTTTTGGTATTTTGTATTGCTAGAAAAGGCGTTAAACATCTTTTGATAATCTGCATGTACAGTTATCGTTACGGACGGCGTCATAAATCGAAGCTTTAGCATATTCGTGACAAATAACGGAGCTGTTTCTCCTTTAAAACCCGCTTCGATGAGAGCGGCGGGATATTGACCTACCATTGCGGTGCAGGCATTGGTGCCATTAGGGTCTATATTGCCTTTGCCCTCACCCTGCATACGCCAAAGCCAATTATCATCCGTCGGCTGTTTCGATGGATCAGCCAGGTCGTTTAACGTAAGGTTAGAAACGGCAACTTCATTTTCCTCTATTGGTACGAAGCCAAGTTCAAATGTGGGCGGCGTATCCGGCTGAAACATAAATAACTGATGTGTTTTTAAAGAGGCGTCTTGCTTGATTTTTGCTTTTATCTGGTCTTTTAGACTGTCAATTACCCCGGGAGGCAATTCCAATGTGGAGGTCAAGGATAAAACGCCACCCGCTACTTCTTCCTGACCTTTGACGCCGATGTTGCTGTCCTGTGTCAACACGCCGCCAAACTTGATAAAATGAAACTCGTACTTGTTTTGATCGTTCTTTGCGAGCCTCACAGTACTCGGCATTATGTAAAAATGCATTGGCTTACCTGAATTGCGCAGATCATCGTTACATATGTCCGGAAATACCAATACGGTATGTGATACACCTTGATCGTCATATCCTACTTCGATGGAGTTAACGCCCCAGAGGGGGCCACGCGGAGAGCCATTAAAATCAACGTACATAATGTGTTAGGGTGGTTAGTTGGTTACTGTGTTTAGAATTGGAAAAATAAATTGATCTGGATGTGATTAAAATGCGGCCCCGAATAAGGGCCCCCAGGGGTGAACGGTAGTGTTTGTCATTTTCTTGGTCTCCTAATTATCGTGAGCAGTTAGCAGAATGAAGGTTTCGACACGGTTGATGATAGCGGCGGCCATCCGCTTCGTCTGTTACATTTCTGTGACGAATTTGATTCAAGTGTTTATGAAGTAACCGGCACACGTTATTTTTTATACATAACGTAAACACGATCTAAGCCACCGGCTTTTGACCAATCAGTTTGGTCCCAAAATCCTAATTGCTCCATCATGGTCATTAAATTCGTAAACGATACATTTTGTGCTGCTCCGGTTCCTACCGGGGAAGGATTCAATGTCTCTACAGTTGTCCCATCCGGAGTTCCGTCGCCGTTCAGACCGATCACTGCAATTGCATGGGCGCCTTTACCGCCCATCGATGCGCGGATAAATACTACCGGACCTTTATCCTTTAACAGGGAGGCAAATCCATCTACTCCATAACACATAGGATAATCAAAACTAAGCCCCAAAATATCGCCAACCGGTTGGGTGTCTTCAGGCTTTAAGCCGGAAGTAATATCATATTGAGGACCTGCACTGGTGACCTGGTCTTTGATTTCCTGAACAGAATAAGAAGGATTTGAAGAGGAGGTATCTACATCGTGCCAATAACTCAGTATCATGGCGCTTGATGCTGCCCAGCATGTAGTGTCATCGGGTTGGGCAACAAGAGATACCTCATAATGTATATTGACTGGCGATGACGTCCCGGTTGATGAATCAGCGGCAGTATCTGTTGCTGCACCGCTGCTATCACCGGACGACGAAGAATCGTCTGTATCTGATGATGTATTTTGCTGTTCGCTTTGATCGTCGCTGGTTTCTTGGGTATCCTCGAAGTCGGCCACGGCTTTTACTCCTTTCGATAAGTGATCGTTTGCAGATGTTGGTTGTATTTATTGCTCCGGAAAATTTCGCCTTGTGCTCAAGAGAAAGTTTGGAAATCCCGTTGATTGCGGTGTCGGATTTTTGGCGGGCCTCGTAGGTGCATTGTTTATCGCGCTTACCGGCCAGCATAACTTTTGTTTGTTCCGAACTAGTATTTGCAACTTGTTGATTTAAAAGATCATCTCTTTTCGGCCATTTGGTTCGTACGTAGCCACTGATTTATCGACGTAATCGCCTGGCGCAGGCGTTCATTTGCCTACCTCAAATAACCGTGGGGCGCTATTTGTAGCGAGGACCGATCGCCGGCACAAGACCCCTAAAAGTGGAAATTTGCTTGCGGCGACAAGACAATTCGGGAATGCTGCGTTTGACAAGCTTCCGAGATGAAAACGACCGGCATTTTGGAGCGGCTGCCGCTTGATAAACTGGGGAAGAGACCCAAAGCAATCAGTCTCATGGCGCGAAAAGGTAGCGCGCGGGACCTTGGGGATTGTTACGCGCTCCATGAATCGCTGCGACTTCCTTATGCCCAAGCGAGCAGCCGTATCTTGCCGGAAATGTGGCGTGCATTGCTTTCCAACGGAGCAATGCAGCTTTTTCTGGTCGAGGACCGCTCAAGGCCAGCCGGTTCGCGAATCGTCTCGTTCAGTGCTGCCGTTTTTGTTACTGACGAATTCTGTGCCGAGGCGCGATTAACGCTTCCTCCATATCTCGGCGTTGAACTAGCTCGGCGATATCTTTCGCGGCAATTGCCGGTATTGCATCGCGAGAAGATCGCCCAGGCGAATGCCGGTGACGGATTGAACGTGGTCATGTGTTTCGAAGGCTGGGGAGAGGACGGATACGCGTCCGAGCAAATCCTTGCGATTCGCGAAAAACAAAGTGAGGCGTTCTCTCTTGCTCTGCGCGGCTATCGCATTAAGGAATTTCTCACCGATCCAATTGGGATGGAAACATCACAATGGATGCTCGATGCGGGCGCTTGCCTTCGACGTGACTATTTCAATTATTTTCGGAGACATCATATTCCCGAGCCAGAACCTTGTCAGCGGCCCCGTCTCCTTGGGTTAACCAGGGAAGAGGCGCTCGCGCATCCGGGTGCTAACATCGCGAGTCTCTTTATTTACACCGCCCCGCGGTTTCACTTCAGCCGTTCGCAGCGAGCGCTTTTGCAGCATGCCTTGATGGGCGAAACGTGTGAGAAGCTGGCGACATCGCTATCAGTTTCTCCTTGGACAGTGAAAAAGCGCTGGCACGCCATCTACGAGCGGGTTGCGGATGTTGACAGAGAATTGTTGCCGCCAGCAATTGCGTACGGTGCACGCGTCTCATCACGTGGCGCGGAACGAAGACGGCATTTGTTAAATTATTTGCGGCAGCACCTCGAGGAACTTCGGCCGTATGCGCCGCAGCGGCAGACACGTCAGGCCTGATGCAGTCGGTGCCGGCCTCCAGGTATTTGTAGACAGAGCAGTATTATTTTCGGTAGCGTTCACCTGCCTGTACGAATGCTTTCATAAAGCGTGCGGACAATGCTTATGAATCTTGACCAAATTATTCGAGCAGTTCAGGAAGCAGTCGGTGTCAGCGCCGATGGCAAGGCCGGTCCAGAAACGTGGCAAGCAATTTACGATCGGATCTGTCCAAACGCGCAGGCGCCAGAGCCGGCGGCCGATAAGGTGGATGATCGGAGTGAGAGGGTCATTGCGACACTGCTCCCGGAAGTACAGCCATACGCGCGCGCTCTCGTTGCAAAAGCGGCTGCCAATGGCATCACCATCAAAGTAATCAGTGGGCTTCGTACTTACGACGAACAAAACGATCTCTATGCGCAAGGGCGAACTAAATCAGGCGAGATAGTAACGAACGCGCGCGGCGGTTATTCCAATCACAATTTTGGAATCGCCTTCGACATCGGAGTGTTCGAAGGCAGCAAATATCTCGACGAGTCGCCCAAATACAAAGCGGTAGGTGCTCTTGGAACGGACCTGGGACTCGAGTGGGGTGGCAATTGGAAAACCATTCAGGACGAACCGCATTTTCAGCTTCGACCAAACTGGGCTTCCGATCTCAGCGAACGGGACATGCTCGCCGAACTTCGTTCGAGGAAGGATTCAGGCGAAGGTGTGTATGTGTAACGGCTAATGCCACCTCGAACCGGTAGCCCGTGAGCACGCTGACACAATCAGCGTCAGGCTTCCTTCCCTAATTGGTTCAGTTCAGGAAGCGCCAGTCTCACTCATCGCCTTAAGGCCGGGCTGAACGCCCTTCGTGTCGCCGAGGGTTTCGAGCACGCGACGAGCGACTCGGGCATGTCGAAATTCGTTTTCGCAGGCGAATAACGAGCTTACAATCGCACGCGGCAACGCCGATGTGGCGGAATGGTAGACGCAACGGACTTAAAATCCGTTCTCGCGAAAAGCGGGGTATGGGTTCGAATCCCATCATCGGCACTCTGGTAAATGCGATTTTACCAGGGAGAGTTGTTCGGCCGAGCGAGTTTGCGGTTGCGAGCCCTCACGGCTGGCACGCTATGTAGTGGCCAGTAGCAATTTCTAAGCGGGACTGATCTAGCTTGGCTTTGACTTCATCGGTCAATTCAAGTTGATCCTCGAGTACCGCGCAAAGTAAGGAGGTCGAATTAAAATTTAAGAATCTATTACCGACACGATCCTCTCCGCGCGTGCCGGCAGAGTCTCGAATGTTCCAATTCCGCTAGCGGATTGCGCATCGGTGCGCAGCATTCGAACTAACACTGTTGGTTTGCTTTGCTCCCTTGCAAATCCCGTCTAAGAATGTCATTGCTGACCTCCATTCGAAATTGACTGACTGAAACTCGCCGATGTCCGATTCCGAGCAACGCAGGTTGGCTGCCATCATGTTCACCGACATGGTCGGCTATAGCGCACTGTCCCAGCGCGATGACCAACTCGCCCTTGAATTACTCGAGGAGCATCGCCGCCTGCTGCGCGAAATCTTTCCTCGCTTTAACGGCGTGGAAATCAAAACGATTGGCGACGCCTTTCTCGTGGAATTCGGCAGCGCCTTGGAAGCGGCCCAATGCGCCATCGAAATCCAGCGCATCCTGGCCAAGCGCAACTGTGACGTCAGAGCCGACCGGCGGATCGAACTCAAAATCGGGATTCACATCGGCGACATCGTGCATCGCGCCGGCGACGTTTACGGCGATGGAGTGAACATCGCTTCCCGAATTGAACCGCTGGCTGGCGCGGGCGGAATTTGTATCTCCATGGATGTAGAGCGCCAGATTCGAAACGCGCTCGAGGCCAGGTTTGAGAAGTGTTCTTCGGCCGAGTTAAAAAACATCAAATTGCCGATGGAATTGTTCCGGATCGTGTTGCCATGGCAGGCGGGAGGGCGTCCCGAATCTCCTCGTGAAATCCAGACTTCGAAGAAAATGCCGCCGCCAATTCTAGCCGGCGCGATAGCGGCCATCGTGATAGTCGCGCTTGCTTTCGGATGGTGGTTTGCGAGTCACAAAAAAGAGCCGGCGGCAGGCGCGCCAACTAACGCGAGTCCGGCCGCTCAGAACTCAGTCGCCGTTCTCCCGTTCGTTAACATGAGCGATGACAAGGGGAGCGAATATTTCTCGGATGGCATCAGTGAAGAACTGCTAACTGTTTTGCAAAAAATTCCGGGACTACACGTCGCGGCGCGGACATCGGCGTTCTCTTTCAAAGGCAAGAACGCGACGGCTCAGGAGATTGGACAGAAACTCGGCGTCGCGCATTTGGTCGAGGGAAGCGTGCGCAAATCTGGCGACAGCGTGCGGATCGCAGCGCGGCTCACTCGCGCCGACACTGGCGAACAACTCTGGTCGGAAAATTACACACGCGATTTGAAAGACGTATTCGCGGTGCAAACCGAACTCGCCCAGACCATCGTCGGAAAATTACGTGGCCAGTTCGGCGGCGGAGGAACGGCCGATCCGGCAATTCAAGCGGAGGTGGAAACGGCAGAAAAGGGCGGAACAAAGAACGTTCAGGCGCACGAGCAATATTTACAGGGTCGATTTTACAACAATCGAAATACGGAAAAAGGCGCAGGGGACGCGCAGGCTGCATATGAAAAGGCGGTCCAGCTCGATCCGCAGTTCGCGCTGGCCTGGGCGGGCTTGGCCTACACACATGTTTGGATCTGCGGCTATTCAACTGGGTTTGGGCGGACCGGCTTCGACGAGCATCTGGCGCGCGCGAGAGAGGCCTCGGCGCGGGCGCTGGCCATCGAGCCCAACCTGCCTGAAGCGTTGCTCACCCGCGCGTTAATCCAACTCAATTTCGACTACGATTGGAAAGGGGCGAATGAGACATCGAAGGCCGCTTTGGCCCTGGCTCCTGCGAATGCCCAGCTCCTCATCCTTGCGGGCAACGTTGCGCTTGCGAAAGGCGACGTCGATGCTACGACCGCGCTTTATCGAAAGGCTGTCGAGTTGGATCCCGTCAATCCGGAGTCACGCTCGTATTTAGCCTTCCACCTCGCCGTGACCGGATCGCTGGCGGATGCGCGTGCCGAATATGCCCGCGTGGTTGAACTCAGTCCCACTGCGCCCTGGGCTCATGCCGGCCTTGGTCTTGGCTTCATCCGGGCTGGAAACTTTGAAGAGGCCTTGACCACCACGCAGGGCGAGTCCGCAGATTGGGCCCGTCTGCTTGTCGTGGCGATCGCGCAATGGGGACAGAAGCAAAATGCGGAATCAGACGCCGCGCTCGCGAAATTAATTGAAACCTCTGCCGATACGGCGGCCTATCAGATCGCCGAGATCTACAGTTATCGCAACGAGAAAGACAAAGCTTTCGAGTGGCTGGAGCGCGCACACCGTCAACGGGATGGAGGTCTGCCGGGTTTGCGGTACGATCCGTTTCTGGTGAATCTCCATGCCGATCCACGCTGGAATGAATTTCTGCATACGGTTGGCCTGGCCGACGACCAATTGAAATGATCTCCTGGCGCTCCGGCTGGTGCAGCATAACTGAGCCTGATCTGTAGTTTCGACATCCTCCTCCGCCAAGGCTACCGGTGCGAGAGAAATGTCGCAAAGCAGTTGATAGTTGACTTCTCGAACTGGGAGAAAAAATATGGAGATAAGACGTAATGCTTCACGGCAGTCTTCGAGAGGACCCACCGACTGGTTTACGGGGACAGTGCGCATTGATCCGCTAATTGAGGCCCCGGGACCAGCGCGTGTGCGTGGCGCAAGTGTGACGTTTGAGCCGGGTGCGCGTACGGCCTGGCACACGCATCCGCTCGGTCAGACATTGATCGTCACCTTCGGCCTTGGATGGGCGCAGCGCGAGGGGGGACCGATCGAGGAAATCCGGCCGGGCGATGTGGTTTGGTTTGAGCCTAACGAGAAGCATTGGCACGGCGCTACGCCGACGATCGCGATGACTCACATCGCCATTCAAGAAGCACTGGACGGTAAAGTCGTCGAGTGGATGGAGCACGTCAGCGCCGAACAATACCAAGCTGGATCTAAGGCAAAATAAAAAACGAGCGTCAATCGAACAGTAGAGAAGTCATGCGTGACAGTGAGTTAAAAAACAATGAAGCCGGTGCGGGTGGAAGTGAACGACAAAATGCAGAAGGGTTACGTTTATTTCCGCACGAAACCGGTGGGGCGCGCGTTCCGGCCGGGATTCACGCCTGAGCTGACGCCCAAGCAGATGCTCGAGCTCGGCGTGTTCGGCGGGAAATACATGACCGATTGTCGCGACGAATTTCCGGCGAGCTGGTTCGCGCGGGCGAAGCTTTCGCCTGATCGAGCGCGAGCTGCGCTGAATTATTTTGGCGTGAACGCGTCGCAACCGCTCTCGGAATGGCGACGCAAAGGCTGGATTCATCCAGACGATCCGCGCGGCTGGTTTCAATGGTATTGCCGTTATTATTGTGGTCGCCGCCACGAGGATGATCTCCGCCAGATTGCGCGTTGGCGCGCCGTTCGCCGCCACGTGGCGCAATTGAAGAAACACTGTAAACCTCGCGATCTCAATTGCCGTCGACGGCAGCGCCAGGCGTTGCTGCACTGGGCCTACGATTCCCGAAAGATCTGATTATCGAAATTACTGGACGAGATTTAGCTGAATTTTCACCGCAGAGAAGCCAAAGTTCGCAGAGACAGACCAAAACTGGATGCGACGTCAGCGCAAGACGTGACCAGCCACTATTCCGCTGACTCCGTCCTGCAACGCGTGCGCGATCATGCCTGGGCGCAGACTTTTACGCCAATGCGCCAGTAGTCCAAGCATTGTCGCCAATACCGCGATCAGCAGCACGTATTTCCAACCTTGATAACCATGACCGAGAGCAAAGGCGATCGCTTGCAGGACAATTCCGCCGCCAACAGCGTGCGTGAACGCGGTGAACTGGCGTTGCAAATACCCGCGATAAATTAGTTCTTCGCAGAAACCAGCGGTCAGCGACGTCATCAAAAAAAGGACGACTTCGATCGGCCCGTGCGGAATCAGATTACGGATCGCCTGGTTCGGCGCCGTTTTAAGGAAATGATCCAATGCGCCCAACACGCCACCTATCACGACGATAAGAAATGCGACCGCGATTAGAAAATCGCGAAGGATGTAAATCGGTCGCGCCCAACTGCCGCCAACCAGGTCAACGATCCGAACACGATGCCGTCTTATGCCGAACCAAATGAATGCGACAACTGCCCATTCGAAGATGATGACGAGCAGGTAACCGAATGCGCGACCGGTATTCGCTCCGAACGGAGTCAGGCTTCCAACGCGCGCGCTTGCAAATGAGAAACCGAAAAGGATTAGAAGGAGAACAACAGTATGCCAGGCAGGCGCAACTGGGCCGTCGTAGTTTGAACTGTGTCCCGGGTTGAAACTTTCTCGATTCCCACGCTCCGTTTCTACCTCCTTAGCGGCTTCGTCTTCTATGTCGCTCACCCGGTTCGCTCCATTCCTAATTTTCTAGTGCAGATGTCTCATAATTAAGCGCAAAGGAAGATTGCGTTGCGATGCGCTATAAAGGGGTCAATCGTCAAGCATGCACGCAACCACGTATAAAACGAAGGCTTATTCAGCTGCCAGTGAAACGTCGCCACTGACTTCGACCACGATTTCGCGACGCGATCCGGCGGAGCGGGACGTGCAGATTGAAATTCTGTTCTGCGGGATCTGCCACTCTGATCTGCATTCCGTGCGCAACGAATGGAGCGAGTTCATGGCCACGAATTACCCAATCGTTCCGGGCCACGAGATCGTCGGCCGTGTCACGAAGGTCGGCGCGGCAGTTAAGAAATATAAACCCGGCGATCTCGTTGCCGTAGGTTGCATGGTCGATTCGGATCGCACGTGCCGACAATGCAAAGCTGACCTGGAGCAGTTCTGTCCGAACATGGTTCTCACGTTCAACTCGCCGGATAAGCATATTGGTGGATTTACTTATGGCGGTTACTCCGACAGCATCGTTGTCGACGAACACTTTGTCCTGCGTGTTCCCACAAATCTGAATGTTGCTGGGGCTGCACCGCTCCTGTGCGCGGGCATTACGACATACTCGCCCATGCGCCACTGGGGCGTTGGCAAAGGGAAGAAGGTTGGCGTGGTCGGTCTTGGCGGACTGGGTCATATGGGCGTGAAATTTGCGCATGCGTTCGGAGCGCACGTTGTCGTCTTCACCACGTCGCCTAACAAGAAGGAGGACGCGCTCCGCCTCGGCGCTGATGAAACGGTCGTCTCACGCAATACTGACGAAATGAAGAAACACGCCGGCAGTTTCGATTTCATCCTCGACACCGTTTCGGCCGATCACGACATCAATGCGTATCTCAATCTGCTCGGCGTCGATGGCAATCTTACGTTAGTCGGCGCTCCCGCAGAGCCTCTCGATGTCCCGGCGTTTAGTCTGATCGTGCGCCGGCGCAGTTTCTCCGGTTCCAGCATTGGAGGTATCGCCGAGACCCAGGAGATGCTCGATTTTTGCGGCAAACACAACATCACCGCTGATGTCGAAGTGATTCCTATCCAGAAGGTCAACGAAGCTTACGAGCGTCTGCTTAAGTCAGACGTGAAGTACCGCTTCTCGATCGACATGGCTTCGCTGAAATCGGAATGAGCGTAATTCCAGCGGAGCACACTTCATAAATTGTCTGTCATGTTGAGCGAAGCGAAACATCTCTGATTAATTGCCTGTGCCTCGGTAAAAAAAATGATCTGAGATTCTTCTCCCGCGACTGCGGGATCAGAATGACAATAGGACGGAAACAAATGAGAAAACGCAAACTTGGAAAGAGCGGCCTGGAAGTATCGGCGATCGGGCTAGGCTGCATGGGAATGAGCTTCGGTTACGGTCCGCCAAAAGATAAACAGGAGATGATCGCGCTGCTTCGCGCAGCAGTTAAACGTGGCGTTACATTTTTCGACACCGCCGAAGTTTACGGCCCATTCACGAACGAAGAGCTGGTTGGCGAAGCCCTCGCTCCGTTCCGCGACCAGGTCGTGATTGCTACGAAATTTGGGTTCAAGCCCGCCCCTGGCGATCAATCGAGATGGAGTGACCTGGATAGCCGGCCGGAACACATCAAAGAAGTTGCTGAAGCGTCACTAAAGCGACTGAAGACCGATGTGATCGATCTGTTCTACCAACACCGTGTTGACCCACACGTGCCGATCGAAGACGTGGCCGGCGCGGTGAAGGAGCTGATTGATGAAGGAAAAGTGAAGCATTTCGGTCTTTCCGAGCCGGGGGTGCAAACGATCCGTCGGGCACACGCAGTTCAGTCAGTGACGGCAGTCCAGAGTGAATATTCGCTATGGTGGAGGCGCGCTGAAGAGCAAGTGTTGCCGGCGCTCGAGGAACTGGCGAATCGGCTTCGTTCCATACAGCCCCCTGGGCAGGGGATTCCTGACGGGAAAGATGGACGAAACCACGACATTCGACGCCTCAGATTTTCGCAACATCCTCCCCCGCTTTACGCCCGAGGCACGGAAAGCGAATCAGGCGTTGGTTGATTTGTTAGGCGAGATCGCAAAACGAAAGAAGGCGACACCTGCCCAGATCGCGCTTGCCTGGCTGCTTGCTCAAAAGCCGTGGATTGTTCCAATTCCTGGAACCACGAAGCTGCATCGCCTCGAAGAAAATATCGGAGCGGCATCAATCGAACTTACGCCAGAAGATCTCCGCGACATCGAGAGCGCTGCATCAAAAATCTCTGTGCAAGGAGCCCGATACCCGGAACACATTGAGGAAAAGACAGGACGGTAAAGATAGTGATGAGTGACAAGCGATCCGCTTACGACGAGGCTACGGCGTGACAGGCGAGTGACGAAGAAGTATGCGAGCATCCAAATCACGATGAGTAATAAGATCAAAGGGAAAGTCGTCGTCATCACCGGCGCGAGCAGTGGGTTGGGGGAGGCAGCGGCACGACTCCTGTCCGTGGAAGGCGCGAACGTTGTCCTGGGTGCGCGACGTAGCGAGCGTCTCAAATCGTTGGCAGATGAATTGAATCGTGACGGCGGTAAGGCGCTCGCGATCACAACAGATGTTACTCGCCGCGATCAGGTGAAGAGATTAGTCGACAAGGCGGTCGAGGAGTGGGGACGCATCGATGTCATGATCAACAACGCCGGGATCATGCCGCGCGCACCGCTTGAACGTCTCACGATCGATGATTGGGATCGGACGATCGACGTGAACATCAAAGGCGTTCTTTATGGCATCGCTGCGGCACTGCCGCATATGAAGCAGCAAAAATCCGGACACATGATCTTTGTCTCGTCTGTCGCCGGTCACAAGATCGGACCGGATTTCGCGGTCTATGCGGCCACCAAACATGCCGTGCGCGCGCTGGCGGAAGGATTTCGTCAGGAAGTAAAGCCCTACAATATCCGCACGACGATCATCTCACCGGGTGCTGTCGACACAGAATTGCCGGACAGCGTCACCGAGCCGGACGTCGCTGAAAAGATCCGGCAATATTATTCAGACATTGCCATTCCTGCCGAATCATTTGCGCAGGCCGTGGTGTTCGCGATGAGCCAGCCGGAGGAAGTAGACATCAACGAAATCCTGTTCCGGCCCACGCGCCAGATGCTGTAGTATTCGATCTAGCGTTCAAATCTCCCGACGCCGTGTTCGGGGAGAAAATACATTGCGGCGGGTAAAGCGATCAGGAGCAACGCGAGGGGTGTGTAGATGAATGCCACCGCAATGGCCGCAACGTAGATCACAATCGAAATGAGATTTTTGCGAGCCATTCTCTTGTTCAAGCGCTTAAACTCGAGGTCGTGATGATGCCGTGCGATCGACCCCCGCAGCAGGAAGAACGAAACCGCGCCCGCAGTCGAGACAGCGGCATACAGCGCAACCGGAAATGGCAGAGCGTGATTGTCGCCGAGATAAACTGTGACCCACGGAATCAGCGAGATCCAGAAAAGCAGGTTCATATTCGCCCAAAGAATGACCGAATCGACGTGGGTCACGAGATGGACGAGATGATGATGGTTGACCCAGTAGATCGCGATGATGACGAAGCTAAGAACATAAGCGAAAAAAGTCGGCCACATTCGTGCCAGCGAAGCGGGATTTGGATCGTGCGGTGCCTTCAGCTCGAGCACCATAATTGTGATGAGAATGGCCATGACCCCGTCACTGAACGCTTCGATCCGGTTAGTCTTCATTCGGCTGAAATGTAGCAGGTCACGCCCGCACTGCGTAAATTTCGCGTCAGACCTACGGCTGACCAGTGGCGTGTAGAAAAGAGTGTCTATCGCCGGTCTTTGTCTCTTTACAAATCGACCATAATGTCAGGAGTTGACGAACGTTCTTCTCACGGCAATGCCCGAAATTGGCCATGCCTCGCCTGCCGAAAAGTAAAGAGTCGGTTCGGTTCGTTCACCTTTCCCTACTTTTGCGCCCGCAGCCTCGCCGGATAAGGCGGATGATTTGTAAATCGACAAAGCAGTTGTTGCGTACGTTTCCGCAGTCTTGCATATCGTTGCGGACGCTTGGCATTGCGATCAGCAGCCCTTCGCGGCGTTTTGCGCAGACTTGCATGGTGTTGCAGCAAAAATTCCGCAGACGTAGAAACGACCGTGAAAAGCAAGTCCCTCGTGCAGAAATACCGCGAATACTGCATATTGCCCGAGTGAAGCGATGAAAATTCTAATCGTGGAAGACGAGCCGCGAGTCGGTCATTTTGTTGAACGCGGCCTGGAGCAGGTCGCCTACGTCTCTACTTGGGTTCGCTCTTGCAAGGAAGCTAACGACACACTGGCAAAGGGCCCGTTCGACGCGGTAATTCTTGATCTCAGTCTGCCGGATGGCGATGGCTTAGATCTGTTGCGCGAATGGCGCGCTATGGGTTTTGACCAGCCCGTGCTGATTTTGAGCGCGCGAGATGCTGTTTACGATCGGATCACCGGACTGAACTTGGGCGCGGACGACTACCTGGCAAAACCATTTAGCTTCGAGGAACTCCTCGCCCGCGTTCGCTCGCTCCTGCGTCGGCACGGCGGGAAGAAAGCCACGGTATTCAAGCATCGTGGTCTCAAGCTCGATCTGCTTTCACGAAGCGTGCAACTAAACGGTCAAACGATCGAGTTGACTGCGCGAGAGTTCGCGTTGCTCGAACTGTTCATGCAGAATCCTGGTCGGGTGCTCTCCCGAACGATGATCGCGGAAAAAGTTTGGGATTCCTATTTCGATGCTGACACTAACCTTCTTGACGTCTATATGCGTCGCCTGCGCATGAAACTGGAGACGCCTGCAGACAAACCTTGGTTCAAGACATTGCGCGGCGTTGGCTATCAGCTGATATGAAGTCACTCGGATCGCGTTTGACCTACTACTATGCGCTCGTTGTGATGTGCACGGTCATTTCGACAATGATCATTGGCTACTGGCTTCTGCGCGATGAGTTGATCCACGGAATCGATCTCCTGAACAACGCCGAGTTTCGCGAGATTCGCGACCGAGTTGAAGCTCAACACGGGCCGATTGTGGAAGGTGATTTCTTGCGACGAGTGGCCGAGCACGCGGAGATCGACGCGCAGCTTTATTTTTTTCAAGTACGAAGAAATGGCAAGGTGCTCTTTCGATCCCCCAACATGCGCACTGCTGTTTTAGAACCGAATCCGCGCGACGAGACGAACTGGACCACCGCGACCTCGGGGCTCGGAGTCGTCCGAGTTGGGCAGTTCCCGCAGGGCGAGTTCAAAGTTCAGATCGGAACGTCGTTGCGCAGCATTGAGCATTTCTCTAGCTATTATCTTAAGGCTGGCTTGCTTGTTTCAGGGGTTGCTGCGGCCCTGAGTATCTTTTTCGGTCACCGCTTGAGTCGCCTGGCGTTGAACCCCATTCAACGCATCCAGCGAACCGCTGAAGGAATCAACGCGGATAACCTGAGCGCGCGCATTCCTACGGACAGCGCCAACGATGAGATTACAGCCTTGGCGCGCCTGCTCAATCGAATGTTCGACCGTTTGGAAGTTTCCTTTAACCGGCTGTGGCGTTTTGCCGGCGATGCGTCGCACGAGTTGAAGACGCCACTTTCTGTAATGCGGCTTCAATCAGAAAAACTTCTCCTACAAGGAAACCTGCCTCGAAGTCAACAGGAGATAATTCAACAGCAACTCGAAAGCATCAATAGGCTAAGCTCCGTGATTGAGAAGCTGCTCTTCCTTGCCAAGTCGGAAGTCCGTGGTATCCGCCCTAACCTTAAGTCACAGAACACGGCCGATTTCATTCAACATTTCTGCGAGGACGCGCAGATCCTCTGCGAAGATCAGAGCATCTCTCTTGAAGTCACGCAAAATGAGAGCTTACCAGGCATTTTTGATGCAACGTTGCTTCGCCAAGTCCTTTTGAATCTGTTGAGCAACGCGCTGCGCGTGACTCCGACCGGAGGCTCTATCACAATCGCATCATGGCGGGATGATGGGTGCTGGAAAGTGAAAATGGAGGATACTGGGCCCGGTTTACCGGTACCGGACTTGCAAAGAATCTTCGAACCTTTCATCCGGGTTCGTCAGGCTGGCGGGCCTGTTTCACACGGCGACGTGGGAACCGGTCTGGGCCTCGCTATTTGTCGCAGCGTGATCGAGATCCACGAGGGCAGCATTCGCGCTGAGAATCGCCAGCCAGGGCCGGGACTTCGCGTATCCTTCGAACTCCCAGTTGTCGCAAAGCAGAAGCACGATAGGGACGAGCTTGCACCAACACCGTCTCTCCCGTGGGGAAACGCCGAAAGCTCGATACACGGTGAGTCGGAAAAAATCGTTTGAGCTAGCGTCTCGACAACCAAGCTTTCGCAGCTCGCGCGTGCGCCAATGGACAGCACGCCTTTGGTGCGATGCGATATACAACAGCAGGCAACCGATTGCTCCAACCCTAATCAAGCCGAAACCGGCGAAATGGAGTTGCGAGCGACTTACGGCGGCATGGCTTGGGCACGCGACTGTTCTGGTCAACTTCTTCGGCGTCAACATCCTCATCGACCCGGTGCTTTTCCCACGTATAGGGATTCGGTGGCCGGGGGTTACATTTGGACCAAAGCGCCTAACGGCGCCGGCCCTGGTAGCAAAAGAGTTGCCCAAGATCGATCTTATCGTTCTTTCACATGCGCACTTCGATCACTTCGATTTGCGAACGCTTCATCAGTTTGATTCTTCCACCAAAGTAGTGACCGCGCCTTGCACAGAGGATCTGCTCCGTTGGTCACGACTGCGAGACGTGACTGAACTGCGCTGGGGAGAAAAAAAATCAATCAGTACGCCCGCCGAAAATATCAATATTGCAGCTTTTCCCGTAAAGCATTGGGGAGCGCGCATGCAACGTGACAGTTACCGCGGGTTCAACGGTTACATTCTCGAGAGATACGGACGCCGGATTATTTTCAGCGGAGACACAGCCAGGACCGAAAGCTTTCTGGATTTGCGCAGCTACGGGCGTGTCGATTTAGCGATCATGTCGATTGGGTGTTACAACCCGTGGATCCGGACTCATTGCAACCCGGAGCAAGCGGTGCAAATGGCCAATGATGCTAACGCGCAGTTCATCATGCCAGTACACCATCAAACTTTCCGACTGAGCTTCGAACCGTTCCGAGAACCGATCGAACGTTTCAAGTTGGCCCTGCACAAAACACCAGAACGCATTGCTCTCAGCGAAATCGGCGAGACGTTTGTCTTGCCGGTTTCGTAGTAGGCGGTCTCGAATCACGAATCGAGCGGTTGCACTCGCCCACGCATCGTTTCCCGACCGAGGGCAAACTGAAAAAAAATTCAGCGTCCTTTCAGTTTCCATTTAATGCATGCGGTTAAAGGATGGTCATGCACATATCAACAAACCCACCGTTATCGAAATTTCGCGACTGTGGAGACGAGACTGCGCTGAAAACTCTAGGCGGCAATGTTCGCCGGGAACGAGTGGCGTGTTCGATTAGTCAGCAGAAGCTGGCTCTGTTAACGGGTTTAAATGCCCGTACGATTTGCAAGATAGAGGCCGGCGAGCTCAACATTCGATGGGAGACCATCCAACGACTTAGGCAGGCGATCGGATGTTCCTTGTCTCGACTAGTTGAAGGAACTGGAAAGGGCAGCTGAACAGTTCTCACGGTTGGCCAGAAGGTAAAAACCGCCTTCCGCTTCTAGTTCGTCCCGCCGAGTGATTACGCCATGGGTGAGCCTTAGACCGGATATTTTTTCTATAATCTAGTCATCAAAACATGGACGCCAAAAGTATTGGGATTGTCGGAGGAGGAATTGGTGGGATTGCTGCGGCCGTAGCGCTTCATCGAATCGGCATCGATGTGTCGGTTTATGAGAGAGTGGAGCTGCTCCGCGAGGTAGGTGCAGGTATGATGCTTTGGCCGAATGCTACCCGGGTTTTGCAGGAGCTAGGTCTCCTCGAAGAAGTGCTAGCGCGTAGTGGGCGAAATACGCATTTTCTAGTTCGAGCGAGCAGTGGCGAAATTCTAATGACCATTGCGTTGGGAAAGTTTGAAGTTCCCGCTGTTTGCATGCGTCGGGCGGATCTTCTTTCAATTCTATTGACTGCTTTGCCGCAGGAGTGCCTCCGTTTGAGCTGCGAGCTGCAGGGATTAAGACAGCGGAACGACAAGGTCCGACTATATTTTAAGGATGGTCGCATGGAAGAGCATGACGCCGTCGTCGGAGCAGATGGGATTCGGTCTCGAGTTCGGTCCGAACTCTTTGGGATTTCGGATCCCATTTATCGAGGTTACACGGTGTGGCGAGGTCTGGCGCGATACGATGGCGCTGCGATTACGCCCGGGTGCAATAGCGAATCTTGGGGAACAGGGAAACGTTTCGGAATTCTTAACACCGGCCATCGAAGATTCACATGGTACGCCGCAGCGAATGTGCCTTCGGAGCATCTCGACGCGCATTGCGGACGAAAAAGGGAACTTCAAAAGTTGTTCGCTGGCTGGCATGAGCCAATCGCAGATTTTCTGGAGACGACTGACGAAGGCGAAATCCTAAAGAACGGGGCGCGTGATTGTGCGCCTCTTCGGCGCTGGGGTATAGGAATGGTCACATTACTTGGGGACGCTGCGCATCCCTGTACTCCGAATCTTGGCCAAGGAGGCTGTATGGCACTCGAAGATGCACTCGTTTTCGCCAAATGCGTCGAAAAAGAAGCTTCTCTTCACGGCGCGCTTCGTCGTTATGAGTCACTGCGATTTAACAGGACAAGGCACATTCAGCAGCGCTCACTTTTGGTTGGTCAAATTGGACAATGGCAGAATGCGCTGTTCGTGACAGGGCGGCAGATGGTGACTCGCATGCTTCCAGCGAAGGTCATCGAACGCAACTTGAGAAGAGTCTACTCCTACCGTACTTAACCATGGCACGCTTTACGGGGGTTTTGTTGCTCTTTTTTGCTGCTTCAAGCGGGTTAGTCCTAGCCGGTGATTCCGATCTCAAATCGGAGGAGGTCTATCAAGCATGGCTGCAAATGTATGATCTCAGATTCGATCAGGCGCATGAAATCCTGAAACGCTGGCGGGAAACGCATCCGCAAGATTCTCTCGGTCCAGCGTCCGACGCCGGCGCGTATTTGTTTTCAGAGTTGAACCGGCTTGGCGTCCTCGAATCCCAGCTTTTCGTTGACGACGAGCAATTCAAAAACCGTAGGACTTTCGATCCCGATCCCGCGATCAAGACTTCATTCGATCAATGTATTGCTGAAGCTGACCGCCTCGCCGATCTAGCGCTGCAACAATCGAGCGATGATGCCCGCTCCCTATTTGTTAAGACACTCACGCACGGCCTGCGCGCGGATTACGTCGCGCTGATCAATGGGCAGGGCGTTCGTGCATTGAGCTATACCAAGTCCGGCCGCGTTTACGCGGAACGGCTGATGCATGCTGACCCGAAAGCCTTTGACGCTTATCTCGGCCCGGGAGTTGAAAATTATCTGCTCAGCCTCAAGCCAATCGCGTTCCGTATTCTGCTGCGATTGACCGGCTCTGAGGTCGATCGTGAGAAAGGACTGCAGAATCTCCAGAACACGGCGCTTCATGGCTACTATCTGGAGCCGTTCGCAAAGCTATTGCTGGCTGTCGCCGCCTTGCGCGACAATCAAAAGGACAAGGCGCGCGAAATTCTGTCGGAGTTGCACAATCGTTTTCCCAATAATCATCTCTATTCCCTCGAGTTAAATCGCCTCACTGCATCCACACAATGAGCACTGACACTATCATAGAACGTTCGCCGCAATTCGATGTCGATCTTCGCGAAATCCGCAAACACTACGATCGATTGTCAATCTTTTACCGACTGTTGTGGGGCGAACATCTGCATCACGGTTATTGGGAAAATGGCGAATCAATCGGGCGTGCACAGATCAAATTGATGGAACAGCTGGCCGAGAAAGCAGGGATTCCGCGCGGCGCTCAGGTTTTGGATATCGGATGCGGATTAGGCGGGTCAGCTTTCTGGTTGGCGAACCAATACGATTGCCGCGTCACCGGACTTACGATCAGCCCGGTCCAGGCCCGAATGGCGGCCAAGAAAGCGAAAAGTAAAGGATTAGCTCATCAACTTCAGTTCTTGGTGCTCGACGCAAACGAGTGGCAACCGCAACCCGACAGCACCGATGTCATTTGGATCATGGAGAGCAGCGAACATTTTCGCGACAAAAAGCGCTTCTTCGAGCGGTGCGCCACTGCATTGAGACCCGGCGGCGTTCTTGCGGTTTGTGCATGGCTTCGAGGAGAGCGGCCAACGCGGGACGACGGGAAAGAATTGGTTGCGACAATCGGTAAGGCGATGCTGAGCGCGAGCCTCGATACGCTTAGCCAGTACGCGACATGGATGGGCGAAGCGAATCTGGACGTTGAGGCGGCGAAAGACATCACCGGAAACGTCGTTCCCACGTGGGAGTATTGTTCGCGGATGGCTCGGCGTTTACCATTAAGATGGCTAATGTCGTTCGCTGATGCTCCTACACGGCACTTCGTGAAATCGTTTCCACTAATGACACAAGCTTATGTCTCGGGTGCAATGGCATTCGGTCTCTTCGTTGCGAAGAAACGTGCCGCGAGTGGATGAAGTCTTTTTACCTGTCCCGTGTTATCACGGTTGATCTATCTCTGCATCCGGGTACAATTTTTGCCCGTTTGGTTGTGCCGATAGGCGTTCGTCGGCGCGTGCGGAGCAAGTTTTTCCAGCCAGATTTCATAGTCGTGATGAAGGCCCAGCTCGTCGTCGTTGATGAATACCGAAGCGGTGATATGCATGGCGTTCACCAGACAAAGACCTTCGGTCACACCGCTCCGGTGAACGAGCTCCTCAATCTTCGGTGTGATGTTGAGGAACCCGCGTCGATTCGGCACTTCGAAGCAAATATGTTCCGTGAACGATTTCAATAACTAGAAAAGATGAGCCCCGACTTCGACGAGACCCACAGAAGTATTCACCACAAAGCTCGCGAAGATCACGGAGAAAAACTTTGTTCGCGTGGATACCCATTTGGCGCAGTTGATTGTCGATCTGGCATTAAGGTCTCGTTCGCGCCGGGGCTGCTGTTGCTACGAGTTTGATCATCGTGCAGGGAAATTGAAGTGATCACGACGCAGGAGGATTGAGATATGGGCATCAGGATTCGGGAAGCGACACCGGCGGATGCGGAGATTTGCGGCACGATTTGTTACAACGCATTTAAGACGATCTCAGAGGCGCATGGTTTTCCCCCTGACTTTCCGGCAACCGAAGTTGCAATTGGTTTGTTAACCTGGATGCTCGCGCATCCGGAATTTTACTCTGTCGTCGCGGAGATCGATGGGCGGATTGTCGGCAGCAATTTTCTGGACGAACGCAACACAATCGCAGGTGTTGGGCCGATTACTGTCGATCCAACGGTGCAGAATCGTGCGATTGGCCGGCGTTTAATGGACGCCGTGCATGCGCGCGCCAGAGAGAAAAATTTGCCCGGTGTCCGCTTGATTCAGGCTGGCTTTCACACCCGGTCGCTCTCTTTGTATGCGAAGCTCGGCTATGATGTCCGCGAACATCTTGCGTGCATGCAAGGCAATGCCCTCGGAATTTCCATCGAAGGTCATGTCGTCAGACCGGCGACCGAAGCAGATGTCGAAAGCTGCAACCGGTTGTGCCGGGAGGTGCACGGCAACGATCGCCCCGGAGAATTGAGAGACGCGCTTGAACGGGGTTCCACAACGGTGGTGGAACACGACGGCCGAATCACCGGTTACACGACCGTCATCGGGTTTTTCGGTCATGCCGTGGGTGAAACGAATAAGGATTTAAAAGCGCTTATCGGTGCAGCAAAGGAATTCGCCGGCCCGGGGTTTCTTCTCCCGACGCGCAATGGGGAGCTATTTCGCTGGTGCCTAAGCAACGGTTTACGGGTTGCGCAGCCAATGACTTTAATGAGCAAAGGACTGTACAAGGAACCAGCCGGCGCGTTCCTGCCATCGATCCTGTATTAGCTGCTGAAGAGCAGAAAGTCCGACGCCGCCGGACAGCCACACAAAGCTGTAATTACACTACAGCGCGGTGAGAGTCCCGCCGGAGAAGAGAGGAAAAATCAGACCGGTACTGACGGTGTTGAGCATCGCGTGAAATAACATCGTGGCTACTGAAGCACGGTTTGAATCCTTCGTTGTTCTTTCGTGAACTCTTCGCCACGCGGATCAGTGCGTTCTTTGCGATGGATGTGATCGTCTCCGCAATCGTGTTGATCTGTTTTATCCAAAGCGAAGGTGAACGTTTGCGCGTCCGGCTTCTCTGGTTGCCAACCATTGGAAGATTGGTCGTCGGTGTATCGTTTGGATTGCCGCTTTTGCTTTTTTTAAGGCAGGTGATGTTAGATCGAACAACTATTCGAGCCTAATAGATCCTCGACACCGTGACACCAAACGAATTTCGCCAACTGGCGCTGAGTTTTCCCGAAGTGGTTGAATCGGCGCACATGCATCATCCCGATTTTCGTGTCGGCGGCAAAATTTTCGCGACCCTCGGATATCCCGATGAGAACTGGGCGGTGGTGAAGCTGAAGCCGGACGAGCAAAGAGAATTTGTTCGAAACAATCCGGGCGTTCTCAAGCCGGTGAAAGGAGCCTGGGGCCGGCAAGGCGCCACAAACATCCATATGCCGGCGGCAACGACGAACATCGTGCGCGAAGCGCTCACCGCAGCGTGGCGCAACACCGCGCCGAAACGGCTGTCGAAAAATCGCTAACGCAAGCCGACTGCTTTGCGGACGCGTTCCATGACTTTGTCGGCAATTTCGTTGGCGCGGTTTGCGCCGCGGGCGAGGACATCGTCGATATACGATTTGTCATTGAGAATTTCTTCGCGGCGTTTGCGCATCGGCGCGAAATATTCCCAGAGCTTTTCGAACAACTGTTTCTTGAAATCGCCGTAACCCGTACCGCCTTTTACGAATCGTTCGCGCATGTCTGCGATTTCATCCTGCGACGCGACCAGCGAGTAGAGCTTGAAGATTGTCGAGTTTGCCGGGTCCTTCGGCGCCTCGACGGCCGCGGAATCAGTGACGATGCTCATCACGCGTTTTCGCATCTGCTTCTCGTCGCCGAAGATATCAATGTTGTTGCCGTAACTTTTGCTCATCTTCTGGCCATCGATGCCGGGCACCGTTTCAGTCGCCGTCCGAATACGCGCTTCCGGCAACTTGAAGATTGGACCGAACGTTTCGTTCATTTTGACCGTGAGATCGCGGGTGATTTCGATGTGCTGTTTCTGGTCTTTGCCGACCGGCACCAGATCACTGTCGTAGATCAAAATGTCCGCGGCCATGAGCACCGGATAATTGAACAGCCCAACTGTGGCGGCCATGCCGCGGGCGAGCTTGTCTTTGTACGAGGTGGCGCGCTCGAGCAAACCCATCGGCGCTACGGTCGATAAAATCCACGCCAACTCCGTCACCTGCGGCACGTCTGAATGGCGAAACAACGTCGCGCGGTGCGGATCGAGTCCGCATGCCAGAAAATCGAGTGCCACGCGCCGGCTGTTTGTCCGCAAGGCTTCCGGATCGCGCAGGGTGGTAAGGGCATGATAATCGGCGATGAAATAAAGCGCTTCGCCCTCCGCCTGGAGGGCTACAGCAGGCTGCATCATCCCAAAATAATTGCCGATGTGCAGCATACCGCTGGGCTGAATGCCTGATAGAATGCGCATGTCGCTTTAATAAAATGTCGAATGTCGAATGTCGAATGACGAATGACGAATGATAACATCGCCGTAATTCGTTAAATTGTTGCATCCTTACATTGGTTCATGATTTGACGCTCTAACGATTTAACGGTTTAACGGTTTAACGATTTAACGGTGGCGAAGCCATGACTTCCTGCTGGTAAACTTCGACCGCAGCTATTAGAAGAACTCCGCAATGGCGAAAAACTCCCAGTCCGTTTCCGTCGTCACCGGTGGCGCGGGTTTTCTCGGCTCGCATTTGGTGGACCGGCTATTTGCGGAAGGTCATCGCGTCATCGCCATCGACAATCTAATCACCGGCAATACGGCGAACATTGGACATCTCGCCGGCAACAAGAATTTCCGTTTCGTCAAACATAACGTCTCGAACTTCATCTTTCTGCCGGAACCGCAAATCGATTACGTCTTTCATTTCGCGTCGCCGGCGAGTCCAATCGATTATTTAGAACTCCCGATTCCCACGCTCAAAGTGGGCGCGCTTGGGACGCACAACACCCTCGGTTTGGCGAAGGACAAAAAGGCCGCGTTCATTCTTGCTTCGACGTCGGAAGTGTACGGCGATCCTCTCGAACATCCGCAAAAAGAAGACTACTGGGGCAACGTGAACCCGATCGGGCCGCGCGGCGTTTACGATGAGGCGAAACGGTTCGCAGAGGCGATGACAATGGCGTATCACCGCTATCATCGCGTCGATACCAGAATCGTTCGGATCTTCAACACTTACGGGCCGCGAATGCGGTTGCGCGATGGACGCGTCGTGCCGGCGTTTATCGGCCAGGCCTTGAGCGGCCAACCGCTTAGCGTGTTTGGCGACGGCTCGCAGACGCGCTCATTCTGTTACGTATCAGATTTGATCGACGGAATTTTCAGACTGGCGATGAGCGATTTCCACGAGCCGGTCAATCTGGGTAATCCGCGCGAGATGACCATCAAACAGTTTGCCGACGAAATCATCCGGATTACAGGAACGAAATCCGCAATCGAATACAAACCATTGCCGGTAGATGACCCGAAAGTGCGCCAACCGGACATCACCCGCGCGAAAGAAATCCTCGGTTGGGAACCGCGAGTGGAATTTGAGGAGGGAATCACACAGACGATCGAGTATTTTAAACAGTCGTTGAAGGGTTGAAGCGCAGGCAAGCGCGGCTCAACGAGTGCCGCGCTGCCCAGCCGTCATCTTCATGCAACGGCTGCCCAAACCGTCGTTCCCCTGTGAAGCGAAAAATATTACTGGCGTTTATGGCGATTTGGCTTTGAATTCCCGCATGTCCAGGGGTGCGCTCGTTCTAGCGCTCGGCTTGTTCGGGGTTTGTTTCACAGTCGGAGCACAGCAGGCCAAACACTCCGGAGCAGCACAGCATCGTGTCTCCGCGCCCGTTCTGACGCCGCTCGGTTCAGTTTCCAGTCTCAGTCTTTACGCGCCGAAAAATCTCAGCGTCTCGAACAATTCTCTGCTATTTCACAACGGACCGGTGCGCGCGTGGTCGGATGGCGCGCAACTGGTTAGCGAGAGTGCGTTCGTGCAAATCGGAATGGCCCCCCTTGGCTTGTTTCCTGTCACATATTTGGCTCCAAACGATGCCGGGCCAGGGCTCGTCAGGAAACCAAGCACAGCTTCAAATTCTCGATCTGAGAATCTTGGTGCGGATGGAAAGGATCTGCCGGGCGAGATAATGGCTTCGCCGTTAAGTAACGTGTATTACACCGGCGAAGTCGGATTTCTTTACGGGCAATGGAGCGGCAAAGGCAGCGGAGATTATGTGGGAAGCTATGTCTGGGGCCAGGCCGGCAATGATAAATTCCAGATCACAGCCGGCGCTTCGTTCGACAATTGGGACGGACACTCACCGAAATTTCGCTCGTTTTCTATTTCAAGGTAAATTCATCTGTGAAGGAACGCGTTCTCCTCAACGCGTAGCCATATCGCAAGCCGCTTCCCGTGCGCGGTCTTTTCGATTGAAATTGTAGGTCACACTTTCTTACTATTGCCCGTAATCGGGGAGGGAAGTTACTAATTGACCGGCTGAGCGAAGTCGCTTCAACGCATTAATATCAATGTCGACTCGAAATGTTGTCGCAGACAAATTGTTGTGGGAAAGGCTGGAACGCTGGAAGCGTTCAAGCCCTGAATTGGATCGGATTCAATTCCTGAAGACGGTGCCATTTTTTGGCCAACTCTCGAATCGACAGCTCAAGGGTGTCTCTGACGTAATGTTTGAACGCACATATGACATCGATGAAATAATTTTTGAGGAGGGACAACCGGGAGCAGCTCTCTTTTTGATCATGGATGGGAAAGTGGCAGTAGAAATTTTCCGCGAGACCAGCACGATGCGTCTGGCGGTTTTGGAAAGAGGGGCCTTTTTTGGGGAGATGGCGTTGCTCGATGAAACGCCACGCTCAGCCACAGCGCGGGCGTTGGAACGAACCAGAACACTGGCGCTTTATCGGAACGACCTTAACGGGTTGGTTCAACGCGATGCGAAAACGGCCTGCCAAATCTATCGCTCGCTTGCAGGAGTGATCGCTGATCGCCTTCGTTTAACCAATGAATTAGTGCAGACGAAAACGCCTGCCGAGAATGTCGGATTAGGATGAACAACCGTCAGGAGTTCGAACAAATAGAGCGAGAGCGCAAAATTCGGCGCACGGTTTTCTATCTCGCGTTTGCGACGCTGGTTTTGATCGTGGGAGGATTCCTGATCTGGAAGCTAAGCAGTCTCATTCTGCCGATCATAGTTGGCGGGTTATTGGCCTTCGTATTTCGTCCGGTGAAAGACAGCTTTAAAATGCGGTGGTTACCCCACGAGGTTCAAGTTCTGTGTTCCTTTGCAGCCATTGGTGTGGTCCTGTTTTTCGCCTTCAACACGCTTCGCAAACACATTCCTGACGAGGAACAGAAGCTCGAATTCAAGGTCCGCCTGAAATATAAACTGAATGAAAAATACCGGCAGTTGATAGCGAAGCCGGCGGAAGAAAAATCAAACGCGGTGGCGCCGTTAGCACAGAAAGAACTCGGTCCGCTCATGGACAGGGTAAACCAGTGGCTCGAACTTAATCCGGAGGAGGGCGATCTATTCCTGAAATATGCCGCGGGGTACAACGGGAAATCTCCCATTGAAGGCAAGTTCGTTGATTATTTTCGAGCGAATCAACACACTCGAAAATACGTGATTCCCGAGAAGGCGGCTGCGAGCGCAGTGCCCTCGGTGACCTCCGCCAAAGCCGCTCCGGCTCAGTACCCGGCCGGCCGCGAGGGGCCAAGCTTGGAAAACAAGTTGTCCGCATGGATGTTGGCGCCATTGATTTTCATCTTTCTTGGGTTCGATAACGGGCAAATTCGTCGTTTTTTCATTGGCCTCGTCCCCAATCGCTACTTTGAATTGTCGCTCACCGTTCTCGACAGACTCGACGATGCCATTGGGAAGTATTTACGCGGGACGTTGACGGAGTGTTTTTTGGTAGGTCTGATGCTCACGGTCGGGTTGATCCTGCTTGGGCTTCCCACTGAGATCGCGGTAACCATTGGCGTGGTTTCCGGACTTCTCAACGCCATCCCGTTTCTGGGAACGGTCATCGCTCTGGTGATTGGTCTTGGCTACGCCTTGGTGGCGGAAAACGTAAGCCCGCTGATTCCGGGCCTGAATCCGAATGATCTGGCTATCTATGTGGTAATTCTGGTCGTAATCACACACGTAGTGGACGACGTTGTGTTTCAGCCCTTTGTCCTTGGCAGCGCGGTGAACGTTCATCCACTCGTGGTTGTCATCGCGATAATTGGCGGCTCACTCATCATGGGGCTGTGGGGCATGTTATTCGCTATCCCCACGGTCGTGGTGGTGAAGACTGCGGTCGCGACCTTTTTCAAAGAACTGAAGGCTTATCGCATTATTTGATGGGGGTTTGCGGCCTCGAAGGACCTGGTCATCTCACTTGGGACGCAGACGAAGTGTCGACGAGACTTGTCTCGCGTTCTGTAATTGAGATTTTGCTGTTGAAATTTGGTTTGGCATTTTGGAATTGCGATTTAGAGCTTTAACGCCATGCCCGGACCGGCACGCCTGATTACTCTCAACCTCGGATCTCAAACAGTTGGGCTCGCGGAATTTCGAGCGGCCCACAGCGGTCTGGTTTTGGTAAAGTATTGCTTACGCGAAGCGCCGCTCGATCCGGATACCGGCCATCGTCGTGACTCGCACCTCGCGCTGCAGGAAACGGCCGTCGTATTGCGCGAGATGATGCGCGAAATGCAAATCCATGGGGGGCAGGTGAACTATGCCGTGCCTGCGCAATCCGTTTTTGCCCGCTTTGTGAAACTGCCGGCCCTTGACGCTACAAAGATCGATCAAATCATCGCATTCGAGGCGCAACAGAATGTTCCGTTCCCAATTGACGAAGTTGTCTGGGATTATCAGCTCGTCGGCGGTGGACTGGGCGAACAGATTCAGGTGGTTATCGTGGCAATCAAGCGGGATTTGCTCGACGAAATCAATAACGCCGTCGAAGAAACGGCATTGCGGACGCGAATCGTCGATGTGGCGTCAATGGCTCTCTACAATGCATTTCGCTATAGCTATCCTGACCTGGGCGACTGTTCTCTACTGCTGGATATCGGTGCGCGCACCACCAATATTCTCTTCGTCGAGCCCGGAAAATTTTTCTTGCGCAGCATTCCCCTTGGCGGCAGCGCGATCACCGCGGCGATTGCGCGGGAATTTAATGAATCATTCGCCGCAGCAGAGACTCGCAAGAAACGCGACGGGTTCGTCGGCCTGGGCGGCGCTTACGCCGAACCTGCCGACCCAGACATTTCGCGCGTCTCGAAAATCGCGCGCAGCACCATGACCCGCCTGCATGCAGAGCTGATGCGTTCCGTCACGCATTACCGCGCACAACAGCAGGGAAATCACCCGGCTCGCATTTTTCTTTGTGGCGGCGGAGCCGGCATGCCGTACATGCGCGAATTTTTCCACGAGAAATTTCAGGTGCCAATCGAGCTTTTCAATCCGTTGGAGAACGTGACCGTATCGGAGTCCGGCCTCAGCGAGATACAGGATGCGGCGCAGTCCGCACATTTGCTTGGTGAATTGGTCGGGCTGGCGCTGCGCAGCGTGACCGTTTGTCCGGTGGAATTAAACTTGCGCCCGGAGATCGTCGTTCGCAGACAGGACTTGGAAAAACGCCGGCCGTTCTTCATCGCCGCGGCCGCCTGCATTCTACTGGCGCTACTGGGCTGGTCGGCTTACTACACCCGCGCGGCGCAGGTGGCACAGCAAACTACCGAGGTAATTCGCCAGAGGAACGACACGATGCGCGTGCCCGAAGCGCGGTTGGAGCGACTGAAAAAGCAAATTACTGCTTTGGACAATGTCGCCACGCCACTGATCGCCGCTGTGAACGATCGTAATTTTTGGCCGCAAATTCTCGAAGACCTGAACTCGCATCTGCCCGAATCGGATATCTGGATCACAGAACTCGACGCGACTTCGGCCGGAAAACTGCTGGGCGTGCCTGAAAAACGCGCCGGGGAAGTTGCGCCCACTCCTGCGCCTGCGCCAGCTGGTCCGACAGCAAAAACCGCGGCTGCCGGAGGAAACATGATCGACGGCATCAACGTGCACGGGCTCTACCTCTATAATCCAAAACAGCAGGAGATCGTCGTCGATTACCTGCGCAATCTCGCGAATTCTCCTCTCTTTGTCATTAATGCGAAGACTCCGGAACGCTTCATAAAATCCAACTCCGTCCCTAACGACACCGAATGGGCGTTCCCGTATGAGCTTCAGCTCACCCTGCGCAAGCCGGTGAAACTGCCATGAAGTTCAAACCCAACCACGGATGACACTGATTTGAAATTCGCTCTTTTCCCGAGTCGCTCATTGCTACCCTCGCGACTTTACCTTCTATGTCGCTGATCCCTTCAGCTCCATTCACGGATAATGAGGTGTCGCTTGTCACGTCGAGCGAAGTCGAGATATCTCTGGATTCAATTGCTGATCCATATCGAAACGTGACACGAATGACGAAGGAATGACGAAGTTCGAATGCCGAATCTCTGAAAATCTGCAAAACCTACATGACTCTTCCCATCCGTGATATCTGTGTAATCCGTGGTTAATGATTGGTGGTTAATCGCATGAAATGGTTCCAGCAAAACCGGGCGCTGGGCACGCTTCTGCTTGTTTCGGGAATTTCCATCCTGTTCGGGGCGGCACTGCTTTACTGGAGGTGGAGCGTTTGGAGCGATGCAAAACAAACGTTCGATCAAGCTGCAACGGAGCGAACCCGGTTGCAGCGTCTTGATCCGTTTCCAGACAACGCGAATTACCTGAAATTGCAGGACTACCTCAAGACATACACGGCAGCATTGGACAAATTTAAAGAAGGTCTGAAGAGCGAAGTCTTACCGGAGCTGCCCCTTGCGCCTAACGAATTCCAGTCGCGCCTGCGCCAGGCGACCCTCGCAGCCCAGGATCGAGCGCGCACGAACAACGTGAAATTGCCGGACAAATTTCAGCTCGGCTTTGATGAGTTCGCGCGCACAATGCCGGGGACATCCGTGGCGCCATTGCTGGGACAGGAGCTTTCTCAAATCCAAATTCTCATCAACATCTTGCTCGACGCGAAAGTGGACAGCGTCATGATGTTTCGCCGTAAACCTTTGCCCGAGGAACATGGAGCGTCAGTGACGCCGACGCCGTCTCCCCTTCGCGGGCGAACAGTGCGGACAGGCGCGAAGGCTGGCAGCACACCGGCGCCCGCGATGATCCAGCGCAACATCGTCGATGTCACCTTCAAGGCGGCGCCCGCTGCAGCGCGAAAAGTCCTGAACGAAATCACGAGTTCGACCGGACAATTCTTCATCATTCGCACGCTCTATGTGCACAACGAAAACGACAAAGGCCCGCTGCGAGAAAGGGGCGCAACACCGACGCCGACACCAGCCGCGGAAGCGAGTGTTGGAAAACCGGGCGCAGCCGCCGCGCTAAATTTCATCGTCGGCAACGAACACGTCGAGGTCACCGCCACCATCGAAATGCTGAGATTTACTTTTTAACCACGAATGGAAACCAAACTGCACGTAATTTGTGATTCGTTACATCGTTGCATCGGATTGCATTCAACGATTCAACGATTCAACGATTCAACGATTTAACGATTCTCATGGACTGGATTAAAGCCAACTACGATCGCGCGCTGCTGATGGCTGCGGCGCTATTCCTTTTCATTTCGGCCCTTGTCATTTGGTGGAGTGCCATCCAGTTCGGCAACCGCCTGGTACCTCCGCCAAGGGTTCCGCCCAAGACTGCGTCGCAGCCGCAGGTCGCCGCCGAGCTCGATGGCGCCGCGGAGCAGCTCCAGAGACCTATCCAATGGAAATCGAGCGCGCGCTCGGGCCTTTTCGTTCCGGAAAAGCATTTCATCGGGGCCGACGGCATGCCGGCCACGCTGCAAAACACGCAGGTGCATCCTCCGGTGCCTAACGAGTGGTTTGAAAAATATGCGTTGCCCATCGAAGACGCCGACGCTCTGGATCAAGACCCCGATAAGGATGGGTTCACCAATCTCGATGAATGGCACGGCGGCACCGATCCCACCAACGCGGAGTCGCACCCGGGTTACACCACAAAATTACACCTGGTCTCTGCCACCGAGGAGCCGTTCCCGTACATCTTTGCGTCGCGAACCGAAGACACCTTTGGCATCAACGACATCGACCAGAGCGAGCCAACGCAGTTTCTCAAAGTTGGCGACATCATTCGCGGCACGGATTTCAAGATCATTAAATTTACGGAGAAAAAGGAGAGCAACGGCATGAAGGCCGACGTATCGGAGTTGCTGCTCGAACACCAGCAGAGCCATGCGCAGGTCACGCTTGTGAAAGGAAAAGTCGCCACCTCGCCGCAATCGGTGGCCACATTCGTTTACACCTGGGGCGGCCGCCGGGAATTTGAAGTGCGCAAAGACCAGGAGTTTTCGCTGAAGCCGCAGGAGGAAGTGAAATACAAGCTCGTCGAGGTTCGGCCGGACAAGGCTGTCATCGTGAATACCCAAAACCCGGGTGCGCCGATCGAGATCGGCTTCGCGAACCCGTGATTCACCGCGTGAGGTCGCGGAGGACGCAGAGAGGGAGAACCACGGATTGCACGGATATCACGGATGGTCGGACAGAATGTACAAGATTAACAAAATCCATTGAAACTCGCTCGGCTCCCGCCTTGCTGGGCGCTACCCATCGCGCCTTTACCTTCTGTCTCGGAAATCCCATTCCTCGATTCTGAGAATTCTGTTCATTCTGTCGAAAAAGCTGTGCCAGCCCCTGCCTGCGCCGCGTCCTCCACGGGATAAAAGGGAGTGCGTTTCGGCCAAGGCGCGAAACCAGGACGCCGCGGCGAACGCTCTTTAATCCGTGATATTCCGCGTCATCGGTCTGTCGCGCCGCGGTCTCGCGACCGCCTGGCGAAGGCGGGTGGTTTTCTGCTCCATTCCTGAATTGGTGTCTATTTGTATCTATTCGTGGTTAATCGCTGCCCAAAAATATTAATAAATTTTCCTTGAATAGCATAGAAGGGATCAAGTAAAAAGCGCCTCAATGTGCAGAAGTGCAGGCAGAAACAACGGATTTAAAGCTCGCTCATTTCCAAGGTCGCTCGCGGCTGCAAATCGCGCCTTTGCCTTCTATCTCGCTGATCCCATCAGCTCGGTTCACGGATGCACAGACTCAGAAAGAACAAGTGAGCTATATGAAAACCACCCAGAACGTAATAACCGTAGCATTAGATTGGGGAGCGCACGCGGCTTCGCGCGCTCTTTGCCGCGCCCCCGCAGCAAAGCCTCAACTCATGCAGGAGACCCGCGAATGCCGGAAAAGTTCGCGATGGCGACGGCGCCATCGCCAGCACGCGAGGGCGGCTGCGCTCCCCAGAGCTTTCGTCGCTGTCTGTTTCCTCATTTGCGGCGCCGCATTCGCGCAAACGCCGGATAATATCGCCGAGCGCGAAGTGCATCGGCGCCAGGCGGCCATCCCCGATGGCGAAGCCGCCCTGGCGCGCGGCAAGTCCGCTCTGAAAGCGAAGAATTACACCGTCGCGTACCAGGAATTTAAGACCGCCATTGGCTATCTGCCGGATGCAGTCGTGTCCGGCAGCGCGCACGACCAAGCGGCGGAAGGCGTTTGCAAGAGCGGCACCGTTTTGGCTGAAGCGCGCATCGCCGAGGGCGATTACGCCGGGGCGGAAGCGATCCTGAGTGAAATCCTAAACCGCTACGATCCGAATTGCCGCAAGGCGCAGGAGCTCTTCGCGCATTTGCGCCAGCCCGGTTACTTCAACAAAACGGTCGATGCCGGCTTCATCAACAAAGTCGAGGAAGTGAAACGCCTCCTCGCCGAAGCCGACGGCTATTATCAGTCCGGCCAGTACGACAAGGCGATGAAAAGCTACGACAAGGTGCTGGCGCTCGACCCGTACAACACCGCCGCGCGCAGGGGCCAGGAAAAAGTCGACAACACCAAATATCAATATGGCGAGGAAGCCTACAACGAGACGCGCGCCCGCCAGCTTTGGAAAGTGGAGTCGGCCTGGCAACAACCGGTCAGGAAATATGGCGCGGTGGGACCAGTCGCCGACAATAAAGGGCGCGGGGGCGAATTGCGCGGGACTGCGCAGATGACCAATAGCCTCAACAGCATCATCATTCCGCACATTGAATTTCGCGATACCACGATTCGCGAAGCGATCGATTTTCTCCGCGAACAGGCAGCCGAGAACGATCCTTCGGGACATGGTGTGAACATTGTGCTGCGGCTCGTTCCCCTCGGACAAGTTGCGGCGCCTTCGATTCCGATCACGCCGCCGCCCACGGGGAGCGAGTCTCCGGCGGGCGGTGCTCCACCGCAAGGTGGCGCTGCAGCCGGTGCGCCTCCCCCAGGCGCACCGGCCGGCGGACGTCCTGGCGCATCGCCAGTCGTGGCGCCTGTATCCGGTCCGTCCGGTGCGCGCATCACCGTCACGCTGGATAACATTCCGCTTGGCGAAGCGCTGCGGTACGTCGCTGCCCAGGCCGGATTAAAGGTAAAAGTGGAACCGTATGCTGTATCGATCATTCCGCTTACCGAACAGAGCAACGATCTGATCACCAAGCGATATCACGTCCCGCCGGAGTTTTTCGGCGGTCCGCTGGATGTCGGCTACTATATCGGAAGCCAGGTGGCCGGTGGCCAGAGCGCTCAGGGTGGAAATACGGAGGTGGCGCCCGTTGCTACCAACGTCATTGAGAAGGAGGCAGTAAGTTTTCAGACCGCTTCCGGAGTTGGGACCGGCGCGGGTGCTTCGAATACAGTGAATCAACTGCAAAGCACTGCCACCACGCGACAGTCGCTCTATAACGATCGCCAGCTTGTCGGCCGCGCAGATGCCAAGACAATGCTGCAAAGCATGGGCGTATCGTTTCCGTCCGGCGCAAGCGCAACGTTTTGGCCGCATAGCGGCACCCTTATCGTTCGCAACACACAGGACAATTTGGACATGGTCGATGCGTTGGTCGATCAGGCGAATTCGTCGGCGCCGAAGCAGGTCGCGATCGAATCGAGATTTGTCGAGATCAACCAAAATAATCTCAAGGAACTTGGTTTCGATTGGCTGCTTGGCCCGTTTAGCTTGAACGGCAAAGTTTTCGGTTCAGGTGGAACAGCGGGTAACGGCGTACCAGTCAATGCGGCGAATTATCCGTTCGTTGATCCGGCGACCGGAGTTCCGATCGGACAAAATCCGGTCACATCAGGAAACCAGAGCGGCAATTTTGCGATTAGCGCCAACGCGCTTGATGCGCTCCTCATGCCGGGTCTCGGGCAAGTGGCCGGCGTCGCCCCGGGAATCTTTGGATTGGCCGGCGTTTTCACGAATCCACAATTTCAGGTTGTGGTTCGCGCGCTCAACCAGAAAAAGGGAATCGATCTGCTTTCTGCGCCCAGCGTGACCACTAAAAGCGGACAGCGCGCGATCATCGAAGTGATCAGAGAACTTCGTTATCCGAGAACATATACACCGCCTCAGGTTCCGTCGATCAGCAGCACGACCGGGACAACGGTCGTTGGAGGAGCCACAAGCCGTTCCAGTTGTTGTTACGCCGACAACACCTGCGGATTGGGAGACACGAAACACTGGCGTCACTCTGGAAGTCGAACCAGTAGTCGGCGGGGACGAATACGACAATCGATCTCAACCTCGTTCCGCAGGTTGTTGAGTTTGAGGGCTTCATCAATTACGGCAGCCCGATCAATGCCGTGGGTGTCAATACTGCGATGGGAATTTCGGTTTCCCAGCCGGTGGAGCTCACGCCGAACGTCATAAACCAGCCGGTGTTCAGCACGCGCAAAGTGACAACGAGCGTGAGCGTTTACGACGGCCAAACGGTGGTCCTTGGTGGATTAATGCGCGAGGACGTGCAGAAAACTGAGGATAAGGTCCCCATCATAGGGGACATTCCATTTGTTGGCAGGGCGTTTCGCACCAACACCGAGCAGCACACCAAAAAGAACCTGGTCATCTTCGTCACCGCGAAGATCGTCACGCCGGCCGGTTTGCCGTTGAACGAGGAAGAAGAGGAAGGGCTGCTCCCCCCAGAACTGCCCGAAGTGCCCGCGTACAAAAAGTAACCACGGATTTGAAACTCGCTCATTTCCGAACTCGCTCGCCGCTACCTTCGCGGCTTTGCCTTCTATCTCGCTGATCCCTCAGCTCGGTTCACTGATATCACGGATAGGGAGGGGATGATTCGTGGGCGACCTGATTCGTCATATTCCGAAGCCATCCGTGTCATCCGTGCTGTCCGCGGTTCTCTCCTCTGCTGCCCCGGTGACCTTCGTGTGCTTTGTGTGAGGCTCTACCTCGCAGGCGGGGCAGGCTAGATCTGGTTCCTAAAACATACTTAAAAATAAATAAAAATAAATATTGACATTATCCGCGCAGACTGCGATAACGCGCGACCAAATCAGAGCAGGACCGGCCTTCGCGTAAGGGATGGCGGGCAGGCTCCCAGAACAACCCCTGAACAACAAAACCAAAACAAAACCCCCCTGGAACACCTGTCCCGCCGACGCGAAGGCGGAACCTGAAACCCAAACCCCGCAGATGAAAAACCTCTGAGCATACAAAAATGGTAGGGGCGGTTCCCTTGAACCCCGAAAGCTTTCGGGGTTGAGGTCAATCGCCGCTACCGAAACCCCCTCAGAACAACCCGCAGAACAAAAAAACCCAAAAATGAAAATAAAAATAAATAAACCCTCCTCAGCATTCACCCTCATTGAGTTGCTGGTCGTGATTGCGATTATCGCGATCCTGGCCGC
Organism: uncultured Verrucomicrobiae bacterium; assembly: GCA_963791385.1. Lineage (GTDB taxonomy): Bacteria > Verrucomicrobiota > Verrucomicrobiia > Chthoniobacterales > UBA10450 > Udaeobacter. The sequence goes on from CAWBSH010000029.1 coordinate 138,534, forward strand.
ACTGGCAGTGCCGGCGTTAACGTCGGCGCTGGACAAGGCTCAAATGACCGGCACAATGAACAACGCGCGCCAGCTTTACATAGCTCAATTCCAAATGTCGAATGACGGCGCGGCAAACAGCGATGCAACTTCAGCATGGCCTGGCGATCTTCCGACGCTTCCAGCGACCGTACATGATTACCTTAATGTGCTCCTCGAAAAAGGTTATCTGAAAGGTGGCGATGCTATCAAGCTGCTCAATGCTCCTGGTGCTGCGTACACCGCTACGGTGACCACTACAAATGGCATCGATCAGCTAAGCGCCGCTGGGGGAACGCCCGCTCTCAAAATCTGGCTGTGTCAAGACGCGAATCCGGCGAGCACGATTTTCGCGACCAGCCTGAACTACATCTATGACACGCCACCGCTGGCAACGGCGGTTCCGTACGGTGTAAAGGGTTTCGTCACAATAAAGAAAGGCGGCGACGCGAGTGTCTATAGAGCAGGCCAAGCAGTAGATACCGCTTGGGCCAATGGTACAGCATTCCAGACTTCGGTCGGCTTTAAGCCTGGGGATGCTGATGGAACTCCGAGCGTTGGCGATCCTATTGCCCCCGGCGCAGGCGTGTTGACTGCCCCTTGACCTATTCACAATTGGCGAATGTTGCTTGTTAGTTTGGTGTAACTCGAAGCCCCGCCGGACGCTTCCGGCGGGGCTTTTGTTTTCTAAGGAGCGCGCGCGCCTCGCGTGCTGGTTTCGGCGCCTCGCCGAAACGAACCTTTCCTCCAAATCAATTAGAGGGTCGTTGAAAAATTGTTGAAAAAGGATTCACGCGGCGCATTCGATGTGCGAGATTTGTGTCATGAGTAACCGCGAAATCGTCATCGACTTGCTTGGCAAACTTCCAGCGGATACGCCATTTGAAGAGATTGCCCGCGAAATCGAGCTACTCGCCGGCATCCAAAGAGCTCGGGAACAAGCACGTCGGCGTGAAGGCATTCCGGCTGAAGATGCGCGGAAACTGGTAGATAAATGGGCGTCCCGGTAATCCTCACGCCGCAATCGCAAGAAGATTTAGGGGAGATTGTCTCTTTCATAGCTCGTGATAATCCGAATCGGGCAGTGCAATTCGGCAATGCGCTTGTCGATAAGGCGCTTTCCCTTGACACTTTTCCGGAAAGAGGGCGCATTGTTCCCGAACTCCAACTCGAATCTGTGCGAGAGATTATTCATGGCTCGTATCGGATTATTTATGAAGTTCTCCACGATCCAGATACGGTGTTTGTCCTTCGCTTCTGGCATGCAGCAAGGGGAGTTGCTGAAATTGAAGCCAAGTAGCCTTTTATTTTTGCGCAGTAATTCAGATTGTTAGTGTAAGGAGATCGCGGACCTGAGGCCGCTGCCAACTCAATGGGACTAAGCGCCTCCCGCTGCAAGTGCCCAGGCCACCGTTGCGCCTGATCTAGAGCCGCTCGGTTTGAACGTTTACGTGAGATGGCGGTACGACAGCTCGCTTTGCGCGAGTCGGGGTATCGGGGATGGGTTCCACCATCCACTTCCAACCGAAATGGCCGTCTTTGTCGAAGGTCCAGGCTGCGCCGCCGCGTTTCCAGATTTCCGTTCGCCAGTAGTTATTGTTGGCCGGGAGCGCAAACACATACGTGACCGCGGCCGTGATCATCACACCGCAGAGCATTCCAATCAGAAATAGACGCATTGTTTTTCTATTTCTCACAGTTTCCTTATCTGACCTTCGTAACTCGCCGTCAAGCTGGTTCCGTGTAATCACGAAGCCCATACGAATATCTACGGGAAGTGGACGATGAAGTTCTATGCGTGATACGGGCGTTTTTTAACCACGAATCAACACGAATGGACACTAATGTTTACGGAAAGGAGAAAAGAGAACAACGGATCACACGGATAATCGGAGAATGACGAAGCACGAATGACGAAATTGTATCCGTGATATTCGTGCAATGGGAACCGATGCTATAGCCACGTTCCTGCGCAGCGTTCGGGTCGCGCGGCTTTGACAGTCAGAATCTGAATGCCCATAATAAAACCGAGAATATCCGAATCGAATGGACGCATCGTTGATTGGAGAGCTGATCACGAAGAACAAACCATTTAAAATCGAAACCGCTTCGGGGCGGATATTCGAAGTGCCGCATCGTGATTTTGTCAGCTTTTCCACAAGGAAAACTTCATTGATTGTCTCTTACGAAGAGAACGGCACTGAACAATTCGCGATTGTGCCGCTACTAGCAATCACCTCTGCGATGGCGCCGGCATAAAATTAATAAGGAAAGCAGGAACGCAGGAAACGGATTTCCTAGATAAAGGGCAAAAGGAGCGCAAGGGAGGAGTTTTGCTTCCATTTCTTCGCTTTCTCTTTTCCTGAGTCAAAAACATCTCCGTGGGCTTCGTGTGCTTCGTGGAGAATTAGAGGATCGCTTCATATCCGTCGGCACCTGACACAGGCGCCCTACAATGTCTGTGCCCATTCGTTACCATTAGTGGTTGGATGTTTTGCGCGCGAGCACAGGAAACACGCGCGGGGTGGATGCACTTTTCGAATCAGAAGTTGAATAAATCCCGGCGCGGAAAAGTCGAACACCGCGTAAACTTTTTCACGATTATGAAAAAATTTCTTTTTGCATTAACGATGCTCGCGCTTGCTGTGTCCGCTCTTCCGCAGGCGCGTGGAGACGAGATTTCGATCGATTTCGTTTATGACAATCTTTCCGGGGGCAACTGGATTGATGTTGACGGCTATGGATACGGCTGGCAACCGGACGTCGCGGTAAGCGATCCGAACTGGCGCCCTTACGCAGACGGATACTGGGCGTACACGGATTACGGTTGGACGTGGATCAGTTACGAGGATTTCGGCTGGGCCGCCTATCACTATGGTCGTTGGGCCAACCTCGCGGACTACGGTTGGGTTTGGTTCCCGGGAAGCGATCTGGAGTGGGGACCGGCCTGGGTCTCATGGCGAACCGGTGGCGATTACATCGGCTGGGCGCCTTTGCCTCCACGCGGGCCGGGCGTTGTTTACGAAGGGCAACCGATCGGGGGGGACGTGGACATCACATTCGATATTGGCCCGGAATATTACAACTTCTGCGATGTCCGGTTTATCGGCGAACCGGTGTTGCGTGATCGCATTTTTCCGCCGGTGCAGAACGTCACGTACATCACTAATACCGTGAACGTGACCAACATCACGGTGCAAAACAATATAGTCTACAATTACGGCCCGAATTACAACGTCGTTAACCAATACTCGAGTCGGCCGATTCAACGGCTCACCATCGAGCGGGAGACGCCGAGTAATCTTTCCGCTGCCCTTAAATCCGGGACGCTCACAAAGGTCCAGGGTAACAAGCTCCTGGTCGCGGCGCCGCAAAAGATGGCCAAAGCGCCACCTACTTCGAAGCCTCCGGCGGTGAAAGCCAAGGTTGAACAGCCAAAAATCCAACACGGCTGGAAGGATGTGCCTAACGAGGCAGAGCTTAAGGAAAAGATTAAGAATCAAAATCCGAAGAACATTCCACCGCCAACTCGCGCGGCCGCGCGCGAAGCAGGCAGCCCGGCGCCGGCTCCCGGCACAAGTCCAGCGGGCGCGAGTGGCGGTGCAGCAACTTCGCCCGGCCCTCGCGGGAAACGGGGACGGGGATTGCCCAATGCGACAGTAGCGCCCTCGTTAGGCGTTTCGCCTTCGCCATTTGAGCGTGGAAAAGGAAGGCCCGGCGCGCGGCCCGGAGCAACGGCAATGCCCGGCGAAGGTGCAGGACGCGCCAAACCCGGCGAGCGATCTCCGGAGGCGGGTCCGGAAGGTGGCGCAACCGGAGGAGCCAAAACTACACCCGCATCACGGTTCCAAGGTGGACCTGCGCCGTCAGAACAAGCTGTGCCGCCGGAACGAAAATTAGGCGAGGAGCCAGGTGCTGGGCAGGGTGGGGCAGGCCAAATTCCGCCACAGGGGCGTGACAGCGAACCTCAGCGTCAACGATTCGGCACGCCTCCGCCTGCTGGCGCAGGTGAACACGGGCAACGTGGCGGAGGTCCGCCGTCTGGATTTCGTCAACAGGTGACTCCGCGATCGGGTGGAGGACCTGCGGATGAAGCGCGGGATCAACGAGCGAAAATGCAGGGCGCTCACGCTCAACAACCGCCACCACAACGAGCTGGAGCGCCCGCAGGAGCCGACCACGGCCAGGGACAGGGACAACCGGAAGGTGGAAAGAGAAAACCCGAAAAACAAACACCGCCGCCAAGGCCACAATAGTTCTGACCTATTTACCGCAGCGGCTCGGGAACGAATAGTAAAGGCGTTTGTTGTAGCGGCGTCTGTGTCAGACGCCGATCCATGATTTATTCATCATCGGCAAAACCTTTTTGATATGGCCACTTTTTCCAGTGTGTGACCAGACCAGCTCGAACCGGATTCTCTCGAATGTAGTTCTAGCACTTTTCGTGTGCTGATTCCGACGCTCCGAAGGAGACGGATCAAAGCCGGCCGGGCTGCCATTGCCATTTTTCGCGACGGATCATATGACTCATTGAACCAGCGCTTGAACCACTTTAGAAAAGCAGCAACGCTCAGCTCTCGTTCTTGCGGCGCAGTCAGCAAGTGAATGTGATCGGGCATCGCCATGATGCAGTACGTATTCCAGTTGTCCAATCGACTGAGCGTTTCACACACCGCTTGCCAAGCCGCGTCATTCGCCAGCGCGTTGCAGCGAGGCACGATGCAAAGCGTAATAAAATAAATGACTTTGCATCCCCAAGGCAGCATTACCGGAATGCGTGGCGGTCGAGCCATAAAGACACAACTTGTAAGGCCTCTTTGTTAGACGCCAGTCAAACATTCTTGCATCGGGCGCCGCATGGTTGGCGTTTCACAGAAACGCCCTACAAAGTTTTAGAGCAATTCGGCGATTTGCACGGCGTTTAACGCGGCGCCTTTGAGCAGTTGATCGCCCGTAACCCAAAACGACAGGCCGTTCTCCAAAGCGCAATCCAGGCGCACCCGGCCGACCTGGCAATTATCTTTTCCAGCGACGTTGAGCGGCATGGGGTAGCGATTCCTGTGCGGTTCATCCACCAATTCCAATCCCGGCGCCTTGGACAGAGTTTCGCGCGCCTGTTCCACCGACAATGGTCGCTGAAACTCGGCAGTCACAGCCACTGAATGCGCGCGGTAAACCGGGACGCGCACGCACGTAGCGGAGACGCGAAGCGCCTGCGAATGCATGATCTTGCGCGCTTCGTCCTGCATTTTGGCTTCTTCTTTTGTGTAACCGCTCTCGAGGAATGAATCGACGTGCGGGAGCAAATTGAAGGCAATTGGATGCGGGAAAACTGTAGCCGCTTCGCTGCGCGAAGCGTCCGATTGGCTTTCAGCCGAAGGCACGTCGTTCACGGGGCGATGGCTACAAGATTCCTGCTCGCCCGACCATTTTTTTGTTTGTCGGATTAATTCTTCAACTCCTCGCGTCCCACTACCAGAGACGGCTTGATAGGTCGCGGCGAAAACCCGGCGCACGTGAAAAGCTCGGTGCAGCGGATAAAGAGCCATCAGCATGACCGTGGTTGTGCAGTTGGGGTTGGCGATGACTCCGCGATGAAGCTGCAGATCCTGCGCGTTGATCTCTGGAATCACGAGCGGCACATGCGGGTCCATTCGGAAAGCCGAAGATTTGTCGATCACGATCGCATCTGCCTGGCATGCGATCGGGACATACTCGCGTGAGACGTCGCCGCCCGCGCTGAAAAACGCGATCTCGATCTTGTCGAACGATCCGCCGTCGAGTTTTTCTACAGAAATGGACTCACCGCAAAATTGAACTGATTTCCCAGCGGAACGCGCCGAACCGATGGGACGCAGAGTTGCCACCGGAAAATTTCGCCGTTCCAGTACGCGCAACAGCTCGCTCCCGGCGGCACCGGTCGCGCCCACAATGGCGATGTGATAACCTCTCATGAACATCGCGATTGTAATGCTGTCGCAGGATTTGTCGCGAGCTGAAAACTTGGAATGAAAACAATCCACGTATCGATCGAGAATCAGCAGCTCACCGTGAAGGAGAATGAGCAGCCGGTCCGCATTTATCCGGTGTCCACTTCGCGATTCGGCATTGGCACAGAGGAGGGAAGCTTAAAGACGCCGACCGGCCGTTTTCGTGTGGCCGGGAAGATCGGGGCCGACATGCCTGGCGGCACCATTTTTATAGGCCGCGTCCCGCTCGAACTCGGCCAAGCGCCTCCTCCAACCGAGGATCTGATTACGTCGCGTATTTTATGGCTGGACGGATTGGAAGAGCACAATGCGAATACACGGGACCGGTTCATTTATATTCATGGCACCAGACACGAGGACAAAATCGGGAGCCCTGCAAGCCATGGCTGTGTGCGTATGCGCAACGCGGACGTGATCGAGCTGTTCGAACTAGTGGATGAGGGAACGCCAGTTATGATTGAGGCGTGAGCTTCATCGCGCCTCATCCTGAGCAATATCTCGGAATGACGTCCCCGTGCGCCTGCTGGAACTTCGGCAGTTCCACGAAACCGCTCCCTGGCAATACATCCAAAGGACTTGACAAAAACGTTGTTGTCCGTGTGATCTTACACGGGCAGTGCAGCTTGCAACGAAAGGAGGCGAGATAGATTGAAACTTTTAAGGGCGATTCTGATCGTGGCCGTTTTGGCCACTGCTTTGAGCTTTGGTGCTTGTTCTCAGAAGAAAGAGACCGTGACCACAAGCGCCGGGACGACCGGTTATTCAAAATAGGCCAAGCCGCCAGTTCGTGACGGCTCAAAAAAGTGAAGAAAAGCATTGCTTCGGCTTTCTTCCCTGCCTAAACAGACCGGAGCAACCTGCGAGGAAAGGAGGCGAGATAGATTGAAATTTTTGAAAACGATCATGGTCGTGGCTCTTTTGGTCACAGCGTTGGGGTTCGGGGCTTGCGCGCAACACAAGGAGGTCGCTCCAGCTCCGGCGCCAAAGGGGGGGAAATAGATCCACTGCCCGGCAATTTATTCTGGGCCATTTTGCCCAAAAGGCCAGGTCGTGTTTCGGCCTGGCCTTTTTTTTCCGTCTGATCGCTTTAACGCTTCGACGATTGTTGCTAGACTCCGCAAGTGGAGCTGAATGGTGAGACGCTCGCGCTGGAGCAAATCGCTGCCGTAGCAATTGATGGCGAGCATGTAACAATTTCGCCACGGGCGCGTCGGCGCATTGCGGCCTCGCGTAAAATCATCGAGCAAATCTTTGCGCGCGATGCCGTGGTTTATGGCGTCAATACCGGTTTCGGCAAGCTGTCCGATGTTCGGGTGCCACAGAACGAATTACGCCAACTTCAATTGAACCTCGTCCGTAGCCACGCCTGCGGAATTGGCCCGCCACTTTCGGAACCCGAGGTGCGCGCAATGATGCTGCTGCGGGCAAACGTGTTCACGCTCGGCTTCAGCGGAATTCGCGGCGAAGCAATCAAGCTGGTTTGCGACATGCTCAACCGGCGCGTGCATCCGGTAGTTCCGGAAAAGGGATCGGTCGGCGCCAGCGGCGATCTCGCGCCGCTTGCGCATCTGGCTTTGGGCGTCATCGGCGAGGGTGAAGCATTTTTTCAAGGTCAACGGTTGCCGGGCGCGGAGGCACTACGGCGCGCACAACTAAAACCTCTGCAACTCGAAGCCAAGGAAGGGCTCGCCCTGCTCAACGGCACACAGGCGATGCATGCTGTCGGCGGCCTCGCGCTTTTGCGTGCGCAGCGCCTCGGACGTGTGGCGGATGTGTCCGGCGCGATGAGCCTGGAAGCGCTCAAAGGCACACCGGTCGCGTTCGATCCGCGCGTGCAGGATGCGCGGCCGTACCCGGGCCAGAAAGCCGCCGCCGAACATCTTTTGTCCCTTATGGAAGGCAGCGAAATCCGCCTCTCACATCTTACGGACGATCCGCGCGTGCAGGATGCGTATAGTCTGCGTTGTATGCCGCAAGTGCACGGAGCTGTGCGCGGCGCGCTTGCCCATTGTGAAGATATTTTGCTGATCGAATCCGCATCAGCGACCGATAATCCGCTCGTGTTCACACAGACAGGCGATGTGATTTCCGGTGGAAATTTTCACGGCGCACCCCTGGCGCTCGCGTTCGATTACGCTGCGATCGCGATCGCCGACCTGATGAGCATCAGCGAGCGCCGAACTGATCGCCTTGTCAATCCCGACAAAAGCGAGGGTCTTCCCGCATTTCTTGCGCGGCAGCCCGGCGTGGAATCGGGCTTCATGATTGCGCACGTCGCAGCGGCGTCCCTGGTCAGCGAGGCGCGCGTGCTCGCGCATCCTGCAAGCGTAGATAACATCACAACGTCGGGTGGAAAAGAAGATCACGTTTCCATGGGCATGACGAGCGCGTTGAAGCTGCGGCAAATTGTCGAGCTTGCGGAAAACGCGCTCGCCATCGAGCTGCTCGCTGCCGCTGAGGGTTTGGAATATCGCCGTCCATTGAAAGCTGGTCGCGGCGTCGAGAGCGCATTCGCCGCCGTGCGAAAAATCGCGCCGCCGCTGACCCGAGACCGTGCACTTTCGGAAGATATTGCGCGTGTTGCCGAAGCGATTCGCCGGGGCGACTTTGATTGAGGCGGAACATTCATGAGCGGAAAGCGAATCATTCACGCGCCGCGCGGCGGCCAACGCACGTGCAAGGGCTGGCACCAGGAAGCTGCCATGCGGATGTTAATGAACAATCTCGACCCCGAGGTCGCAGAGAATCCGGATCAACTCGTGGTTTATGGCGGAACAGGTCGGGCCGCGAGAAGTTGGGAAGCGTTCGACGCAATCGTCCGCTCGCTGCACGAACTCGAGAACGACGAGACGCTCCTGATCCAATCGGGAAAACCGGTTGGGAAATTCCGGACGCACGATGAATCGCCGCGTGTCCTGATCGCAAACTCCAACCTGGTCGGCCAGTGGAATAACTATGCCGAGTTCAATCGCCTCGAGCGGATGGGACTGACGATGTACGGACAAATGACGGCTGGTTCGTGGATTTACATCGGTAGCCAGGGGATCGTGCAGGGTACGTTTGAAACCTTTGCCGCTGCCGGGCGGAACCATTTCGGTGGATCGCTCGACGGAAAGTTCGTTTTGAGCGGCGGCCTCGGCGGCATGGGTGGCGCGCAGCCGCTCGCTGCGACGATGAACGGTGCGATTTTTCTCGGCGTCGAAGTAGATCCGGCTCGGATCGAGAAGCGATTGAAAAGCGGTTACTGCGATAAGATCGCGTGGTCGCTCGATGAAGCGCTGAAGCTAATTGATCAAGCGCGGAACGATGGGAAATCGCTTTCGGTGGGTCTAGCCGGCAATTGCGCGGATGTTCTGCCCGAAATCGTGAAGCGCGGCGTCGTGCCTGATGTGGTTACCGATCAGACCAGCGCGCACGACGCATTGAACGGCTACATCCCGCATGGGATGCCATTCGAAAACGCACTGGCATTGCGCCGGAAAAATCCGGACGAATACATCGAACGCGCGATGCACTCGATGGCTGTGCATGTCGAAGCCATGCTCGCGTTGCAAAAGAAAGGCGCTGTCACCTTCGATTACGGAAACAACATTCGTGCGCAGGCACAAAAAGCCGGAGTAAAAAATGCGTTCGACATTCCCGGGTTCGTTCCTGAGTACATTCGGCCGCTGTTTTGCGAGGGACGCGGTCCGTTCCGGTGGGTCGCCTTGAGCGGAGATCCCGCCGATATCGCGCGCACCGACAAACTCGCGCTCGAATTATTTCCCAAAAACCAAACGCTCGCGCGCTGGTTGAAGCTGGCGAAGGAGCGAATTCATTACCAGGGATTGCCGGCGCGGATTTGCTGGCTGGGTTACGGCGAACGCGCTGAATTTGGGGTCGCGATGAACGAACTGGTGAAGCGCGGTGAAATCAAAGCGCCCATTGTGATCGGTCGCGATCATCTCGATACCGGCTCGGTCGCATCTCCGAATCGCGAGACCGAACGCATGCTCGACGGCAGCGATGCGATTGCCGACTGGCCATTGCTCAATGCGCTCGTCAACACCGCGGCCGGTGCATCGTGGATATCGATCCATAACGGTGGTGGCGTCGGCATCGGTTTTTCGCAGCACGCCGGGATGGTGGTCGTCGCCGACGGCACCGAGAATTCCAAGCGCCGGCTGGAACGCGTTCTTACCAGCGACCCTGGCATGGGCATTCTGCGCCACGCCGACGCGGGTTACTCTCGCGCCATCGAATTCGCTGCCAGGCACGACATCAACCTTCCGATGAAGCCACAACGGCGCGATTAGGCCCGCTTCGCAATTGGCCGCCGAATTGGTAGCAACCTTGCCGCCTCACTCGCTGGCCACTACGAATTGCGGCTGCTATCGCAAGCTCGATTACTGTCTAGAACGGCGCAATTAACGGAATTCTTTCGCGTCGATTACGGCGGTACGTGAGAAAATCGCGATCCGTCGTGAAAAGAAGCGAATCGCGTTCAATTTCAGTCATGCGGACCAGGCAAGCGGCGGCAAACGACATCGGCACATTCTTGTAGCGTTCAATATTATCGAGGATTTCATCCACATGATCGCAGAATGTGAAATCGGTATCGACGCGGACAAGCTGCTCTCTGAGCAATCCACCGAGTGTGTCCATTCCGGCGCGAATTGGGCCGAGAAGGAAGAACGCCTCGGAGAGGACGGCTTCGCAGGTCACCAAGGGATGGCGCAGATGCGCGATCTGTTGTTTGGCCCAGTCATGATGGACGTCCCGCCGGTCGAGCAACGCCGCAATCGGTCCCGCATCAATGAGAACGCGTCGCGCCATATCCTTTCAGGCGGGCTTTGTTGATGGAGAGATCGCCAGGACCGGAAATCTTCCCAATGTACGGACGCATGGCGTCCAACAATGAACCCGATTCGCTCTGAGTAGCGGCGAGCGCTTCGCGCACAATCTCCGACTTCGTACGTCTCGATGCGGTGGCGATCGCCTCAAGACGCGAGAATTCAGGTTTCGAAAGTTTTACTGTAATTGTGGGCATGCTATTATGGTATTACCGATTTTATTAAACGCAATACGCGGGATCGTTGACCATGTATCCGGCCCCGAAGCGCGACTCAGTCATCGAGGCGCGAAAAATTTGCCGGAGTCGCATACCGCCACTACAAGAAGTCTTGCCACCTAACTTTCAGCTATGACAAAATTAATTGAGTGCGTGCCGAATTTTTCCGAGGGGCGTGACCACAATATTATTCGACAGATTACCGAGGCGATTGAGTCGGTCGATGGCGTTTCGTTGCTCGATGTCGATCCCGGGGCGAGCACCAACCGGACGGTAGTGACTTTTGTCGGTGATCCGGATGCCGCAGTGGAGGCGGCCTTTCGCGGGATTAGAAAAGCAGCCGAACTCATAGACATGCGGAAACAAAAAGGCGCGCATCCGCGAATGGGCGCCACGGATGTTTGTCCGTTTATTCCGGTGAGCGGTGTCAGTTGGGAGGAAGCGATTCAATGTGCAAATCGGCTGGGCAAGCGCGTCGGCGAGGAGTTGAATATCCCAGTCTATCTCTACGAAAAAGCCGCCCGGGATAAATCGCGTGCGAATCTTGCCGTGATTCGAGCGGGCGAATACGAAGGATTTTTCGAAAAGATAAAACAACCGGAATGGAAGCCGGATTTTGGACCTGCGGTTTTCCACGAGAACTCTGGTGCAACGGTGATCGGCGTTCGCGATTTCCTGATCGCCTACAATGTTAACCTGAACACGAAATCGGTGCGGCGTGCGAACTCGGTGGCGTTTGATGTGCGAGAGCAGGGGAGAGTGAAGACCGAAGATGGCACGCCATCGGGAAAACAAATCCTGGACGCGAATGGCGAAGCGGTCCGCATTCCCGGGATGTTGAAACACGTGAAAGGAATAGGCTGGTTCGTGAAGGAATACGGCATCGCGCAGGTCTCGATGAATCTCACAAACATTGAGGAAACGCCTTTACACGCAGCATTCGACGCGTGCGCTGAGTCGGCTGCGAAGCGGGGATTACGCGTAACGGGCTCGGAGATCGTCGGGATGGTGCCGAAAAGATCCTTGGTCGATGCTGGCCGTTATTTCCTAAAAAAACAACAATGGTCTGAGGGCGTTTCGGAAGAAGAACTGATCGACATCGCCGTTCGTTCGATGGGCTTGGGTGAACTGAAGCCTTTTGTCCCGAAAGAAAAGGTGATCGAATTGAAAATTGAATCAGCTGAGCCGAAGCCGTCCCTGGCGAAGATGAATATTCGCCAGTTTTGCAACGAGACGTTGAGCGATTCGCCCGCGCCCGGCGGAGGTTCGGTGGCCGCGCTGATGGGAGCGCTGGGCGCCTCGTTAGGCGGAATGGTCGCGAATCTTTCCGCGGGAAAACGCGGCTGGGAGGATCAGCTCGAATATTTCAGCGATTGGGCGGTGAAGGCGCAACAACTCAAAGACGAATTGTTGTCGCTTGTCGACGAAGACACGTTTGCGTTCAACAAGGTGATGGAGGCGTTCGGATTACCTAAGAATTCACCAGAGGAAAAGGCAGCGCGCACGGCGGCAATTGAAAAAGCGACAAAACACGCGGCCGAGGTCCCGTTGAAAGCGATGGAGACCGCCGCGAAGGGTTACGAACTGCTATCGCAGATGGCTGATAATGGAAATCCTGCTTCGATTTCGGATGTGGGCGTTGGAGCGCTGGCAACTCGCGCCTCCATTGAAGGGGCGGCGATGAACGTGCGAATTAATCTTGGCCAGTTGAAGGATGAAAAATTTAAGATTCACCTCCAGAAACAACTTCAAAAGGTAAGCGCGGATTCAGAGGCGCAGTTCAAGAAGATCAATCAAGTTGTGGAAAGTAAACTAGGTTGAAGCGTTAACGCGGGGGTAAGTCCTTGTCATGTTGAGCGAAGCGAAACATCTCTGGTTATCAGAGATTACGGGCGAACTAATCAGAGATTCTTCTCCCGCGACCGCGGGATCAGAATGACAATGCCTTCTTCTGTAGTCGCGCTTCAATGGTAGAGAACAATGAGTTCACTTGCCGTCCTGCATGCTTCGCAACTTGTCACGCTGATCGGACCAAAGCGCCCGCGTCTTGGGACAGAGATGTCCGATCTCAGGATCATTCGCGATGGCGGAATGTTCATCCGCAACGGCAACGTTGAGAGCGTTGGTACGAGTGACGAGGTCGAAAAGGATATTCGCGACGCAGAAGGTGTGGATGCCGGCGGTCGCGTTGTGATGCCGGGATTCGTAGATGCGCATACGCATTTGGTTTTCGCAGGAGATAGGCTCGACGACTTCGAGCGGCGCGCACGAGGGGAAACGTACGAGCAGATTGCGAAAGCGGGCGGTGGGATCTGGTCAACTGTTGAAAAGACCCGCGCTGCCGGTGAACTCGATCTTCTCGCGCAGGCAAAGACGCATGCGAACTGGTTGCTGCATTGCGGAACGACGACAGCCGAAGCCAAGTCAGGCTACGGCCTGACCGTTGAAGATGAATTGAAAATCCTGCGCGTTATGCGGCAACTGAAGGACAAAGTGGCTTTGGAAATCATACCGACGTTTCTTGGCGCGCACGCGGTTCCGCGCGAACTTTCGCCGGATGAGTATCTGGACATTGTGGTTGAAGAAATGTTGCCGCGCGTGACTGCGGATAAATCAGCTGAATTTTGCGACGTTTTCTGTGAGCGCGGCTATTTCGACATCGCTCGATCGCGCAAAATTTTATCCATGGCCAAAAAGCTGGGATTGAAATTGCGAGGGCACGTTGATCAACTGACGAATTCCGGAGGCGCGAAATTGATGGCCGAACTGGGTGCGACCACGGCCGATCATCTGGAGCAGACGGACGAGCAGGGGATCGCCGCATTGAAGAAGGCGAACGTGCAACCAGTCTTACTGCCCGGCTCGGTTTACGCGCTCGGATCGAGCCGCTATCCGCACGCGAGACAAATGATCGAGGCCGGACTTGCCGTCGTGCTCGCGACCGATTTCAATCCCGGATCGTCGCCTACGCCGAGTATGCCCATGATTCTTTCGCTTGCCTGTACGCAAATGAAAATGTCGCCCGCGGAAGCGATCACTGCGTCAACTGTGAACGCAGCATACAGCGTCAACCGCGGCGATAAAATTGGCTCCCTGGAGTCTGGTAAACTTGCCAATTTCGTGATCTTCGATTGCGGAGATTATCGTGAGTTGGCCTACTGGTTTGGAATGCCACACACGCATTCGGTTTACGTCCGTGGTCAACGGGTTCATCAACAGTAGGGCAGGCGCGTCGCATGCCGGGCGGCAACCGAAGCGGTTGCCCTACAATGCGCGCAGCGTAGCGTGAGCCTGCATGAAGGTTGAAGTGGAAAAGCAGCCGGGTTCCGTCTCGAGGCTGCAGATTGAATTGCCGGCCGACGAAGTTGCAAAGGAATGGGACACAATCGCAAACAGCTTTGCGCGCTTTGCGAAAATTCCAGGGTATCGGCCGGGGAAAGCGCCGCGTGCGGTGATCGACAAGAGATTTCGCAAGGAAATTCAGGACGAACTCACCAAAAAACTGGTATCGAAAAGTTATCATGAAGCAGTCGAACAAGAGCAATTGCGAGTGGCTTCGCTGACTAACATTGAAGAGATTGAGTTTGGCGAGGATAAGTCGATGCGCTTCCGCGCGACTGTCGTTACTGTGCCGGATTTTGAGCTTCCGGATTACAAGAATATTCCGGTGCAATTGCCGGACACCAGGGTGTCGGAGCCGGACGTCGAGGCGGCGCTGGAACGTTTGCGTGAACAGTCGGCTGATTTTGTGGATGTGCCCGAGCGCGCGTTGCAAATGGGCGATTTTGCCGTGCTCGATTTCGAAGGGTCCGTCGATGAAAAGCCGATCAGCCAAATCGCGCCACAGGCCGGCAAGAATTTGCAAGGTGGCAAGAAATTTTGGCTGCACCTGGCTCCGGAAAATTTTCTGCCGAAGTTTTGCGAGCAACTAATCGGACAAAAGCTAGGCGAAACGCGGCTGGCGATCATCAATTTCCCGGATGATCTTGCGGTGAAAGAACTGGCTGGCAAGAAAGCGGATTACGCCGTTACGCTGCGGGAGGTAAAGGAAAAGGTGTTGCCCGCATTGGATGACGGGCTTGCGGCCAGGGTGATCCCCGGCAAAACGCTCGCCGACGTTCGCCAGGTGATCGAGCATGACCTCCACCACGCAAAAGAGCATGATGCCGAACGGGCGAAGGAAGCTCAAATTGTGAAGTATTTGCACGAGCGAATTCAGTTCGATTTGCCTCCGGCGCTCCTGCAAAATGAAACCCGCCGTGCACTCGCCGAATTGGTTCAACGGAATCGGGAGCGAGGCGTCACGGACGAGATGCTGAAGGAAAAAGAAAAAGAATTGATCGATACTGCCGCAGCCATGGCGACGCACCGGTTGAAAACAAATTTCATTCTGCACTGCATCGCAGAGCGTGAAAAGATTGAGGTCACAAAGGAAGACCTCGATTCACGTATCAGCCATGAGGCCGCGCGTTACGACATTTCGCCCGAGAAAATGCGCAAGGAACTGCAGCAGCGGAATGCGTTGGATGACGTCGCCGAGCAGGTTCTGCTGGGCAAGACTCTTGATTTCCTAAAGGCGAATGTTAGCATCGAATCAACGAAAGAACCCGTAGTCAAAGAAGAAAAATCATGAACGTGTCGGGCGAAAATGTTTCGCAAGTGTTGGTTCCGATGGTCGTGGAACAGACCGGCCGGGGGGAACGCAGCTACGACATCTACTCGCGGCTGCTGAAGGACCGCATCGTTTTTGTCGGCCAGATAGACGATCACATCGCAAATTTGGTGATCGCGCAGTTGCTCTTCCTGCAAATGGAGGACGGTAAAAAGGACATCAATCTCTATATCAACTCACCCGGTGGCGTGGTGACGGCGGGGCTGGCGATTTACGATACGATGCAGTTTTTGACGTGCGATGTAGTTACGTATTGCATCGGGATGGCAGCCAGCATGGGTGCAGTGTTGCTCTGTGCCGGGACCAAAGGCAAAAGGTTCGCTTTACCGAATTCCGACATCATGATTCACCAGGTCCACGGGGGTGCGCAGGGACAGGCGAGCGACGTGGAGCGCCAGGTCGATTACATGTTCAAGCTAAAAAAACGCATCATTCGCATCATCTCGCTGCACACCGGCAAATCCGAGGAGCAAGTCCGAATTGATTCGGATCGCGATTACTACATGTCTGCGGAAGAGGCCAAGGCATACGGGTTGGTGGATGAAGTGATCAAATCACGGAAGGAAGTAAAGTTACTGGACGGCAGCACACCTCCGGATGGCCGGCTGGTGGAAGTGCCCGAGGTACTGATATCGCGGAAGACGACCGCGTAACCGCACAGTAAGAAGAACGCATATGGCCCGCGCTTCCAACCTCACCATGTGCTCCTTCTGCGGCAAGAGCCATGCCGAGGTGCGAAAACTCATCGCCGGACCTGGGGTTTATATCTGCGATAGCTGCATCAACGTTTGCAAAAGCATCCTCGATAAGGAGCTGAACGAAGACGCCCGTCGTCAGTCATCGAATATTCGCGTGCCGAAGCCTGCGGAAATCCGGCGCGCGCTCGACCAATATGTGATCGGGCAGGACGGGGCGAAGAAGACGCTTTCGGTGGCGGTGCACAATCACTACAAGCGCGTTCTGCAAACTCCCGTGCCGGCGGACTCGTCAGCTGCGTTTCAGACGGACCCGCTCGCGGATGTTGAAATCGAGAAAAGCAACATCTTGCTTATCGGCCCGACTGGGTCCGGCAAGACATTGCTCGCCAAAACGCTGGCCAGAATCCTCGACGTGCCGTTCTGCATTGCCGATGCGACGACGCTAACCGAAGCCGGTTATGTTGGCGAAGACGTTGAGAACATCATTCTGCGACTGCTTCAAAACGCCGATTACGATGTGAAGCGAGCTGAGATCGGCATCGTTTACATTGACGAAATCGACAAGATCGGACGCAAAACCGACAACGTAAGCATTACCCGTGATGTATCCGGCGAAGGCGTGCAGCAGGCGTTGTTAAAGATTTTGGAAGGCAGCACGTGCAATGTTCCGCCCCAAGGGGGTCGCAAGCACCCGCATCAGGAATACATTCAGGTCAACACCGAAAAGATTCTGTTTATCTGCGGCGGCGCATTTATTGGACTGGACAAGATCATCCAAAAGCGGATCGGCCAAAAGGTCATGGGTTTTGGCAGCCCGACGCTCGAAGTGGAGGAAGCGCTGCGAAAACAGTCGGTCCGCCTCGTGGAACCAGAAGACTTGCTTGCGTTTGGAATGATACCTGAATTCATCGGGCGCCTGCCGGTTGTCAGCTCGCTCGACGCGCTTACGGAGGATGAAATGGTGGCGATATTGACCGAAACAAAAAACGCTATGGTCAAGCAGTACACCAAGCTTTTCTCAATGGAAGGCGTCCGGCTGACAGTTACCAAGGACGCATTACGCGCGCTAGCGGCACAGGCGGTCACAAAAGGCACAGGCGCTCGTGCGCTGCGTTCGATGCTCGAACGCATCATGCTCGACATCATGTACGATGTCCCGAGCAGGGAAGACATCGCCGAAGTCACGATCAACCGCGCAGTGGTCGAGGGCAAAAGGCTGCCGCTGATTCGAAAGAAACAGGACAAGACCGCGGCGTAGGCCCGAAAGCGTTCGGGCTGGTTGAAAAGTTAAAAGAGTTACAAAGTTAAAAGCGTCAGTTTGTCTTTGTAAGGTCTTAACTTTTTAACCGATCACTTCTCAACATGCGCGCCGCTCTCATCAACACGGGCACCGAGCTTTTGCTCGGCGACGTTCAGGACGCGCATCTTGCGTTCATCGCGCGCGAGATTTTTCCGTTAGGTCTGCGAATCGAGGAGCGACGCACAGTTCCCGATACCGAGGCGATCCGCTGCACGCTCACCGAATTATTTGCGCAGTGCCAGATTCTTTTCATCACCGGCGGCCTCGGTCCAACCACGGATGACATCACCCGGGAGAAGGTTGCCGAATCGCTCGGACTGAAGCTGCGTCAGGATCCGCAACTACTGGCTTCGCTTCAGCAAAGACTGCGAGTGCGCGGCACCAAATGGGGTTTGGGAATTGCGCGCCAGGCCGATGTCCCCGCAGGTGCGCGCGTGCTTCCGAACGAGAACGGAAGCGCGCCAGGGTTTTACTTGAAGGCGAACATCAATCCGCGCATTGCGTCGCCGCATGTTTTCGTTCTACCGGGTCCGCCGCGTGAACTTCAGCCCATGTTCAAAAAATTCGTGATGCCGATTCTGTTCTCAATTATTGAGTCGCCGCTTTCAGTGCAGCGCAGATCGTACAGCATCGCCGCCGTGGGCGAATCGCTGGTCGAGGAGGCGATTGGCAAGAAGGTTTTGGCGATCCCGGGAATCGAGTTGGGCTACTGCGCTCGGCCAGGTGAAGTTGAAGTGCGGATCATCGGCTCGCCGGACGCGATTCAGGCGGCCGATGCGATCATTCGTAGTGAACTGGGCTTGTCGATCTTCTCCGCGAATGATGAACCGCTCGAAGCGGTGGTAGTGACACTGCTGAAGCAGCAAGAAGAAACGTTGGCGACCGCGGAATCGTGCACTGGTGGTTTGATCGCAAACTGCATCACAAACGTGCCTGGCGCGTCAGAAGTTTTCCTGGCTGGGTACATCACGTATGCGAACACATCGAAGACGGATATCCTGAATGTCGATCCAAATTTAATCGAAAAACATGGCGCGGTAAGTGAGCCCGTCGCACGTGCGATGGCGGAAGGCACACGGACCCGCGCAGGCTCCACATACGCGCTCGCCACGACCGGAATCGCTGGGCCAACCGGTGGCTCAGACGAAAAACCGGTCGGAACTGTTTACGTTGCGTTGGCTTCGGCAAAGCCAGCCGTGATCGTGAAGAAATTCTTCTTTCCAACCGATCGCCTGACATTCAAACAATTAGCAGCTCAAACGGCACTCGATCTTTTGCGGCGGAAACTTCTCGACAGCGCGGCTGGTCATCCCGAGCGAAGTCGAGGAACCCCGTAGCACTGCCTTTTGGTTCACCAGCGGGATGTCTCGACTACGCTCGACATGACGGCTGGATGCTAGTAATCGCCCACATTCACTGGGGTCCCGACTTTTACATTATCGTAAAATAACTTCGCTCCGTCCGATGGCATCCGAATGCAGCCATGGGAGGCGGCATATCCTGGCAAAATCCCGACATGCATTCCGACTCCTTCGCCTGTTAGCCGCATGAACCACGTCATCGGCGCACCGACATAATGTGTTCCGCTGGGGGCGGAATCGATCTTGGCGCTGATGCCTGCGCGAACAACCCGACCCGAGCTGTCAACGAAGTCGCCGTAAATGCTGGAACGATGGTCCGGATCCTTTTCGAGAACGGAGAAATGACCGCTGGGTGTGCTGTGCCCGGGTTTGCCGGAAGAAATGGGGCTGTCGGCCACGATTTGCTCGCCGATCATCAAATAGGCGCGCTGCTTGGGAAGAGAGACGACAACGTGCACGTTGTCCGGCGTCGCCTGCTTAAGCAAAGATTGATTTACCTTTAAGGGTGGTTGCCGGCTAATGTAAGCTGACGCTTTCCGCATCGGTTGCGGTGTCGGTCTTTGCCGCGGTCCAAAAAGCCGGAACTGGGCGCTGATTGAAGAGACAAGACTCGTCAACAAAAGCGCGCAAAGAAGTATGCGAAGGCGTCCCGGCATAAGATTAGCCGCCACTGTAGCTGGTTACGCGCCGAAGCCAACCGCTTAACCATTGCGATTCATGGCGTTCGGGCGGAGCATTTTGAACGCGCCGGGTCAAGACCGCGCTTGCCGCGCGCGAGAATTCATCAATCGCGCCGGCGCCCGAATTACTGTGCATCGCTTCGAGCACCTGAAGCAAACCCCATCCCTGGCCGTGGTAACGCTCCGTAGGCAGGACGCCTTCTCCCTTGAAGTTCACATAATCGACCAGCGCGTAGCATCCCTGTGGTGTTTTGGTGAGGAGTTCAAATTGTTGCTGCACGTTCGTTCGGTCGGCAGGCGCCGCTTCGGCCAGCATTTTAGGCAGAGCAGCCTCCAATCTGGCAACAAGAAATTCTGCCTGAAGATCGATAGTGTCGACCAGGAACCGGCGTAACTGATTCATTTCAGCTGTGTGTTCTGCTCGAAGAAACTCGGTACGCGAGCTCCACGGACAAGGCTGTCCACGGCCGACGTCCAGAAGCATTGTTGGCAATTTGGCGCCCCGATTTGAGATGAAGCTTACGAGCTTTGGGAAACTTTCGTCGAATGGGCCGCGTCGTCCGTTCGGGTACCAAATGAAGTGTCCGATGCCCAGCGACGCGAAATCTTCGCCTTTGTTCCATGCAGTGAGTCCGGAAATAGTTCCATTGCACTCATTTTGCCAGACTCTCTTTCCGATTTTCAAGGCGTCGCTGTGCGAGAGAGTGATCGCACCAACGCTATTCGGATCCGAGCACAGTCAGACCCATCGCGACCGATGCAACGGCATAATCGCGGCGTCCAAACAGGCGGTAACGCTGTTTTCTTGACGGGCGGCATTTATCCATTAGCGTGCGACTTTCTGCGGCGACCAATCTTAAACAAATGCGGCGCGGAAACACGACCTTATGAAACGTTTTATTATCATTGTTAGCGCATCCTTAATTGCATTCCCGTTATTCGGGCAAGAGAAATCACCACAACTCAAAGACCAAAAGGACAAGGTCAGCTACAGCATCGGCATGCAGATCGGGTTCAATCTGAAGCGGCAAAAAGTGGACATTAATCCCGACATCCTTGCTGCCGGCATCAAAGACTCGCTTGCCGACAAACCGCAACTGACGCCCGACCAGGTGAAGGACGTCATGGCGCAATTCGAAAAAGACATGGAACAGAAACAGAAACAACTCGGCGAAAAAAACAAAACTGAAGGGGCGAAGTTTCTCGAGGAAAACAAGAACAAACCCGGTGTGAAAACGACTGCGAGCGGTTTGCAATACAAGGTCGAAAAAGAAGGAACAGGAGCGCAGCCCAAAGCCACCGACATGGTGACCGTAAATTACCGGGGCACGCTGATCGATGGGACGGAGTTTGACAGTTCGTATAAGCGCGGCCAACCGGCGACCTTCCCGGTTAATGGCGTGATCAAAGGATGGACTGAGGCGCTTCAGTTGATGAAGAAGGGAGCAAAATATCAGTTGTTCATTCCATCGGATCTCGCCTATGGCGAGCGTGCCATGGGCCCGGATATTGGTTCCAACTCGACGCTGATTTTTGAAGTCGAACTGATGGACGTCAAACCGCCTCCGACACCTGGGCCACAAGGTTCAGCAAAGGTTCCGCCTCCACCGTCGCCTGCACCAACCAAGAAGTAGGAGGAACAAACAGGTTCGAAGGGCCCACGGCCACGGCCTTGCCCGTAGGTTTCGGAGTGAGGGCTGGAAAGCCCTCATTCTTTAAGGACGGTTTCGCATTCGATCCGGGGCGCGTCCCCCCACAGATCCTCCAGGCTGTAGAAGGGGCGTTTGTCGCAGTGGAAAATGTGGACAACCACTTGGAGGAAATCGAGCACGATCCATTGGCTGGCGGGATATCCGTCAACCGCCACGGGGCGCAGCGAATAATCCTCGCGCAACCGCGTTTCGATTTCATTGGCGATCGCTTTCAGCTGAGGCTCGGATGTGCCCGAGCAGATCACGAAGAAATCCGTGAAGCTCGATATGCCGCGTAAGTCTAACACGACTATGTCCTCAGCCTTTTTATTCGAGGCCAGTTCGGCGCAGCGCTTTGCTAAATTTTCCGGCGTTATTTCGATTGCTCCCGATAAAGTTTTTCGCGATGAATGATTTTCTCGACCGACTCGGGTACGAGATAACGAATCGATTCATTTTGCGCAACTCTCCGTCTGATCTCCGTGGCGGAAATGTCGATGCGACGACGGATCACCTGATAAGAATGTGTTGGTTGTTTACCAGTACGGTCCAGAACAACGAAGCGAACCATTTTGTCCAGCTCAGGGAAGCGACTCCACTGTGGCAGGCGCTCGACATGGTCTTCGCCGATCAAGCAATGGATCTCTGCATCCGGCTCACGTCGCCGAATTTCCCTGACCGTATCGATTGTGTACGAAGGAGGCGGGCGCCGCAGCTCGCATTCGTCCACTTCGAACTCCGGCTCGCCATTTATCGCCGCCCGCAACATTGCTAATCGTACTTCGCCGCTCGCAACCGGAGCGGACTTCTTGAGAGGCGAAATTGCCGCCGGCACCAGAATCACTTTCTCAAGACTGAGCGCCTCAATCGCTTCCCGGGCAAGAATCAAATGCGCGTGATGGACGGGATCGAACGTGCCGCCATAAATCGCGATTTTTTTCAACGCCCAACGCTTAAACGCTAAACTCGCCTTCGGCAAGCCTGCGGCGTGGCAGGCGCTCAGTATTTTAAGCTGTCATTCTGAGCGAAGCGAAGAATCCCTGAATCTGAGATGTTTTGTTTCGCTCAAAACGACAAGATTGTGGTTGAAGGTTGAGCGCGCTCTCGCGCCCTCTGAGAGTTCATCATTGAACGCTTGCTGATGAACGTCGATGCTTGCCGCCAATGAACACTGACAGGCTTGGTCAACTGATTATGACCGGTGTGC
This sequence comes from uncultured Verrucomicrobiae bacterium, assembly GCA_963791385.1. Taxonomy (GTDB): domain Bacteria; phylum Verrucomicrobiota; class Verrucomicrobiia; order Chthoniobacterales; family UBA10450; genus Udaeobacter. Next base: position 161,201 of record CAWBSH010000029.1, read on the forward strand.
CGGGCAAGGAACTTGATGCGGAAACCGCCGGCTTGTTTCGGCGTGTGCAACCGGGCGCGTTCATTCTTTTCGGACGCAACATCGAGAGCGCTACCCAACTCCGAAAGCTCATCGACGATTTGCGCGACCTTAGTGAAGTCGAACCGATCATTACGATCGACCAGGAAGGCGGACGCGTCTCGCGGTTGCGCCTGATCGGTAACGAACCGCCGAGCGCACAGCAGTTGCGCGACAAGGATGATCTCAACCTCATCCGGCGTCACGGTGAGATCACCGGGCGTTTGCTGCGCCTTTTCGGGTTCAATCTGGACCTTTGTCCTGTGCTCGATATTTCATTTGATGACGACGCTGACAACTCGCTGCGCGGCCGGTGCTACGGAAAAACTGTCGAGCAAGTCGTGCGCAACGCCGGGGCATTCAATAAGGCAATGAGAGGGCAGGGGATCGCAAGCTGCGGCAAGCATTTTCCCGGTTACTCCGCCGCGCCTGCAGATGCTCATTACCAGTTGCCCCAAATCGATCGCACCCGCGAACAACTTAACGAGAATGAGTTAGCGGTGTTTCGCCAGTTCGTTGCCGACGTGGACAGCATGATGATCTGCCACGGCTGGTATCCATGCTTCGAATCAAAACGCACGCCGGCTACGTTCTCGCGGCGGATCGTTACGGATTTGTTGCGCGACGAACTGGGTTTCGATCGTCTCATCATGACCGACGATCTGGATATGGGCGCAATTCTGACGGGATATCGATTAGACGACACCATTCGCCTGGCTGTTGACGCCGGAAACGACGTCGTGATGATCTGCCATCGTATTCCGGAAATCGAAACCGTGCACGGAATTCTCGGCAAGCTGCCGTCAGATCAAATCAATCGCGCTTTGGGCAACGTCGCGAGTTTCAAGGGGAAGTTATCTCCGCCGGATCAATTTTCCGAAGCTGCTTTTCGCAACGTTGATGACGAAGTCGGCGAGCTGCGCATGTCCGTTGTCGGTGAACAACCGTCGGACCGGGTCGCTTCCAAAACGATTCAACGCTCGCCAGTCGAGATGTTTTAGTAACTCATGCATCCTGGCTGACTCGTCGAGCAGCCTTCCCAGCCTGCAAGCGTCGCAGAAGGGATCCCCGCTTGAGAAACAGCCAGGAAGGCTGTGTTCCATGGCTCGGCGCCGACAGGCGGTCGCGCCTTCAGTAAAACGTGTCACTGAACACCACGGCACGCAGAAAGAACAGCGGACATGCGCGCATGAAGTCAACACGCGCGTCTTGACCTTTCAGACGGTTCGCCACTATTCTGCGCTCTCGTTGCGGAACGATGTAGTCGCCAGGTAACCGATTTCGATGCAAAACAGTGAAGCCGAGAACCAATTTGTGAGTGTCGATCAGCACAGGAACACGAATGGTCGCGCCGAACTCACCATTCGCGGACTGATTATCGGCATCATCATCACTCTCGTGTTTACCGCAGCCAACGTATACTTCGGTCTTAAGGCCGGCCTTACTTTTTCTACATCGATTCCTGCAGCCGTGATTTCGATGGCGATCTTGCGCGGTTTCCGCGACGCGACGATTCAGGAAAATAACATCGTGCAGACGGTCGCGTCAGCGGCGGGCACGCTGTCGTCAATCATTTTCGTCCTGCCCGGTTTGATCATGATTGGCTACTGGACTGAGTTTCCGTTCTGGACTTCGTTTTGGATCTGCGCACTCGGAGGAATTCTCGGCGTGATGTATTCGATTCCTCTTCGGCGGGCGTTGGTCACAACTTCTGATTTGCCGTATCCGGAAGGCGTTGCATGCGCGGAAGTGCTCAGGGTCGGGAGCAGCGCCAATTCCGAACATGCTTCCGACGTTGAACATGGTCGGGCCGGTCTGCTTGCCGTCCTCTGGGGCTCGATCGTTGCCGCAGTATTTGCGGTCGTCGTTCAGACACAAGTATTGGCCGCCGATGTGGCGCAGACATTTCGGATTGGCAGGCGCGGATCAGTGAGCGGGTATGATTTCTTCTTGTCGTTTGCTCTTCTCGGGATCGGGCACTTGGTCGGTTTGTCCGTTGGGATCGCAATGCTCATCGGCGCGTTGATCGGCTGGGGTTGGGGCGTTCCGCATTTTTCGGCGATGTCCGGCGATATCACGACCGCCGCCGCGACGCTCGCGCAAAAAACCTGGAGCATAAAGGTCCGCTTTATTGGTGCTGGCGCGATCGGCGTTTCGGCGATTTGGACGCTTCTCAAACTCGTTAAACCGGTGACCAGAGGGCTCGCTGGTGCGATGGCTGCATCGCGCGCGCGAAAAGCCGGCCGGGCCGATACACTGCCGATCACTGAGCGCGACATCCCGATCGGCATTGTCGGACTGGTAACGCTGATCTGTATGCTGCCGATCGCCTGGTTGCTCGGATATTTCGGCAATAGCAGCGGTCTCGGCGCGCATTTGCCCACACTCATCATCGGCGGGGTTGCTTACGTTGTGTTGATGAGCTTCTTCGTTTCCGCAGTGTGCGGGTACATGGCGGGGTTGATCGGTTCCTCGAACAGCCCGTTGTCCGGCATTGGCATTTTGGTCGTGATCGGGGCCGCGTTGCTGCTTGTGATCGGCGTAAAACCCTACGTCGGGCCCGACGCAGCCAAATCGCTGATGGCGTTCGCACTTTTTACGACTGCAGTAATCTTCAACGTTGCCGCCATCGCGAATAATAACCTGCAGGACCTCAAGACGGGACAACTGGTTGATGCCACCCCCTGGAAGCAGCAGGTAGCGTTAATTTTCGGGGTCATCGCGGGCGCCTTCGTTATTCCCCCGGTGCTCGATCTCGTGAATCATGCCTACGGGTTCGTCGGCGCGCCGGGCGCTGAGCTTCGTCCCCACCCGTTGCCTGCACCTCAAGCGGGATTGATCTCTTCGCTGGCGCAGGGCGTCATCGCCGCTGATATCGATTGGAGTTTAATTCGAATAGGCGGGATGATCGGCATCGGCATCATTTTGCTGGACGAAATTCTCGCGCGCACGACAAAACACATGCGTGTTCCGCCATTGGCGGTGGGACTCGGGATTTATCTACCGACGCAGAGCACGTTAATGATCGTTGTCGGCGCGATTGCTGGTTGGCTCTTTGACAGGCGCGCAGACCGCACCCCTAAACCGGAAGCCACCAAGCAGCTAGGCGTGTTGCTCGCGTCCGGGTTGATCGTCGGTGAAGGAATTATCGGCGTTGTGATCTCCGCGATAATCGTCTTTTCCGGAAAGGACGCACCGCTCGCGCTCGTTGGCCCAGGATTCGAACTCGCGGGCAAGATCATCGGGGGTCTAGCGTTTGCGGCCATTGCCTTTGCGCTCTATCGCTGGATTCTGCGAATGGGAACCGCAAGGTCAGCATGAAGCGGAAATGGAACTGGCCGATCTGGATCGGCTTTGTTGTCGCTGTCGGAGGATTGTTCTCCTACGAGTTCTTCGCCCAATTTCCAATCACGCGCGATTTTCCATGGGCGAATCTTTTGCTCTTTGGAATCGGCGCCGCGTTGTTAATCGTCGGCTTGTTTCGGGCGTTTGGCCGGCCGCAACGTTATCGGGGTAAAGTTTTTGGTTTGATCTTCAGCGCAATAGCGTTCCTATTCTTTGCGTTTTTCTGTTACGGAATCTTTTACATGTTGCGAGAGGTCCCCAGTTCGAGTGGTGCGCCGCGCGTTGGGCAAAAGGCACCGGATTTTATACTATTGGATCAAAGTGGAAAACCCGTGGGTCTTGGCGATTTACTTTCCGGTTCGAGAGCTGTCGTACTGATTTTTTATCGTGGATTTTGGTGACCACTCTGCAACTCCGAGTTGCGGAGTTTCCAGCAACGGCTTGCCGAATTCGAGGCGCAGGGTGTACGTGTAGTTGGCATCAGCGTCGATCCACCGGAGATTAATCGACGACAATCGCAAAAGTTAGGTTACGCGTTCCCATTGCTTTCCGATTCGAAGGCCGAAGTCATCCGCCGATATGATGTGTTGCATCCCGGAGCTGGACCGAAAGGAGCGGACATTGCGCGCCCAGCTGAATTTCTCCTTGATTCGAACGGCGTGGTTCGCTGGGTGAATCTTACCGGGAACATTGCCGTGCGCGCGCGCCCCGAGCAGGTGCTCGAAGCGTTAAATCAACTCAGCCCTGCTGGCCAATGATTGACGCCCCTTTGCCGAATCAATAGGTTGAGCGCTCGTGCATTCGGAACTGGAACAACTGCTCGTTCTCCAAGATCGACAACAAAAGATCAGACAGATCCAGACTGAGATCAAAACGCTGCCGTCGGAACGCGCTTATCTTGAATCACAACTGGCCGCAACCGCAGCGGGCGTTGAATCGCTGAAACAGAAAGGGCGTCAGGTCGAAGTTGAGCGCAAAAAATTGGAACTCGACGTGGGCACACGCGCCGAAAGCATCGCTCGGCTCAAAACGCAGCAGTATCAAACCCGGAAGAATGATGAGTTTCAAGCGATCGGCCACGAAATTGAGCGGTACGAAAATGAAATCCGCAAACTCGAGGATCAGGAACTCGAATTGATGATCGAGGCCGACAAGCTCAAAGGCGAACTCGAAGCGGCGGATAAAAGCGCGCGGGCAACGAAGGACAGCATCTCGCGGCAGTTGGCGGACCTCGAAACAAAATCAAAAGCGCTGGAAACGCAGCAGGCAGAATTGGCAAATGAGCGGGAAGCGCTTGCGTCTAGAATCGACGCCGATTTGCTCGACCAGTTCGAGCGTCTGTTCAACAGTAAAGGCGACGCTGCGATCGTCGCTGTGGAGCACGGTGTTTGCACCGGCTGCCACATGAAAGTAACGACTGCGACCGCGGCGCGGGTCAAAGCGGGAAAGGAAATCGTCAGCTGCGAGCAATGCGGTCGGATCTTATACCTTGGCGCGTTGTAGCCGCTTCGCTGTGCGAAGCGCCAATCTGGTGGGCCGCTGACACAGCCGCCTCTACAACTTAGACGTTGAATCGAAAAAGAATCACGTCGCCATCGCGTACTTCGTAGTCTTTTCCTTCCAAACGCAGTTTGCCTGCTTCGCGTGCTTTCGCGAAAGAACCGGCCGCTACCAGATCGTTGTGATGAATGGTTTCCGCTGCGATAAACCCGCGCTCAAAATCGGAGTGAATCGCTCCGGCTGCGGCTGGCGCTTTATCGCCCGCGTGAATGGTCCAGGCGCGTGTCTCCTTTTCGCCAGTGGTAAAAAACGTCCGCAGACCGAGCAGATGATAAACCGCGCGAATCAGCGCGTGCACGCCGCTGTCTTTTACGCCAAGGCCGCGTAAATATTCGAGCGCCTCCTGCTCGGTAAGATCGACAAGTTCGCTCTCGATCTGCGCGCTGATAACGATTGCTTCCGTGGCGAAATGGTGTCTGGCGTAATCTTGAACTGCGCGAACCCATCGCCTGGCGCTGTCGCCGGAGGCGTTGACCCCGGCGTTAACGAGATTGCCCGGTTCATCCCCGCCGCGGTCAACGCCCGCGGCTACAGTGACCAGGTCCGATTCCGCCACGTTGCAGGCAAAAATCGTCGGCTTTGAGGTCAGCAGGAAAAAACCTCGCGCAATTGATTTTTCTTCGGAAGTCAACGCTGCCGTGATCGCGGGTTTTCCGCGAATCGAGATGGGCGATTAGTTTTTCGATGATCGCAGTTTCAATGATTGCTGCCTTTTCGCCGGCATGCACTTGCTTTTGCAATCGGTCGCGTCGCTTCTGCACCGAAGCTAGATCAGCCAGCACCAACTCGGTATTGATCACCTCAATATCGCGAATTGGATCAATGGTGGCGCTGACATGATGAACGTCAGGATTTTCAAAACAACGCACCACCTGCACGATCGCTTCCACTTCGCGAATGTGATGTAGAAATTGATTGCCTAGGCCTTCGCCCGCGCTTGCGCCTTTCACCAACCCGGCGATGTCTACGAACTCGATTGCCGTTGGTGTGATTTTTTTCGAATGGGAAATCTCAGCGATCTTTTCCAGCCGCGGATCCGGCACAGTTACAACGCCCACATTTGGATCGATCGTGCAAAAGGGATAATTCTCCGCCGGCGCTTTGTGCGTGCGTGTGACCGCATTGAAAAGCGTTGATTTCCCGACATTCGGCAGTCCGACGATTCCAGCACTTAGCATCTAGCCACAGATGAACACGGATTTACACGGATGACTTTTTTGTGCCACGGACAATCTGTGTTCATCTGTGTAAATCCGTGGCTAAAAATCTTTCGGGCCGGCGGGATTCGAACCCACGACCTCTTGAACCCCATTCAAGCGTTCTACCAAGCTGAACTACGGCCCGCTGAGGCGAATACTGTTGCCATTTCTGGGTGTGAGGCAAACGTTTCGGCTTGCGCGAATGAAAGCAGCCGTCAGCAAACTCAATTCTATAATGTGGATCGGACTGATCGTTTGTCTCAACGCGAGTGATGCCCGGGCGCAGTCGGGTGGCAGCATGAAGGTCAACGAAAATGCCGTCGCGTTTGCCTCTCAACTTATCCAGGAAGGACATTTGATCGCTGATGGCAAAGGCGCGTGGCGCGAGCACAAACCTTCGCCTGATGTGGAAAACGAGTTTATCCGCGCGCACGGCTTTGCGGAATACGCGAAGTGGCATCTCGGCGTGGACGAACGTTACGCTGTGAATACGAAGCGCAGATACAAGTTTCCTTACGGTGATTTCGCGAACGTTCACAGATGCGGTCTGCTCGCGGTGAAAGCCAGAGCCGCTGAGCACAAATATCGCGAGATTGAAGATGCGGCTGCACGGTTGATCGGAATGACTTTGCGTGGGCGTTGGTGAAAAAGAACGGCTGTAACGGCGTTTCATGACGCCCGAGAGCCGCTGCAATTCAGCCATGCCAAGCGGATAAAAACGCGTCGATCAACTCGGGCAAGTCATCGCTGTAGCCGCCTTCGAGGATGGATGCGACAGGAATATCGATTTGGTTTAACCACTCGCCGAACGTAGCGAAGTCTTCGCGCTCAAGGGTTAACTGCAACAGAGAATCCCGCGCGTATGCGTCGAATCCTGCTGAAATCAAAAGCAAATCTGGCTCGAAACCGACCAATCTATTGAGAGAACGACGCGCGACATCGACAATTCCTGCGCGCGGTGTAAAAGGCGCGATGGGATAATTCTCAATGTTCTCAAACGATTTCGTGCCGGTCCCGGGATACGCTGGGAATTGATGGATTGATGCAAATCGAATCCGTTCATTGTCAGCTATAATCGCTTCCGTTCCGTTGCCGTGGTGGCCGTCAAAATCCCAAATCGCAACGCGTTCAGCATCGCTTTCCAAGGCATTCAGCGCGGCGATGGCGGCATTGCTGAAGTAACAGAAACCCATTGCACGGTCGCGTGTAGCGTGATGGCCGGGCGGCCGCATAAGGCTAAATGCGCGCCCGCCTTTCAACGCCACGCGTGCTGCCTCAACCGCCGCGCCAGCCGAGCGGCGCGCATGCATCGCGATATCTGGGTAAAACGGCGTGTCGCGATCAAAATCCCTCCGCGCGTGGGTAACGCGCTCGATGTGCTGCCGCGAGTGCGCGCGCAACAATTGATCATCGATCGCTGCGACAGGCTCGCGCCATTCCCAATCAGGGTGGCGCTCCTTTAGCAATGGGACAGTGCGAGCGATGCGCTCCGGCCGTTCTGGATGGCCCGGGCTGGAATATTCGAGACAGCGTGGATCGTGAAAAATAGTCATCAAGCTTGCAAGCTAGCCATTCAGCGCATATTCGACGATCACGATGCTAAACGGCCAGAAAATTGTGGTGGTGATGCCCGCGTATAACGCCGCGCGCACATTGCGCCAGACTTATGACGAAGTCATGGCGCATCGCATTGTGGATCTGGTCATCGTGGTGGACGACGCCAGTCGCGACGAAACGGTGACAATAGCGCGCACCCTGCCGAACGTCCAGGTGGAGGTGCATCCAGAGAATCGTGGCTATGGCGCGAACCAAAAAACTTGTTACCGCCTCGCGCTGGCTGCAGGTGCCGACATCATCATTATGATTCATCCCGATTACCAGTATACGCCCCAACTGATTCCGGCGATGGCGGCTCTGGTCGCGAGCGGTCGTTATCCCTGCGTGCTCGCTTCGCGGATCCTCGGCGGAGGCGCGCTGCGCGGCGGCATGCCATGGTGGAAATACGTTTCAAACCGGTTCCTCACGCTCGTGGAAAATCTTCTTATCGGCGCGAAACTCTCGGAGTATCACACTGGTTATCGCGCCTTTTCGCGCGAACTCTTGGAGCGGCTGCCATTGCAAAAAAACTCAAACGATTTTGTTTTCGATAATCAAATCCTCGTCCAAATCGTCGCCCTCGGCTGCGCGATTGGTGAAGTGACGTGCCCAGCTCGGTACATGCCGGAAGCGTCGTCGATCAACTTCCGCAGAAGCGTGCGCTATGGCTTAGGCTGCCTGGCGACGGCAGCGCGCTTTCGTCTCGCGCGCTGGGGCTTGGCTCAACCAATTGTTTAACGAAACAAGAAACTCACTAGAGAATGTAGATACGGCCCTGTGAGCCGTGAGGAGGAGGAGTATCGAGGGGACCGGCCGGTGGCTACAACGTTTGTTGAACCGGTTAGTATCCTCGCACGATGTAGTGGCCGCGGATCCACACGTGTTGGCCGTGCCGCCAGCTCCAGTGTCCTGGCCTCCAGACGTAATACGTGCGGCCGTACCAATATCCGGGACCTCGATAATAAGGTCGATCTCCCACCGCGACGACCACTGAGCCTCCACCATAATATGGCCCGGGGCCATAGTAGCCGCCATAGCCTGGATAACCAGCGTAGTAATCTGCGCACCCTGCGAAACTAAGCGCGGCGCAAATGAGGACAAAAGGCACAAAGCATCTCGGTTTCATTTTCATCATATGATTATTCGGATTCGGGAGATGACTTACGTGCCCTGGTCGATGAAGTGCCGAGCTTAATACAGACGAGGCCGCGTTCCACGAGTGCCATCGAATCAGGAGATTCGCTGCCGATTCTGGTTCGGGTGAGAGTGATTCCCAAAGAACGAATAGAATTCGCTTTCATCTCATTTGTAACGTTCAAACAATCTAAACAACACCTTGGTCGAGCATGGCATCGGCGACTTTCACGAATCCGGCTATGTTTGCGCCGACCACGAGATTGCCGGGTTGACCGTACTCTTCCGCAGTGTCCCAGGCGTTCTTAAAGATCGTGGCCATAATGTGGCGTAATCGCGAATCGACCTCTTCACGCGGCCATGGCAGGCGCATGGAGTTTTGGCTCATCTCTAAACCGGACGTGGCCACGCCCCCAGCATTCGCGGCTTTGCCGGGGCCGAAAAGGATTTTTTTCTCCAAAAACAGATCCACAGCCGCCGGCACGCTCGGCATGTTGGCGGCCTCCGAGACCAAGTAGCAACGGTTCTCGAGCAATTTCCGGGCGTCTTCGACGCTAATCTCGTTCTGCGTCGCGCATGGAAAGGCACAATCGCATTTGATTGCCCACGGGCGCTGGCCAGCCACATATTTGGAGCCGCGGAATTTTTTGGCGTACTCACTGATCCGCCCGCGCCGCACGTTTTTGATACTCTTGACCCAGGCGAGCTTTTCTTCATCGATGCCGTTCTTATCGTAAATCAAGCCGCTGGAGTCAGACATTGTGACAGGCCTTGCGCCGCACTGGATCAATTTTTCCACGGTAAATTGAGCTGCATTACCAGCACCTGAGACGGTGCAAATTTTGCCTTCGATTGTTTCATTGCGGGTTTTGAGCATTTCTTGCGCGAAGTAAACAGCGCCGTAACCAGTGGCCTCTGGGCGTATCAGCGAGCCGCCCCAACTAAGCCCTTTGCCTGTTAGAACGCCTGTGAATTCGTTCGCCAGCCGTTTGTATTGGCCAAAGAGATAACCGATCTCGCGGCCGCCTACGCCGATATCCCCCGCAGGAACATCGGTATGCGGACCTACGTGCCGGAACAGTTCGGTCATGAACGATTGGCAAAATCGCATGACCTCCCGGTCGGATTTCCCCTTTGGATCGAAATCCGAGCCGCCTTTGCCGCCGCCCATCGGCAGACCTGTAAGCGAGTTCTTAAAAACTTGTTCGAACGCCAGGAACTTGATGATGCTTGCACAGACAGTCGGATGAAAACGCAACCCGCCTTTGTAGGGGCCGAGCGCGCTGTTCATCTGCACGCGAAACCCGCGGTTCACCTGGATCTGTCCTTTGTCGTCGATCCACGGAACACGGAACTGAATCATTCGCTCCGGTTCCACCAGACGCTCAAGAATTCTGGCGTCACGGCATTTCTTGCTGCGATCGATGACTGGCCGGATCGATTCCAGCACCTCAGTGACTGCCTGAAGAAACTCAGGCTCGTTTGGGTTACGTTTTTTAACAACTTCGAGAACGTCTTGAATTAAAGGCATGGAATTTTTGCGGTTTTGATTGCCGCGGTGTGAACGAAAAATCTGGTGCGCGATGCTGGTATCGAACCAGCGACCCCTTGCGTGTGAAGCAAGTGCTCTACCACTGAGCTAATCGCGCGAATTTTCAGAAGTGGAGATAATAAAGAGCGCATCTTCTAACGCAAGCCTGCGGCTTGTCGCCGCGGCGACCGCTCTACCACTGAGCTAATCGCGCTGGTTTTCAGAAGCCGAGATAATAAAGCGGGCGCCCATGAGCGCAAGCTTGTCATTCCGCGCGAAGCGAAGCGAGGTCCGCGAGACCAGGCTTTCAATCCAGTTGAGTAACCTTTAGGTAGTTCTGCGGGATCCTTCGACTTCGCTCAGGATGACAAGCGACCGACGCTTGCCCTGCAACCCTTCGCGTTTTATCTAAGCACATGTCAGAACATAAAGTCACTCTTACATGGAACCGCGGCGATAAGCCGTTCGAGTACCAGAAATATTCACGGGATCACACTTGGAAATTTGATGGCGGCCACGAAATGCAGGCCTCAGCCGCCCCTGCTTATCTGGGTAATCCAAACTTGGTCGATCCCGAGGAAGCATTCGTCGCTTCACTTTCGAGTTGTCACATGCTGACGTTTCTTGCCATTGCCTGCAAAAAGAGATTCGTGCTCGACGAATACATTGATGATGCGGTCGGCGTGATGGAGAAAAACGCCGAAGGCAGGCTGGCCATTACACGCGTCACGCTCAGGCAGCGACTTAAATTCTCGGGAGACAAGCAACCCACCGCGCAAGAGATCGAGGAAATGAATCATGGCGCGCACGAGCAATGCTTCATCGCCAACTCGGTAAAAACCGAAGTCAAAGTCGAACCCCAAACGTAAGTGAGCGATTTATTGTAGCGGCGGCTGTGTCAGCTGCCGAAGAAAAGGCGTTTGGCGCAAACGCCTCTACAATGTTTTCTGATCCGTGTAACCTGCGATAACTATGAGCACACCGACCGACGCCCAGCGCATGGAGAAAATCGTTAGCCTGTGTAAACGGCGCGGTTTCATTTTCCAATCCAGCGAAATTTACGGCGGACTCAATGGCGCCTGGGATTACGGCCCGCTCGGAGTGGAATTAAAGCGTAATCTGAAGAATTACTGGTGGCGCGTCATGGTGCACGAGCGCGATGACGTCGTCGGCATGGACGGCTCGATCCTGATGAACCGCGCTGTCTGGAAAGCGAGCGGCCACGAAGACACTTTCACCGATCCGATGGTTGACTGCTTGCTAACGCAAAAAACGTTTTCGCGCTGATCAAATCGAGCCTCGGAGTGGGACCGTTTACTACTTTTCTGGAGCAGTAGACGATCAACGACTTCGCGAAAGTTTGATACGGCAACGCACGACGGAGCGCCAAATGTCGTCCGAACTGAGGAACCCGTGAAGATCAGCAGTTCTCGATGATGCTAGTTGAAGACATCCCGACTGACCTCGAAAGATCGAGTCAGCATTGCGAGCTGAACGTCAGTCGACAAAAAATTGTTTCTGACTTCGAATATTGAGTTCTCGTTCCTCCCGGTAAGCCACGTGAGAGCGCACGGAAAATCGCAATGCAGTATTACTCAACGCGGGATTGCAGAATCCGAGCTTGCAGCGGCGAGCGTTCAGAAGCGATAACTAATACGACTCGTTATAACCCGGAAAATGGTTCGCTTCTAACCGAGCCGCGCTCGTTCAATCTGATGTTCAAGACTTACGTCGGCGCGACGGAGGATGAATCGTCGCGTTACCTATCTGCGTCCGGAAACAGCGCAGTCGATTTTCGTGCAATTCAAAAACATTCTCGAAGTGTCGCGCAAGAAGTTGCCATTCGGCATCGCGCAAATCGGGAAAGCTTTCCGGAACGAAATCAATCCACGCAATTTCACATTCCGCTCACGCGAGTTCGAGCAAATGGAGCTGGAATATTTTTGCCGCGGCGAGGAGGGGATGAAATGGCTCGACTACTGGTTGGAGGAGCGGCTGAAGTTCTATGAAAACATCGGCATCCCGCGCGAGAGATTGCATGCGCGGGAGGTCCCTGATGAAGAACGCGCGTTTTACTCAAAGGGCACCTACGATATCGAATACGATTTTCCCTTTGGCCTGCAGGAGCTCGAAGGTGTCGCCTATCGAACCGATTACGATTTGCTACAGCACCAGAAAGCCAGCGGCAAATCGCTTGAATATTTCGATGATGAGACGAAGCAGCGATTTGTTCCCCATGTCGTTGAGCCCAGTGCTGGCGTGGACCGGACTATCCTTGCCTTGATCTGCGACGCTTACGCAGAAGACGAGGCGCCTAACGACAAAGGCGAAATGGAATCGCGCATAGTCTTACGCTTTCATCCACGGATGGCGCCGATCAAGTGCGCGGTTTTTCCGCTGCTCAAAAACAAGGAGCCGCTCGTCGCGAAGGCAAGGGAGATCGTTGCACTCCTCCGCCCACACATGACCGTGTTTTACGATGAGAGCGGCGCGATCGGACGCCGATACCGGCGTCAGGACGAAATCGGTACACCGTTTGGGGTTACTATCGATTTCGAAACTCTCGGAGAAAAGGATCCGGCTCTGCGCGACACAGTCACGCTGCGCGATCGCGATTCGATGAAACAAGAGCGGGTAGCGATCAAAGAGCTAGTGAACATTTTGACTTCTCGTATCCGATGATCTATGCGGTGACCAATTGAGCCTCTCTCAATTATGAAGGTTGAGATCTTAACGCTGTGCGATGCCGCGACGGTTGACGCCTCTGGCAAATTGAACATCTTGGGCGCATTCGATCGTCTCAATGCAGCTGCAGAACCGATTACTCATCCACAGTGCGCATTGGCATTTAAGCTGCGTTTTGAGCGCATTGAAGAAGGCAACAAAAAGATCCGCGTTACATTTGTCAACGCAGATGGCGTTCCAGTGATGCCCGCGATTGACGGTACAGCTGACGTGCGAATCCAAGGACCAGAATCTAGTGGGGGAGTATCAATCGCGTTTGGTATCCAGCAGCTGAAGCTCCCTAAATTTGGCGAGTATTCTATTGACCTTGCGGTTGATGGAAGACACGAGGGTTCCGTTCCGCTGTTTGTAGTTCCGACTCCGCCTTCGCGGTGATTGACGGGTCTCATAGCGTTGCCGATTGATCGCTGATGGATCTCGCCGACTTCCGCGAATACTGCCTGACCAAACCCGGTGCAAGCGAGGAGACCCCATTCGGGTCCGATGTTCTCGTGTTCAAAGTCGGCGGCAAAATGTTCGCTTTAGCAGCCCTGGACGAAGTGCCGCCGACTGTAAACTTGAAATGCGATCCGGATTTAGCACTCGACCTGCGGGATCGATACGAACAAGTCAGGCCCGGGTATCACATGAACAAGAGACACTGGAATACCGTTGAGATTGAGAGCGGCATTCCAAATATCGAGCTGCGAAAAATGATCGACCACTCCTACGAACTTGGTGATCAAGGGATTGCCAAAACCTAGGGTAAAGCTTGAAGCTCGATCTCGCCGAACCTCAACTGCAGCGCGTCGCGCGCGACGTTGAGGAAATTGATCGGCAGCGTCGGTGAGGGCGACGTGCAGCTCCCCACGGTCTGTCGCCGGCGAGCGCAGCGATTGTAGATCCAAGGATTTCCTGCACTGCGATCGCGCAATTTTGCGCAGAATCGACGAGCGTGATTTCGCGCTCCGAGCACGCGTGCAATCGCAGACGCTGAGCAGCGGATAATGGGTGCAGCCAAGCACGAGCGTGTCGATCCCGTCGGCAAGCAGGGGCTCAAGATAACGTACAATGACTTGGTCGGTTACGTCGTCGTCGAGCAATCCTTCTTCGATTAAAGGGACCAGCAACGGACACGCGCGACTGCTCACGCGCACATTGTTGTCGGTCGCGCGCAGCGCCTTTTCGTACGCGCCGCTGCGGATCGTCGCCCGTGTTCCGATCACGCCGACATGCCGGTTACGGGTTGCTTGCAACGCTGCTCGCGCTCCCGGTTCGATCACTCCGATCACGGGCACCGAGAACTTCCTCGTAAGCAGAGGTAATGCGACCGATGAGACCGTGTTGCACGCCACAACCAGCGCCTTGGCATTTTTCTGCATCAGCATTTGCGCCAGCTCTAATGCGTAGCGCCGTACCGTCTCGGGACTCTTCGGGCCGTACGGAACGCGTGCCGTGTCGCCAAGGTAAAGAATTGTTTCGTTTGGCAGCCGATCACGGAGCGCCTTGACCACGGTTAGCCCGCCAATGCCGGAATCGAAAACGCCGATCGGTCGCGGGTTGCTCATGCAGCGGGAAAGTCATCGCAATGCCCAGGCGCTGCAACTGTCGCGCCTCTCCCTTCCGAAGGGAGAGGGTAGGGTGAGGGTAGGATCTGCAACGTGAAGCGATCCCTCACCTCAGTCCTCTCCCTTGACCAAGGGAGAGGCAGAATACGTTGGGCGCCATGCCCTGGTCATTTGCAAACGCACGCGACTTTTCGGATGATTGATCGCGATGGCTGAACTTCCGAAGAGGTACGATCCGAATTCCGTTGAACCGAAGTGGTATCAACGCTGGCTGGAGAATCGCGATTTCGTAGCAAATCTGGAATCGTCGAAGCCGGCGTTTTCCATCGTCATGCCGCCGCCGAACATCACCGGTGTGCTCACGCTTGGCCATGTTTTGAACGACACAATCCAGGACATCCTCGCGCGCCGCGCGCGGATGCAGGGATCCGAAGTCCTTTGGTTGCCGGGAATGGATCACGCGGGAATAGGAACGCAGACCGCGGTGGAGAAATATCTGCGCCGGACTGAAAACAAAACGCGCCACGATCTTGGCCGCGACGAATTTTTGCGGCGAGTTCTGGAATGGCAGGACAAACACGGCGGCATTATCATCGAGCAACTCAAGCGACTCGGTTGTTCATGCGATTGGTCACGTCAGCGCTACACGCTCGATGATGCTTACGCCGCGGCTGTCCAAAAAGTCTTTGTCGATCTTTACAATAAAGGCCTGATCTATCGCGGTCGGCGAATGATTAATTGGGATCCGGCGGCACAAACGGCCCTTTCTGATGAAGAGGTGATTAGCAAACCGCAGAAGGGATATTTGTATTTTGTTCGGTACGAAATCGTGGAAGAACCGGGCCGCTTCCTTGAAGTCGCAACGACTCGGCCGGAAACAATCATGGCTGATACTGCAATGGCGTTTCATCCCGGCGACAAACGATATGCCGATTTGTTAGGCAAACATGCCTGGCGTCCACTGGCTCGCCACAAAATTCCAATCATCGCCGATAAAGCAATCGATCCGGAGTTTGGAACGGGTGTGCTGAAAGTCACGCCGGCTCATGACACATTGGATTTTGAGATCGGCCAGCGGCATGACCTGCCGATCATCGACGTTCTGGACCCTGACGGCCGTATTAATTGCCCGCTGGTTCCCGAGTTGCATGGCCTGGACCGCTTCGAAGCGCGCAAAAAAGCGGCGGAACTATTGGAGGCGAGGGGACTTTTGGCGAAAGCCGAACCATACGAAAACAACATCGGGTTCAGCGACCGCAGCGATGTGCCGATTGAGCCGCGCATCAGTGAGCAATGGTTCTTGCGTTACCCAAAAACAAAAGAAGCGCTCGCAGTGGTGCGAAATCATCTGATCCGCTTTTTCCCAGCGCACTGGGAAAAGGTTTACGCGCAATGGCTGGAGAACATTCGCGACTGGTGCATCAGCCGTCAGGTGTGGTGGGGACACCGCATACCGGCGTGGTACCGGAAATCTCAATTCCCAAATTCCAAATCCCAAAGCGGCGAAGAAATCTACGTCGGCACTCGAGCCGCCGCCGGATCCCGAAAACTGGATCCAGGATGAAGACACGGTCGACACCTGGTTTTCATCGTGGCTGTGGGCTTACGAAACGATGGATCAGGAGACGCGAAAGAAGTTTTATCCGACGAGCGTTCTCGTGACCGGGCCGGACATCATTTTCTTCTGGGTCGCGCGAATGATCATTGCCGGGCTTGAGTTCAAACCCGGCAAGACCAAGAAGACCGAGGACAACATTCCGTTTCACCACGTTTTCTTCACCAGCATCATTCGCGACAAGCAGGGCCGGAAAATGTCGAAGTCGTTAGGCAATTCGCCCGATCCGCTCGATTTGATCGACAAATATGGCGCCGACGGCTTGCGATTTGGTCTGATGCGCATCGCGCCGACCGGCCAGGATATTCGGTTCGACGAAAAACAAATTGAAGAAGGCCGTAACTTCGCGACAAAACTCTGGAACGTTGCGCGCTTTCGTCAGATGCACGGCCCAAGTGAGCCTGCGCCTTCGATCGATCAGCGGAAACTGTCGATTTATGCCGTAGAAGTTCTTGCGCGCTTAAATGAAACAATCGACGCAATCGACGACGCGTATCGCGAATATCAATTCAACACGGTCGCGCAGCGGCTTTATGATTTTGTCTGGAGCGATTACTGCGACTGGTTTGTTGAAGCCGCCAAGACTGACATTTTTAGCGAGGACGAGGCCAAGAAGAAATCGGCGCTAGTCGTGATGGATCACGTGTTCTCGGCAGTTCTGCGGCTGCTGCATCCATTCATGCCGCACATCACCGAAGAGCTTTGGACTTTGCTCGGGTTTGGCGCAGACTCAATTCAATTCGCCCCGCCGCCGGAGAAAATGCGCTTCGATGATCGCGACCTCGCATTGGTGCCACGAGCCTCTACCGTTTACGATGCTGTTGAGAGAACACGCAAGATCCGTGTCGAATCTGGAATACCAGCTGCCGAAAAGATCCGAGTACGTATCGATTCGGACGATCCCGTACTGAAGAGCGAAGCGCCAATTGTCGCTCGGCTGACGAATGCGGAGGAGGTGATTATCGAAAAATCCACCGGATACTCAGGATATTCGGGCTACTCAGCAGCCGGACTGATCGTGGTAGAGAAGGCACATGTGGACAAAGTCGCCGAGTGCGAACGACTGGATAAACAGATTGTCGAGGCCGAGGCGCAATTGGCAGCGACTCAACGAAAATTAAACAATCAATCGTTTATTGATCGTGCACCGACCGAGGTGGTTGAGGAACATAGGCAGCGCGAAAGAGACTTCATCGCACAGCTCGCTAAGTTGAAAGAGGCGCGTGAAAGCCTGAAATAAATACAGTTCCGTATACTCGATCTTAGGGCTTGTTTACCATTTAGATGCGATTCATTTTACGCAGGAAACAGAATTGTGGTAGAACACATTTCCAGCTCTAATTCGGTTGTTTAGGGCAGACGACCGAAAGATCTTAGCGCGCAGCTGGCGAAGTTGAAACAGGCGCGCGAAGCCTGAGTTAAAAACAATCTTGTGCTTGTCGATTTTGGCGCCGCGCTTTTGAAAAAATGTCTTCAGTTCGGGCGTGTAGAACGTTCCGTCGTATTCCTGATTCAATTCAAGCCAGATCCGGCCGCGTGGTTTTAGATGCTTCGCCAGATCGTCCAGAAAAAATTCCCACTCTGGGCACGCCCCAAAGTCCGGGCATCTTGTGATTGTTGAAGCAAACCATGAAGGCGGTAATGACATCGAAATTTTCGTCCGAAGTTCGGGAGCGGACGAAATGGCTGAATTTGCTGAACTACGCGGCGGACACCAAGCAAGCGCGTGATTTCGCGGAACATAGGCAAACGATCGATGTCCAGGCCAACTCCGGAATGACCGAGCAATTGCGCGATGTAGAGAAAGTATCCTGCGCCGCAGCCGAGATCGAGAATCTGCTTTGGTCGCGACAGATCGAGTTCAAGCTGGCGAATTCGGCGGATGTTGACTCCGATCCAGCGTTCGAGATCGAGATACTTTGGGCCAGTCCGCTCCCGGATCTGCTACTGCATATCGCTGGCGAATCTGCTCGAATCCGACCGGATCAATTGTGTCGATGACGCGCTTTGTCCCAAGCGGAAACCGGTTCGGGCGCAACACCCTGAGCGTGTGTTTTCTCGCGCTAGCCAGGCTCCTGCCATCGACTAGTTTTTGTATTTTGTGGCGAAGTCGCACAGCCCACACCTTCTGGCGAAGCGCGACAATTTCAATTAACCTTTCACAGCGTGAGCATCTGGAAGAAACTCCTTTGGATCGGCGTGGCTGGGTTAGGCACTTGGGCTGTTGCCGTTCTCGCATTGTCGCGCGGAGAACAAATCAGCGCACTCTGGATCGTCATTGCTGGATTTTGCGCGTTATCGATCAGCTACCGTTTTTACAGTAAATGGCTCGCAACAAAGGTGCTCGTACTGAATGAGGAGCGCGCCACGCCGGCGGTTTTGCGAAATGACAATAAGGATTACGTGCCAACGAATCGGTGGATGGTGTTCGGACATCATTTTGCCGCGATTGCCGGCCCGGGGCCGCTCGTTGGGCCGGTGTTGGCGGCGCAATTTGGTTTTCTTCCCGGCACTCTTTGGATCTTAATCGGCGCGACCCTCGGCGGCGGCGTGCATGACATGATTGTTCTGTTCGCGTCGATCCGGCGCGGCGGAACAACGCTGGGTCAAATGGTGAAAGAAGAAATCGGCCGCGGCGTGGGATTGCTCGCTCTCGTTAGCGTGCTGGCGATCATGATTATTTTGCTCGCTGTTCTCGCGCTGGTCGTGGTGCAAGCGCTGGCGCAAAGTCCGTGGGGCGTTTTCACCATCGCTGTGACAATTCCCCTGGCGTTGATCATGGGAATTGCGTTGCGTACCGGAAAAGTAAGCGTTCTCGCCGTCACGATTTTCGGGTTACTCGGCCTGGCGTTTGGCGTGTGGGGCGGACAATTTCTCGGTCACTTTCCGGCGATTGAAGCGTGGTTCCGTCACGATCAGAAATGGCTGGCCTGGGCAATCATGATTTACGGGCTCGCCGCATCGGTTTTGCCCGTATGGATGTTGCTCACGCCGCGCGATTATCTCAGTACGTTTTTAAAGCTTGGCACAGTCGCCATGCTCGCAGTCGCGGTAGTCCTGATTAATCCGACACTCCAAATGCCCGCCATTACAAAATTCATCGATGGCAGCGGCCTTGTTTTTGCCGGGCCAGTGTTTCCCTTTGTCTGTATCACCATCGCGTGCGGCGCGGTTTCAGGTTTTCACTCGCTAATTGCCTCGGGCACGACGCCCAAAATGATTCGGCGCGAGTCACGAATCAGAAGCATCGGCTACGGTGCGATGGTCACCGAAATGATTGTTGCTTTGATGGCCATGATCGCCGCGTGCGTCTTAGAACCGGGCGAATATTTTGCGATCAATACAAAAGGTACGCCCAGCGAAGTCGTCGCAAAAGTTTCTGCGGTCGGTTTTCCTGTGACCGAACAACAGATGCAAGCGCTCGCCACCGATCTTGGCGAGTCCACAATGTTCAACCGCGCGGGTGGCGCGCCGACGTTTGCCGTCGGAATGGCGCACATGTTTTCCCGCGTGTCTGCGAAGCCGACCGCGCTGGCGCTCTGGTATCACTTCGCAATCATGTTCGAGGCGCTGTTCATTCTGACGACGATCGACGCCGGAACGCGGGTGGGTCGCTTTTTACTTCAGGACGTTCTGGGTCATGTGTGGCAGCCGCTCGGGAATACGCGTTCCTGGACCGCGAATTTTCTGGCCAGCGTCTTGCTGGTCGCAGCATGGGGCTGGTTTTTGTATGAAGGCGTTATCGATCCTCTTGGCGGAATCAATTCGCTCTGGCCGCTATTTGGACTCGCCAATCAGTTGCTTTCAGTGGTCGCACTCTGTCTTGGCACGACGCTTTTAATCAAGATGCACAAAGTTAAATATCTCTTTGTGACGCTTGTGCCGTTGTGTTTTATGTGCGCGGTCACTTTCTCAGCTGGTTATCTCAAGGTTTTTTCCTCCGATCCGAGACTTGGTTTCTTGAGCGGCGCGCGATCACTACTGAGTCAGGCGTCGCCAATGTCCGATGCGGATTAAGGCAGCTGAATTGGTCCGGCAGGCAGGCGTATGGCGGCTTGACGCGCTGGTTGCGGTTTTCTTTCTTGTGCTCGTGGCGGCAATCGTGTTTGGCTCCGCTCGTCAATGGTGGCAGCTTATTCGCGGAACGAAGCGAATCGTTTTACACGAAAACGAGTTTGTGACGATTACGCCCACGCAGCTTGCACAGTTCTAAACTACTGCGGATGCCTTTTGCTTCGATTAGCGACTACTTTAATACGGCTTGATTTCCGCACGGCTTTTTAGTCCGATGGCAGCGTGCCTGCAGACGGCCCGGTGACATCGCTGACCGGCGTTGGTTCGGAGAGCACCGGACCAGACGGCCATGCAATATTTTCGACGACGAACTGGAGCGTCGTTCTTGAAGCACAAGGCCAATCGCCGGCGGCACAAGAGGCGCTTGAGAAACTTTGCCGCACGTATTGGCGACCTGTTTATAGCTTTATCCGGCGAGAAGGCACTGGACCACAGGAAGCGGAGGATCTTACTCAAGGTTTTTTCGCGCTTCTGCTGGAGCGCCGGAACTTCGATGCTGTTCGCAAAGAGAAAGGACGCTTGCGTTCTTATCTGCTGACGTCGCTCAAACATTTTCTCGTCAGTGAACACCGGCGCGCGGTGACGCTAAAGCGAGGCAAAGGACAACAGCCGGTGGCGTTGGAAGAACTTGCCGCCGCCGGGCTGGGGGACTTAGAACCCGCGGATCATCTCAGTGCCGACCGCGTGTATGAGCGTCGCTGGGCGTTGACACTGATGGAGCAAGTGCTGCGGCGATTGAAAGACGAATACTGCACAGGCGGGCAGGCCGCGCTATTTGATTCACTGAAAAAACTGCTATCCGACGAACCGGAAGCACAGTCACGGGCGGATATCGCAAAAGAGTTGGGCATGACGGATAACGCGCTTCGACAAGCCTTCCATAGGTTTCGCCACCGCTATCAACTCTTGTTGCGCGAAGAAATCAGTCACACCGTCGCTATCGCCAGCGATGTCGAAGACGAGCTACGCCATTTGATCGCCGTTTTACGAACGTAACGTATGCCAGAAATCCGCGCAGTACATGATGGGGAGCGCGCATCCGACTCTCCCATCATGAGCAGCGCACCGAGGGTTTGTCGAAAGTGCGGCGCGGAAATTTCTGCCGACGCGCCCGAAGGGCTTTGTACTGCTTGCCTCTTCGAGACCGGCCTTAATCTGTTCACGGACAATCCTGTAGCCGGGGTCGATGACCCCAGCCCGCCAGGCGAGCCGCTTCTGGAGAGAAGACAGAAATCGGATCGCACAAAGGTGTTCGCTGATTTCGGCGATTATGAATTACTCGAAGTAATCGGTCGTGGCGGCCAAGGTGTGGTTTATCGCGCGCGGCAGAAAAGTCTCAACCGCACCGTCGCGCTTAAAGTTATCGGCTTGGGCCACTGGGCTACTGACGCGCATCTAAAGCGCTTTCGTCGGGAAGCGGAAGCCGCTGCAAGCCTCGATCATTCTGGTATAGTTCCCATCTACGAAGTCGGCGAGCGCGATGGCTCCTGCTACTTCAGCATGAAGTTAGTCGAAGGCGGTCAGCTCGACGAAGCAGTTGCGCGTGAACCTATGCCCATTCGCCGCGCGGTTGAACTAATCAAGAAAGTCGCGCGCACGGTTCATTACGCACATGAACATGGAATTCTCCATCGAGATATCAAACCGGGAAACATCCTGCTCGATCAAAAAGGTGAACCGCACCTGACCGACTTCGGCCTTGCGCGATTAGTTGAGAGCGAAAGCACCGTCACGCGGACGCTGGAAGTTTTGGGTACGCCAAGTTACATGGCGCCGGAACAAGCGGTGGGAAACAACGCCGCAATCAGCAGCGTCACTGACGTCTACGGCCTTGGAGCAGTGCTTTACCAATTGCTCACAGGTCATCCGCCTTTTGCCGGGGGAACGACTTACGAGACGATCAAGCTATTGCTGGACACTGAGCCGCGACAACCGCATTCGTGGAATTCGAAGATAGATCGGGATCTCTCGACGATCTGCCTCAAGTGCCTCGAGAAAGATCCAAAGCGCCGCTATTCTTCCGCACTCGCCCTCGCCGAAGACCTCGAACGATGGCTAAAGCATGAGCCGATTCTGGCCCGTCACATTGGAATCCTTACGCGCGGCAAAAAATGGGCCCGACGGAATCCAACTATCGCCGTTATGGCAGCAATTTTGCTTGCCTTTGCAGCATCATTGGGGGTGATGATTTGGAAAAGCGAATCTGCTCGGCCTCCCCCAGCAACTGGTATCGCCGTCCTTCCGTTTAAGAATCTGACCGAAGGCAAAGAGGATGCTTACTTTGCCGACGGCATCCAGGACGAGATCCTGACCCGCTTATCCAAGATCGGCGATCTGAAGGTGATCTCGCGTACATCCACGCAGCATTACAAAAGCGCACCGGAAAATCTGGCTGAAATCGGCAGGCAACTTGGCGTCGCCCACATTCTTGAAGGCAGCGTGCAAAAGAGCGGCGGCATCGTGCGCGTGAACGTGCAGTTGATCAAAGCAGCCAACGATTCTCATCTTTGGGCCGATACCTTTGATCGCAAACTGACCGACATCTTTTCGGTCGAGAGTGAAGTCGCCAAAGCGATCGCCGAGCATTTGCGGGCGAAACTCACCGGCCAGGAGGAGCAGGCGTTGGCAGTTAAACCGACAAACAATCCCGAGGCTTACGACGCGTATTTGCGCGGCCTAGCTTTTGACGCACGCTACTCCGCCAACCTCTATGACGTTTTGAACGCGCAGAAAGCCATCGGTTTTTATGAGCGGGCGGTGCAGCTTGACCCGAGTTTTGTGGTCGCTTGGGCGCGGCTTTCTCGCCTGAGCTCGCTTGTCTACATGAACCGTTACGATACAACTACCGGCGCTCGGGGCGAGGCGGCGAAACGTGCTTTGGACAATGCGCAGAAACTGGAGCCGGACTCGCCTGAAACACTGCTTGCATTGGGTTATTATCAATATTGGGTGCTGAAGGATTACGGGCTTGCCAAAACCACGTTTGGGCACGTCAACAAGCTGTTGCCCGGCAGCAGTGAGCCGCCACAGGCCCTCGCCCTCGTTGCTCGACGCGAGGGACATTGGGATCAAAGCATTGCCTACTTCGAGCAAGCCCTCACCTTGGACCCACGTAATGTGGAGTTACTCGTAGACGCAGCGCGGAATTACGCCAGCGTTCGACAATTCCCGGCTGCGCTGAAGCTTTATGATCGAGTGCTGGACATTACGCCAAACAATCCGGATGCGTTGGCGGCAAAGGCCGGCATTTATCAAGCCCAGGGTAACTTAAAAGAAGCCGCTAAGATGTTGGTAGCGGTCAACGCACAAACTCCATCTTTGTCCCTCTTCGGAATTAAGATGAATCAGTTGAGACTTGAACGAAATTATGGTGAGGCCATTCGGTTGGAGCAAGCCCGACAGGCTCAATTCCATTTGTTTCTGAGTTCGCAAAGGCCTGTTATCAGGTGTCGCTCGCTTACACGCAGCGCCTTGCTGGCGACACGGCTGGCGCAAAGCTTACAGCAGAACAAGCGCGCAAAACACTTGAACCATTCTACGGAAATCAACCAGACAGCCTTGCGATGATCCTTTCTGCCAGCTTACGCCGGCATCGGGGAGAAGGACTCGGCCATAAAGCTAGCGGAGCGTGCAATCATGCTTAACCCCCGCGCTAAAGATGCGGGGGGCGGACCTATCTTAGAAGAGAACCTGGCGCGAATTCAGGCGCAGTTTGGCGAGAACAGCCGTGCGATCTCAACTCTTGCTCAGCTGTTGCAAACGCCCTATGGCGGGCATTACCGGTGCCCATTACGCCGGCACTTCTTAGGCTCGATCCAGTCTGGGACCCGTTGCGCTCCGATCCGCGTTTCCAAAAACTCTGTGAGGAAAAGAGGCGTTAAGTACGCCCAGCTAAAGAAAAGATTCTAATCGAGATCAAACAACTTACCCGGATATCCGAATCGGTAAGTGATCGTAGCCCGCCACATCTGAACGCCTAAGCATGGCGGTGTCTTAGGCGCCGGCAAGGAACGGATCCGCGTCATCCGCGGTTTTCCAACTTTGCGCGTAACAGGCCGCGAGATTTCGCGCAGTACACCGGTGAACGGCCAGAACTGATTTCTCCCTGGCACGCCGTAGCCCGCGAGTGCGGAAACAAAGGCGGCACGGTGAGAAGTCAAAGAAGGCCATAACAAAAAAAGGAAAATTAAGATGAAAAGATTAAGCATTACATTCGGAGCAATCTTGCTGACGCTTGGCTGCTTTGGGCTTTCCTCAACGGTGCAAGCGATGGGTCGTCATTCCATCGTCGGCCTGTGGAGCGTCCATTACGTGAGTACCACTGGTGGCCCAGAGGTCTTCACTTTTGATCAATGGCATAGTGATGGGCTGGAGTTTGAAGTCGCAGGCTTCGCGCCCGGCGTTATGTGCCAGGGGACATTTAAACAGGCGCCCGATGGGAGCATTCATGACTATCATATCGCCTGGACCTTCGATTCTACGGGCGCGCCGAGCGGCTACTGGGACGAAAACATGGTTATCACTGTTAGTGCCGACCGTCAGAGTTACTCGGGCACCTATGCCAGGTCTTTCTATGATGTAAACGGAAACTTCCTTTTCGAAGACGACGGCACGCTCACAGCAACACGCCTTTCTGTGGAGCAGGATTGATCGATCGACGCGCCAACGCAGTTAGCTAATCCACAGCAGAGCCTCTTCGGTCGTTGTAGAAACGCACCGGAGAGGCTCTCGGCATTCGATCAAGCGAATTGCCAAGCTCGATGCGATTGCCTAGCCGTATAAATCCCGTCGGCGATGGCCTAACGACTGGACCCGCTGGCGAACCGAGTCTACAAGCTCTTGAGACAAATCGGCGTGAATCAGTTCTTCGCGATCCGCAGAGGCGGCAGCAATCACAACGCCGCGCGGGTCGATGATGGCGGAGCTGCCGCAAAACCACAACTCATCGTCTTTCCCGACGCGATTCGAGGCAATCACATAAGCCTGGTTTTCGATCGCGCGCGCTTGCGCAAGCACACACCAATGTTCGACTCGCGGGAATGGCCACGCGGAAGAAATAACAAAAGCGTCAACGTTCTTTTCGGTGACTAACTTTCGGTACAGTTCGGGAAACCGGAGGTCATAGCAGATGCTAAAGCCAAATTTTAAACCGCCGAGTTCAAAGCTTGCGAACGAATTACCCGGCGGCAAAGCACGTTTGCTCTGCTACTGGGTCGCACAGCGTAAAGGTGGGTCTTGCGATATTTCGCAGCAATGCCGCCTTTGGCATCGATAAGAACCTGGGAATTGTAAATTGATGAACCATCCCGTTCGGAGACGCCGCTGACGATCGCGATCGAAAGGTTCCTGGCGATTTGTTGAAGACCGGGGACAAATCCAGTTTTCCAGTGGCTGGCGTGCTTCTGGATTACGGGCATCGCGTAGCCAGTGTCAGTCATCTCTGGAAAAACGATCAGCTCTGCGCCAGCCGCTTTGGCTCGCCGAGAAAAGTCATGAACTTTAGAGAGATTCGCTTCCGGATCTCCGAGCGAACAGGCAATCTGGGCAACGGCGATTTTCATCTTAATGTCATTCTGAGCGAAGCGAAGAATCTCTGATCAATTTTGCAGCGACACCAAACAGAAATAAGTCAGAGATGTTTCGCTCTGCTCAACATGACACGCCATTTATGGAATCCCAGTGGTTTGCAGATCCAGACAACACAGTCGTCACGGCCGCAATCGGTTGGCGGTAGCCGAAAAATTCGCGTTTCTTGATTATGTGGACCATCTCCGGTGGAACCAGTTCAGCCGTTACAGTCGCACTGGTTCGGCGTCTTTCGCCGGAATCCAACCGCGCAAGTCATTCGGCAGCGCGGCGTACATCCAGTCGCCACGGGTGCTCAAAATTTTAATTTCGCTGCCCGGCGGCAACGCGAGAACGCTATTGGCCGTGTCTGCTGTAGCGAGGCGCGCCTGGACATCCTTGCCCGTGACAATTGCCAGCGCACGCCCCTCGCTGCCGTGCTCCAGCGTGTAAACCGCCCACGCAGCAAAAACGCACACAACCAGGCAACCCACGGACAACACCATCAATACCGTCGATCGGCGACGCGCGAAAATCACCGCGGCAACCGCAAAAATCATCAGCCAGAAGGCCACAGCTGCGGCGACGCTGTACTGGTTGGCACTCGCAAACTGGAGGTAACGCTCCAATCGGTTTGGTTGCAGCTCGAGCGCGCGCGCTTCATCACGTGCAATCTGCAGATTGGCTGTGGCCTCCGGATGGTGTCGGTCCAATGCAAGCACGCGCTCGTAATTTAAAATCGCGCGCCCGAAATCCCCTGTTCGGAAATATGCGTTGCCGAGATTGTAGAACAGATTTGCGTTCCATTGACCTGTGCGAACCAGCGCCTCGTAGCCGGCGACAGCCTCCTTGAAATGTCCCTGGGCGTATTCCTGGTTCGCCTTGGTGAATTCCACGCCTGATTGGGCAAGCACCGAGGAAGCCACAACCAGCCAAATCATCGCGGAACACGCGCAGACAATGTGTCGCGATCGCCCTCGCTCGCGCGTCGTGCCCGTTTCGCAAGCGGGCACGCTTGCGCTGCCATATTTTCGCATATTCATGCTCTTAAATTTTCAATCAGCTCCAGCACGTCGCGCCGGTTTTCCGGGGAGATTCTTCCCGGACCGTTATGCGTTCCGCTGTATTGCCACTCATCGTTTTGCTCGAATAAACGACGAAGGCGGTCGCGCGAATCGCTATCCAGCTTGAAAGTGTTGGCGGCGGTCTCCGCGTCCACTACGTTTGGATCGATCCCGCGGTTGCCGGAGGCGAGGGCGGCTTTTAATCGAACCACTCGCGACGCTTCGGCGTAATATTCCCGCGGAGATGTGTCGTCACGGCGCAATTTGTGCATTAACTCGGCTGCTTCGTGTTGCAGCGCGGCGATCCGATGCGCCTGACGATTGTCGAGTCTCGCTCGCCGAATCCTCCAGCCCGCGAAGACGAGCAGCGCTGCCAGCGGAACTGATTGCGCCGCCCAGAAGATGCGACGCGTGTAAATTGGCTCGAACGATCCCACTGTGCGGGAGGGCTCTGTCAGCTGATAAAGAATATCCTCCGGCTTGGTCGCAGTTGCGACCGGCGGACGTCCACGCGCTGCGGCAGCCGGCGGCGATGACGGCGGCTGAGCGGCCACGTTCGGCCCGGGTTGACCGCCCTGAACAGTTATCGCCACCGGTTCACTGCGTAGCGTCATATATTTCTCCTTCGCCGGATCAAAATAAGAGAATGCGAGCACTGGCAGGGTTTGCTTGTTCTCGTTAGGCGAAAGCACCATCTCAAATGTTTTGGTGCCGCTGATCCCGACCTCATCATCCTGCTTGAACTTTGAGGAGGGGGGATATTTATGCCAGCCGCGCTCATCCTCGACCATCGGTGCATTCACGCGATCGAAATTGCCGCGCCCTGAAATTGTTGTTGTGACAGTGATCGGATCGCCGACTTGCACGCTCTTCGGTTTCGCGTCGGTTGCCATGGTAAAACTCCCAATCGCCCCTGAAAAACTCGGCGGCGCGTTCGCTGGCAACGGCTTGACCTCGAGCGCTACGGGCTCGCTGCTGATCTGTATGTCGCGACGCTCGCCGAATTGGGCAAATGGATTCGAGAAAAACGGATCCGAAAATGGATCATCCTGATCGAACAAATCGAACGGCGAACGGGAACGGGGGGCGTTCCGCCTTCGCGGAACGACGACCTGCGCTTTTGCTTTAACCGGTCCGATTTCAAATTTTCCGACGCGCGCTGCAGCAATTGCCGTTTTAAACGTCACGACTTCGTAAGGCCTGCCGTTGATGGTCTCCAGATTCTGTGACGACTGCTGCAATTTCTGAGCAGTAAATCCTTGCCCTGTAATTTCAGGCGGCTCGACCAGTCTGGGATGAACACGTGCATCAAATCCCATTCGGATTTGAACGGGCACGATCTCGCCCACATAGGCAGTCTTATTTGGGACGATTAACTCGGCGAAAACCATATCGCCCGCGTTAGTGGACTGGGTTTGCGCGCCGCGACTCGGTCGCGTGGTAGTCGGCCGCCCGGGCGAATCGGCCACGTTTAGGACAAGCTCGGGAGTCCTGATTGTCTTGCCGCCTGCGAAAACTGTTTGCGGCGGAATGATGAATCGTCCGGCTCTCAGCGGCAGGATCGTGTAGTTGTAGGTCACGCTCGAGCTGGTCGCGAAGTTGCGCATTTCGAATTGTCGTGATGTTCCAGTGGAGTGGATCTCCAAACCATCAATTGAAATTTCTTCCGGCGGTCGCGCGTCTCCGGGACCCGTGACCTTGATTTGCAGTTCCACTGTTTCGCCTACAGCGGTGTCCGAATTGCTCAAGACCGCCGTTACGCTGGGTGGATCGGCAAACAGAGCTTGCACGCACGCCAGTGTCACAAAAACCACGATTGAGATTCGTTGAAGCATCCTAAAACCTTGTGAGCGCCGTCATTCCGAGCGAAGTCGAGGAATCCCGTGGCGTAGATCGAGGGATAAATTCACGGGATGTCTTGACTTCGCGCGACATGACAAATTCCTACCAGTCGTTATAGACATGGCGTCTTACTTTGCGTTCATCAAGTCGGACTCGCGCCTCTTCGTCCTTCATCGATTCAAGCAGCGCCAGAGCCTGGCGTTCGCTCATCTGGCCCTCCTTCTCCTGTTCGGCCTCCGCCACTTGTTCGTTCTTATCGGCGGGCTTTTGTGACGTATCTCCCGCAGCGCCTTTCACTTCGCCCGCGAATTTCTTCTCCGGCGACTCCGCGGGCGTAGGGGAGCCGTTTTCCTCCTCGCCTTCTCCGGGCGACGGCGACGGCTCTTCATTTTCTCCTTCACCGGGACTGGGTGATTGCTCAGCTTGCTGTTGGCCTGGTGACGGCGAACCCTGATTTTCCTTCTGGTTCTCTGCGCCGGGCGACGGAGATGGAGTTTCACCAGGTTGTTGCTGCTGTTTCTTTTGGGGCTCGTTCTTGGCCTGAGCCTGATCTTTTTGCTGTTGTTCTTTTTGTTCTTTGTCGCTGCTCGACTGATTTTGTGCCTGCTGATTTTGTGACTGCTGCTGCTGTTGCTGCTGTTGTTGTTGCTGATCCTGTTTTTGGTCTTTCTGCTGCTGATCTTTCTGTTGTTGCTGTTGATCCTGGTTCTGCTGATTCTGCTGCTGATCTTGCTTGTTCTGTTTATTCTTTTGTGGAGGAGTCGGGGAAGGAGAGGGCTGTTGCTCTTGTTTCTTGTTTTTTAATTCGTCGATTTTCCTTTTGACGTATTCGTAGTTGTCCTTCGCCTCCTTGTTCTGTGGATCGAGCTTGAGGGTTTGCTCGTAGTGGTCGAGGGCATTTGTCCAGTTGCTTAGTTTTTTGTCGTCGTTCTTCTGCATTTCGCCGCGCTGGTACAACGTGTTGCCGAGATTGTAATGCCCCTTGCTCTGCAAACCGGTGTCAGGCGTGAGCAACGCCTGGCTGAATGATTCAAGCGCTTTGGTGAAATCCTTTAATTTGTAAGCGGCGGTACCCGAATCGAACTGGAGCTTGTCTTCGGCGCGGGATTCCGGGTGGGATTTCAACGTTTCCTGAAATTCCTTATAAGCGTCTTCAAATTTTCCTTGCTGATACGCGTCAACTCCCGGCGTAGCGGCGAAAACAGATGTGCATAGCAACACCAGGAGGGCTACAGTGGCGGCTGCTGTCTTGACTGGCGCAGGAATAGCCGTCCGCTCACGCCCGCGTCCGCGACGACGAACCCGTGCGGTCGCAGATTTCCGCTCGGGAATCAATATCGAGAAAGCGAGAGCAATCAACGCCGCGCTCAGCGCCCACTCATAGCGTTCAATCGGCCGGCGCGATAAACGCACGTCCATTTCGGCAGCCTGCATTTTTGCCAACCCATCATTTTGAACTTGCTGCATCGTGCGAGGTCCGTTTTCCAAGTGCACATAGAATCCGCCTGTCGCCTCCGCGATTTCGCGCAGTCGTTTGTCATCCAGCTTTGATTTGACGACCTGACCGGCTGAATCCTTTACAAAGCTTGTTTCGCCGCTGTCGCCAGTGACCGGGATGAGTGAACCTTGCGGTGTTCCGACGCCGACGGTGAAGATTCGTACCCCGGCGTCAGCCGCGGCTTTAGCCGTTTTTACCGCATCGCCGCTTAATTCCTCGCCGTCAGTGAAGATGATCAGCGCGCGATTTCCCACTGCGCTTTTGCCGAAGCTCTGAGTAGCAAGCGTGATAGCGCTAGAGATGTTGGTGCCGCCTTCGGGAATCGTTTTCGTGTCGAGATCATTGACCGCCTCGATTACCGCGTCGTAGTCGATGGTAAGCGGCGCTTGCAAAAAAGCCCGTCCGGCAAACGCAATCACGCCAACGCGGTCGCCTTGCAGTTCGTTGATCAAATCCTGGATCGCCAGTTTGACGCGCTCGAGCCGGTTTGGCTGGACATCATTGGACAGCATGCTACGCGATGTGTCCACGGCGACGAGCAAATCGAGTCCTTTACGCTTTACGTCCTCGAAAGTGTAACCCCACCGCGGTTGCGCCAGACTGACGATCGCCAGCGCAAGCCCAAGTAACTGCAAACCAAATCTCACGATACGCCGCGGCCGATTGACCGTTCCCGCGAGTAGAGGCAGAAGACGCGCGGAAACGAACTGTTGCAACCGCTTGAGCCCGCGATCCTCCGCGCGCATAAACAGCACAATCAAGAGGGGGATCACCAACAATCCCCAAAGCCATTCTGGTGCGCCGAAGGTCATGCGTTCGTTAAAAGTTGAAGGGTTGAAGCGTTAAAGCGTTCAGCGCTGTTGTCATCCCGAGCGAAGCGAAGCGGAGTCGAGGGATCCCGCAGCAATACACAAAGGCAACGCCACGGGATTCCTCGACTTCGCTCGGAATGACGACAAAATTCTCATGGCAATTTTTTCCACACCGTCTGTGACAAAAGCATTTGCGCCAACAACAGTCCGCAGCCGCCCATGAGACACAGCGGAAATAGATCGCGGTATTGCTGATATTTTTTCACGCTGACCGTCGATTTCTCCAGCTTGTCGATATCGTCTAAAAATTTGTTCCAGTGATTGAGTGTCAGTGGCTCGAAAGAATTTACCGTCGGCGATTTTCGCGACCTCCTTCAAACCGGTCTCGTTAAACTCCACGGGCTGATTTTCGTAGAGGATGTTTCCCAATGCGTCGGTCAACGGACCGCGACTGGTGAAAATGGGCGCAGGCGCAATCCCATTTATTCCGGCGCCGATGGCATAGAAGCGAATCTTTAGCGCTTTCACTGCTTCGGCGGCAGTGTTCGGCGGAATTTTGCCGGCGTTATTTTCACCATCGGTCAAAAGAACGAGCACGCGGCTTTTGGAATGTTTATCGTTCAGGCGATTGGCAGCCGCAGCCATCGCCGACCCAATCGCGGTGC
Organism: uncultured Verrucomicrobiae bacterium; assembly: GCA_963791385.1. Lineage (GTDB taxonomy): Bacteria > Verrucomicrobiota > Verrucomicrobiia > Chthoniobacterales > UBA10450 > Udaeobacter. The sequence continues at coordinate 193,050 of CAWBSH010000029.1, forward strand.
CGTCTTCAACGAGACCGATCTTCACCCGATCCAGATTTTGCAAAAGCCAATCGTGATCCAACGTCATCGGACTCACGACATAGGGACGGCCGGCAAAAGCAATGATGCCGATGCGATCATTTGGCCGGGCTTCGATAAATTTGCGTGTGACTTCGCGAATCGTGTCCACACGCGTGGCCTCCTGGCCGCCAATGGTAAAATCCTTCGTCAGCATCGACCCGGAAACGTCCAACACAAGCATGATGTCGATACCGCTTGCCTCGATTTGGGTGAGGCTCTTGCCGAGTTGCGGTCGCGCAAGGGCAACGACAAAGATCGCAAGCGAAGCGAGCATTAACGTTCGCAAGATTTTTCCGGCCCGAGCCGCACTTTGTTTTCCGATCGCCAGCAGGCTCGCTGTGGATGAATAGGTCAGCGCCGCGGCCGGCCCGCGTTTCCCGCGTAACCACGCAAGCAAGGGTATCGCCAGCAGCAACAAGAGCAGCCACGGATGCGCAAACGTCAACGCGCTGTTCGCCGGAAACCAATCAAATAAATTCGTCATTGTGAGTAAACGCGCAGCGCCATTCGTGCGGCCCTTTTCGCCTCTCTCCGTACGGAAGGGGAGAGGCGATCCATACGCGCCGAGCGGATTCAATACTAATTTTAAACCACCGCAAGCTGACCTCCTTTTACAAAGCGGATCGCTTCTTCGAGCAACAATTCACTGTCCGAATGTGTCGCTTCATACCGGGCGAATTTAATCAGGTCGCAACGGTTCAAAAAATCTTCGAGCAACGATTTTTCATCGGTAGAAAATGAAGGCGCCTTTGCTGCCGCACTCAGAAATTCTATGGAAGTCTGTCGGGTTGCCGGCAGGCCGTACTGCTGCGTCACGTAACGCCGCAAAATATCGGACACACGAATGCTGAACTGGTACGGGCTCACTCTCTCAATCTCGCGCCGAATTTGTTCGAGTTCATCCAGCGCGATTTCTCGGGGCAACTTCGGTGGCGACTCCGGTTTTCGTCGGCGCACAAACCACCACACGACCAGGCCGAGCAGTGACAGCACGACGAATGCGATCACAAAAACGAGCCAGGGAGGAATCAACGAATAATCCACAGGCGGCGCGATGTCGTGGAATTCTTCCGCAGCTAATAAATACATATTCATTTTTTAGAAGCCGTCATTTCGAGCGAAGTCGAGGAATCCCGTGATGACGCCGTGAAGCTATTCTGCGGGATCCTTCGACTGCGCTGCGCTTCGCTCAGGATGACGCCGTGGTGCACTTAGTCCCCCTTATCGAACCCCGAGACGCCGCTCGCGTTGTTTGAAAAACGAACGCAACGCCGGCAGATAGTCTCTTCCGGTTTGCAGCGTGATCCTATCGATATTGTTCCTCCGAAGCGTACGCGCCAACTCCGTTTCGAATCCAGTGACAACGTCTGTGAAAACACTCCGGGTCCTGCGATCTGCAGTATTGATCTCGATCTGTTCGCCTGTCTCGGCGTCTTCTAATGTAATAATGCCGACGTTTGGCAGCGATCTTTCGCGTTCGTCCTGGATCTGAATCGCCACGAAATCGTGCCGCCGCCCGCTCACCGCAAGCGCTCGCGAGAAATCCGGTGCTTGAAAGTCCGAGATGAAAAAGACAACGGCGCGACGAGTGACGATTTTATTCAGGTAGTCGAGCGCCGGCCCGGGTTCGGTGCCGCGTCCCTGTGGTTCGAAAAACAAAATTTCGCGAATGATACGCAGTGTATGCGAGCGGCCTTTCTTGGGCGGGATAAAAAGCTCGACTCGGTCAGTGAAGAGTAGCAGCCCAACCTTGTCGTTGTTCCTAATCGCGCTGAAGGCGAGAAGGCAGGCCACTTCCGCCGCGAGCTCGCGTTTGGATTGCGTTGTGCTCCCAAAGTTGCCGGAAGCACTCACGTCCACCACCAGCATGACAGTCAGCTCACGTTCTTCGGTAAATTTTTTCACAAATGCGTTCCCCATGCGGGCAGTGACGTTCCAATCGATCGTGCGAATTTCATCACCCGGCTGATACTCGCGCACGTCTTCAAAGTTCATTCCGCGTCCCTTGAAAACGCTGTGGTAATCACCGGCGAAGGCGGTTTCGACCAGACCGCGGGTTTTGATCTCAAGCGTCCTGATCTTCTTGAGAATCTCGGTTGTTTTCTCCGCGCGCTCGTCATGCCGAGCGGATCCCGCGGACGCGGGAAGAATCGAGGGGTCGGGCGGAATCACGGCACAGGCAGCCCCGCAAAAATTCGCTCGACGATGGTCTCGCTCGTCACCGCTTCCGCCTCGGCTTCATAGCTGACAATGATGCGATGCCGCAACACATCGGGGCCGATGCTCTTCACATCCTGCGGCGTGACGTAACCGCGCCCGTTCAAAAACGCGTGGGCACGGGCACCGAGCGCAAGATAAATAGTCGCCCGGGGCGAAGCGCCATAGCGAATCAATCCTTCGAGTCGCAGATTGTATGCGCCCGGCTCGCGCGTCGCCCAAACCACGTCCACAATGTAGTCTTTCACGCGATCGTCGATGTAGATGTTGTTAACCACGTCGCGCGCGGCGATGATTTGCTTCGGCTCAACGACAGGATCCACTCGCAGGTCAGGCGCCGAAGTCGCCATCAAATCAAGGATGGTTCGTTCCTCGCGCTTTTGCGGGTAGCCAATGTTCAACTTGAACATGAAACGATCCAGTTGCGCCTCCGGCAGTTGGTATGTGCCTTCCTGTTCGATTGGGTTTTGAGTGGCAAGAACCAGGAACGGATCGGGTAGGGGATAAGTTTGGTCGCCAATTGTGACCTGGCGCTCCTGCATGGCTTCCAGCAACGCGCTCTGAACTTTGGCGGGCGCGCGATTGATTTCGTCGGCCAGGATTAAATTCGAAAAGATCGGCCCGAGCTTGGTCGTGAATTCGCCGGTGCGCGGATTATAAATGAGGGTTCCAATTAAATCCGCCGGCAACAAATCGGGCGTGAACTGCAGTCGTTGGAAGCCGGTCTGGATGCCCGCGGCCATTGTTTTTACCGTGAGCGTCTTGGCCAGACCCGGGACGCCTTCGAGCAGGAGATGGCCATTGGCCAGCAGTCCCAGCAGAAGGCGATCCACAAGATACTTCTGCCCCACGACAACGTGACCGACCTGCTGCCGAAGGCTGGGAATCCACTGGCCCAGCTCTCGTACTTCCTGCGTAATTTCCTGCGTCGATTTCATACGGTCTGGTCAGACACGCTTGGTAGCGAGAATGTTCGATCAAACCGAGACTAACCGCCCGCCTTCTCCTTACTTTCCGGCGAGCCGTCGAACGGCGGGCTGACTGCGTCTCTTTTGACTGCGTGGACGCAAAGTTACGATGACCGGCAAGCCGGGATAAGGTTCCGCCTTACGAACGCGAGCTTCGAGGTAACGCCGATACGCTTCATTGATCAAATCGGGATCATTCACAAACAGGACGAATTCCAGAGGTGGAAGGGGCTTTTCAACAAGAGACGCTTTCGCAACCGTCCTTTCGGCGGAGTGGCCGCCTTCGTCGAGGCTACGGCGCCCGAGGAGACTCCGAAAGTTTTCGCGAGCGCGACCGCCGTTCCTTGGTTGCGTGGCGTAGAAGAGTTTGAGTCGCCGGCCTTTCACCATCGGAGGCGGGTTGGCTTCAAATGCTTGGCGTAGCAAGCGATTGAGGACGCCCGTGCTGATGCGCTTACGCGCTGCATGTTGAAGCTTTTCGATCGATGCAAATAGCTGGTCGACGTTTTCGCCCGTCGACGCAGACGTGATTAACACCGGTGCGTAATCGAGAAAGAAAATTCTGGCGCGCGCTTCATCGACAAGTTGCCTTAGCGACCTGTTTTTCGCTGCGCGCCGGCTTAACTAAATCCCATTTGTTCAATATAATGATTGCCGGTTTTCGCGCTTTCTGGATCAATCCCGCGATCCGTTTGTCCTGGGCAGTGACGCCGATGGTGAGATCGACAGTGAGAAGGCAAAGATCAGCTCGGCGAATACCGCGTTCGGCGCGCATCACGCTGAAAACCTCGGCCGAGCTCGAATGTTTTCCGCGCCGGCGAATTCCGGCCGTGTCGATAAAAACGAAGGTCCGGCCATCGCGCTCGTAAAGAATGTCGATGGCGTCGCGTGTTGTGCCGGGCAACTCGCTCACAATCGCACGTTCGCTGCGGACGATGGAATTGATCAGCGAAGATTTACCAACGTTCGGCCGACCGACGATCGCGATCGCGATTGGACGTTCGGTGTTCGATCCGCCTTCGCCGAGGCTACGGCGGACAAGTGTCGGAGGTTGGAAGTTGGCAGGCGAGGGGACAAGTTGCTCGATCGCGCTTAACAATTCCGAAATTCCGCGATCATGTTCCGCGCTGACGGAAATTATTTGCTCGAAGCCTAACGAATCAAACTCCGCTGCCAATGGCTCGTGTTTCTCGGTATCTATCTTATTAATCACGAGCACGACTGGTTTTCGCGATTTGCGCAGCATTCGCCCCAGTTCCTTATCGAGCGGCGACAAGCCTTCCTTCGCGTCGACGACAAACAGGAAAAGGTCGCTTTGGCGCAGCGCCTCATCCGCAGCGCGGCGCACCTGCGCTGTCAGCTCGGCTTCGCCAGCGCCAAAGATACCGCCGGTGTCCCACAATGTGAATGGACGCTCGCCTCGAGTGCAGATTGCCGAAAGCCGGTCGCGTGTGATCCCCGGCTGACCATGGACGATCGAAATCTTTCGGCCAATGAGGCGATTGAACAGCGCGGACTTACCTACGTTCGGCCGGCCGACGATTACCACGTTTGGGAGCGTGTTCGCGCCGTTCACCAAAACAGCCCGGATCTAGGATTTCGACGGATTCGCATGGCCTTCGGCCTGCAACTGCCGGACGCCCTCGGTGACGTAAACGATCCCTGAGATTAAAGTGAAAGCACCGGCTGCCAGCACAACGTAAAAAAGCGGAACGACACGCAACTGCAGCATCAACCAACCGATGGCGAACATTTGTAGCACCGTCGCGATTTTTCCTGTCCAGTGTGGTTTCACCTGCACTTTTCCGTTGAGAAAGTACAGGATGAGTGTCCCGACCAGAAGAATGGCGTCGCGGGAAATGACCAGCACCGGGAACCAAACCGAGAATTTTCCGCTCTCCGGTTCGACCTCGCTCCAACTTGTTAGGCTCAACGTGATTATGCCGCTCAGCAACAATCCTTTATCAGCAATGGGATCGAGAATGATTCCGAGTGAACTGCGCTGGTTGTAACGACGCGCGACATAACCATCCAGACCATCGCTCACAGCAGCGACGATGAAAATTGCGATCGCGGCGAAACGCTGCCATTCAAGGGGTTGGCCGCGTTTAACGCTCTCGCCATAATAAATCGCCATCGTGACGAAAGCGGGGATCATCAAGATCCGGACAAGAGTGATTTTGTTGGCGGTGGTCATAAAGCGCGGGCACGGAAAATTGTAGGGCGTTTCTGCGAAACGCCAATGCCTGATTGACGTCTGACAAAAAGCCCTACAAATCTGGCCGCGCTGCGAATTTCGCCTGGTGTAAGTAAAGTTATGCTGCAGCGGCTGTTCTGTGCCGGCCTTCGGCGAATTCTTCAATCATCTTCCGGTTGAATGCGGGAATGTCATCGGGCTTGCGACTCGAAACTAGTCCATTGTCCACGACAACCTCCTCATCGACCCAGCGCGCCTCGGCGTTACGCATGTCCACCTGAATTGCCGGCCAGGAGGTCATTCTTCTTCCGCGAACAAGATCTGCGTTGATCAGAACCTGTGCGCCATGACAAATGACCGGTACTAAAGTTACGAACTGCAAGGGATTTTTGGGCGTAATCGCAGGAAATGACTACTGCGATCCAGCTGTTCACGTCAAGAGTCTTGATAAGGCACTAGCGCGAACTACTGTTTCTGCATGGTCATCAAGTCCATTCGCGAATTCAACCGTGCCGTGCCCTTTGTGCCCTATGAAATTCACACGGCCAGTGGCGAGAGTTACGAAGTGCCGCATCCGGATTTTATTTCTATCTCCCCGAGGGGCTCGTATGTCATCATAATCGACCAGGAAGAGCGGCCACATCACCTCAACTCTCTATTGATCGACCGAGCTTCTCCACTCAACAATCACCAGCGACCCAAAGGAAAGAAACGGTCCTAGGGGTAGCTCAACGCGACATAGCCGTCGGTTCGCGCTTCGGGATTTCGAATTCTTCGATTTGTTTTCTGATCTGGTTAGCAAAAGCGGCCGCGCCGGCGCCGTTTACAACTCGATGATCGAACGTGAGCGAGAGCGTGATGACCTCGGCGCTTTCGTTGCTGTTTCTGTTCGGGATCAATTCGCGATGCGCGGTCCCGACGAACAGCGTGCCGACTGACGGCGGCACCACAATCGGCGCCCCTGCTTTTACGCCAAACGCGCCGAGACTTGTGATCACAACCGGCGCATTCATGGCGTCAACGCGACCCGCGCGTGTGGCGACCACTGTCTTGTCATAGGCTTTAACGAATTCCGGCCAGCTTTTTTGATTTGCATTTGTAATCACGGCCGTAGCCAGACGATCGCCTTCCAGTGCGACCGCAACACCCAAATCGAAATCGTCATGCTGCACGATCTGGTCGTCTTCGAGAATCAACCGGCGGAACGGCGCGTGTTTTTCCATCGCCCGCACCACCGACCACGCGATCATCATGGAAGGGGAGGGAGCACGCTCGCCATCTTTTTTTTTCGCCGCTTCGCGCGCTTTCTCGATTGCCTCCCAGCGCGCATCGATTTGCAGGTTGGCGGGAATGACGCGATTCAATTTTCGCGTAATCGTGGGCGAAAGGGCAGGCTCGATTGCCGTAGACGGGGTCGGTGACCCCGGTTGCTCCTTGGTTTCACGCGTTGCGCGACCGCGATCGCCGATCGCGGCTACAGCGCCGATATCTTTGCTGCGGTTTCAAACTGTTCCGTGAACGCCGGCTCACCGGTAAAAATCGTGCCCAATTCCTGGCCGATCTCCACGGTATCGCCGACTTTGATTTTCCATTCGCCCATCACTCCGGCAAACGATGATTGAATCGGGTAAACGGCTTTATCGGTTTCGACTTCGCACAATTCGTCATCGAGCTGGATCGGTTCTCCAGTTTTTTTCAGAAGAGAAACAATTTTCGCGCTGCGAATTCCTTCTCCCATCACAGGAACGGTGATGGTTTGTACGTGTCGTTCAGTGAGATCTGCTGTAGCCGGAATCGGTGATCCCGGCACGTGGGATTCGCTTCGCCATGTCGCGCGGCCGGAATCACCGATTCCGGCTACAACTGCACGATCATGCTTCGTTGAGACGCAGCGTCTGATCGCGCCTACGATCCGCTCCACATCCGGCAACGCGGCATATTCGTATATCGGATTGTAACCAATCATCACATTTGGTTTGCTGACGAGAATGGGCGGGCTGAGCAATTCGTTCCAAAGCTCGGGCGTGCCGGTAACGTGAGAGATAATCATCTGCCCCACGCTACAATTTTCAGTGTCTTCCTGGACGACAACGAGCCGCCGAGTTTTGCGCACGGAATTCTCGATCGCAGCCTTGTCCCACGGGACGATCGATCGCAGATCAATCAGTTCGACGCTGATTTGATTGCCGATCTGTCTCCGAGCGCTTCGAGTGATTTCTCCACGGTGTTGCCCCAAGCTACCACCGTGACATCGGAGCCTTCGCGCAGCTTTCGCGATTTGCCGAACGGCACTGCGCGGATTGGCTCTGTGTATTCGTGCTCGGCCCAAAGAAGATGTTTTGGAATGAGAAAGATCACCGGGTCTTCGCAGTGCATTGCCGTCCAGAGCAATCCGGCGGCGTCAGCGGGCGTGCTCGGGATGATGACGCTTAAGCCGGGGTAATGCGCCAGAGCCGATTCGTTTGCCTGGCTGTGCCACAAACTGCCCCCGGGCAGGTACGCGCCATACGGCGCATAAATCACCGCAGGACATTTCCAATTCCCAAACGATCGCCACCGCAGGTTCGAGATGTTGGTTACAAGCTGGTTAAAACCGGGATAAATGAAATCGATGAATTGCATTTCGAAGACAGGTCGCTTTCCGTAGGCGGCCAGTCCGCACGCGACACCGAGGATCGTGGATTCGGCGAGCGGCGAATTGAAAACCTGTTTTGGAAATTCAGTCGATAGCTTCTGCGTCAGTCGAAACACGCCGCCTTTTGGATCTTCGATGTCTTCGCCGAAAAGGATCCGCCGCGGATCTTCTTCCAAACCGACCCGCAAAGTTTTGTTTACGGTATCCCCGATGCGGTACTTGCCGGGCGGCAGGATTTGCTTGTCGCTCTTCGGCGGCGCTTTAGTGACGTTGGCAAGCAGCTCGTTAGGCGAAGGGTCCTCAGCTTTTTCAGCGTCGGCGTATTCGCGGCGAATGCGTTCCTTAACTTCATTGTCCAGCTCAGCGTATTCCTGCTGAGTTATGACGCCTTCCTTAATCAGTTGATCCTTCCAGCACTTTAGCGGGTCGAATTTTTCAAGCTCCGCAAGTTCTTCAGCGCTGCGGTAAAGTTTCTGGTCGTCGGAACTGGTGTGACTCGACAGACGCTCCATGTTGATCCAGAAAAAGAATGGTCCGCCGCCAGCGCGAATTTTTTCGAACGCTTCCGCCGTCGCATCGTAAACCTGCTGGACGTCTTGTCCTTCGACTTCGCGCCAGTTGTCACGCTCAAGGATGTTTAATGCGAGCGGATTCGTTTTGCGCGTGGGCATGCTGATGCCGTAGGCGTTGTCTTCGACCAGAAAGAGCACTGGAAGTTTCTTCTCTTTCGCGAAACAGATCGCCTCGAAAAAATCTCCCTGCCGCGCCGCGGCGTCGCCGATCGTTGTGACGACAAGATTCTTCTTTCCATCGAGCTTAATGCCCCAGGCAATCCCGCATGCGGGAAGAAGCTGCGAGCCGGTTGGCGTGGGCACGCTCCAGATGTGGAGATCTGCATCGCTATAATGCGAGGGCATCTGGCGCCCGCCGCTGCCGGTGTTGCGTTTCGCAAAATATTCGAGGCCAAGCTGACGCGTGGTCATGCCGCGCCCAAGAACAAGACCGCGATCGCGATAGTACGAAACGATGTAATCATCCGGCTCCATCTGAATGGAAACGGCGGCCAGCGCTTCGTGGCCCATCCCTGAAACGTGAAAATGTCCCTTGCCCTGGCGAATCAAATTCTGTTCGCGCAAATCCGCGTGCCGGCTCTCCACGATGAGCGTTAAGAGCCGCAGCTTATCGTTTTTGCTAAGGGCAGGCATACGGTTGACTTTACATCTCGCTTCTCGATCGACAATCGTGCGGACTCGCCTCGCATAAGAAAACTGGATGAATTCGACAACAAAAAAATTACGGCGGAGCAGGGGAGTGATCGAATCTTACCGCGAGTTTCTTCCAGTTTCTGCTGCGACGCCGGTTGTTTCGCTCGGTGAGGGAAGTACTCCGCTGATCCAATGTCCGCGACTTAGCGAACGCGTTGGTCGCAGCTGCGAAGTGTTCGTGAAGAACGAAGGAGTCAACCCGACAGGATCGTTCAAGGACCGTGGGATGACCGTGGCGGTTTCGAAAGCGATTGAAGACGGCACTAAAGCCCTCATCTGCGCTTCGACCGGGAACACTTCAGCGTCGGCAGCTGCGTACGCTTCGCGGGCCGGGATTTCATGCGTGGTGATTTTGCCAGCGGGAAAAATCGCCACCGGGAAATTGCTTCAGGCCTTTGCCTACGGAGCAAGAATCGTCGCGATCGACGGCAATTTCGATGACGCGCTGCGAATCGTGCGCGAGCTTGGCGCGACCGGCGATTTCTCGATCGTGAATTCAATTAATCCGCACCGGATTGCAGGCCAAAAGACCGCTGCGTTCGAAATTATCGATGAAATGGGCGATGCGCCGGATTTTCATTTGCTGCCGGTGGGCAACGCCGGAAACATCACAGCCTATTGGGCGGGCTACCGGGAATTTCTCGCGGAAAAAAAATCAACGACATTGCCGGCGATGATCGGGTTCCAAGCGGCCGGCGCGGCCCCGATTTTTTACCAGCGAATAATAGACAAACCCGACACTATCGCCTCGGCGATTCGGATCGGAAATCCAGCCAGTTGGCAACAGGCCCGAGCGGCCATCGTGGAATCGCACGGCGCTATCGACGTGGTGAGCGATGAAGAGATTCTGGCGGCGCAGACCTGGCTCGCGCAGCACGAAGGAATTTTTGTCGAGCCGGCCAGCGCGGCGTCAATAGCGGGGCTTTTCAAATGCTGCGACTCAGGCCACGCAGCATACTCGTTCCAAGAAATCCCGGAAGGCAGCCGGATTGTTTGCACGGTCACCGGACACGGATTGAAAGATCCGGATGTGGTTCTTCAGAGAATGAGAGAACTAAAGCCGGTCGCCGCGACGGTAACCGATGTGCGCCGCGCAATTGGACTGTAGCGGCCACCCGTCATATCGAGCGAAGTCGAGATATCCCGCGAACTTAGCTGTGAGTTGGGACACGGGATTCCTCGACTCCGCTCGGAATGACGGTTATGAGATGTGGTTTAACATTCATCTGAATATGCGCCTGGTGGTCCAAAAATATGGTGGCACTTCGGTTGGAACGCCGGAGCGAATTCGCAACGTTGCGCAGCGAATCATTGACACGCAGCGGCAGGGTTGCCGGGTGGTGGCCGTCGTCTCCGCGATGGCCGGAGTCACTGATGAATTGATCAAACTCGCAAAAGCAGTCTCGCCGCAGCCAACCAAACGCGAGCTCGACGTTCTGCTTTCAACCGGCGAGCGCGCTGCAGCTGCATTAACCGTGATGGCGGTGAACGCGCTTGGCGGGACGGCAATCTCCCTGACCGGCGCGGAAGCCGGAATCTTAACCGACGGCAATCACACGAGGGCGCGAATCGCGAACATCAGTCCAAAGCAAATTCACGAGCTGCTCGCAGACGATTACATCGTTGTCGTGGCTGGCTTTCAGGGCCAGACTCCGGAGGGAGAAACAACTACGCTTGGCCGTGGCGGCTCGGATCTGACGGCGATTGCGTTGGCGGGCGCCTTGAACGCCGACGCCTGCCAGATTTTCACCGACGTCGATGGGGTTTTCACGTGCGATCCACGAATTGTTAAAGACGCGGAAAAACTCGACGAAGTAGCTTATGATGAGCTACTTGAGATGGCTGGTAGCGGCGCAAAAGTGATGCAGTCGCGCGCCGTGGAGTTCGCGAAGAAATTCGGCGTCGAATTCGAGGTGCAGTCGAGCTTCAAGGCGCGTGCCGGGACGGTTGTCCGGCAAGAAACTCCCAGCATGGAGGACATCGTAGTTCGCGGAATCAGTATCGACCGGCATCAGGCGAAGCTCAGCGTTACCGGCGTGCAAGATAAGCCTGGAATTGTCGCCCGGATTTTCTCGGATATCGGCGCAGCGCACATCATTGTTGATATGATTGTGCAGAATGCATCGATCGACGGGACAACCGATATTTCCTTTACAATCCACGAGGACGAACTCGAGAACGCTCGCACAATTTTGATGCCGGTGCTGGGCGAGCTTGGCGCAAAACGCTTAAACACCGCGAGTGGCGTAGCCAAGCTGAGCGTCGTCGGCATCGGAATGCGGTCCCATTCCGGCGTCGCGGCGCGAATGTTCGCATGCCTCGGACGCGCCGGAATTAACATTCAAATGGTTTCGACCTCGGAGATAAAGATCGCCGTGATTATCGATGAAAAAGAAGCGGAACGCGCCGCAAGATTGATTCACGCCGAGTTCGGCCTTGGTAGACTGCTGCCGGCTACGGCCGCGACGCAGCCGGTTGCTTGATCAACTACGGATTCCGCACCGGATCGACGTAAAACGCCTGGGTACCTTCAAGCTGCATCTTGTAGCCGAACACTCCGTGAATGACCACGGCTGCCGGGTGATCGGTAACCTTCGACCGATATCGATCGTCGGCGTTTGCCTGTTTCCACACAGTGCCGTCTTCCAACCGAATCACTGTCCTGCCGGTCAGCCCGGTGAAGGAGCCGTCTACGCGGCTTACAAGCACATCCATTTTAGTGTGCTCGACCTTTTCGGCGCGCGCTGTGGCTTTCTTTTCAGCGGCTTGTTCGGTGGTCTGACGGTAACCTTGTAGCCAGGCATTCAGTTTCGCCAGCTCGTCGGGCGAAAGCTTATTCAAGCCTGCGGCCTTGAACTCCGCCGGGGTCATTATCTGCTGAATGTCATCCGACATCGTTTCACGCGCCGCGCGGGCGGCTGCAGACAGCCCAAACTGACACAAGCGGCTAGAATCAGACACTGGATTAGATAATTGCGCGGAATTTTCATCGTAACGGCAAAACGGAAACTCGGCGACGCTATCCGTCTAGCGACACGACGTCAAGAGCAGGGAACAAAGCGCAGGGAACGAGCTGCAAGATTCCAACCAAAACAATCCTCCATCCTTCAATAACATCAGACAATATATGTCATATAAAATCG
>CAWBSH010000030.1:0-351173 GCA_963791385.1 uncultured Verrucomicrobiae bacterium
TCCACGGACGTACCGCTGCTAGGGTCGAACCAGCTGGCCCTCGTTGGACCTCTCATTTGCGTCATATCGACTGTTATCGTCGTGCTCGTAGGGCAATAGGCCAATGCCAGCGACCCATCTGGCGCACGAGCAGCGGTAACATAATCGTTGTCATGGATGCTGCCGCTATCCGCGAAGGTTCCATACCCAGCAATGACGACGGTATGCGTTTGATCGGGAACAAGGTCCCACCATTGCCGCGCTGAAAAGAAGTCCTTCATGTACTGCAATTGCCTTATGCCCGGCGTATTCAGATTGTGTTGCCATCCACTTTCAAAAGTCCAGGTGTAATGATTGCCATACAACTGGCCGGTCGTGCCGCTCAGCATGGTCCAGTACTCCTGCCTCCGCAAAGTCTCCGGGTCGCCGTAGTCCATCCCGGTATTGTCTTCAAACTCGTAATTTGCCTCCTCCATGAACGCGGGAACGTAATTCGCCGCATTGTATTCATGAAGAACCTCCGCGTAGGTTGGATAGTAGGTGTAAGCTCCTGCCAGCGTCGTATAAGGCACCAGCAACGGATCATCGAGCGAGCCGCTTACCAGGTAGTTGAGCTCAGTAGTTTGCAGATGATTAGGGTCAGTCGATGCGATCCCCCGCATAATAGCAGCGACCAACTGGTTGTCGGTTGAACTGGTGTTCCACGTTTGGAAATCGTTTCCGGTGATCCAGATGATGTTGTTGAAGTTCTTATAACGGTTTCCGAGGAATTTTCCGTACTTCAATGCCTTTTGAATTCCATTTTGTTCCAGGATCGGCATCCAGCCTGCTGTCTCGAAGGCGTCCATGACAATCTGAATGCCGTGATTAGCCGCCAGTCGGGGCATCAGGTCCACGCGCCTGAAATAGGCAGGATTGGACGTGGACATATCCCCAGGCGTGGTAAAGGGAACAATCCCGTCATAGGTGCTTCCATCCGGGCGCCCGCCGGTGTACGTATTACACAACACCTCGACCCACACCGCATTGACGCCGTAAGAGGCGCGGTTCGCGAAGTAGGCATCGGCTTGTTGCGAGCTAAGATTGACGAACAACGAATGAGGAGAGTCGCCCACCAGCAACGTGGGCGTCCCATTCTGATCCACCAAATACCGGCCATTCGTGCTGGCCTTTAGCGGATAAGCGGGGAAGTCCGCAGGCTTGGCTAAAAACTGTGGCTCGTTAGGCCGCGCCTGGCCGACACAGAGAGTGAAAGTTAGACTTGTGACAATAACTAGCGTTCGGATGATGTTCATGGGGGAAGCTCATAATGATGTTGATCTGCGACATTCATCGAAATGACGGCGTCACGCAACTTATTCGGCCGGTGGCAATCAGCCGTGGGGAAGGCTACGATGAAAAACCATTGCGCCGTGGGTTGCGAGGCCGTGAATGCGCTGGAGGGTCTCAACAGAGCTATTTGATTTCCAGATGACAGTAAGCCTGGCTTAACATTCGGAACCTCACGGCATGTACGCGAAGCCATCATTGAACCAGTTATTACAACACTCACCGGAGCCACCCCAGATGACCATGCGCGAGCCATTCCAGATCGCAGTGTGACTCGACCGCGGCGCGGGAGCGCCAGTGGTTGCCATCGTTGTCCACCTGTTGGTGGCGGGGTTGTATTTCGCTCCTGTGCCGATCGGGTTTCCGTTCTCATCCGAACCACCCCACACGATGAACTCTTTGCCCGACCAGACAACCGTCGCACCCAGTCGTGGGCTCGGGGCGTTAGTCATTGTGATCGTCCTCCACGCACCGGTAACCGTGTTATAAAGCTTTCCATTCCCCAGCGGGCGAAAGCGCGAGTCAACACCGCCCCAGATAAATAAGTTGGTGCTATCCCAACCCGCCGCGAAGAAGAGACGAGGCGAAGGGGCGTTGTTGGTCGAGATCGGAGTCCACGTATCAGTGCGCGGATCGTAAAACGCGCCGTCATTCACATAGTTGCCCAGGCTGATGCCACCCCAGACCAGCATCTGCGATCCAGTCCAGATCGAGGTGTGACCGTCTCGGCCAGACGGAGCGCCGACCGTTGCGGTCGGCGACCAGCTATCTGCAAAGGGATCATAGATTGCGCCTGTGTTAACGTCGCCGCCGAACCCGATCGCGCCACCCCACACGATCAACCGATCACCAGTCCAGATGAACGAATGCCCGAAACGCCCCGCCGGTGCCCCGGTGAGAGAGGTTGGCCGCCAGATATCGGTGACGGGATCGTAACGGCCACCTGTGTTAAGAAAGTTTAGTCCGTCATCTCCGCCCCAGATGAGCATCTCATGTCCTGTCCAAACCGCCGGGTGGCCCTCGCGCCCAGACGGCGCGTTGGTTGTGGTCGTAGCCACCCAGGTATTGGTGGAGCGCTTCCAGCGAGCTCCCGTATCGGCAAACGGAACCATTGGGGAGTCCTGTCCGCCCCAAACAATCATCTGGTCAGTCCCGTCGATGCGAGTAAACACGGCCGAGTGCGCGGCCCGCGCGGTAGGAGCATCCACAATCGAGATCGGCGACCAACTGTCAGCCAGTACCACCGACCCCGTCATTACCAAAACGAAACACAGAACCATTCGATGAATCACCATGAAAAATCTTTCTACTAGATGATTCTCGTTACTGGAAAGAGAAGACACGTGTCAAAGCAAAAATGCTCTGGCGGTTTTTTAAGAAATATTGTAGCCACCGACCTGTGGCCGGTCTAATTGGCGTTGCTTTCGCGTCGGAGGGAAGACGGCCCGCAGGGCCGTGGGTACAACGGCCAAGGTGTTATTAAAACGCACCTGTGGTTACGTCTGTCATTCTAGGGTGGGCTCCTAGCCCCCCCGCGCCCTCCGGTTATACTGACGCCAGGCATGACGAAGCTCACCGTGGCGTTATGCCTTCGGCAAGATCTACATGGAAAGTTTGTTTCATTTTCGTACTGCCGAAGGTTAGCTCGGCCGTGTAATCACCTGCGGGGACAAACCGCTCCGCCTTCTCACCGCCATACTCTACCCTCACGTCTTTGGTCGGCCGTAAATCCCAATTCAAACGAGTGAAGCCTGGAGTGCCCGGCGCCTTTAGATTCGCCACCGGTTGGCCTGTTGAGTTAGTAATACCGATCTTGATCTCGTCGCCGGTAAATTCGCGCAGCCAAACGGTCAACAACACGCCTTCCGCGGGATTTTCACCTCGATAAACGCCTTTGCCGTTCGAGTCTACAAATCCAGGTTGTAGATATCTGGCTGTAACGGAACGCACACTGAACAAATGAGCTACCTTTGAGGCGATCTCTGGAGTGAACTCCCGAAACGGAACGCTGTCATCAAGAATGGCAATGCTCCGGCCGTGCGTCGCAATGACCAGATCCGATGTGCGCGGATGAATTTGAATATCATCGACGCGCACCGAAGGAACATCGCCAATGCGCACCCAGTGAGCGCCTTGATCAAACGAGGCGAACACTCCGAAGTGCGTACCCGCGTAAAGCAGTTTCGGATTCACCGGGTCTTCGCGCACGACCTCGACGGGATCGCCCGGTGGAAGATCGCCGCTGACCGATTGCCAGGTTTTACCGAGATCGGCCGTACGCAAGATCGAGGGACGATCGTCACCCTGGCGATAACCATTCGTAGCAACGTACGCCACATTAGCATCGAGATGAGAAGGCTCGATGCGTGACACCCATTGGCCGCGCGCCGGTCCGCCACTGGACGGATTCGCGGTGGCGAACTCAGGCAAATTGTTCGTCAATTCCGTCCACTTGCCCCCTTCATTTTCTGTGATCCAAAGCCGGCCGTCATCGGTGCCAGCCCACAGCAGGCCGGCGCGCTTGGGCGATTCGGCCAGCGAAAAGACGGTGCCGTAATTTTCTGCGCCGCTCCCCGCAGCAGTGGTGCGTCCGGGCTCGTTGCGCGTCAGATCGGGACTGATCACAGAATATTTTTCCATGCGATCGGTCAGCCGGAATACGCAGTTGCCGCCCAAATAGATCACGCCCGGTTTATGCCGGCTCATGATCATCGGCGAATTCCAGTTGAAGCGATAGCGCGGCTGGCCTTCGGCCGGTTCGGGGCGCAATCGCCGTATCTCGCCGTTTTGCAAATTGATCCGGTGCACTTCGCCTTGCTGGCTTTCGGCGTAAAACGTGTCGCGATCGGTCGGATCGAACAGCACATAAAAGCCGTCGCCACCGGCGAGCGCAGTCCAGTCGCAATTGCGAATCCCTTCCTTGCTTTGCACTCCGCTCGGCCCCACCCAGTTCTCATTGTCCTGAAGACCGCCCGCTATTCGGAAATACGGTTTGGTATCGTCGAGCGAGATCCGGTAAAATTCGCCCGCGGGAAACCTGTTCAAGTGGTCCCAATTCTTTCCGCCGGCAAAGCTTTGATACAGGCCGCCGTCAGTTCCGAGCAATAAACGCTGACAAACTTGAGGCTTTGGCGGTCCGCCAGAGGACGGATTCGCCGTGGCGAACTTATTTTTTTCTTCCGGCTTTGGCGGTTTCGGCGGTGGCACAGTGCCGGGCTGAATCGCCATCGCGTGATCATCAGGATGAGTTTTTTCGGTTAAATCTTCACGAAAGTTTTTTCCACCATCATCCGACACCAGCAATGCGAACCCGAGAATATAGACGCGCTGATTGTTGGCGGGATCGACACGAATCTGACTGAAATAAAACGGACGCGGATCGAGCGCGCTCATGCGCGTCCATGTTTCACCGCCATTCTCGGAACGAAAAACTCCCCCGCTCTTGCTGCGCAGATCGTCGAGGGCACCGAATCCCCCTTCGTAACTCTGCACGACTGCCATGACCACTTTTGGATCGCTGGCGCTGATTGCCAGACCTATACGGCCAGTTTGCGCCGGAAGACCGCCGCCAAGTTTTTTCCAGGTTCCGCCGCCGTCGGTGCTCTTGAAAATTCCTCCGACATCTTCGCCACCGGTCAAGCTCGGACCGGAAGTGAAACTCCACGGCGTTCGTTGGCGCGCATACAGCGCTGCGTAAACAATCTGCGCATTCGCCGGGTCGAGCGCGACATCGCCACAGCCCGTGTGCGCGTCGTGCGGAGAGGCTGCGTGCAGAATCAATTTCCAAGTCTTGCCGGCATCAGTTGTTTTAAATAACCCGCGTTCACCACCGTTTTTCCACAGATTCCCCATGGCTGCGACGTAAGCGACCTCGGGTTTCTTGGGATCGACAACGATGCGCGCAATCGTGCGGCTTTCTTTCAAACCGACGTTCTGCCATGTTTCGCCTCCGTCGGTCGATCGATATACGCCGTCGCCCCAATCCGATGAATTCCGGTCGTTGGCTTCGCCGGTTCCGACCCAAACCACATCGGAATTCGACGGCGCAACCGCGAGCGCGCCAATCGAGAGCATCGGTTGCTTATCGAAGATCGGCTGAAACGTAACGCCGTTATCGTTCGTTTTGAAAACGCCGCCGTGGCCCAGCCCGACGTAGAAGACAAACGGATTGCGCGGATCAATCGCGATGTCGGTCACGCGGCCGCCCATCACCGCGGGTCCAATCGAGCGCGCCTTCAGATTCTTGAAAAGCGTGTCTGTGAGTGGCGGCGCAACAGGCGAAGGAGTCGCGGTTACCGAAGGCGATGCGATTGGCGATGCAACAGTCGCAGGAGAAGGCGAAGGCGTTTCTTGAGCAGATAGAGAATGGAAAATCAGAAACGGTAAAGCGCAGATGAATAAGGCTCGAGTACCTCATGAGGTCTTATCATCGCGTTTCATGATTGTAGGGCAAGCGCGTCGCTTGTCCGGGCAGGCGGAGGGCCTGCCATACAATTGACGACCAATTTGCGATCTGCCGAACCGTTGTAACGTTGTAACCTTTGTAACCTTTTAACTTTCTTTATGACCGAACAAATTTTGGCAGGAAAAACAGGCCTCGTCTTCGGCGTGGCGAACAAGCGCAGCATCGCCTGGGCAATCGCAAAAGCGTGGGCTACGGCCGGTGCCCGCCTGATTTTTAATTATCAGGGCGAACGGTTAAAGGAAAATGTCGAGGAACTCGTCGGCGAGTTTGGGGAAAAGACCCCGCTGTTTCCTTGTGATGTTTCAAGCGACGACGAGATCAAAGGATTTTTCGAAAACGTGCGGAGGGAAACGGATCGCGTTGATCTGATGCTGCACTCGCTGGCGTATGCGCCGCGCGAAGCCTTGGAAGGCGATTTTGTCAGTACGACGCGCGAAGCGTTTCGCGTCGCGCACGATGTCAGCGCGTACTCACTGGTGGCGCTCGCGCGCGAAGCGGCCCCGCTGATGACAACGGCGGCAGCATCGTCGCGATGACTTATTACGGGTCCGAAAAAGTCGTACCACATTACAACGTGATGGGCGTTGCCAAAGCCAGCCTCGAAGCCAGCGCGCGTTATCTTGCCTACGACCTTGGCCCGAAAAAAATCCGCGTGAACTGCATTTCCGCCGGCCCAGTGCAAACACTGGCCGCTCGCGGTATCAGCGGTTTCACGTCCATGCTGAAACATTATCAGGAGCGCGCGCCATTGAAACGCAGTTGCGATCCGGCGGAGTTAGGCGCGACCGGAGTTTTCCTCGCCAGCGATGCCGCTGCGGCGATAACCGGACAAGTCATCTACGTCGATGGCGGCTATCAGATAATGGGCATGTGACCGTTTCTTTCGGTTCTCTTACTCTGCTCGTCTCGCTCGTTACACGAATGGCACGCACCGCCACGGCGGGCAAGCTGCGGGCGCGCCCTACCGTAGCGAAGATGTATGATCACGCATTTGGGACGGGTGGACTAAACGCGCAGACGCTAAGGCATATGAGAAATTGCTGCGCGTTGTGCCGCGCCGCTTTCCTCGGCTGCTTTTTTCGCGATGCCGTTTCCACAACGCCCACAACGCATGGCCCGCTACGAGTCGCGAATCGACAGACCCTGCGACAAAACCATCGGAGGGTCGCGCTAAGCCTCTGATGCTGTGTTCCATGTGACTTTCCCGCTCGCGGAAAACACAGTTCATCGCGGCGACCATCCAGTTTCTGCCACCAGCGCCCTTAGCGAACGCGATGAGCTGCGGTTTCACGAAATTCAACTTTTTCGAGAACTCCTCTCATCGTTTCCGTATAAGAAAGTGACATGCGCCATGAATACGTATTCAAGGCGCAAACGAGGTCGGCGTCTGGCATCCGTATTGACCGGAAAACTGTTCGTCGCCGCATGGCACAAAACGCGCTCCTATGAAATTAAACCTAATTCCCACAAAGAAACTCGCAATGGTTTCTGCGGCGTTTTGCGCTGCAATGCTTGCGTTCAGCAATAACGCCAATGCCCTTACAATCGGCGACGGTCATGAACTCGGCTTCGTGAACTTCGGCATTCCGGCCGGTGACAACGACAGACTAAATTACGTCAACCATTTGGTTGGCATGGCCCTTGGCACTCACAGATGAAGCTTCTTGGGACAGACATTTTACGCGCTCAAACAATTCCTTTGGCCAATTACTTCCAAGCCATGCTGGATGGTAGCGGTAAGAAGGCACCGGTAATAATGCCATAAATCTTGGCGCCGGGGCCTTGTATACCTATTTGCTCGCGAAGTACGACGGACCAAATTACGGAACTGAAGTGTGGTACGTTGGAGGCCTGAGCGGCCTCATCACTATTCCGGCGACAGCTGGCGGGTATGGTCTTTCCGGGTGGATGCTTTTCGGCCCAGGCGTTCCAGGCGTTCCCGACGGCGGTACGACCGCAATGTTGCTCGGTGCCGCCCTCGGTGCGCTTGGTATGGCGCGGCGGTTCTTAAAGATTTAGCAGCTCCAAAAAGTTTCCCAACACAAGAGTGACCGTCCTTTTTAGGCGGCCACTCTTGCTTGCACGCCAGACACGAGAGAGTGGGCCAGACGAGAGCGTTGCAGGCTCAGCAGATGGCGGCGTCACGGGCGGCAGACTACTAAAAAGTCACAGGCTTAAAGCGTTTTCCAGTTCATCGCGGCGACCATCCAGTTTCTGCCACCAGCGCCCTTAGCGAACGCGATGAGCTGCGGTTTCACGAAACTCAAACTTTTTCGAGAACTCCTCTCATCGTTTCCGTATAAGAAAGGGACATGCGCCATAAATACGCATGCAAGAATGACAACGAGAAAACATGTTTTTTACGGCATCTTCGCACTGGTGAGCTTGCTCGGGCTGGGCATAACTCAATCCGCAAGAGCAAACCTAATTACCAATGGCGGGTTTGAAACGGGGGACTTCAGCGGCTGGACGGTGTCGGGGACGGACAATGACGTGGTCGGCAGCGTCCCCTTTGATTTCGCCGCATTCGGGCAATTATCAGGCGCTCTTCGGATTTGCCAACAATTCCATCACCCAAAACGTCCCGACGACGCCGGGCAGCTCTTACATTGTCACCTTCTGGTTGGCGGCCAAGGTTTATGCACAGGTGGCGGGTTCCGTTTCTGTCAATTGGGGTGGCTCGACCATTTTCAGCCACTTATTTCCAACGGGAACATACGGTTACACGGAGTACACGTTCACCGTCAATGCGTTGAGCCCCGCCACGGCGCTGCAGTTCCAATTCTTTAACGGGCAATTTAGCAATACCTTTTACCTCGACGACATCAGTGTTAACCCCGCAAGCGTTCCCGATGGAGGCTCGACAGTTTTCCTGCTCGGTTCCGCTTTGCTCGGCGTGGTGGTGCTGCGGCGGAAATTGCTCTGCTAAGGTTTTGGTAGTTTCGTAAATGCGTCTCGGCAGCCGCTGCTTGCGGCGCTTAGCGAACTAACGGCGGCAGTCGGGACTATTAGCAGGTCGCGAATCGCAACGACCAGAACCCTCCGAAGGGAGAAGTCGGTCCACTTTTGCAAGCGAAGCGCTTGCCCTACAGACGACGTGCGCGACGTTGACCTAGATGCAACTCGCGTCGCAGCTTCGAGAAGTCCTCGGTAACGAAATTGTCGCTGACGATCCCGAAACGCTTGCGGCGCACAGCGGCGATAAATGGTTCGCCTCGCATCCGCCGGAAGTTGTGGTGCTCGCGAGATCGACGGGCGACGTGAGCAAGCTCCTTCGGTTCGCCTCGCGAAAAAAAATCCCGGTAACGCCGCGCGGAGGCGGATTTGGGTACGTAGGCGGATGTGTGCCGGCGCGCGGCGGGATCGCGCTCTCGCTGGTGCGCATGAACCGCATCAAAGAAATCAATTTTACCGACGCCGTTGCAATCGTTGAACCGGGCGTCTTCACGGCTGATCTGAAAGCTGCCGTGCGCTCAGAGAAATTATTTTATCCGCCCGATCCGGCGAGCATGAAGAATTGCACCATCGGCGGAAACGTCGCCACGAACGCCGGTGGGCCACGCTGTTTGAAATATGGCGTGACGCGTAATTATGTGATCGGCCTCGAAGTCGTGCTCGCAAATGGCGACATACTGCGGACCGGTGGACGGGTGCACAAAAATAAGACCGGCTTCGACTTGATCGGTCTTTTTGTTGGCTCAGAAGGAATGCTCGGCGTGGTCACGGAAATCACACTCCGCTTACTCCCCCTTCCGCCGGCACGCGCAACATTGTCGGCCGCGTTCAGCACTGGGACGCAAGCTGCCGAAGCCGTGCAGGCAATTTTTGCGGCGGGATTTCTCCCGTCGGCACTGGAAATTGCCGATCATTTCACGCTTGAGGCAGCGCGGCGCGACTTGGGCGAAAAGATCGTGCCAGAGGGGAACGCGCATCTGCTTGTCGATCTGGATGGACAACAGGAGAGTGTTCGCAGCGAATGTGCAGCCATCCGCGAATTGATCGAGGGGAAAAACCCAAACGCGGTCGAAATCGCGAACGGTGAGGTCGATTGCGAGAGGCTCTGGGCGTTGCGACGTCAGTTCAGCAACTCGCTGCGCGCAACCGGCCTAACGAAGTTGAACGAGGACGTGGTTGTACCGCGCAGTCATCTCATCGACCTGATGGAATTCGCCGACAAACTGCAGGCAAAGCATGGATTCCCGATCGCCTGCTTCGGTCACGCCGGGGACGGCAACATTCACGTCAACATCATGGCAGATCGCTACAATCGCGACGCGGTTGTGCGCGAAAAGGTTGACTACGCGCTCGATGATCTTTTTGCCCAGGTGCTGGCATGGGGCGGTGTAATCACAGGCGAACATGGAATTGGTTTGGCAAAAAAACGCTGGTGGCCGGAAGCGACGAGCGAAATCGCACGTGATCTTCATCGCCGGCTCAAGCAAGCGCTTGACCCGGACAACATTTTAAACCCGGGCAAATTCCTCGACGACGAAAATTCTCGGACACATGGGTAGCAGTGCCTGCGTCCGCTTCTCCCTTTTCAGGGCGAGGTGACCGCATACGCACCGATTCCTTCTACTCGGATGAGCAAATCAGAACCATTGCTAAAGCATTATTTTTTCGTTGACTCCCCGAGATTATCATAGAGATTGCGCGCACTACTTTTCCAGGCGCATCTGAACTCGCCGCGACTGACGCGCATCCGCGTTCTCGTGAACGATCAAGTAATAGACGCATGACGTCTTGTTTTGCGCCGCCTTAAAGCAAAATGAAAATCAGAAGATTTACTCACGCCATCGCGGTTCTGCTTTCGTCCGTCTCATCTGTTTTCGCGCACGGCTCGGATTCGAACTCGGAACCGGCGAAAACCAAGTTCAGCAAAAAATCTGACAAGACAGCAGACGATCGTGTGTTTGACGTCAGTTCAATCGCCTTCTCTCCGAAGCAGCTTGCTGGCGATCATCCCGGGCAGCGTTACCCGTGGAAAAGCGAAATTGTGACCACCATTTTCTGGGTTGGCGAAAAACCCGGCGGCAATAATCCAGTTCCAAATCGTGTGAGCTCGTGGGACAAGGAATGGATAAAAGATTACGGAGGAATCGACGAGCCGGATCCTGCTCATCGCAGCAATTACATTCCGGTAAATTTCACGCCACGGCTCAACCCATTTTATTGTGCGCTTCCGTACAATGACAAAGCAAGTGATGGCCATCGGCCCGAAGCGCCCCGCGTTGTTCCCTGGTTTAGAGAAGCGTATCAGGGACCGGGCGTCTCCACCTGCAAAGACCGATGGGTCGCCATTCGCAAAGGTGATCGCGTCGCATACGCGCAGTGGGAAGATGCCGGACCGTTTCGCACCGATCACTGGCAATACGTTTTCGGCAACGACCGGCCAAAACCTAATTTGAATAAAGGCGCGGGGCTCGATGTTTCGCCTGCTGTCCGCGATTATCTCGGATTAAAACCAACCGACGTCACCGACTGGAGATTTGTGGAGTTCAGTGAAGTGCCGCGCGGTCCGTGGTCAACGCATGGCGAGAACAACACATTCGTGATCAACGATCGCAGAAAAGGCAAGACGCTCGTGGAACGACTGGGCACAATCGCACACTAAATCTGTAGCGACGGTCTCCGACCGTCGAACGAAGATTCGCTGTGGCGAAAGACAATCCTGTAGTGGCACGCGTGTCGCGTGCGGGTCTCGGGACATTGCAGCCGGCACGGCTGCCTCTACAGGGACTGGTCTTCGCGTTCGACCCAGTCGCCGCAAAAAAGAACGAGCTCGCGCAGTCGCCCGCGCGAGCTCGATTTAATTTTTATACTTGTTAGGAGATTATTGGACCATGAAGGCGCCCGGCGAACCCGGAGGAAAAGCCTGCCAACCATTACCATCGTTCAGGTTGTAGTCCGACCAGGCAGTATTGGTTTCCCACCAGACCGCGGTTGTCGCAATTTGCGTCGGTGCGGGTGAGGTCACAACTACCACCCAATACTTCTGCCCCGCGGTGAGCGGAACAGCGATTCTGGCCCGAGCCGTCCCGCAAGGTGAAGCAGCGGCAGTGGCGATTGCTTGGCCCAGCGCCCCGCCAGGAGTGTTTGTGCAAGCGTCGGCGTTGATACTCACTGTAAACTTGTTCGAAGTCGGTGTGCAGACACTCCAGTTGGTGATCGCCAGTGTTACCTGAGTCGTATGCACCAGTACGGGACGCGACGAATGGATAAGCGAGCCACTGAGTTGAACCCGGAAGACCGCAATTGTTCGGTCCGAGAACGAGGTAGCCGTTGTCGGCGCTGTAATTGCAACTGGTGCAGGGATCAACGACGAAGTTTGTATAGAACGGCGGCGCATCGATTGAATCCGGATTCGCCATCGGCGCCATGGGACCTTTGTAAGCCCCAGATTGAATCTTGCCCTGCTGCGCGAAGGCCGTTCCGCAAGCCATAATCGCGATACAGGACAATGTACTAATGAATGTTTTTACTCTCATATTTATTGGTTTTTTGGTGTTGTTTGGTTTGTTTGTGTTGGTTGTTTGGGTTCAGCAGGAGTTCCGCTTGGGGGCGCGGCCTTGAAACTCCCGCTCAGGAGCCGATGCTGACGGTTTTGAAAACCAGGTCAAGCAAGAAGTTCGAAATTTGTGTAGAAATTTAGTCTTCGCAGAGTCGCAGCCTACGCAGCCGATACGGCTGCCACCACAGAAGGCCTGCACGTATTGGAGAATTGCTGCCGACACTGTAGCGGCAGGCGTGCCGCCTGCGCAGCCGACACGGCTGCCACCACAAAAGCTGCGGTGCATTTGATCCCAGGATGGGTCGCGCATCGTTCATAAGATCAACGTCGAGACTGAGCAATACGCGCTGAGAAAATCGCGCCCGCTTGATGCAAAGGAGTCCCGACTCCGGCTGCTCGGTTTCCCGGTTAAATGCCGAGGCCGGAAAGCACGGCTGAATATTCAGTAACGAACGCGGTCAGCTCCGGATGAGAAGCCTCGAATTTTTGGACCGACTGTTTTAATCCGTGCAAAACTCTCTCAAGACCTTCGGGGTGTTTCTTCTTTTTAGCGGCTTCGTGCGCGGAAGCTTCGACGAACCGGCTGATGCTCTCAGCCTCCTCCTCGTGTGTTTGCGCAACCTTCGCAATGGCGGGTTGGAGCCTGGCAAGCACGGCCAAAAGCTCCGCCTTCTTCTCCGGCGAAATATGATCGGCCGCTTCAACGGCTGATTTGATTTTCTGGATGCGTTCGTCAGTCATTTCGAACTATGATCTCTGGCGCGCCTTTACACAATCTCGTCCTGGCGGGGATCGGGAACAACCATGGCCGGTCCGTGTGGAAGATTTCGCGTCGCAGGGTTTACATCGGAAAAAGCATTGACGCGAACTAAAAATCTCGATTCGATGGCGGCCATGAAAACGAAAACGATCGGATTAACTTTCGCAGTATGTTTCCTGGCAGTCGCAGCCTGTTTTGCAGCGAATCCGCAAATGGGCACCTGGAAGCTTAACGAAGCCAAATCAAGGTTCACGCCGGGGGCAACAAAGAACACCATGGTTGTTTACGAGGCAGCCAGTGACCAGGTGAAAGTGACGGTGAACGGCGTAAATGCGAAGGGTAAGTCCACTCACAACCAATGGACGGGCAGGTTTGACGGGAAAAATTATCCTGTCACTGGCGATCCGAACTCAGACGCGCGGTCGTACAAAAAGATCGACGACCGCACACTGGAGTTGACCATTTGGAATCACGGAAGAGTCACGGGCACTGGTCGAATTGCGGTTTCTGCCGATGGCAAAAGCCGCACCATCACTTCGAGCGGAACGGACGCAAAAGGCCACGACTTTAAGAGCACCGCTGTTTACGACAAGCAGTAAACAAACGTTGACTGTAGCCGGCCGCGTTGAGGCCGGCTCTCCGGGGTCACCGCCCCCGGCTACAGGATAAACGGCTGCTTAGCCGACGGTTCGCCGCAGGACGAATCCGTCCGGTGTGCGGACCTGTGGCCGGTTGATCCCTCGCGTTGCTGTCCACATCAGGAAGAGACGGCCCGCAGGGCCGTAGCTACAGCTCATTCGATTCGTCTAGTGAAACTCCGGAACGCTGTAGCGTCCGCTGTCCTCAGCGGATACGCTTGGCGCGCTTCAACGCCGACTGCGCTGAGACAGCGCACACTGCAACAGTTGGCTCAATCGAAATTTGCCTGTCGGGCCAATACCCGCTCCCGACACACGACTTTCTCGCACAATCTAAATCAGAACGGGGTTGATTAAACGCCCTTTGTTGGCAGAAATATGGTGATTATTGTCATTGCTGCCACGAACCTGTAATCCGAAAATCACACCATGAATGCACGATTACATACGCTGAATAAGATGGAGTTCGTTCATCGGCTCGCACGATTCGCCTTGCTGCTTGTACTCGGTGTGTTAGCGCTCCGTGCGCTTTTCGCGACCGCAGCTCCGAGCACAACCGGCGACAGTTCGAACCTGAATGAAGTCGCGACCGCAACAACGTCGTTAAAACCGCCGGACAAAGGGCAGATTCCGGTGGCCTTTCTGATTTCCGACGGCGCGGTGGTCATCGATTTTTGCGGGCCGTGGGAAGTATTCCAGGACGTTATGATACCGGGCAGCCGGGAAATGCCGTTCCGCCTGTACACAGTAGCCGAAAGTAAGAAACCAATCCGCACCAGCGGCGGAATGCAGATCGTCCCCGATTACACGATTCAAAACGCGCCACCGCCAAAAGTGATTGTTATTCCCGCGCAAAGTGAACCGAGCCCGGCGGTATTGGAATGGATCAGGAACGCTTCGAAGACGACCGACGTTACCATGTCGGTTTGCACAGGCGCATTTGTTCTGGCGAAAACCGGACTGCTCAACGGAAAATCCGCGACCACGTATCACGGTGCGTTTGGTCGTTTCGCCATGAAATTTCCAGACGTTCAGCTCAAGCGCGGCGCGCGCTTTGTCGAGAACGGCAATCTCGCAACCGCCGGCGGTCTTTCTTCCGGAATCGATCTCGCGCTACGCGTGGTCGAACGCTATTACGGCCGCCACGTTGCTCAAAAGACCGCTTACGACTTGGAATATCAGGGACAAGGCTGGATGAATCCCGATTCAAATCAGACGTACGCTACCTCACCGGTCTCAACCCCCGAGCATCCGCTTTGCGCGGTGTGCGGAATGGACGTCGATCCAAAGACCGCGCCGAAATCTGTCTTCAAGGGCGTGACTTATTATTTCTGCTCCGAAGACGACAAGAAAACTTTCGACGCGGCTCCGGAAAAATTCATCACAGCGATCGCACCTGGGTCGGCGGCAGCAGCTTTCTGAGATTGAAACTGAAACACCGGCCTAACGACAATAACCCATCACTCGATTCGCGGACACGGCGGATCGTGTTCGTCGCGGCGCCTGGTCTCGAGATTCTCGACTTGGTAGGCCCGCTTCAAGTGTTCGCCCGCGCATCGGACATGCACAGCCGGGCGAATCCTGGATCGCCTCCGATTTATTCGGTCGAAGTGGTGACCATTTCTTCGCGCCGATCGCTGATGTCCAACTGCGGTCTGCGCATCACCGCGCATAAAACCTTTCGCGAAGTGCGCGGAAGGATCGACACGCTGCTCGTCGCCGGCGGCAACGCGATCGAGCAGAATGAAATCAATCCGGACGCGGTGCGCTGGTTAAAGAGAATCTCTCCACGGATCCGCCGCGTCGGCTCAGTCTGCACTGGCGCAATGCTATTGGCCCGGGCCGGCCTGCTCGACGGCCGGCGCGCCACCACCCATTGGAACTGGTGTCACACGCTGATCAAACGCGCCCCGCGCGCAAGCGTCGAATCCGATCCAATATTTGTCCGCGACGAAAATGTTTATACATCGGCCGGCGTCACAGCTGGGATGGATCTGGCGCTGGCGTTGGTGGAAGAAGACCATGGTTCGCATCTGGCGCTGCAGGTTGCGCGCAATCTGGTGCTCTATTTGCGGCGGCCTGGCGGCCAGTCGCAGTTCAGCGCCGCGTTATCGCTGCAGCTGACCGATCGAAAACCGTTGCGCGAATTGGAAGCATGGGTGCTCGATAACTTGCACAAACCGCTGACCGTGCCCCTGCTGGCACATCGCGTAGCGATGAGTCCGCGCAATTTCGCGCGCGTCTTCACAAAAGAAATGAAGACCACGCCCGCAAAATTTGTGGAACGCCTGCGCGTCGAAGCCGCTCGCCGGCGCTTGGAAGAAAGTCAGAACAGCATGGAAATGATCGCAGCCGAATGCGGCTTCGGGAACGTGAACTCGATGCGCAACGTATTTCAGCGGAGCCTGAAAATCGCACCGGGCCAATACCGTCGCCACTTTCGCCACGTGAAACATTCGCCACAGAAAATCTAATCAGGAACGCAGGAAATAAAGGCTGATTTCCTGGGAAATACGGCTTCCTGTTCAATCTCCTCTTCGGCCGAGGCATCCGACAACAACTTGCCGTTGCTGGGAAACTAATCAGGAACGCAGGAAACATCTTTTCAAGATGGTTCCGCATCGTGATTGCAATTTTCTCTGAAGTCGGCATTCGAGCATCACCCGCTCCGCGATTTTTCTTCATCTGAATCCACGGCGATGTTTCATTGCATCCAACAAACAGATGCAAGACGTTGCTATCAGCTCGCAGACTTCGTCGCGGAATTTTGTTCTGACCGCCGGCTTGCTCCTTTATTGCGCCGCCTTCGCCATTCTTTTGGGCAACAAAAGCTTCGACATCGCCGGCGCCGTCATCGTGCTCGTCGTCTTTGGAATGGTGTTGCCGCTCATCGCATGGATCGCAACTCGCCATGCTATTCCCCTCTCGATCTCCATTCAGCCGGGCGCGTCCGAATTGATCGTCTTAACCGGATACGTTATCGCGTTATCGCTTTACTTGATCGGCGGTCCACAATGGATTGACCAGCATCTTCCTTCTTTCTGGATCAATTCCGAGCGGATCAAGTTCTTCATCACGCTCGCGAAAAAGCTCCTCGTTTTCGTTGCTATTCCTTTCGCGATCTTTCGATTCGGTTTCGGCTATCGCATTCGCGATTTCGGAATCCAGCGCGAGGGTTTGCGTGCGCTCTGCCGCAGTCATCTGCCGGTCGTTCTTGTGGTGGGCGGAGCCTTTTTGGCTTTCCAATATTTTATCAGCGGCGGCGGCGCTGCGTTTCGGCGCGAACACTTCACGGCCTTTCAACTACTCCTTGGTTTACCGCTTTGTTTTATATGGCTTTCGATCGAGGCGGGACTGGTCGAGGAATTTTTCTTTCGCGCTTTGGTTCAGTCGCAACTGGCCGCTGCGTTCAAATCCGAGATGAGCGGCATCGTGTTGATGTCCCTGATTTTTGGGTTAGCGCATGCCCCTGGTTTTATCTTTCGTCATGCTGGCGAATTGGAAGGACTCGGCGCGCATCCAGGTTCGTTGGACGCGATTGCGTATTCAATCGTCGTTCTCGCGGTAAGCGGAATCACGTTTGGGGTAATCTGGGCACGAACGAAAAATCTCTTCGCGCTCATGCTCATTCATGCTGCCGGCGATCTCCTGCCAAACTTCGGCAGTTTCGTC
Organism: uncultured Verrucomicrobiae bacterium; assembly: GCA_963791385.1. GTDB lineage: Bacteria > Verrucomicrobiota > Verrucomicrobiia > Chthoniobacterales > UBA10450 > Udaeobacter. The sequence goes on from CAWBSH010000030.1 coordinate 17,355, forward strand.
CAAACGTGGTTGTGAAGGACGGCGCCAACGACTGTCGATTCGCCGCGCGACAGGAATTCGCACGGAATCATCGCGCATGCTTACCAATCGCGCGACTAACCGGCCGGACTTACTTTTCGTCCCAAGCGAGGCCCTCGGTGATGATCTTCACGTTGCTCCCGCCGTTCTCCGGATGCACGAAGATCGTCAGCTCAGCGTCTCCCCGTTTCCGCTTCAGGATTGCAGAGGCCGGCGTAATTAGATCGCTGCCTTCCTTGGTCCAGCCTTGGGCCTTGAGATTCGCGGACAATTCTGCGCAGACGCTTTTCACGTTCATCTTGCTCTTAAAGGAAAGTTGCTCAACAAGCGCTTTGTAATCGACGTCGGCCGCATCTTTCGTAAGAGCCAGGTCTTTGCGTTGAGTTGATCCTTCGCCGGCTTGGGAGCAGCTTTTTCGCTGAGCTCAGTCATCGGCTTGGTGGTTGCCGGCGTATCCGTTGCGTCCTCTTCAGGTTTTTTCGCATCCGCGATCTGAAACTCTTTTGGGATCTCTCCAAGTGGCGCAACAAACTTAAGATTGACCTCCCAGGTCTCGCCGAACACATCGGCCGGGCCATCGGTAGTGAGTTCTCCCTGCACCTTGCCGTCCGCAAACTCGAACTCGTTTGTCTTGATCTTACCGATAGAGCTAAAGTTCTTGTGCTGAAGCGCGCTGTGCGCCACTTCGCAGCCAAAAATGTCGCCGTCTTCGTGCAGCGAGACGATCAATGCGCTTCCGAATTTGCCGAACCCGGCATTAAAGTCGGGCTTGTTATCTTTGGAATGATCCTTTTCAGTAAACACCAGAACCATCGAAGGCTTATCGCTAAAGGGCTCGCGCCAATGTGCCGACACATGAGCCAGCTTTGCCTCCTTGCCGTTCCCCTTGAACACGCCTGTCACCGACGGCTTGATATTTGCAGCGGGCCCCGGCGGTTTGGAAGGCGGCAACGATTCTCCAGCACGGAGCAGCGCTACGTCGAAATGGACGTCAAAACCCGTGGGAAACATTCCCTCGGTCTCATTCGGCTGGCTGGCTTTGCCAATCACCCGGCCGTCCTGCAGTTTTAGTTCCCCGGTAGCCGCACCACGGCCGCGCCAGCCCAGAGACGTATCGCCGGCACCGGCGCTCCAGTGTTTGAATTCTCCTGCTTTCGTGAACTCCAGCTTCATGTAAGGCCGGCTGAAACTAGAACTCTCACCCTCCTTGTCCGCCTTCCTCGCCTCCTTGAGCTTCTCACTTGAAACCGTCTGACCGCTCAGGACCACCGCGATTACTTCCTCGTCGTCGACCGTGGTCTCATAAGCCACGGCGTGCTTGAACGCATAGCTTTTACCCCTGACCATCAATGTCCCCTCGCCCACGTTTGGCTTAACTCCCCCTTCCGCAAAGAGCGTTGCTGAACCGCCGATGACGGTCGATCACTACACTTATGAATTTGCCAGAAGCCATCTTGTTAATGCGCAGTCGCTGTAGCCACGGCGCTGTGCGCCGTTGAGGACGTGCGACTCCAAAGATGCGGACGCCCCACAGGGGCGTGGCTACAACATTTATGCGATGGCTTTTCGTCATGACAATTGCTCCGGCTGCGTGAGGGACAGAGATTTCAGCAGCAAGCCGCTGAAGTGCCAAGAACGAAGTAGAGAATGACGTTATGACCACTAGTCTGTCGCTTCAGCCAAATCGGCCTGAATCGATCTATAAAAAACAGCGCGAATTCGATTCTGTATATCGAATGGAAATTCAGGAACAACGATAACAGCCGCGTGATAAGGTAAATCATACTGTACGCTACGATCGCTGCTTTGCTCGTCTTACTCGAAACCAAAGCGTAACCTAGCCCGCGTTCAACGTTGATCGGGACTCTTACAATTCGCGAAGGCTCTCCCAGCTTGTCGATTACCTCCTGAAGTCTCACGTCATGAGTGATGAAGCGGAACTCGGGTGGAAGTTCCTCCGTGCGGATCTCAGTTTTCGAAAGCTTGAGCGAGAGCTCTTCACCGGACGACGCACGAGTCGCAACTGTCGCCACTTAAGAGTCGAATGATTACCTTCGCGATGATTCCCAGCGCAAAGATTATTCCGAAGAACGGCCCATAGAAAGCCACGAAACGGCTAAGGGCGGTTTGGGGTTCGAGCGTAAGAGGGATTGCTGGCATAAATGGTCCAATCGCGAACCTTGCCCTCAACAATGCAGCCACAGCGCAAGAGACTGGCTGTAGGGTAAGGTGGCTAACAAGCCTGCCCAAACTTTTGGCACGTTGTGCTCTTTGAGGATGTGGGCGAGCTGAGCGAAGCACGTGGCGTTGTTAGCAAAGCGCAAAACGCACCTTGTTGCAGTGGATCCGGAGACCGGCATGCATCCCTCCTTTGGAACAGTTAAGCTTCCTAGCGGCGGAAGGTATGTGAAAGCGAGCTGATCAGTCGGTACATGGCATGACGCGACCACTGTTGGGTTCGCCCAACAGAGCGACAACATCGTCGGCTGTGAAGCCAGCGCGCAGCTTTGATTTCACCGCTGTTCGCTGGGAAATGCGTCCGTCGCAAAGCAATACGCAAAAAGGCAAACGCGCGAAAAAGAAAAACTGCTTCACTTAAACTTTTTAATGCCTAGCTTCAAGTCGACATCGATACCAAAACGATGAGGCGATCTATGGTTCGCATGATTCAGCAGGCGAACAGATGCGTGCGAATAGGTCGCCTACGATCCTCTGCGGAGAGGCGAGAGTGAGGGTCTTTTGCCGGCTCGGACACCCCTCACTTACTCCTATCCCCTCAGATAAGGGGAGAGGCGAGAAGGTCAGCGTAATTAGCTTCAACTCCCGAAAACTGACATTCAGCGAACACTACGGATTCAAAAACGTGACTTTCCGAATGCAGTCGACGCGCGATCGATCGGCCAGAAAATGCGCGACCGTGTTAAAAATTATTCCGTTTTCTTGTTGTTAGCTTGGCAGCACTTTTGCCGGTCGTCTGTTTTGGCGAAGGCTTCACCATCGAGCAGGTGCTGAGTTCGCCGTTTCCCTACGGCCTAACGAGCGCGTCCCATGCGCCGTGCGTGGCCTGGGTGTTCGATAACAAAGGCGAGCGCAACATCTGGGTCGCAAGCTCGCCGGATTTCGCGCCGCGCCAGGTAACGCATTACAAAGGCGACGACGGCCAGCAAATCGCGAGCGTCCGGCTAACGCCCGATGGCAAAACGGTCGTGTACGCGCGCGGCAGCGAGGTGAACAAACAAGGCACGTCGGCAAACCCGCAGAGTCTCGCGAAGATGCCGAAGCAGCAGGCGTGGGCGGTAAATGTGAGCGGTGGCGAGCCGCGGTTGCTCGGTGACATTGGCTGCAACCAGGAAGAATGCGAAGACCTCCAGGTTTCGCCTGACGGAAAGAATGTTGCCTGGCCGGCGAAGAAGCATCTCTGGCTCGCGCCGGTCGACGGCAAGAAAAAGGCAGAGCAGCTCGAGGAATTACTAGGGGAAAGCGATACACCGCGCTGGTCGCCGGACGGAAAACGGATCGCGTTTCGCTCGAACCGCAAAGATCATTCGTTCATCGCAGTGCTCGAGCTGGCGACGAAGAAGATCACTTACGTCGCGCCGACGACGAATCGTGATGCCTGTCCAGTTTGGTCGCCGGACAGCAAACAGGTCGCTTTTATTCGCCAGCCCGGACTCGAATTCAAACGGCCGCTCATTCCTGAGTTCCCACGCCCGTGGGCGCTCTGGATGGGAGACGCGCAGACGGGCGAAGGCCGCGAGCTCTTTCACAGCGGCAACGCGATGGAAGATTCGCTGCCGTTGTTTGCGTTTCAGTCGCTGCAATTCACGAATGCAGGTCGCATCATCTTCGCAAGCGAGAAAGACGGTCGGAACCACCTCTACTCGATCGCTGCTACCGGTGGAGCTCCTCAACTCCTCACGCCGGGCGATTTTGATGTGGAGGAGGTGATGTTAAGTCCAGACAAGCACAGCATCCTCTACACTTCGAATCAGAACGACATTGATCGCCGGCACATCTGGCGAGTCGGCGCGACGGGTGGTGAGCCAAAGGCCCTAACAAGTCGTGAAACAATCGAATGGAACCCGGTCGAAACTAGCGATGGCAAAACGGTGTTGTGCCTCGGCTCAACCGCGACTTCGCCCGCCATGCCTTATCGCCTAACGAGCAGCGGCCGCGAGTTGATCGCGAAGAATGCGATTCCTGCAGACTTCCCACGGGCGCAGTTAGTCACGCCAAAGCAGGTGGTGTTTAAAAGCGAAGATGGCCTGGAAATTCACGGCCAGCTGTTCACGCCAAGGGAAAAAGCGGGACGCGGACCGGCTCTCATTTTCACGCACGGCGGACCGATCCGGCAGATGCTGCTCGGGTTTCATTACATGGAGTATTACCACAACGCCTACGCGATGAATCAATATCTGGCGAGCAAAGGGTACACCGTGCTCTCGGTGAATTACCGGCTCGGCATCATGTACGGGCGCGCCTTTCGCGAGCCGCCAAACTCGGTGTGGCGCGGCGCGTCCGAATACCAGGATGTAGTCGCGGGCGTGAAATTTTTGCAGACGCTCGACAGCGTTGATCCGCAGCGAATCGGTCTCTGGGGTGGCTCCTACGGCGGATTTCTGACTGCCATGGGCCTGGCGCGCAACTCCGACATCTTCAAAGCCGGCGTCGATTTCCACGGCGTGCATGACTGGGCGACGTTCCTGCCGATGTGGATCGGGGAGGTCGACGGTAAAAACGCCGAGGTTGCGCCCGACATCAAAGAAGCGCGCGAACTCGCCTTCAAATCATCGCCAGTCGCAAGCATCGCGAACTGGCGCTCCCCCGTCCTGCTGGTCCACGGCGACGACGATCGCAACGTGCCGTTCCAGCAAACGACCGATCTGGTCGAAAAACTGCGCGCCCAAAACGTCGCGTTCGAGGAATTAATCATTCCCGACGAAATTCACGAATTGCTCCGCTGGAGTGATTGGGTGCGGTCCTACAAAGCAACGGCTGATTTTTTCGACAGGAAGCTTGCCGCGACGCCCCGACCTTAACGACCAATATGGGGCGCTTCATCGATATTGCGGTCGAGCAATTCGCTCGTGATCACACTGAGTCGGAAACGGACTTGTATGTCCGTCTTCGGGAAGAAACCTATCGAGTGATGAAGTGGCCGGAGATGCAGGTCGATGCCATCGAGGGTCGCTTTCTTAAAATGCTGGTCCGGCTGACCGGCGCCCGAACCGTTCTAGAGCTCGGAATGTTCACCGGATACAGTGCGCTCATGATGGCCGAAGCCTTGCCAGACGATGGTTGCCTGATCACGTGCGAAATCGATCCGAAAGCCGAGGCGATCGCGCGACGCTACTTCGCTGAGAGTCCTCACGGACGCAAGATTACCATTCGAATGGGACCTGCGTTGGACACAATCAACACGCTGACCGGCCCGCTGGATCTCGTATTTATCGACGCCGACAAGCCTAATTACTCAAATTATTACGAAGCGTGCCTGCCCTTGCTCAGACCGGGCGCGTTGATCGTGGCCGACAATGTTCTGTGGAGCGGCAAAGTGGTAGATCCCAAGGATGCTGATGATCACGCCATCGTCGCCTTTGACCGTTTGGTGCAATCGGACCCGCGGGTCGAGAACGTGTGCTTAACGATTCGCGACGGAATGATGCTCGCTTGGAAACGGAAATGATTCTCGCTGGAACGTTCAATGTCCTCAGAGAACCGCGTGGGCAAAGCTTTTACGCGGTCTGCCTGACCGTACGGGACGGGATGATGCTGGCCTGGAAACGTGGATAATTTAGTGGCTGATCCATCGACAGTTCGAAGCTCTACGTTTACATTTTTGCCGTATGGGTCAGACAATTACTTTTCGTCCGACAAAAAACTGGCGGGATGGATTGAGCATTCAGCTGCGCAAATGGGCGTCTCGCAAGGGCAGTTCATTCTCTCGCATTTGGAGCAAGCTCGGGAAGGCGATCGGAGCTCCAAGAAGTTCGTTCGGTTCGCCGGAGTCATCCGTAACGGAGCCCGCGATCTCTCAACCCGTAAGGGGTTTTCGAAAAAGTGAACGGTATCGCGGGTACCGGTTATCTGGTTGCCTTGGCCAACTCGCGCGACCGTCATCACGCCTGGGCGATGCGCGTTTCCGAACAGGTTACCGAGCCCCTTCTTACGTACGAGCCCGTGCTGGCCGAGACGGCGTTTCATCTGCGCGATGCTGGGCTGGTTTTGGAGATGCTCTCGGACGGTTTCCTTGCGCTTTCTTTCGATTGCAATGATCACCTGCCGCAGCTCGCGGCCTTAGCGAAGCGCTATGCGGATCGGCAACCAGATCTGGCAGATCTTTGTCTGATCCGGATGAGCGAGCTTTATCCGCACCACCGCGTGATCACAGCCAATAAGGATTTTCGCGTTTACCGCCGAAACAAACGCGAGGTGATTCCGCTGATCTGCCCACCCTGAATCCGAGCTCGCCACGGGACCTGCCTTCGTTGACTATGGCACGGCAGGCGAGTCGGCGTGATAGGAGGTTGCGAGGTTAAAGGATTTGCGGTGACACAGCCGCCGCTACAACGCCAATTCGTGTTCATTCGTGTTGATTCGTGGTTAACGAGTTGCGCCAGGCGTTGAACAAGGGGACACTGCGCGCTTTCCGCAATGCTGACTGTTTCTCAACTCTCAAAGTCTTTCGCTGGCCGTCCGCTCTTTGACGACGTGTCGCTCCAAGTCAATCGCGGCGATCGGATCGGATTGGTTGGCCCCAATGGGGCTGGCAAATCAACCTTGTTTTCGCTTCTCCTCGGTGATGTCTCGCCCGATAAAGGGACCATCGCGATTGAGAAGAAGGCAACGATTGGATTTCTTCCGCAGGAAACCGCCGCCGCTGGAGACGAAACCGTGCTCGAACTTGCCCTCGCGGTTTCGCCCGACCTTGTGCACGCGCAGAAAGTCATCAAACAGCATGAAGCAGCTGTAGCCGGGAGCGCTGATCCCGGTGCCGACGCGGCATATCGCAAGGCGCTCCACGTTTTTGACGAGCACGGTGGGTGGGAGCTCGAACCAAAAGCAAAACGGGTCCTCGCTGGACTCGCGTTTCGTGAAACTGATTTCGATCGCCCGGCGCGCGCTTTAAGTGGCGGTTGGATCATGCGCGCGCATCTCGCGCGGTTGCTCGTGATGGAACCCGACCTCCTTCTGCTCGACGAACCGACGAATCATCTCGATCTCGAATCGCTTCAATGGTTCCAGGAATATCTGCGAACTTATCCCGGCGCGATTGTCATGATCTCGCACGATCGCGAATTTTTGAATCAGCTGGTCGGCGGCATCGTCGAGATCGCGCACTCGAAGCTGGTGCGTTACCGGGGCGACTGGGACAGTTATGTCGAGCAGAAAGCCGCGCGCGAAGAACAACAGCTCGCCGCTTACAAAAATCAGCAAAAAGAAATCGCGTCGCTGCAATTGTTTGCCGATCGGTTTCGCGCCAAGGCCAGCAAAGCATCGCAAGCACAGAGCAAGCTGAAACAGATCGATCGCATGAAAAAAATCGCGGCCCCGGTCGCGCGCGGAAAGACGATCAAGTTCCATTTTCCGCAACCGGTGCGCAGCGGCCTGCGCGTGATCACGCTGAAAGATGTCGATCATGCCTATGGCGACCTCGTTGTTTATCGCGGAATGCAATTCCATGCCGAGCGCGGTCAACGCACCGTGCTTGTCGGCCCGAATGGCGCGGGAAAATCGACTCTTCTCAAGTTGCTCGCAGGCGTGTTGCCCGTGCAGCATGGCGCGCGCGAGCTCGGACATAATGTGCGCACGGGTTATTTCTCGCAGAACCGGATCGACGTGCTCAACGCGAGCCATACCGTTCTCGACAGCGCACGCGACATGCCCAATCCCGTGTCCGAACAAACCGCGCGCACTGTGCTCGGTTCTTTTTTGTTTCGCGGCGACGATGTTTTCAAGACCGTCGCAGTTTTGAGCGGCGGCGAAAAATCGCGACTGGCCCTTGTCAGGTTATTGCTCGATCCGCCGAACCTTCTGCTCATGGACGAGCCGACGACACATCTCGATGTCGGCTCAATCGACGCCCTCATCGGCGCGCTCAAGCAATATCACGGGACACTCATCTTTATCAGTCACGACGTTCATTTTATCCGCGCAATCGCCACGAGCGTTTTGCACGTAACCGCGAGTCCGGATGGAATGGGAGCCCGGCTGACATTTTATCCCGGCGATTACGATTACTATCTGGACAAATCAAAAGCTACGTCGGCGCGCATCGCCTTGACCGCGGGCCGCGATGCGTCCGAGGTCAACGGTTCTGCCGCGGCGAGTAAACTTCTGCCGGGCATCAGAAAGCAAACCGGCCCCGGTTTAAGAAAACAAAAGGCGCAGAAGCGTTTGGAAGCGGAATCGCGTAATGCGATTTCCAAAGCGCGGCGCGAAAAAGAAAAGCGCGTGCACGAACTCGAGACGAAAATCGCAGCCTTGGAAGGACAACAGAAAGAACTAGCCGCGGCGCTGGAAGATCCAGCGGCTTACCAACCGGGCGGCAGCGCCACTACAATCAATCGCGAGTTATCGGCCCTAATTAACGACCTGGCACAGGCAACGGGAGAATGGGAAAAGCTGACGACTGCGGTTTAGCGTTTGTGCGGTCGTTTCTAGGATTTGAACCTCGCCCTTGGAGTTTACCCGCCGAGGCGGGCTTTGATCCACGATCTTGCCCGCCTGACGGCGGAATGGGAAAGCGTCACCGCCGCGGAGAGCGTTTCCTAACGACGAGACAAAGTTGAGAGTTGAGGAGCTTGCGACCGACCAGCCTTCGCGAGGAGGCTACGGCTCGGCAAGCACGGTCGCCTCTGCATCCAGAAGCCGCGGTCAACGACCACGGCTACAGTTTTCAGAGCGCTCCCTGACGACGAGAAATGCGTGTTTTGGCGGATAAATGTTTGCGGATAATTGCTATCGCTTGGAAGAGATGAATAATTCTGCTAGCGTCAAAATTGAGATGACCGCCGAACAAATATTCAAGGAGATCGAAGCTTTGCCAAGTTCGGAGCGCGAACGGCTTGCCCAGCGCATGCGCGAGTCGGCGGATATTCCGCAGGATTTCATCGATGCGTTGGACGATTTCAATCAGCAGCGGTTCGTGTCGATGGAAACCGCGCTGAATGAGACGCCGCCGGACGCGTGAATTACAAGTACCGCGCAGTCGAGAAATTCTGGCGAAACTTCTACAAACTTAGGCCGGAGCAAAAGGAATCGATTCGTCGCGCCTGGCAGGTCTTCCAAATCGATCCGTTCCATCCGTCATTAGGATCACACGAAATCCATGAGTTATCGGCGAGAGCGAAACACACGATTTATGCGGCTGTCATCGAATCGGATCTCCGAGTGATATTCCGCGTCGATAGCTCCTGGGTGACGACGCTCGATGTCGGGAAGCATAGGATTTATCGGGCTTGAGCAGAGCAGCGGCAAATGGCCGAACGGAAGAGGTTGAGAGTTAGTGGTTGAGTGTTGAGGGGCTTACGGCAAGCACGGTCGCCTCTGCATCCAGAAGCCGCGGTCAACGGCCACGGTTACAGTTTTCCTCCGTCCTGCTTAGAGAACGCGGGGAAAATGGATACGCAGCTTGATGCAAACGTAGAGAACCAGGATCGCGCCAAGTGTGGAAAAAATGATGCCGGCGGGATGAAATCGTTCGTTTGTAGGGTGCGAAAACATGTGGGTAACCCCGCCCCCGATGATCGATCCGATGATGCCGAGCACGATTGTCCAGAAAATCGTCATGTGAACATGCATCACCGATTTCGCGATAACCCCCGCGATCAACCCAACAACAATGTACCAGATTAGGTGAATCATAATTTTTCGCTCCTCGTTTCCCTGCAGAAAGTTGCCTAGTATGGCCAGGCGTTTCACAACTGACCAGACTTTTCTCGAACGAGAAAAGGATTAGCTCATGTGGTTCGAGCCAGCTGGGCGGCAGCGAAGGACGAAGGGTGAACCCAAAAATGAAAGGTGAATGTTAAGAGTGTAAAGCTCCGTTGGAGCCACGCTCCTTTACGGAATTGATTTTTATCGGCCTTCGGTCGCTGCGGCGCGACACGCAGAGAAGGCCCAGAAACGATTTGTGTTTCTTCCTAACGATTGGTTGTTAAGATGCTTCGCATGCCTAAGATAAATCCGATGCGTCAAACCATCGCCAACGTGCGATCCATTGAAAATGAGTAACGATATCTCAGTTGGTACTGGTCGGAGGGGGGGCGGATGGTCGATGGCTTTGGGAATTCTCATGGTGATCTGCGGAATCCTCGCCATTGCGCTGCCACTGGCTTCGTCGATTGGAGTTGTCCTTGTGGTCGGCTGGCTGATTCTGCTGGTCGGTGTCTGGCATTTAATTTTCGTTTTCCACGCGCGCAGTTTCGGCGGTGTTCTGTGGCAACTGCTCCTGGCTGTCGTTTACGGGTTCGCCGGAGTTTACATGCTGATGCATCCACTGCTCGGGCTGGTCACTCTCACACTCGTGATTGCGATTTTCCTGCTGATCGAAGCGGGGCTTGAGACGGCGCTCTATTTCACAATTCGCCGAAAGACAAATGCTGGCTGGGTTTTGTTCGACGCCATCGTGACGCTGGTGCTTGCGATCATGATCTGGTCGCAGTGGCCGTCCAGCTCCGCCTGGGTGCTTGGAATGCTGGTTGGCATCAGCCTCATCTTTAGCGGTGTCTCGCGGTTGAGCCTTTCGGCAGCCACGCGGCGGTCAAGCGTGATGGCTCCGGCGGGCGGCTGAAAAAGCTGGATTGTCAGACGGCGAAGAAACCGTGGGAAATTCATCCCAGTCGCGTCTTCGTTCATTGAGCGCCTGGTGACCAAAAGAGAATCAGAAAGTAAAAATTAAGAAGAAAGAAGCGCAGCCGACACGGCCGCCGCCACAGCGGTAATTCGTGTTCATTCGTGCCTGCTGCGCCGTCGCCTTGCAAAGGAGGGTCAATTCGTCGTTAGACTCCTCGCCGTAATTTTCACCAATCAGCGGAGGGTGGAAAAAAGCAGCGCGATATATGCGATGAACAGAGCAAAACTCAGGCAGATAAATGCCTTGTGATAACGGTCGCTGCGATTGAACGCAGCGACAAAGGCCGTAGTAATCCAGAACAGATGAAATCCAAGATCCCTTTTTCCAGGGAGCGATCCGGAGACAACAAGGGACTTTAACAAGCTGTCGAAAAGAAGGACGACCAGCGAGCCGAAAAACCATCCGGCGTGTCGGAAATAGTTACTCCGCAGATCGACTTCGCCTTCGCTCGGGATAGTGGGGAGCACAATTGCTGCGAGCAGATAGAGCATGATCGCCTCGAGCAGGACAACGGTGAATTGCACAAAAGTCCACGCATGCCGGGAGCGATAACCGAACATCGCCCACCACGCCTGGACATCGATGAGCAGAAGGAGCGCCGCCCATCCCAAAGCCGGCCAGTACATGCGCACACGATCGCGTGCGTTGATGACCTGGCCGATCCCTTGCAGCAACTGGGTGATGCTCAGCCCGATAATAACGGAGATGATGACTGAGAGATATCCAAACTCATCCACGGATTTTTATGCTCCATGCGATGAACCGGTTGTCGATCACTTTTCGGAATTCGGAGCTCGTTTTGGGCTGGTGAATCGCGCTGCGGACGACGAATAATTCCGGTCCATGCGAGTCATCATTGTCGCGTTAATCGCTCTTGCTGTAGCCAGCGCTCACGGCGCGGAGTTGTTGAATGCAGATTTCGAAACCCTTAAGAGCAGGCTGGTTGGTCCGCCTTCGCGCGAGGGCTTGCTGCCTTCGCTCCAAGCTTCGGCGTCACAAGACGGCGCGACAAGCAGGTGGAGCTTCACTGAAAACGGTCAGTCGTACGACGCAACGTTTGAAGCCGTCGCTCATCGGTCATGCTATCCTGGAACGCAATTCGGGGTTTATCGCCGTTTACTATCCCGTTGACGTGCATTCGCTGCTCATGACGCTCTACACACGCGATGGGAATCAACCGCGGTTGCGCGCGAAAGGGTTTGGAGAAAATCCCGCGTCGATCACATTCGTGTTCCAGGACATCACTAACTGGAAAAAAGGGACGGAACACATCAATGGTCTCGAGCTCTTCTTTAAAGATCGCGATCACCTGATCGAAAAGTGGGAGACGCTGAACCCAGACGGAACGAAAGCGCGTTTCGAATTCGAACTGACCCGGAAAGGCGGCCCCGATCGATAGGGCTCGAGAAACATGGAGTTCACCGGTGGATGCGTTTGCGGACGCACGGTACGTGTTGAAGAGCCGGTCGTTTGCATTGGTTGATTGTCATTGCATCGATTGCAAGCGAAGCACCGGTGCGCTCTCTGACTTGAAAGCATCCAACGATGGAGATCTTACCCTTCCTGTTCCCAAATTTCGCCGCGTAAGGGGCCCAATATAACTCTAGGTTACGTGGTCAGTGCTGGCATCCCGTAATGCGGAAATAAATCGTTTGAGCCCCAGCTCATATTCTTGGCGATGTCCATCAGCGACGGAAAATCCGGATAGATTCCTTTGCCGTCCGGAGTCCATTCCGCGCTTGCTGTCCGGTTGCACACAAAGCCCCAGTCCCCGTCGAATTGAAGCACATTACGTGAAGTGTCGAGCGTCCCGCCTTTCTGGCCATAGAACCGGTTGTTAGTCTGCGCCCTGACGGTGTCGAATCCATGTCCGGCGCGACTGCCGAACTTCATTCCCGCAGCCACAGCGTTGTTTAACATCAGATCGATCGTGGAACGTTTCATTGCCGGGCTGTCCTTCTGCAACATCAGGATCGCGATGAGCCGGGCGATGTCCGTTGCCGCCGCGGACAAGCCGCCAGATCCTTCCTGTTTCTCGTAGTGCTCCGTCCCATAGCCCACTGGCACCAGCGGTTGCAGATCGCTCATCACACTTCGGCCGACCGCAAGGTTGAAACGCAGGTCGTTTGTATCGTTACTGCCCTGGGTGGTAATGCGATACCGGGCTTCGTTAGGCGGCTGCATGTCAACGCGTGACATCGCGACGCGGATTCTGGTAATGGACAAAGGCTCAAAGAGAAAGTCCTTCAACGCTCCGATTGGCGCAGCCCGGTTGCGCTTCTTTCCAAGAACGCGCCCGAGGAGGTAATAACCGCAATTGTTATACGCTTGCATCACGCCCGGATCGTTTACCGCAGCCAGACTTGCGATATAGCTGTCGGTTTCGGCAGCGGACATTGGAAGAGGGAAAGACTTGTTTGGATTTGCTGCTTTCCATGCATCCTGGACACTCTTCTCGTTGCGATAGGCATCGGTGTTCAGTCCGCTGGTATGCTCGAGGAGTTGCTGGATCGTGATGTTCTTGAACTTCGAAGGGACTGGATTGCCGCCGCCAGGCGTCTTGAGTTTCAAAATGTCCTGAAATTTGTCGCCTAGCTTCAGGCTGCCTTCCTCGATCAATTGATAGATTGCCAGCGCCATGACAGTCTTTGACACGCTGGCAATGCGGAAACAGGTAGTCGGCTGGCAGATCGGATAGTCCGGCTCGGCCCACGTATAGCCTCGCGCAAAGACCAGACGAGAATTCCGAACAATGGCCACGCTCATCTGCCGGGCCGGCGTCTTCTGCATGATCTGTTTGAAGAGATTGTCGATGTCTGCGTTGGCCACCGGACCGGTCGCGTGGAACTCGCGTTTGATTGGGTCCTCGCGCTTCACAAAAATCGCGGCATAGCGCGTTGCCGCCCCGGAACCTCCACCTTGAACGCAACTCGGGAAGTATCCTTTTCCTTTTAACGTGTCGAACTCCTCCTGATACTTCGCCGAGGTCATGTTGTGGCGCGCCGCGCTGGAACCGACCTGACTGTCAACAAAGTTGGAGAGGTAAAGGTTGCTGGAGTTTAGCGTCACAAACGCCAGTCGCGCCCAGCCTGAGTGCTGGGCATCGAACCGTTCCTGATAGCCTCCTACGGTCTCGAGCAGACCATCTGTGCTCCAAAGCGTCTTATCTTCGTTTGGCGTCCAGATGGCCGCAAAGCGCGGGTCGTCTTCGTCTCCATAGGACGCAGCCCAGCGAAGAATCAAGCCGTCGAGCTTGGCCTTCTTCGTCATCCCTTCGATCGTCTTCAAATCCGTATCTTCGCCTGACTTTAATCCATGGCGCGTGAGCGGAATCGGCGATTGCGGTTGAAATACGGCGGCGAATCGCGGATTCCCTGCCGAACCCGTGGCGGAAATGATTACCGGACCGAACCCTTTCTTCGCCTGCTGGTCGAAGGTTGCTTGAAACTCGTCCGCGTTAAGCAGCGGCCAGTCCCGTTGGGCCACAATCTTCGAGCGCTTGATCATCACCGCTGTGTAACGAGGCGAAGAGGGCGTGCCGTGCAGACTCAGCGATAAGAATCGATATCCAGTCTTCGCCACGTGGTCCCGAAGCTGAATATGCTCGTCAAAGGTTTTGCCATGCCAGGCAGTGAAAGCAGCCATCGTAGTTCTCCTAGGTTGATGAAAGTGTCCTGGTTCAGCGTGAATGGCCGAAGTGGAGTTTGGGCCCAAGCTGCAACAGCGACTTTTTGTGACGCGTGATTTTGTGGGTTTCTCAGCCGGCTTCAAGCTTTTTATCTCAAGCAGCGAAGATGCCTTCGGGCGTCCGGCCAGGCGGTCCTCGGCGTCCCATGACGAGTTTGATGTTTTATTTTGGGGAAGTTCGTCGCGGCGGGACGCCACAACCCTTCACGCGGCACGCCCGCACACAGGCGGGCAAGCTATGCGCTACCCAAATTCGTGTTCACTCGAGTGAATTCGTGGTTAGACTGCGCTAGACGAATTTTATGGAGTTAACTGGTGGATGCGTTTGCGGCGGGACACGATACGTGCTGAAGAGTCGGCCATTGTCAGTAGTTGATTGTCATTGCATTGATTGCCGGCAAAGCGCCGGCGCGCCTTATGTGCAGTGGGGATCGGTGCCGCGCAAAGATGTCGTCGTGACAAACGGCGAATCGCGCAAGATTGCGTACGCGAATCGGATTCGTTCGTTTGCAGCGTGTTGCGGCACTCACTTGTTTTTCGAAGACAGTAAAGATTCTGACACGATCGATGTCACGATCGCGTCGCTCGACGATCCGACGCCGTTTCCGCCGCAGAAAGCGATCTTCCTCGAAGATAAATTGCCCTGGGTTGTAATCGACGAATCGCTTCCGTCGTTTCAAATATTCCCGAAGAAAGCCTAACCACTGATTGCACGGATTGCACGGATTTCGGGAAGGCTAATCTCATTGCGCGGATCGCATTGATCAGGCGCGAGATTGATTACGGATCGCACAGATAGGCACGAACGTTCCGACAGTTTCGCCTGCAAAAGTCTGTTTCGGCTGGGCAGCCGAAACCAACAGGTTGGCAGCCCGTGCTCCCCGGAAAATTTGAATGGGTGATTATTCGTGTCGATTCGGCGCAATTTGACAGCACACCGGTTGAGCATCGTAACTCCCGCCGATGAAATTCAATTGGGCGCAGTATTGTTCCAGCGGGTTTGTGATTCTTATCTGCTTTTGCGGTGCAATCGCATTCGGATCGGATGCAACCCCAGGTGTGCCGGACTCGGCTAGTTGGGTTCAGCTTTCGCCCGCCAGTTCTCCTCCAGCGCGCTCGTATCTTGCGATGACTTACGATCCAGACAGCGGCAAAATAATCATGTTTGGTGGATTCGACGGCACAGGTTATCTGAACGACACATGGACATTTGACGGTGTTACGTGGACCCAAGTCACGACACATCCCTCGCCTCCCCCCCGAGCTGCCGCCCAGATGGCGTACGACAGTGTCACTCACAAAGTAGTGCTCTTCGGCGGATACAATGGAACAAATTACAAGGGAGACACGTGGTTGTGGGATGGAACAACTTCTCGGTGGGCACGTGTCAGGACTGCGCATCATCCCAGGCCCGTAACTGGTCCGATGCTGTTTCCGGACCCAAATGGCAGGGTCGATCTTTTTGGCGGGTTTGACGGACATTTCTACCAGCTCACCATGTGGCAGTGGATCGGCTCCGACTGGACGCAGCTATTTCCTGAAACAGTCCCGTCTGCACGCTCCTCGGCAGCGGTCGCGGCAAATCCTACCATCGACCAGGTAGTCTTGTTTGGTGGTCTCGCTGATGTCAATCCGAACAACACCTGGACCTATGATGGCACGACATGGACTTTGAGGTCCCCGGTAGTTCAACCCCTCCTGGTGTACGCAGCCTCGGCCGCTTTCGACCCGAACATCAATTTTGTGATTATCTTTGGCGGTGGAAGCGGTGGCGTAGACCAGAACACCACATGGCTCTGGTTTGCGGAAGGGGGCAATTGGAACTGGCAACAAGTGGCTACGACGCAATCGCCTCCACCGCGCGAAGGTGCGGGTATGGCCTATTTGCCTGCGTTAGGCCGTGTGATCGTCTTTGGGGGACAAGACAGCGGGACGCCGCTGAACGACACCTGGCAATTTATACCGTAAGACCCGCAGCCTGAGCGTCTGTCCAAGTGAATCCATAAATGCAGTGGCGTTTGATCTTCAACCACATCTGAGAGGCGAACTCATCGAGCTACGCCCGCTCGCACCTGACGATTGGGACGAGCTTTTTGCGGTCGCGTCAGATTCACTCATCTGGGAGCAGCACCCCGAGCGGGATCGTTACAAGGAAGATGTGTTCAGAGTTTTCTTCAAAGAGGCGCTCGAATCTGGCGGAGCCTTTGTCGTCATCAATAAAAAGACTCAACAAATCATCGGGTCGACGCGGTTCTACGGTCATGATCCGGAAAAACCGGAGATCGAAATTGGATGGACGTTCCTGGCGCGAGAATACTGGGGTGGCCGTTACAACCGGGAAATGAAAAAGCTACTGCTGGATCACGCGTTTAAGTTTGTCGAGAACGTCGTGTTCCTTGTCGGAGAACACAATATCCGTTCGCAGAGGGCGATGGAGAAAATCGGCGCGATCAAAGCGGGGACGGCGACACGGGCAGATGGGAATCATCCGGCTGCGACAAACGTGAGGTACGTGATGAGCAAACCACGGAACGTTGAGAGTTGATAGTTAATCGTTGAGAGTGTCGGAGGAAGTCCGTTTCGGCTGGTAGCCGAAACCAAGTCGCCGCGGCGACTGCTCCCGCAGAAGGGTTGCTAACGCTTCCCGGGAAGGAGCAAAAACTCGCGCATTTTTTGTTGACGAAGGCGCGGGGTGCGTTATTTTCCTTGTTCTGCGATAAGCGGATTCCACAGGCGTGGGATGTTCTTCCAGGCTCAGGGTCGAGCCGATCTTTGGTCAGTTTGATGACTAGATCGGGTTTTGCCTTGTACCGAAAGAATTGATGATCTTTGACAGCGTGGTCCCGAAAGCATTCGGGATGGAAAGTCAGCAAACATTGAATTGTGCGTTATCTGTCGATCATCTTTGAAATCAAGGATTTAGATCGGACAAACCCGCGTAAACCCCAAAAGTTTTTCGGGGCACGCGGTTTATGAAAAGTCAGATCGCAAACTTTCGGTTTCCTCACGGGAACCGAGTCGTTTTTAACGGAGAGTTTGATTCTGGCTCAGAACGAACGCTGGCGGCGTGGATAAGACATGCAAGTCGAGCGAGATTTTTTCCTGTAGCAATACAGGGAAAAGTCTAGCGGCGAACGGGTGCTTAACACGTGGGCAATCTGCCGAGAAGTGGGGGATAGCTCGCCGAAAGGCGAATTAATACCGCATGTGATTAGAGAGGACATCCTTTCGAAATTAAAGTCGGGGCAACCTGACGCTTTTTGTGGGGCCCGCGGCCTATCAGCTAGTTGGTGAGGTAACGGCCCACCAAGGCTTTGACGGGTAGCTGGTCTGAGAGGACGACCAGCCACACTGGGACTGAGACACGGCCCAGACACCTACGGGTGGCAGCAGTCGAGAATTTTTGACAATGGGGGAAACCCTGATCGAGCGACGCCGCGTGGAGGATGAAGGTCTTCGGATTGTAAACTTCTGTCATTGGGGAACAAGGTGCATACGTTAACTGCGTGTGCATTGATAGTACTCGAAGAGGAAGAGACGGCTAACTCTGTGCCAGCAGCCGCGGTAATACAGAGGTCTCAAGCGTTGTTCGGATTCATTGGGCGTAAAGGGTGCGTAGGCGGCGCGGTAAGTCGGGTGTGAAATCTCGGGGCTTAACTCCGAAACTGCATTCGATACTGCCGTGCTTGAGGACTGGAGAGGAGACTGGAATTTACGGTGTAGCGGTGAAATGCGTAGATATCGTAAGGAAGACCAGTGGCGAAGGCGGGTCTCTGGACAGTTCCTGACGCTGAGGCACGAAGGCCAGGGGAGCAAACGGGATTAGATACCCCGGTAGTCCTGGCAGTAAACGGTGCACGTTTGGTGTGGGAGGATTCGACCCCTTCTGCGCCGGAGCTAACGCGTTAAACGTGCCGCCTGGGGAGTACGGTCGCAAGATTAAAACTCAAAGAAATTGACGGGGGCCCGCACAAGCGGTGGAGTATGTGGCTCAATTCGATGCAACGCGAAGAACCTTACCAGGCCTTGACATGCATTGCTAAGTTGGTGAAAGCCAGCGACTGGAGCAATCCAGACCTTGCACAGGTGCTGCATGGCTGTCGTCAGCTCGTGTCGTGAGATGTTGGGTTAAGTCCCGCAACGAGCGCAACCCCTGTGAACTGTTGCCACCGAGCCGTGAGGCTCGAGCACTCTGTTCAGACTGCCCCGCTCTAACGGGGAGGAAGGTGGGGACGACGTCAAGTCAGTATGGCCCTTACGGCCTGGGCTGCACACGTACTACAATGCCCAGTACAGAACGATCCGAGACCGCGAGGTGGAGGAAATCACTAAAACTGGGCCCAGTTCAGATTGAAGTCTGCAACTCGACTTCATGAAGCCGGAATCGCTAGTAATGGCGCATCAGCTACGGCGCCGTGAATACGTTCCCGGGCCTTGTACACACCGCCCGTCACATCATGGGAGTCGCTTGTAGCCGAAGTCGGCGCGCTAACCGCAAGGAGGCAGCCGCCTACGCTATGAGCGGTAACTGGGATGAAGTCGTAACAAGGTAGCCGTAGGGGAACCTGCGGCTGGATCACCTCCTTTCTAAGGAGTAGGCGCGAAGCGCCGGTGATTCGTTACATCGTTAAATCGTTACATTGTGAACCGGATAAAATCCGGATCTCGATTCTCGAATTACGATTCTCGATTCTCGGTCAGCTCGCACAGGTCGACGGCTAAACCCATGAGCCCCGAAAGCATTCGGGATTCATGGATATGCCGCGAAGACTTTGGAATCGAAAGAAACCAGAGCTTCAAGGAGATCACGGTAACGCACAATTCAGTCTTTGCTGCACATCGACTGCAATGCCGGATGACGATTCGCAAGATCGACATCCGGCATTTTGTTTGTGCAGGAAAAGATCGAATCAGGAAAGCAGGAGCCAAGGAAGCGGCGAGTTCGGCTCTGCTCTTGGTTGTCAGCCTTACACGCTATTTTCCAATCCGCGAAACGTGTCCGGCGGCAAGCTGCCATCGACCATCGCGCTTGATGAGGGTGTCGGTGAACTGCACTACGCGATCGAACGGCTTGCCTTCTGAGGTTCCTTTCACGCGGGTCTTGCCAACAACAACCGCCACGTCGGCGCCATAGATTCGCGCGTTCATGTCGTAATTTTCGAACACGTCGTAGTGAACTTTCCCATTGCGCAATTCATCGATCTCATTCCCGCGTGTGCTTACCTCGCCATTTGAAAGCGTCAGCGTGAAGTCAGGCGTGAGGACCCTCTCGAGCGCGACAGGATCCGCATCGAGAAATGCTCTGCAGGCATCGCGCTCGAACTGGAGCACTTCTTGTTCGGCTGGTGTTTGTGCGGGTGAAAATCGGCAGGCCAAGACAGTCATGAGCGCAATAAGCGTCGCAGTCTTCATATTGTATTCGGATACGCTTACTCTATTTCGAAGCTAGCACTGCCAGGAATCCAAGCCGTTGCCAATTGACAACTGTTTCGTTCTGCTGCGAGGAAGTGCTGGAAACATGGCTTATCGGCTCAGTTCGCAGATCCAGTTCGTCTCCCACGTTTTTCCGCCGTCGGCCGAGAACGATTGTTCCATCCGCGCCGATTTCGGCGAGATATTTAGCCAGACATAGCGCACCAGAATTGCCCGTCCCTTATATTGTTCCTGATCGTAGAACTCGCCACGGTTCCCTTTAAATTCGCCAACGACTGGCGGCATGGGAAGAAGACCTTTGTCCAAGTCGAGAAGATAGATACTCCACTGATGCGACTCTGGATCGTATAGCCTGAGTGTCTGGGCTTTGATGTGTAAGTGCTTCTCGGGATTGTCGACTTCGAATTCCTCAAAGTTCGCGTTGCTATCGAGAAGCTTCTTATGATTCGAGATGCCGTTATACTCGATCCAATTGTTGGAGCCAACAAGGCGGTCGGGAAGCCGGCGCACGTGAGCCTTCCAATTGCCGATGAGAAAATCAAAATCGTGCGATCCGTCACGCGCGGGAGCAGGCGATTCACCTGCTATTGCGCAGGTAAACGTGAATTGCAGGATGCTCAGCCAATAGATTGAGCGCAATTTCATGGATTGAAAGAAGATAACGACAATGTCGTTGCCGGCATTACCAACTATGGCAGATGAGGCGTCTTAACGTTAACAGGCAGCTGGTGTTCTTCCTTCCTCTGCATCATGCAGGTCCATCCAGGTTTGAATGTCGTCACGATCGCCGAAACCTGCTTCGTTCTTCGACTCGGCCAGTTCCTCGCTCGCATCATCTCGCCAGCCACGCTTTCGAAGAAATGCATTCCAGATCGAGATTTCTTCTTCGCTAGGCCGCCGGCCATGCGCGAAGCACCATTCGAGGATTTCGTCATCCGATCCTCCTTTGAGCGTTCGCTTCACAAGCTCATCGTAATTCACTCCGAGAAACCTCGTGCAACGCGCGTCGAAGTGGGTGGGATCCTCAACCCCGGTAAAATATTCGGGCGGCAATTTGCCGGCGGCCTTTAGCCGGATCTTGTCCAGCATTCGAGCAAAATAAATAAGACCTTTTGTTTCAATGTAATCGGTACACGGAGTTTGAGTCTGCATTTGAACGAAAGCTTCTGGCCGTGTGGTAAGGTGTCAACAGTCCACTTGGAGCAAAATGGCCATGCCACTTTCGATGGATAGTTGCTCTTACTCGTGCTCGTGCTCATGCTCTTGCTCATGATCGGAAGAAAACCCCGAGAGCCGAACGCCGAACATCCAACCTCAAATCTTCATGGGAAGCGGCGTCGCCATTCGATAGTCGCTTTTGAAATGGTCCGGCTTGACCGCGCAGCGGCCGAACCACTTCATCAACAACTTTATCGGCAGATTCGTGATGAACTTGTTTCGGGAACATTTAGCAACGGCGCCTCCCGGCTTCCCTCGTCTCGAGCGCTGGCTGCTGACCTGGGAATATCGCGATTCACGGTAAACCTGGCGCTCTCACGGCTGCACGCGGAAGGGTACCTCGAATCAAAGGTTGGTTCGGGCACGTTCGTCGTGGAGGCGTTGCCCGAAAGTTTCCTCAGTGCACAAACGGCAAAAGCAGCACGACCCATAGAACGTCCGCCACGTCTTTCCGATCGGGTAAAAGATATTCCAGATCATCGGGCCGGAAAACAGTTCGATTTTGGAATCGCAGGTCCGCCCGGCGTTTCCTTTGTTCCCGCTGTCGCGGCGCTCGATGAATTTCCGATCGAGATTTGGGAAAGACTCAGAGCGCAGGTCCTCGCAAAGAAAGGAGCGCATCTGCTCCAGTATGCGTCAAGCCGTGGCGATCCCGATCTGCGCAAAGCGTTAGCAACTTATTTGTGCGATTACAGAGGCGCACGCTGTCATCCGGATCAAATTATCATCACCGCTGGAACACAGCAGGCAATGATGATCAGCGCGATGGCGCTGGTAAATCGGGGTGAGGTAGCCTGGATCGAGGATCCCGGGTTTTACCAGGCTCGTCGAACCTTCGGCTTCGCCGGGGCGATCGTCGTGCCAAGACCTGTTGACCGGGAAGGAATCACGATCGCCCGGCCGTCAAAACAGCGCTCGCCAAAAATAATCTACGTGACTCCTTCACATCAATTCCCGCTCGGCATGACGATGAGTCTCGCGCGCAGAACAGCTTTGATTGATTTTGCGCGCGAAAATGACGCCTACATTTTCGAGGACGATCATAACTCGGAATTTCGTTACACCGGTCCCCCACTCCCGTGTTTGCAGGGCTTGGACAACGTGGGTCGTGTTATTTACTCAGGCACGCTGAGCAAGATCCTGTACCCGTCCTTGCGACTCGGTTATATCGTCGCGCCAGACCAATTGATCGAACCAGTGATTAAGATTCGGGCTGTGATGGACCAGCATTCCCCCGCCATCGATCAGGCGACACTGGCCCGGTTCCTAACCGAGGGATTCTTCCTGAGTCATATCAAGCGAATGCGACAATTGTATTCGGATCGAAGAGCAATTTTTTATCCAGCAATTCAACAATTTGCTAAGTAAGTACTTTGTTTTGGAGGTCCCTGAAGCTGGACTACACTTCGTCGCCTGGGTGCGGCAGAAAGAACAGATGCCGCTGATTACGCGCGTCTGCACTGAGATTGGTATCCGCCCATCGCCGCTGTCTTCGTGCTTTATGAAAGCGGAGCCGGCGCCTGCTCTTACGTTTGGGTTCGCAGCCTGGTCGCGCGCTCAAATCCGCGAAGGCCTCAGCAAATTCGCGGCGGCGCTTAATTCGAAATTGAATTAAGCAACTCGGAAGCCGCCAGCTATCGGGAGGCACTCTCCTGTGAGTTGCCGATTGATCGCTCTGAAATGGCTCGTACGAAACCTGCCAAGTGGCTCTGGTCGTAACTCAGGGTGAGTTCCTACAGTGTCGTCATGAAAAACTCAACAAAGGAGACAAAACATGACAACACAACTTATAACTAAAAAACCTGGTCGCTTCCATTTGGTCGTTCCGATCAGCATCTGCTGCGGAGCGGTTTTAACGTTCGCACAGGCACAGGACCAGATCCCGGCAAAGCATGGAACGCAATATCGCGTATCCAACCTCGATAGCCTTGGCGGAACCAGTAGCGGAGGTAACAGCATCAACGACCGCTGCTGGGTTGCGGGCTATTCCAGGCTGACTGGAGACCAAACCAGGCACGCTGCGTTGTGGCGACGCCAACAGCACCATTCAATACTCGATCTGGGTACCCTCGGCGGACCAAACAGCAGTGTTACGTGGAACGTGAAGAATACCGAGGGAATCGTGGTTGGAATTTCGCAAACTGCTGATCCGGAACCACTGGGGGAAGCTTGGAGCAGCGCGGCCTTCTATTCCGGGCCGTATGCCATCGGCTTTATCAACCTCGCGTTTGTCTTGGAGGATCGGCAGATGAGGGCGCTTCCCAATTTTCCAGGTGGAGACAATGGCTTTGCCACAGGCGCCAACAATCTTCGTCAGGTAGTGGGATGGGCAGAGAACGATGTTCATGATCCGACGTGCGTCTCGCCACAAGTTTTGCAGTTTCGCCCAGCTATGTGGACACTCGGGCCACCAGACGAGATAGATGATCTTCCGCTCATCTCTGGCGACTCTTCGGGCGCTGCCACGGCGATCAACGATAATGGTCAAATCGTGGGCATTTCAGGTATCTGCGACCAAGCTGTTGGAAGATACACCGCCGCGCACGCCGTGCTTTGGGAAAACGGTGGCGTGACTGACCTTGGCAACCTTGGCGCTCTTTATTGGAATACGCCGACGGCAATCAATCAACAAGGCGATATCGTCGGTTTCGCCGGTGCGCCTAACGACCCAGATGGCAACTTCCTGCAGGGATTCATCTGGACAGTCGAAAATGGAATCCAACCTCTCGGTTTTCTTCCGGGTGATGTCCACAGCGAAGCCTATGGAATCAACGAGAGGCGCCAGGTGGTAGGACTCTCCTGTGACGCGGATGGAAATTGCCGCGCTTTTATTTGGGAAAACGGCGTTATGCAAGATCTCAATGACTTAAAACAACGCGAGCTTTTCTGCCAGCCTTGAAACTGCCAAAGACATAAATGACAAAGGAGAGATTACAGGAAGAGCAATCGATCCGAATACTGGTGTGAGAACGGCTTATCTCGCGGTACCAAGACATCACCAGGATTGAGTCAAGCAGGTTCCGGAAGAAGCGGGTTAACGCAAAACCAAGGCTTTACTGCACATCGACTCGCAATGCCGGGTGGCGAATCGAAAGATCTGTCATCCGGCATTCTGCTTTTATCTCTTGCAATCGAAAATCGCCAATCGAAATTCGGCAACTCCGACATTAGTCGCGAGCACGCGAAAGCGTTCGGTGTTCCTTCGGGGGCATAGCTCAGTTGGTAGAGCGCCAGCTTTGCAAGCTGGAAGTCAGGGGTTCGAATCCCCTTGCCTCCAGCCTACGCTTCGAGCGGAGCGAGAAACGAAGGCTGCCACGCCGGAGCAAAGCGAAGGCGGGCTCTGTTCTCTAACCTCTCGTGTCAACGCTCGAAGACTACGGCTTGGCAGGCCAGTCTCCTGCGATGATGATGATCATTCGTAACCAAGGTTGGTTGGATGAAACGCTTCTATTACGTTTGCATACTCGTCAGCGAAGTCGATAATGAAACGCATTACAGCGGTGTAACACGCGACCTCAACGCCAGACTCCTGGACCATAATCGGGGAAAATGTTCGCATACGACGAAGCACAGACCATGGAAAATCGAAACGGCGATCGCGTTCCGATCCGAGGCTAAAGCTCGTCGTTTTGAACGTTATCTGACGACCGGGTCAGGACGCGAATTTTCTCGGCGACACTTTTAGCTTTTGGGGCTGTCGCGCCGGAGTCCCGCGGCTGCGGGACGAAGGCGGACGATTCATTTTCGATTTGCGATTTGCGATTGCCGACTTAAGTAAATGCGCGCGAACCGCGCCGCGAACCAAATCGAACGTCGGCAATCGACATTCCGAGAATTTCGCGGCGCAGCGCCCGGGCCTGTAGCTCAGTTGGTTAGAGCATGCGCTTGATAAGCGCAGGGTCACTGGTTCGAGCCCAGTCAGGCCCATTTTTCTTTTTTGGTTACGAGTTTTTAACGCGCTGGGGAGCATCATGTTGTGAGCCTGACTCCGCAAATGGTGGCGCCCAAAACCATCAGCCGGCTTTTTTTGAATCGACAAAACAATGGCTGTTGTTCTATTCTAAGGCCCATGAAAAACTCAATGCTTTCAGCGACACTCGCGGTCGCAATCTTTCTCAGCGCAGCTGCCACTTTTGCCGGTCAATGGACGGAAGTGCCTGGAGGAGCGCCAAATTTCAGTACCCTGCACGGTGTAGCCGTAATATCGTCCAACGATGCTTGGGCGGTGGGAGGCCTTGGCAACAACGGCTCGCATACACTGATTGAGCATTGGGATGGAACGAGCTGGTCAGTGGCCGCGGTTCCACAACTGGGGGGAAACCTTCTGGGCGTTGCGGCACGGACATCGGATGATGTTTTGGCGGTTGGCCAGAGTGAGGCGGCGGGGCAGGTGCATAGCTTGATAGTACGTTGGAACGGCAACCGCTGGATCGTGCTTCCTAGCCCGAACGTTGGCACATACGATGTCTTGTACGGAGTATACATCGTGACGCGTAACGACGCATGGGCGGTTGGCTATTCGTTACTGCCCGACTACGTTTATACTCTGATGCATTGGGATGGGACAAGCTGGTCGCTGGTAAATGGCCCTCCAGCCAATTCAAGCGCACTGCTTTCGGTCAAGGCATTCAGGCGTCATGACAAGACGGATGAGGTATGGGCAGTGGGCTACAAGGATTTTAACGGAAGTACGGCTTCGACGTTCACGCTCCATTACGATGGAACAACTTGGAGCGAAGTGCCTAGCCCAAACGTGGACGATCAAAACTATCTTGCCAGTGTGGACGGAGCAAACCCTAGTGATATGTGGGCCGTTGGCGACTCAGGCGAAGGGGTCAGCGTCTCACACTACCTGGCCCTGCATTGGGACGGCGCGGTTTGGAGTGTGGTTCCAACCCCAATGGATAACGGCAATTCGCAATTCTACGGGCTGACTGTTCTTTCCAGCGCGAATATAATAGCCGTCGGAGAATCAGACGGCGTCCCCTCCTCGGCGCATTGGGACGGTACGCAGTGGCGCGTCGTTCCGACGCCGCCCGTGACAAATAATTCCGGATTTCTCTGGGCGATCTCAAGTCACGACCAATCGGTGTGGGCTGTCGGCCAACAAGGCTTTGGGGTTGGGGAACCCGATGATCTGCTATTAACTTGGATACGCTAAACCAGCTAAAGGGCGGTTTCGTGGTGATGGAGTGAGATTCGCTAGCGTGCGGTTGATAGGCGCAGGATCACTGGTTAGAGCTCACTCAGGGACATTCTCACTCCCGACGTATGCAGGGTGGATTATTCCACTGGCAGCGGAGTTGCCTGCGCTGCTCAAAATTGGAAATACACAAAGGGAACCTGGCTGGTAGCAGGGAACAACTCGAGCGCCAGAAACGCGCACACATATGCTGGAACCTGAATACGCGCGGGTTGAAGCGCGAGCCGGTCGATAAACTGCGTGCGCTCTTGTGCGACCGCCAAAAACAGAGATATGAAAACGAGCACAATTGTCCCGGTGGTCAGCAGGAATTCGCCAGTTACGTGCTGGAACCCGAACAGCGCACCTAGGACGTACCCGCTCGCCTGAAGCGTCCTCGGGCGAAAGAAAGCCATACTTACTGTGCAGGACAGAAACATCAGTCCAATACTAAACGGCACGAAGTAGCGCTTCTTCATAACATGGGCGATTGCTGTCCCTCTTGCTGACCGATCAAAAAGCCGATACCCTATTAGCAAAACCCCATGGTACGCTCCCCATGCGATAAATGTCCAGTTAGCGCCATGCCACAGTCCCACGAGTATCATTACAATCATGAGATTGCGGTACAATATGAACCGCCCTTTTCTTCCTCGACTAAATGGCATGAACAAATAGTCCCGGACCCATGTGGACAGGGTGATATGCCACCTCTGCCAGAAGTCGGGTGGATTTCTGGCCAGGAATGGCCGTGCAAAATTAAGTGGGAACTCAAACCCCAGCAGCTTTGCGCAACCGCGAGCGATGTCGGTGTAACCAGAGAAATCGAAGAAGACCTGCATGAAGAAGGCTATGCAACCCGACCATGCAGCCAGCCAACCTGGGTGCGCCATCGGATCGTTGAAGTACGAGTCGGACACGACAGCAAAGCGATCAGCAAACACCATCTTCTTTATCAAACCCGACAGAACGAGAATGATTCCACTTTGGACCACGATTGCCGCCGGGGTCCGCCATGACCAGATTTGAGGTATGAATCGCCGGGCACGAATGATGGGACCTGCGATTAGATGAGGGAAAAATGCAATGAAGAGCGCGTAATCGATGAAGTTTCTGACGGCTTTCATTTTTCCCCAATAGACGTCAAACGTATAAGAAAGACTGGCAAACGTGTAAAAGCTGACTCCGACAGGAAGAACGACTTGTAACACAACCGATGACCGGGGTATGTGGAGCAAATCCGCTAACGAGCCAGCAAAGAAATCGTAATACTTGAAGAAGCCTAAAATACCGAGGTTAACTACGAGGCTAACAGCGAGTAAAAGCTTCTTACGGCGGCCGATTGCAGTCTCCAGCAGGATCCCCAGATAGTAGTCAACGACGGTAGAGGTCAAAATGAGCACGATAAATCGCGGGTCCCACCACATGTAAAAGACATAGCTCGCCAGCAGCAGCAGGACTTTCCCGAAGCGAAACGGCATGCTGTAGAACAGCACCGCCACCATGAGAAAGAAGATCCAATACTGGAAGCTGTTAAATAACATGCAGAGTTAGAAGCTCGCCGTATTGGTTCGGCGTTGATGATTCCACAGTTGAGACCCGATGTTGAATTGGGCTTTTGAATCAGCTGATCGAAAGCGCCCAATTAACTGCGAGATGAGTGCTTCTGTGAATCTCTGGCGGCCTTTCGAGTTAAGGTGGAATGGGTCAAAGTAGTATTCGGGTTTTTCCAGAAAATCGAACGTGTGTTCCGGTACCGAGAAAGTCGCTCTTTGAATTACCAAGCTTGGAAGCACAGAAGCGTATCCTCTGGAAAATGCCGAAAGCTCTACGAAAGGACCACGCGGCACAGGCGTAAGCACAATTGCGGTAGGACTATTCAAATAGCGGTTCATTATTCGCGGAATCCACTCGCGTTGTAGTTTGAGCGAGTATTCCGTGTCCGATTGCGACGGCTGTATCAAGCTTTTCCGAAAAGCCAGTCTCTGGGCTTCTGTTAGCTTTGACGCGAACATGACCCGCCCTGTGGTCGGATCATAGGTTGTGCCCACAAGGTCGTAATCTCGGCCTTTGTACACGGCGCGAGAATGCATTCTCGCGCCCTCTTGTTGGAGACCTCGTAATCTCGCGATGGGATGTTCGAGAAGATCAACAACGTCGTCCTGATAGGCTGACCCTCGAAGTATGCACGCGATAAACGCTCTGAAACGCCCGGACCATCGTTGAAAACCCGAGGCGAAATGAAAGCAGTCGCGGTATCGCAACAAGGGAGCTGTCATCGAAATTCGCAGAGGGTCGGCGCTGTTTGGTTCGTAGCCGACCCCGTAAGGAATGACAATCGCCGAATATCGTCGGGTGGTTGGATCGACTTCGCGCACCATGTAATACCATGTGTTAGCGGAAGCGGCCGGTTCAGCTAAACTAACAAACTCAAGCCCAGCGGGAGAACCAAGCTCATTCGCGAGGCTCGTGGAGAACCCCTCGGCAATGCGTGAATCACCCAGCACCAATACCTCTTTCAGGCCGGACGGCGCGCGGTCCTTTTCGGCTTGCGTGATTTCCGCGATACGTCCTGCGTACGAAGTCGGAGCCAGGATCGAGACATACAACCCGGAGTGAAAGATGATAGCATCGACGCAAATGAAGACGGCGATTCCGAGGAAAAGATTGCGTCCAACAGGGAGCGGCCGAGGCGACGTAGTGGGCTCCGTGGGAAATGTCGTTCGCAGCCGTCCCGTCGAACTGAGATAAACCGCGAAATACAAGACCGCTGCTAACGCCAGAATCAGCACCCATCTCACTACACCGCCCCGCGACACCGTGTGTTGAGACGAAACGCTCTCGGCGGAGCCAGAAACAATTACTTTCGCGAGTAACGTCCGCCGCTGATCGTCGCCATATAGTTCGAAAATGTAGCGATGCTTCCTAATCCAGGGAGCGACCCGGCTACCTCGCGGGCCCTTTGCAAAAAGAACAGGCTTTCCGCCATCTTCGGTGACAAATACGAAG
The DNA here is from genome assembly GCA_963791385.1 of uncultured Verrucomicrobiae bacterium. Lineage (GTDB taxonomy): Bacteria > Verrucomicrobiota > Verrucomicrobiia > Chthoniobacterales > UBA10450 > Udaeobacter. Next base: position 46,760 of record CAWBSH010000030.1, read on the forward strand.
CCGGACGATCCTTTGCCTGTATTCCATTGAACCTGCGTGCTGCCATTCCCCTTAGTCAGCGTCACGTGCTCGGGTGTTGCTGAGATAACAGGCGCACCTGAAACCGGCTCTAAACTGGTGGCTGACGAATTTTGTTGGAGAGCGGCTCCCAGCCTGGGTGCTGTGCCCGAATAGATCGCAACACACGCCACAAGAGCGGCGATTACCGAGAGAACTGAGCGACCTTTCGCGAGCGCTGCCGAATTGTGCAGTTCTCGCTGCGAACGCTTATCCACTTCGCCTGTCAACTGCGGTGCCCCATTCACGCGTGATGATTTCGTTCAGTTTTAAACAGGCGCAACAAGAGCAACCCGCACACTCGCGAGCGTCATAATTGCGCATCCATGAACTGCGTCGGGATAGTGGGCTGGCTCTTTTTGGAATCGCGATGTTTGAAATTCGCTCCAATCAACAGTCCGACGAGCGCTCCTGCAATATCCAGGAACACATCGCGTACTGACGGCGTGCGCGACTTAACGAATGTCTGGTGAAATTCGTCGCTTGTGGCAAAAAGTGCGCATCCCAGCAGAACTGCACCAAACAAAATCACCGTTTTCGTGCGGAGAACCGGAATGCTCCGAAGTGCTCGCCACAGCAGAAGAGCCAGGATCGCATATTCGGTCACGTGCGCGCATTTTCGAACGACGACCAGGATGATCCAAATCGTGCCCGGCGACATTCCCGGTTTTAACCAGAGCAAGAACGGAACAATGTATCGCGACGTGTGCTCGGAAGACATGAGATTGGTCGAGCCGACAAACATCACGCCGAGCCAGATCAGCAGCGGCAGCCAATACTTAAGGGAGCGTCGCATTTCGGTTATAGCAACTGTGTTTAGCTGGCTGGCAAAGATTCGGTGCAGGTGGTTCAAGAGGATAGCGAGTTTTCTTACGACGGCGACCAAGGCGACTTTGAATGGTTTGTTGCGCTGATGCAGTTGCTGATGAAAGTCGCGCAAGATTGGGCCTACATATTCGACATTCCTTCGCGATTCCCCAACTCCTGACTCTCTCCCTCTCCTCCTGCAAACAGCCGAGGCGACCCACTTCGCCTGTTGCGGGGAGACCAGAACACGTTTTGGATTTCTGGCCGCGTGTAATTGTGTGCTGAGGACAGCACACACTGCACCGCGACACGCCACCAAAACCCTCACAACCCCGTTGGACAATCGATAAATTCCCATGGCACTCTGAACCGTTTCGAGAGATGCGCAGCGAGCGCTTTTACCCCAAACACTTCCGTCGCGTAATGCCCGCCGAGCAAAAAATTCATGCCGAGTTCTTCGGCGGCAACTGCGGCCCAGTGCGGAGCTTCGCCGGTGATAAACGTGTCGATATTTTCCTCTGCCACCCGGTAGATCTCCGAGCCGGCGGCCCCGGTCACGATGCCGATCGCGCGCGCCTGTTTCGGACCGCACCCGAAGACTCTTACCGGGCCATTCAACGCCTTTTGTAATTTACGAACGAGTTCACTCCGCGGCACCGATGCCCGGATTTTCAGCCCGACCGGCTGACCTTTTTCCTCAAGAAATGGTTGCGCCGATTTCAGTCCGAGCGCGGCGACGAGCTGTGCGTTGTTACCGATTTTCGGATGAACATCCAGAGGGAGATGCGCGCTGTAGAGCGCGATATCTTCTTCGAAGGCCAGCCGCAGTTGCCGGCGCAACGCGCCTCGTATCGGCTGCAATCCCGGCCAGAACAATCCGTGGTGCACGATTAAAAGATCGACGTTTTGTTTTGCGGCCTCACTCAAAACGCGCGTCGAAATGTCAACCGCTGCGCCGATCCGCATGATCCGCCCCGAATTTTCGATCTGCAGACCGTTTAAGGCGTTGGCCCAATCGCCCACTTCGCGAATGCGCAGAAAGCGGTCCGTGTAACTGACAATCTCCGAGAGTGACGCCATTGCCTGTGATGTACCGCCTTGTGCCGTCACGGTTCGAGTCGCCTTTCCCTTGGATAAGGAGAGGATTGAGGTGAGGGTTGTGACAACGAACACTCCTCCAGCGCGAACCAGATTGCTTTCAACACACTGTCGAGTTCATGGCGAACTTGATGATTCCAAAACCGCAGCACAGTGATTCCGTAGTTAGCAAGTACGGTCGAGTGCGTTCGATCGCGAATTCTACCCAGCAAATAGTTATGGCCGCCACCATCTACTTCGATCGCGAGTTTTGCTGCCGGACAATAGAAGTCCAGTGTATAGCATCCGAGTGGATGCTGACGGTGAAACTTGTATCCCGCAAAATTTCGGTTCCGTAGATGCCGCCAGAGGGTGCGCTCGCTTTCGGTTACCTTCTTTCGCAACATGCGAGCGCGATTCACAGAACGTCATTGTAGTTAGGAAAAATAATTCTGAAAGGCGGATGAAGAGCTCCTCACCTCAATCCTCTCCCCGCAAGCGGGGCGAGGCGGTTCAGTTTGCACGAGCGCGCCGACGCCATGAAGCGATTGTAGCGGGGTTTGTGTCAAACGCCGAGGCAAAACACAGGCGCTCGCCGCGGCGAGCGCCTCTAGACAGTTACCGCAAAAATCATCACGCGCCCTTCGATTCCGCGCACTTCCTGCGGTGATAGTTCCTCGAAGGCGAATGAGCCGGCTGAGCGATCGCGCACCGCCGCGGTAACGAGCAACGGTCTGCCCACCGTCTTCGTCAGGCCTTGTATGCGCGAGGCTACGTTGACGGTATTCCCAATCGCAGTGAACTCCAGCCGTTGCGGGGAGCCGACGCTGCCCACAATTGCCGGGCCCGAATGAATTCCAATTCCAATTTGGATCGGTGCCCGATCATGCGCTGAAAGTTTTTCATTCAACTCGTTCACCGCACGCAAAATTTCCCGGCCGGAGGAAACGGCATCGCGGGCATGATTCGAACTGGAGTCCCCGGCACCAAAGATCGCCATGAAACCGTCTCCCAAATATTTGTTGACCATGCCGCGATGTTCCTCTTCAACTGCGCGCACGCTTACCCGAAAAAAGTCGTTCATGATTTCCACGATTTCCGCAGGTGGCGACGTGCTCGCCCGGGCCGTCCACGAACGCATATCAACGAACATGACCGTAATTTCCTCTTCGACGCCGCTCAATCCCGGGTCGCGCGCCAAAATTCGTTCCGCCGCGCGTCTACCCACATGCAGACCGAACGTCTGACGCAATTTTTCCTTGTCCCTGAGCTCGCGAACCATCTGATCGAATTCACAGAGCAATCGTCCAAACTCATCTGCGCGCCGGGCGCCCGCGCGACCAAGATCCACGGTCAAATCTCCGCGAGAAACTGCGTCGGCTGCGGTGCGCAGTTGATCGATTGGTTTGGCGACCAGCCGACTCATCATCAGCGCGGTGAAAATTCCAAACGCGATGCCGATACCCCCAACAAAAACGGCGAGCCACGCCTCGTTCATTGCCGGTGACCGCGGTGCCAGCAACAGCAGCAACAGCGACGCGATCGGACAGATGGACGCGGAGATCGCCCACACAATTCCGCGGCCGCGCAGCGACAGCGTAAAGATGTTCGGTGTGCGATCGGCGCGTTCGTCGCGAAAGAAAACCGGAAACAATCCCCACTGACTGGCGAGCTCGACCAGAAAAAATGAATGTGTGACCGCGATGAAGCCCGACAGACAGAACGAAATCGGCAGATGCCACAGCAAGCGCGGATCCAAAGGATTCTGTACTTGAAGTAGCGCGCCGATAAAAACCGGTATGCACAAGAACCAGGCAAGACCGCAAACAGCAGCTGCAAACCAGGGCAAATGAATTACCCGCCGGCGCGCCCGCGTCAGTTCCTGTAGCGGCGGTGTCTGACCGCCGATATCAACCTGAAGCCGATGAAGCAGACCGCGGAATGAGAAAATTCGTTTCAACCACAGATAGACTCCAATGGGATAAACAAGCGCGTTGTAAGCGACGACCGTGACGAAGAAACGCTGTCGCAACGCAGGCGTGAGCATTGGCTCAATAACAGTCGCGTTGTACCAGATGTTAAACGCGCTCCCGAGAATTTGTGGAATCACCGGCGCCAGGGCGGTCAGCAAGAGCCCATAACGCGCGCCCGGGAAACTGCCTAGCCTTATTCGGCTAATCTTCATTTCGTGTAGCCCGGAAGTTCCAAATCCCAATTTCCAAACCCCAAAGAAATCTCAATCGCCAAATTCCAAAAAAATTCCCTCGATTATCCATTTTTTGAGATAATCGAAGAAAAAATTACGGTTAACTCACGCGCCTCGACCGCTAGTTGGTCCCGAGCGGATAAAGTGCTCTTCGTTAAGCCGGCATCAAGAAGTCGCAAGAACAAGCGACTCTCTTTCGCTTCTTTGCGACAAATCTTTACTCGCATCAGAAAGTCTTTCTTGCTCAAAGCCTTGTCGGCTTAGATCCAATTAGCGGCGACGGAACCTGACGCGCGCACCAACTGCCGAAGATCTTCCGCGTTGCCAATCGTTTTAGGCAACTGTTTCACGAACGCACGTATTGATTGTGCAAATTGAAACGTTCGCTCTTCAAGATCGCGGGGCTTCGGAGTATCTTCCATTTGCGGATTGCGATTCGACCTGTTGTTTGGGATTTGGTGATTGGGGGTTTGGGATTTGCTGCCTTTGGCAGCGTCCATGGGCGAAAATAGTCCAGGAGGATTAAGCGCGCCCGATTCTCCTGTGCGCACTCGCGTTGCACGCGCGGAAAGTCCGTCAACGGCCCGAACTGAAATCCAGCGCTCACCGGCCGAAAGAAGTTATCCTGGTGACTTGGTAAAACGTATCGAGGCTGCAAGCGCTTGAGCGCGGCGTGGAGTCGTGTGCGCGAATCAGGCAAGGCCACGCCCAGTATCGCCAAGTCCACGTGCTCGTTAGGCGGCAACCGCGCGGGTGTTCCGCCAGAGTCGATGTAAATGCGCTGGCCGTTCACTTCGATCAAGAACGCAAGCGGTTCGCCGCAAATCCAATCGGCAGCGTGTTGAGGCTGCCCCGCCTGCGAGCGCGGTTGATCAAATGGCACTTTGCCGAAAAGCCGATCGTGCGTCGCGTGTAGCACGTGAATTTTCCACGGTCCGATTCGTCGCACGTCTCCGGGCCTTACCGCGTCGCCGGATGATGCACCAGCGCGCTCCGCAAGATCGACAGTGGATGCGGACGCAATGAGACGCGCCCGTGTTCTTGACATGATAATTGGGACATCAAGCAAATGATCAAAGTGTCCGTGCGTGACCAGAATCGCGTCCGTCCGGCAGTTGCCACACGCGAGATGGCGTAGGCCATCATGGACGCGAGAAATACTTGGTTGAATTCGGCAACCGAGTGCAACACTCAAGAAATCCACGCGCGAGAAATAAGGATCGACAAGCAATGCGCGTCCTTTGAACTCAATTTGGTAACCATTCGTGCCTAGATAAGTCACGTGCACACCGTTGCGCGGAGTCGGCGGAGAATCGCTCACTACGAGTTGCGCGTATGGGGCCAGGCCGGCGCCGAAAGCATCCGTCGCGAGTATCAGGAAAAGCAAAAAACGCACCCGACCACGGATAACGCGGATGCCATGGATATGGAAGCCAAAGCAGCGTCCGGAGGCAAACGCCCTACATGATCTGCTGATCCGTAGAATCAGTGTAATCCGTAGTCTCCCTCGCCTGAATTTCTCTTTGCTTGACGAATCCGGTGCGGCTTGTGACTTTCGATGAATATGAAGGTCGAGTACACAGATGCCCCGACAGCTGCGTCCGAACCGAGCACGGGAGATAAGGTACCGTGCCCGTATTGCGGGCATCTTCTGCCGAAGGACGCGGAAGGCTGCGACCGATGCGATTGGGTGCGCGGCGCGGTGCAAACCGCGGAGGGCAAGGCGAGCGACATGGTCGCGGTTATGTTCAGTATCATTCCCGGTCTGGGACACATCTATAAGGGACATATCCTGGCGGGCCTACTCTGGATGGTCGGCGCGATTCCGGTCGGGATTTTCGTTTTCCTTGCTGCGTTCGCCTCTGCGGGGTGGGGGCTGGGGCTGTTCTTCTTCTATCTCGCCGCGGTGATGCTTCATGCCTACGGGATCGAGGATCGCGTAGTCGCGCCTGAGAGCGACGAAGGCGAGGAGTATTAGGTCGGTTACATCGTTACATCGTCACATTGTGAATCGATTCACGAATTTCGATTCTCGAATTACGAAGTTGGTGAAACCGCGTCGTGAATTTCCTCGAGGATTTCGGGCATCCCATAGCGAAACTTCCAGTTTGGATAATGCGCCTGGAATTTTCGCACGTCGCTGATCCACCAGATATGGTCGCCGATGCGATTGGTTTCCTCGTAGGTCCAGTTCAATTTTTTTCCGCTGATCTGTTCGGACATCTCGATGGCTTCGAGCATGGAACAGTTACTGTGACGACTGCCACCGATGTTGTAAACTTCGCCTGGGCGCGGGGCGCGCACGAATTCGGCGAACGCTTCGACCAAATCGAAGCTGTGGATGTTGTCGCGGACCTGTTTGCCCTTGTAACCGAACACACGATAAGGCCTGCCGTTCACGGCGCAGATCATCAAGTAAGAGAGAAAACCATGCAGCTCGGTACCGGCGTGCGCCGGTCCGGTGAGGCAACCGCCACGGAACGAAACCGTGGGCATGCCGAAATAGCGTCCGTATTCCTGAACGAGAATGTCCGCTGCGACTTTGGATGCGCCAAACAGCGAATGTTTCGTGTAATCGATGCTCATCATTTCCGAAATACCGGGCTCGTATTCGTGCCCGGGCTCGATTTCCCATCGTTTCTCCAGTTCGCGCAGCGGCAATCGGTTTGGGGTGTCGCCATAAACCTTGTTCGTCGATGTAAAGATGAACGGCGCCTCGGGAGCAAACTTTCGCGCCGCCTCGAGCAGATTCAGCGTGCCGTTGGCGTTCACGCTGAAATCGGTCTGCGGATCGCTCGCTGCCCAGTCGTGCGACGGTTGGGACGCGGTATGAACGATCGCTTCGATTGTTCCGCGATGCTCCTTAAACAGATCCATCACCGCGCCGGCGTCCCGGATGTCCGTATCCCGGTGTTCGTAATCGCGAATGTTCGCGATCAAATCATCGCGCGTTCTTTTTGTGGAAGCTTCGGCTCCAAAAAACTCAGCGCGCATATCGTTGTCGATTCCGATGACGCGCGCGCCTTCGCGCCCGAAGTGCCTTACCGTTTCCGACCCGATCAATCCCGCGGAACCCGTGACAATGATCGTGCGCATCATGTCTTTATAAGGAGCGAGGGCTTCTCAGCGGTCGTCTTTCAATGTGCGGCAGCTTTATTACTCGCCGGTGCAAGTTGAGAACTTCCGTCACAACATACGTGCCGGCTGGGAAGCCGTCATTCCCTGGCTGTGCTACTCCCCAATGATCCATGTGACTTCGCCCACGGAAGGGTTCACTCGCGCGGCGGGAAATTGCTGATCGCCTTGAAGCACACGCTCGATCAGTTCGGGACTCTTCGACGCGCCGACGAGAAACAAAGTGTGCCGGGCACGATTGATCAGCGGAAAGGTGAACGTCAATCGCCATGTGTTCAATTTGGGAACAAAATTTGCCACGACTGTACGTGTCATCTCTTCCAATGCAGCGGTCCCGGGAAAGAGTGATGCTGTGTGTCCATCATCGCCGAGGCCGAGAAGAATCAGATCGTGCTGATAAATTGGTTCGCCGTGCTGGGCGGCGACGGCGTCGAGTTGTTGTTCGTATTCGTGCGCGGCGATTTGCGGATCAATTTCGCCCCGCATTCGCATGATCGATTTCTCGGGAACGGCTGCAGGCACAAAAAGATTTTGGCGCGCCATTCGGAAGTTGCTTTGCGGATCATCCGGCGGCACGCAACGCTCGTCCCCAAAGGTGAAGCGAACCTTTTCCCACGGAAAATTATGCGCCTCGGCCGCAACCTTCGCGTACACCGGCGCCGGCGTGTTCCCGCCCGAGAGTGCAATCCGGAACTCGTTGCGCTCGCCAATGGCTTCGTGTGTCTTCTCGAGAATGAAAGCAGCAGCGTCGGCGACGAAATTTTTGGTACGAATCATTTGATGTTCAGTTTTCACACCAAAGCCAGGTCGATATATCGCCTTATATTAATATCGCTCGCAACTCATTCGCCTCTTCCTTCTCAAGCAAGATGGCAGGGTTAGGGTTTAGCATTGCACGGCTGAAAAAACCCTCACGTCAGTTCTCTCCCATTCGCAAGGGCAGAGGCGGAATTACCCAGGGTCGCGAACCGGCGAGCATCAGACGGCACAATGTGACTGCCCGCGCTTTTGCAGATAACGCTGATGATAATCTTCGGCGCGCCAGAATTTCGATGCGGGTTCGATCCGCGTTACGATCGGACGATTGAAACGGCCGCTCTTCTCCAGTTTTTCTTTTGAAGCGGCCGCGGCTGCCGCCTGCTCGGGCGAGTGATAAAAAATCACCGAGCGATATTGCGCTCCCACATCCGGTCCCTGCCTGTTTAGCGTTGTCGGGTTATGGTTCGACCAGAAAACATCCAGGAGTTGGTCATAGCTGACCTGCGCTGGATCAAATTCCACTTCCACCACCTCGGCGTGCCCGGTCTTATCGGTGCACACATCCTGATACGTCGGATTCTCTTTCGTTCCACCTGCATATCCGACGCTTGTGGACAAAACACCTTTCACATTACGGAAAGTTTCCTCCACTCCCCAGAAACAACCTGCGCCGAACGTAGCCTTCTCAGTTTGCATATCGACACGATGAAGCTATTGCCCACGCTACGCAACAAATGCTTCTTGCGGATGCACGGCTTTCAGCGTCACCGCCATAGCCTTTAAGTCCGATTGCGATCGATCACGATCTCTGGTACTGCTAAATGCCTTAACCGCAATGAAGAATCCTCCCACTACGCTCCAGCAAATCCGTCCACAGCTGCCGGTTCGGCTTTTCAATGGCTTTGGAGCACTGCTGGAAAAAACGCGAATTCGATCGACTCGGCTTGTGGCGACGGACTTGCTCGAGAGTGCAAAACGGCGTTGCGAACTCGATGACTTTGGCGAGGGCGACTTTTCTGAATCGCTGTCGCGCTTGCTTCAGGCATGTCAAGAGGAGGCGCGGCTCAACCTGATCGGAAAAATTGCTTTGAAAGTCGATGTTTTGGAGATCTTGGGTGCGCGTCTGCAAATGGAACGGGATCGGCAGCTTTATCCAAGGATTTCACGCCAGGAAATCCGCGAGCCGCTTTTTATCGTAGGGTTGCCTCGCAGCGGTACCAGCGTGTTACACAGGCTGTTGGCCGCAGACCCGGAGCATCGATCTCCTCTCATGTGGGAAGTGAGATCGCCATCGCCACCTACCGCCGCCGACGAGCAACGCCGAATTCAGCGTGCCACCCAAAGTTGTAAGTTTTTTAACTGGCTCGTACCGACATTTCGCTACGTGCACGCGGTGGGAGCAGAAGTTCCGCAGGAGTGCGTCAGCCTTATGACTCCCACCTTTCTGAGCGATCAGTTCGACACGATGTACGATGTGCCCTCATATCGCAGCTGGTTTTTTCGGCAAGATTTGCGCCCAGCCTACGAATATCATCGCCGGTTTCTTCAACATCTACAACTTCGGCGAAATGGCCGACGCTGGATCTTGAAAGCGCCCACTCACATGTTTGCGATGCCATCATTGCTGTCGGTCTATCCGGATGCATTGTTTGTGCAGACCCATCGGACGCCAGTCGATGCGATGCCCTCAGTGTCCAGTCTGGTAACGATCCTTCGCAGCGCGTTCAGCAACGCCGTCGATCCGATCACGGTTTGCCGTGAAGCAATCGACTACTGGTCCGAGAGCATGAACAAATTCTTGCGTCAGCGCGATCTATTGCCCGACAGCCGCGTTTGCGACATAAGATACGACGAGATTCGTCGCGAACCCATCGGGGCAGTCCGGCGAATCTACGATTATTTCGGCTGGTCATTATCGCGCGAAGCAGAGCAGCGCATGCGCGCAGTTGTTGCAGCGCAGGCCGATAGACAATCCGCAAACCACCGATACGATCTATCGCAGTTTGGTTCGTCCGCCGAGGAAGTGCTCAATGCGTTCGCGCCGTATTGCCGACGGTTTGGCCTAGCCGCCTTACCCGGTGTGCACCAGCAGCAACCCAGTCGCTCCGTTGCCTGATTCGATGGAGAAGGAAAAACTTCGCGGATGATCTTTGAAGTGCGCCGTGTAGTCCGCGCGGATCATCCAACTTTGCCCGGGCATTTTCCTGGCGCTCCTATTGTCCCAGGAGTCGTAATCCTCGACGAAGTACTCGAAGCGTTGATTGAATGGCGTGAGAACTTGCACCTCACCGGCATACCAACAGTGAAGTTTCTTGCGCCTCTGAAGCCTGAACAGCCATTCACGATTAGTCTTTCCGCGGATAGTGAAAGCGTCGCTGAAGTCAATTTCTGCTGTCGCGCCGAAGACCGCGTAATAGTCGAAGGTCGACTTGAAGCCGGTTGGGGAGCAAAATGAGCTGGTGAACGCAGCCGCATTTGACCCGCACAAATTTGAAGCCGGGCACAGCGACCCGCGTCTCGCCGAGTGTCTTAAGGAATTTCCGCCAGCGACATTCAGCGAACGCCTGTATCAAAGCATCGAGCTAATGGAGCGTTACAGTATCGAACTGGCTGTTGACTTGTTAGGCCGATTGAACGTTGTGGAACAGCTCGGGGCGTGGCGATCGGCCGATGAGCTTTGCAGGGTGCTTTGTTTTCAGCCGCGTTTTCGACTTGCGTTACAGTGGATCCTGGCGCGTCTGGTCGAGACCGGATGCGTGGAGATCCAAGGCGACGGCAAGAGGTGCGCCTATCGTTTGCGCAAGACACCATGGCAAACTGACCTGAAGGGCCTGCGCACGCTCGGCTTGAACATTGATCCTGCGAACGCAGCTACGTTGGATTTGTTGGACTACGCCGCAAGCTTGTATCCAGACGTTGCGACCGGCCGCCAAAGTGGCGATCAGAATCTGTTCGGACCACAAGGCATTCCACTTTGGCTCAATTATTTCCACAACGACAACTTGACATATGCAGTTAACAACTGGGTAGGTGCTGCTGTAGCCGTTGATCGTCTTTCCGCCCGGCGGACGCTGAAAATTTTGGAAGTCGGCGCCGGCACAGGCAGCGCCACGGAAATTTTCCTCAAATTACTCGGTCAACGTGGCCTTTTGCCGCGAATTGAGCGCTATCTCGTTACCGAGCCGAACCCATATTTCCGCCGCTGCAATCAACGCAAGGTGGCGGCACAACATCCAAATCTCCACTTGAATTGGGCGACGCTGGATATCGATTTGCCGTGGAGCGCTCAAGGGATCGCTCCCGGAGAATTCGATCTTGTCTATGGCGTTAACGTCATGCACATCTCGAAAAATCTTCTGTTTAGCTTGAACGAGGCGCGCTCGGCGCTCGCTCCTGATGGATGGCTTGTGATTGGGGAATGCCTGCGATCCTACGATAATCAACCGATCTATCCGGAACTGATGTTTCAGATTCTGGAGAGTTTTAGCAACGTCGAAACAGATCCGGAGATCCGCCCGAATCCAGGTTTTTTGACTGCAGAGCAATGGCGACGCGCTTTCTCGCGGGTAGGTTTCGGCCATGCCGAGATTGCGCCGGACATCGCGCGGATCCGCCAGATTTACCAGCATTTTTTCACCGGCGCGATTTGTGGACAAAAGAGTGCCTGAAAAGTGCGCCGTCTCGGGGAAGTCGCTCCAGCATATGGATAATTGCCCAACCACAAGCGTTCCGCAGCGGCGCGGCCACAACGTTTCCGACACGAGCTCCAAAATTTCCGAGGCAGATCGCTGGGCGGCCCTGCCGGAACGCGGCACGTCGGCCTCGCTGCAAGTGATTGCCTGGATCGCCGTGCGCCTTGGTCGCGCTGTCGCCAGGCTGCTGTTGTACCCGATCACGGTTTACTTTTTGATCACGGCAGATGCAGCGCGTCGTGCGTCGTACGAATTCCTGAAGCACGCGCGTGGCCGATCAGTTCATTGGCGTCACGTCTTTCGCCATCTTTATTGCTTTGCCGCTACGATTCTGGACCGGCTTTACTTGCTGCGTGGTGAATTCGAACGGTTTTGCGTCACAATTCAGGGAAAAGACGTTTTAAAGCGTCAGATGGAAACCGGCAAAGGCGCCATTTTGTTAGGCTCTCATCTCGGCAGCTTCGAAGCGTTACGCGCGTTGGGGGTAATGGAGCGAAGTTTTCCCCTCAAGGTGTTGATGGACACCGGGCACAACCAGAATATCACCCGGTTCTTCGACGCGCTAAACCCTACGATTGCTGGCACGGTCATCGCACCGGACCGGCCGGATACATTGATAAAAGTCAGGGAGAGTCTGGATGCAGGCTACGTCGTGGGGATGTTAGGCGATCGCGTTTTCGGCGCTGACAAGACAACGCAATGTCAGTTCCTTGGCGCGCCTGCTACTTTCCCGTCTGGTCCCGTTATGCTCGCTGCCTTGATGCATTGCCCCGTGATTTTGTTCTTCGGTCTCTACCGAGGCAGGAACCGCTACGAAATTTACTTCGAACATTTTGCCGACGAAATCAGTTTGGATAGGGAGCATCGGGCCAGGGAGATCCAGTCCTGGATGCAACGGTATGCGGCGCGGCTGGAGTACTACGCTCGTCTGGCGCCTTACAACTGGTTTAATTTTTATCCGTTTTGGGGCCAGAGCTCCGGCGATTTGAAGGTTAAAAGCTCGTCTCTGTGATATGCGGATTTATCAAGCAGAAATTCGGACGTTGATCCCCCACTCGGGCCTCATGTGTCTGTTGGATGAAGTCACTGATTGGGATGAACGGTCGATTGTATGCATCAGCAACACTCATCGTGATCCGGCAAACCCGTTGCGCCGCCAGGGGCGCTTGTCGGCCGTGCACTGTTTCGAATACGGCGCGCAGGCGGCCGCGGTCCACGGCGGTTTGCGAGCACGCGCGGCAGGCACGATTGCCCCACCGGGGTATCTCGCTGCGCTGCGGGGCGGACGGCTGCATGTGACACGATTAGACTACATCCATTTGCCACTTCAAATCTGCGCGACGCATTTGTTCGGCGATGCGGCAAACACGGTGTACGAATTTGTTCTCACGGCCGCCACCGTTCTAGTGGCCGAAGGCCGGGTTACCATCGTCGAACGGGCATGACAGTGCGCTGAGGACAACGTACGATACAGCGTCCAGGCGAGAGTTTTAGTGTCCGCTGTCCTCAGCGGACCCGCAGCCTCACATCACGATCCCGCCATCGACAGACAACACCTGGCCGGTGATGTAAGCGGCTTCTGGCGATGCGAGGAACGCCACCGCTGCGGCAATTTCCTCAGGCATTCCGGTCCGACCCAGAGGGATCTTGCTGTGAATCGTATCCTTGATTTGATCGGACAGCCCGGCAGTCATGTCAGTGATAACAAACCCCGGCGCCACGGCATTCACAGTGATATTGCGGCTGGCTAGCTCGCGCGCGAGTGACTTGGTGAACCCGATCAAGCCTGCCTTGCTCGCGCCGTAGTTTGTCTGCCCGGCGTTGCCCATCAAACCAATCACAGAGCTGATATTGATGATGCGACCGTTGCGTTGTTTCGTCATTGCGCGCAAAAGCGCGTGTGTAAAACTGAACGCGCCGCGCAGGTTGGTGTTGATGACCGCGTCCCAATCTTCAACCGACATCCGCATGGCGAGCGCATCTCGCGTCACACCTGCGTTGTTCACCAGGATATCGGCCCGGCCAAAATCGTCCAGGATACGAGCGCCGATTTTTTGGACCGCTGCATGATCTGCGACGTCGACCGCATAAGCTTTTGCCGCATCGGTGCGTGTTCCATTAATCTCATGTGCAACCCTGTTGGCGTTCTCCTCCGTCCGACTCACGCACGCCACCCGTGCGCCTTCACTGGCGAAGCGCAAAGCGATGGCGCGTCCAATGCCTCGTCCCGCCCCGGTGACGATCGCAACTTGACCTTCAAATCTCATGTCGCTGTCCTTTTGTAACCGCTAATACACACGAATAACACGAATTTGGTAAGGCGATCACTCCCTTGAGCGCCAGCAAACCGCGCGCAGAGGACTGCACGCCCTGCCAGGCCGCGTGTCAACCCCGTTGCGGTCTACTCCAGCGCTCCATAACGTCGCTGACGCCGGCCAAACTCTTCCACGGCAGCGAAGAGATCTTTCTTCGTAAAATCAGGCCACAGCTTTGGCGTGACATACATCTCGGTGTAAGAAGTCTGCCAGAGCAGAAAATTCGACAACCGCATTTCGCCGGACGTACGGATCAGGAGATCGGGATCGGGATAGTAGCGGGTGTAAAGATGTTTGCTGAACATCTCCACATCGATCATTGCCCTGTCGATGTGGCCCAACTCAATCGCGCGAAGTAAACTCTTGATCCCATCGATAATCTCGAGGCGGCCGCCGTAGCTGAGTGCCAGAATTAGCGTGAGACCGGTGTTATCGGCAGTTTGCTCGATGGTTTTGTGAAGTTGTTCCTGCGCGCGTTGCGGCAGATCGGTCAACCGGCCAATAGCTTGAAGACGCACATTCTTCTCGATCAATTCCGGCGTTTTCTCCTTTAAAAATTTCTCCAGCAAATGCATCAGCGCGATAACTTCGGTTTTTGGACGCTGCCAGTTTTCGGCGGAGAACGCGTAAAGCGTGAGATATTCCACCTTTAATTCGCCGCAGCCTTCCACACATTCCCGCACCGCCTGCGCGCCGGCTTCGTGGCCTTTAATGCGTGGCAGTCCGCGCGACTTCGCCCAGCGGCCATTGCCATCCATGATGATCGCTATGTGGAGGGGAACAGTTTTGGTGCTCGCAGACATCCGATTAACTTCCAGAATTTGGCATCAGCAGGCAAACGTTGGAAGTGACGAATAACGAATGACAAATGACTAAACGACGAAGCGTGTTGATGATGTTATTTCGCCGTTCGTGATTCGTGCTTGTCATTTGTCAGGCATGCCAATCTTCGGGCATTCGGAGTTCGAACCTTTAGCGGCATGGCCTAGCCGGATCAAAGAATGATAGTCTCGCCGCGCGCCGGCCCGACGCTTACCATCGACAGTTTTGCTCCCGTCAGCTCGGAGATGTATCTGACGTATTTTCTCGCCGCCAAAGGAAGCTGCGAAAACTTTCGCGCCGTGTGAATGGATTTGTTCCACCCGGGCATTTCTTCATAAACCGGCTCGCAATTCGTCAGTAGCGTTGCGTCACACGGCGGAACATTCATCCGTTTTCCGTGTAGCTGATAAGCGACACAAACGCGAATCGGATCGACATGATCGAGCCCGTCCAGATTGGTAATGGCGATCTGGTCGATTCCGTTGATCATTGCCGCATAACGAGTGGCCACGGCGTCGAACCAACCACACCGGCGTTTGCGCCCGGTTGTCGCGCCAAATTCGCGCCCGAGATTATGAAGCCTCTGCGCCAACCGCGCGTCCTCCGTCGGCAATGCGCCATCGCCTACTCGCGTCGAGTAAGCCTTCATCACGCCGACGACACGATCCATCCGATGCGGCGGCACGCCGGTGCCGGTGCACGCGCCGCCCGCTGTGGTGTTTGAGGAAGTCACATATGGATAGGTGCCGTGGTCGATGTCGAGGAATGTTCCCTGGGCGCCTTCAAACAATATCTTTTTGCCCCGCTCCATGGCGCGATGCAGGTAAACCACCGTGTTCGTCACGTACGGCCGCAATTTTTCGCCGGCGGCAAGGTAAGTTTCGTTCACGTCTCGAAAACTGACCGCTTTCGCGCCGAGCGCCTGAAGGATTCTGTTGTTCTCAATGATCTTGGCCTGCAGTTTCTTCGAGAACACAATCGGCTGCATCAGGTCGGACATGCGCAGGCCAGTACGCGCTGCCTTGTCTCCGTAGGCTGGCCCGATTCCGCGTTTCGTCGTGCCAATCCGCCCGCGGCGCAGCTCGCGTTGCTCGTCGAGTAGACGGTGATAAGGCAGAACGAGGTGCGCGCAATCGCTGATGAGCAAATTCTTGTCTATCGTAACTCCCAACTGACGCAACCTATCGATCTCACCGACCAGCGCAGCCGGATCGATAACCACGCCATTTCCAATCACGCAAGTCTTGCCCCGCCTGAGAATTCCGGACGGAATCAAATGCAACACATATTTGATGCCGCGGTGGATGACCGTGTGCCCCGCATTATTGCCGCCCTGACTGCGGACAACGATGTCCGCGCTTGCAGTGAGCACGTCGATAATCTTGCCCTTGCCCTCGTCGCCCCACTGCATCCCGATCAAAATTGTGTTGGTCATGGAAATCAGAAATGGGCAAAAAATTTTCCCGATGCATCCGGCAGGACGCAGTCGGGACTTGCCCACAGATAATAGGTTAGCGAAATCGCCGCGCAAGAAATTTCACGTTTTGGCGGCTAACGTTAAAAAACGATGCGCGGACGCCCGCACATATTCTTGAGACTTGGCAGGCTGCTCGCCACGAACTGCTTACCTTCCCGAGGGAGACGGACTAGGCGGCTCTCTCCCCGATTCCATCATCGTCGGCCGAATCGGGCCGATCCCATCCAGATCTGTGCTTCGCGGTTTCGTGGGGCGCGATGAACTCCTTTGCTCGACCGGTGTTTCTCTTTTCACCGGCCTGGGAGTTTTAGCAACAGTCGGAGTCGGCGCTGGAGCGCTTTCGGCATCCGGTTCGCGCGTTTTGGTTGATTGCGGAACAGGTTGGTTACTCACTCCCTCCGCAGCCCGTGCCCCGGCCGCTCTCATTTCTTCAAGCGTGAGTCTTGCAGGGGTAGACTTCTTTTCACGCGGCTGGGATTTTCGTGGCGTTGGTATCTGAGGTTCTGGAGTGACCTGTTCAGAAGGCTGCGGCGTTTGTTCGGGAGGCTCAGGTTTTTTCTCCTTCGCAACGATTACTTCCTGCGCATGTACTTTCCCGATGAAAATGATACTGCAGAGTAGAGTCCGTAGAAATCCTTTCAGCATCATGCCGTCTGCCAAACGAATGAACCCATTCACAAACCCTCGTTCATGCGACGTTGCCGAATTCAACCCGGTGGGCGCGCAACCTGAATCACCGGCAACGGGAAGCGCAGCCGCAATTCGTCTTCCAGATAAATCTCGACGTGATGCATTCCGTACTGCTGAAACTGCACGCCACCAAAATAATGGACGTTGGTCGCATGGCCTTCCATCTCTTTCAGCACAAATTCAACCTCGGCCTGCGCCACCACGTTTTGTTCGTCAACACCGACGATGCGACATCTTTGGCGGAATTTGCCAGAGCCGCTACACCAGCGGGTCCAAATGCAAAGCCGAAAATAATTGACCGGTAATGCCGGGGCCGGAATCACACTCAAGACGCCGACAA
This sequence comes from uncultured Verrucomicrobiae bacterium, assembly GCA_963791385.1. Taxonomy (GTDB): domain Bacteria; phylum Verrucomicrobiota; class Verrucomicrobiia; order Chthoniobacterales; family UBA10450; genus Udaeobacter. Next base: position 64,137 of record CAWBSH010000030.1, read on the forward strand.
GGCTTTGCATGCCGTTAACTTCACAGCGGACATCCTCACAAATAACCGCGCTTTGCAGGTCCGGAAGAATAGCTTCGGTCGCCATGTTAGCTCATCACATGATTCCACGCATCAACAGCGTCAACAATCCGAGAGCGAGCAGAATCCGGTATACTGCAAACGGCACAAATCCGCGCGCGCGCACCCAGTTCATAAACCATGCGACGACCGCCAGCGCGACGAAAAATGAAACGACAAATCCAATTGCGAGCACGATCCATTGATGCGCAGTAATCGTAAGGGGCGCAATCTCCCCTTCGTGATGGTGCGGTAGCACGGACTTCAGAAAATCGTACCCGGTCGCCGCTGCCATCGTCGGCATCGACAGAAAAAACGAAAATTCGAGCGCAGCCGGACGAGACATGCCGGCGATCTGCCCGGCAGCGATGGTCGACATCGAGCGCGACGTGCCGGGAAAAACAGCGGAGAGAATTTGTGCCGCACCGATCCATACCGCCTGCGGCAGGGTCATTTCCTCCATGTGCATCGTTCGCGGCCGTGTAAAAACGGCGTCAACGATCCACATGATGATTCCGCCAATGAGCAACGCCAGTGCCATCACCCAGATACTTTCCAGGTTTTTGCCGATTACTTTCGCCAATGCCCACGCCGGGATCGCCGTCACAACAAATGCGATCACCGTGAGACTCAACGGGTGCGTGAAGATGGTGCGATTGCCGCGTTCGCCCTTTGGAAATGTGCGAACAAACTGCACGATGCGGTGCCAAAAATACACAGGCAAAGCGAGAATGGCGCCGAGCTGAATCACAATCGTGTACATCTTCCAGAATCCATCGTGTAGATCGATGTGCAGCAGCACTTCGCAGATGCGCAAATGCGCGGTCGAACTTACAGGAAGAAATTCGGTCAGTCCTTCGACCACTCCGAGAAACACGGACAGCAGATAGTCGTACATTCGTTACAAAGTTGATGAGTTTCGTGTATTGATGAGTTGAAGCGTTGGAGGGTTAAATAGTCAAAATGGGCGAATGTTTAAAAGGCTGATCTGCCACAGCGCGCGATTTTCCCCCTTTACTTTTTAACTCTTTAACTTTTCAACTATTTTAACCGCGCGGGAGCCCTTCGCACGCCGCGCTCACAGCGCCTCTACTCCCCGTTCACCGGTTCGGATACGCACCGCCTCTTCCACCTCGGTTACAAAGATTTTGCCGTCGCCAATTTTTCCGGTCTTGGCTTTTTCCAGAATCGCCTCCACCGCACGCTGCGCACGATCGTCAGCGATCACGATCTCAAACTTTATTTTTGGGAGGAAATCCACGGTGTACTCGGTGCCGCGATAAATCTCGCTGTGTCCCTTCTGCCGGCCAAATCCTTTCACCTCGCTCAGGGTCATTCCTTCGACGCCTGCCGCGATCAACGCTTCTCGCACTGGCTCAGCTTTGAATGGCTTGATAATGGCCTCGATTTTTTTCACCGCGTCAAATTAAACCCGCCTGCATTCGAAATGGCAAGCACGCGGGATTAAGCCACAAATGACAATCGTAAGAAGCGCGGCATCAGATTTTGCGGCCGAATTTTTTCTCCAGTTCGGCCAGCGAAATCTGGATCATTGTTGGTCGCCCGTGGGGACAGCAATAAGGTAGATCGCAATCGAGCAAATCGCGGATCAACTTTTCCACCTCAGGATAGCGCAACGGATCGTTGGCTTTGACGGCGTGGCGGCAAACGGTTTTTGCGATCATTTCTTCGCCCAAACGAATGGCTGAAGCGCTATTGCCGGCACTCTTTAGATCGTCAATCACTTTGCGCATGAATTGCGCCGGGTCGGAGACATCCAAAAAACTGGGGAGACCGTCAATCTTGAAGGTGCCGGGCCCGAAACTCTCAATGCCGATTCCCATCCTTTGCAGGATTGCCAGGTTGCGTTCGATCCAGTCGGCGTCGCGCGGCGGTAAGTCGAATGTTTGAGGCAAAAGCAGCTTTTGCGTGGGGACGCCTTGTTCCTCCATTCTGCGCCGCAATTCCTCGAAGAGAATGCGCTCGTGCGCCGCATGTTGATCAACGAGCACGAGCCCGTCCGCATTTTCCATGAGCACGTACAGCTTATTGAGTACACCGATGATCTGGAACTGCTGCTGAGTGGCTTTTCTCCCCTCCCGCTGTAGGGCAAGCGCTTCGCTTGCCGAATCGAGGTGCGGAGTCGGGACGCGAGGCGGGTGCCCTACAATGCCCGATTCGCGTCCTCGGCCGGGGTCGACGACCCCGGCTACAGTATCGAGATGCGGTAACTCGCGATTGGTTTCTTTCGGAGCAGACACTTCAGATCGCAGCGTTAAATCGGGAGCGGCTTTAGGCGAAACGGCGCCTGGCGGCTGGATTGGCGCGCGAAACTTTTCCTGCCACCCGGCCCGAGCGGTTTCCAATGTTTGTTGAATGCAGCGAACGATCGCTTCACGCACGCCGTTGGGATCGCGAAACCGGACTTCGCGTTTTGCCGGGTGCACATTTACGTCCACAGTTGCGGGATCGAGCTCGAGGAAAAGAAAGGTCACCGGGTATTGGCCCTTCATCAGCGCGGTGTGGTATCCCTCGCGGATGGCCCCGGTAATCAGACTGCTTTCAATCGCACGGCCATTTACAAAAACGAGCTGTTGACTCCGCGTCTGTCGGCTCAGACCCGCCTGCCCGATAAAACCGCTAATTCGAATTTTAGCCGAAGGGGCATCACCGAGTTCGACAAGGCGCTGCAGTAACTCGACGCCGTACAAATCCCGGATGCGATCGGTGAGTGTTGCCGCAGCCGGCAACTGAAACAACATGCGATCGTCGCGCATCAAGGAGAAACCGGTCTCACAATGACCGATCGCTTGCAGGTGAATCTGATGTTCGATGTTGCGGCTTTCAGTGTTCTCGGAACGAAGAAATTTCCGGCGCGCCGGCATATTGTAAAAAAGCGAACGCACTTCGACTTGCGTACCGGGGGCCTCACCGCCGTCGCGCACGACTTCAATCTTGCCGCCATTGACGATAATTTCAGTCCCCGCGATTGCTCGCGCCTGGCGCGTGGTCAGGCGAAATCGCGACACACTGGCAATGCTTGGCAAGGCTTCGCCGCGAAAACCCAATGTAGCGACCGCCTGAAGATCGGCAGCAGAGCGAATCTTGCTAGTGGCGTGCCGTTCCAGCGAAAGCAGCGCGTCGTCGCGATCCATGCCGCAGCCGTCATCAATTACGCGAACCAGCGAAATGCCACCGCGACGAATCACGACATCGATTTTGCGAGCACCAGCGTCGAGACTGTTCTCGACCAATTCCTTCACCACCGACGCCGGTCGTTCCACCACTTCGCCGGCCGCCACCTGGCTGGCCACGGTCTCAGGCAACAATCGAATCCGACCCATGCGATTAAATGTAATTGATTGCCCGGCAAAGCTCCAAGCACCAAGCTCCAGCATCCAGAGAAATCTCAAGTTCCAGCATCAACCAAGACAATTGTCATCCTGAATGAAACGAAGGATCTCTGGCATTGTCCTTCCAATTACCGCACTAAATCCGAGATGCTTCGCTCCGCTCAACATGACATGATAACAACGCGGTTTTTATGGTTGAAATTTCTCTGGGGCCTGGACGTTGGAATTTGGTGATTCGCGTCCGCGTTTTTGACTTGAATACCTCGCAGCCGTATTTTTCCCGGCGATGATTAACGTCACGGACAACGCGGTTCGGCAGCTCCAGAGTTTGCTTTCCCAGCGATCAGAAGATTCGCAGAAAGGCCTTCGAGTGCACGTTGCCAAAGGCGGCTGTTCCGGCCTGCATTACGAGATGACGCTGGATGCACCGAAAAACGGCGACGCAATAGTTGAGCGCGATGGCGTGCAATTTTTTATCGACGACGAAAGCGTTCCCGTTTTGCGCGGCGCCACCCTGGATTTCAGCGATGGCTTGACCGGCACGGGTTTTCGAATTGTGAACCCGAACGCGTCGCGTACCTGCGGATGCGGTTCGTCCTTCGAAGCGGCGCAATCAGCTTGAGACCGGGTAACTTTCCAGTGCTGAACTGATGGACTATGGCACTCATCAGTACCGATTCGTACGACGAGCCGTACACGCGTGCGCCGCAGCGAATCAATTATTTCGCCTGGACGGTTGCGATTTTACTTTTGATAGGCCTCGCGCTCGCAGCGTGGCTGGGAAGTTTTTATATCTTCAATCAGCCTGAGCGACCCGACAGTTATCGAATCCTGCAAAAGTTGCACAAGATCGAGCCGCCGAAACGCTTCGAATTAACGGCTGCGCCAGCCGGTGAATTTCTTAACGCAAGCCAGCTTTATGAGCGCTACGTGGGCATGGGCGCTGCCGAGCTTGCGAAAACCAATGCGGAGCTGCTGCGCAATTTCATCCGAAATTATCAACAGGTCCGCGGCCTTGTACCGTACGTGGTGGGCCGATACACCATCATCGCGGTGCGCGAGCTCGGCCCTGAAGATGTGTTTCCCTCCGGTATGGCGGCGCTGACCGCTGCTGTCAATAGCGGCGAGCTGCTCATGGAACACGTCTATCCGGCCAAACCCGAGGCCCTGCCACTAATGAAACAGACGCTCTCTGTCGGGTTGGAAGTGAAACTGGAACGGACACATGACATTTCTGCAGTGGTTCATGCTGAGCGATTAATTGATGGCCGAATTCTGGTAACAGCTGTTCCGTTGCTGTACGGAAGTTATACCGTCACGCGCGGTCTCGGCACGTTTCGTCTTGAACCGCCGACCAGTCTGAATCTGGCTGCGGGTTGGCCGCTATTTAAGTCACAGGAACGCGCTTCCATCGAAGAACAACTGGCCGAATACCGGCAAAAAATGGCAGTAGCTCGGACAGGGGCGATTCCCATACCTGGCTTGAGCGCGAGCGCTACTCCACCGCCTGCCAAAAACGAATTGGTCCGCATCGAACAAGCCAAGGCTGTTAGACCACTGGCCATGACCTCGCCAGTGGTTGCCGCCAACAATAAAGTCGCCAAACCGACGCCAGTTCCAAAAGGTAAGAAGGGCAAAAAACAAAAACTGGAATCTCCTGCGCCGGCGTCGACTCCTGCACAGGCAGTCGTCGCTCAGAATAAACCTCCGCCAACTGCTGCACCGATCACCGTTGCGTCTGCGCTTGCTCCTCCAAAAGATCTAAATCTTCCTTTCGCTACACCAGCACCTGCATCTAAAGCTGCCGACGTTGGAGCCGGAGCGGTCGCACAGACTTCACCAGTTGCCATGGCTACGGCAGTGCCGGTTTTGCCTGCCCAACCTGCTCCACCCGATTCGTCCAACGTAGAGCTGGCCTCAAACGCCGGCGGCGGCAGTTGGAAAACCTTTGCGCCAGGGAAAATGCCGCTCGGAAGACTCATCGCCACCGGCGATCTGAATGACGTGGCTGATCGCGGACTCGCCGGAGAACGCGTTTATTTGAAAGGCCAATTCGTGGTGAATTTCTCCGAGGCCAACAAGGCTGTGTTGCGTCCCCGCACGACGTTAACGAGCAAAGTGCTGCACTTCGGCGGCGGTTCGTCGACGCGCATCATTGTGGAATTTCCGCGCGGTTACACTCCTCCGCCACAAGGCGCCGTGGTGAACCGGGATGAGATGCGGCCTTATGAGATCACCGAGGTGCGCAAACAGGACGATGGGCAACTCAACGTCTTTGTGCGTGAAATCATGCAGCCGAAATGACCGGCTCCCTGTGTCTCCGATCTAAACTGTAGGGGATCTGTGTCAGCTCCGAACGCATTCGGGGTTCACAAAATGGAGCCGGCACGGACCCGAGCGACAGTGGAGTCATAACCTTGGACGAAGCAGCCCCACACGCGACGGAACTACTCGGTGCGTGAGCGCAGGATGACTTTGCCATCGCGTATCTCCATCGTGCCGATGTCGTAGGCGTTTCGCTGATCGGCAAGATACTCGCGCAGGTGTCTGGAACGATATTTCCAATTTAGAAAATCACTCGGCACCTGTTCGCCGTTAATGGTAATCCGGCTGAACTGCGGATTATCCAGTGGCTGGGCGCCGTTCAGTACCGATGATCACGTCGCCATTAAAATAATAGCCGGGCCGGCCGAGAAAACCTCCGATCGGCACACTCGCCTGGAGGCGGAGTTGGTTGGTCTCGACCGATGCAAAGACTTTGCCGCGCAGGTCCTCGCTAGTCGCGATCAAGCTGTTGACGTCATCGCTGCTCAGTTCGATTTCAGCCGGTTGACCTGCGCGTGTTTTCTGTTCGAAATCCTGCCAGCGTTCCCGAAAACTTTGGATCTGTTGGTCCGAAACGCTGAATTCAGGCACAGGCGTTGGCGCTTGGGCGATTGAACGTGTTTTGGCCAGCCAATAACTGCCGTAGAACAATGCCGAATGGCGATGAAGTCCCCAGTACATCCCCGCAAAGCAAGCAATCGCCAGCACGATCGCAAATACGAAAAGAATCAGGCAACCTCGGGCGAAGCAGCCCATGCCTTTTCTTCGCGGCGGCGCTTCAACCCAGGTGTTCATAAAAAGAGGGCGTCTGTGTCAGACGCCGTTCTCAATTTCCAAGGCGTTTACATCGATATACCGGACGTCGGATTCACGATTCAACAATTCACGATTACGATTCAACGGGCACACGCCATCTTCGCCTGCGCTTCCATCAGTTTTTGGTACAACGCACGTAGGCCATCCGACAGCACACGCGCTCCGCCAATGATCGGCATGAAATTCGTATCGCCGCTCCAGCGCGGCACGATGTGAATGTGTAGATGATCGGGCACACCTGCGCCCGCGCATTCGCCAAGGTTCAAACCGATGTTGAACCCCTGCGCTTTTACTGCGGCGCGCAAAAGCGCCTGTGCGTGCACGACCAAACTCCACAGCTCAACGATCTCATTCTCCCCGAGCGCCGAAAGCTCCGCGACCTTCCGATACGGCACCGCCATCAGGTGCCCGACCGTGTAAGGATAGCGGTTCATCATCAGAAACGAATTTTTCCGGCGCGCGATCACCAGATGCTCCGCGTCGTCGCTTGCGCGCGCAGCCGTTTCGAGAAAATCGCGGTCGCGCGGTTCCTTCTCGAAATACTCCACCCGCCACGGCGCCCAGAGCGTTTCCAATTCTTTCTTTGGAAATTCTTCCTTCGACATGTGTTTCGTCCATTGAAACTAAAATCCTGCGCTTCAAAGTCGAGCCGGCATTTCTCGTTCTTTCTCTGTCATTCCGAGCGAAGTCGAGAATGGAGCGGCTGGGGAAGCCGTGACATAGACGGGAAGACGGAGTTGAGCGAATCAAATCTCTCGATGAATTTTTTCCTCGCGTCGGGTTAGACTGCAAAAACCAGTCGAAATATAATGAACTGAAACACAATATGGAGCTATCACCATGCGACGCATTGCTTTTGTAGTTTTGATTGTCCAGGTTTCATTTATCGTGAGTCGCCTTTTCGCCGGCGACACAGCCCAATCCGAAGATGAACTCACCAGACTAAAACGCGAATACGCCGACGTTCTTGCGCTTCAGGGCACCGCGAAAAACGAGATTCTGACGATCGCCAGAATTTTGCGCGCGAATCCAAAGATTGCGATTGATCAGACGTCGGCCAGTGGCGAATACTGTTTCAACAGCGGGCTCGGCACGATGGTTCACTTCGCTACCCAGCCGGAGCGCACGCCAGAAGACATTGTCTATGAATTCGACGCCTCCACGCTGATCTCGGCGGGGCTAGACCCTACCCGCCTGCAATCGCTGCCCGAACGAGGCCAAATGACGCCCGGCGTTTGGTATTTCTTCCAAAAGGAGAGCGAGATCCGCATCACGCACATGCAATGGCGAGCCCACGATAGCGATTGCCGTCAACGTGAAGTGATCACCGACTGCCGTCTCAACCCATTTGGCGGTGGTCCCGTCGCAACAGACGCACGGCGGCGTAGTGCCGAACCAGACGACGGACGTAATCGCAGCGGGCGCTCCCACTCCGTGTCTGATGTGACAGCGTTTTGGCCTTTCACTTCAAATGCCAGGAAATTGCGTCGAATTCTCGTTAGACGTATAGCCGATATGAAAGCAATACTCCGGACTGTTTGCTCTTTTGACCTTGGCCTCCCTAGTTCGTGGTCAGGAACAGAGGGCACACCCACCGACCGCACCAATGTCCCGGGCCAGCAGCTTCACCTCCGGCGGTATTGAGAACGGGCGCGACACTAATACGATTCATTTCGATTCTCCATTCGGAGAATGCTCCCGTCAGGTTGGTCGAATCAAATTGACCGAGGATGAATCATGCGGTTCAATCGAAAGCGGACGCTTACAGAAATTCGCGTAGGCAACACAGGAAAGTCCCGTAACCAAAGAGGAACTAAATGCTAGGAGCCGAGCGTTGATGCCCGGTCATTTTGAACGGCTCAGTCCGGAAAAACAGACCTCAAAGGCGAGCAGCGCACTTTTGACGATCTGAGCATCAGGACGGTTGCAAACGGAAGCGCCACGCGTCTATTTCGCCAGAGGAATATTTGAATCAGAGTAAACAGGCCTATTCGCGGTCCAAGGTGTTGGCGGCGGTTTCGGGCCGTACTATCATATTCAGTGCAAAGGTGCTGATTTAACGGCGTGCGATCTAACAATGCACGGAAAGTCCCTCGAGGGCTACATGACTTTTGCGGTCACATCCCGCCAGGGATACTTACTGAGTTTTGTCTTGGCTGCCAAGGATTCAGATGCACACAAGAAGGTAAAGGAAATTCTAAAGCACGCTTACATTCCACTAAACCCGAGGCGATCGTACGTAAGAAATACAAACGTCTAACCATGCGATGGAGCGAACGGCGGACCCCTGTACGCTCCCACTTTTGAGATGACTTCCACACTTCCACCCCGAGCGACGCGCGCCCTCGTCCGCCGTCGCTCATCTTGTTCTCGTTAGGCTTATCGCATGAAGCGTTTTCTCATCACCATCCTTATTGTTGTCGCAGTTCTTGTGGCGGCCCTTGGACTCGCGATCGCACTTGGCGGACCAGGCGAGGCGCCGCCGCCAATGTCGAGCATTAGTGACCCTTTCAAGAACGTGGATTTCTCCGATTTACCGGAACTCAGTTACTTTACGGCTCGCGATGGCGCCAAACTCGCCTTTCGAGCCTACCCGGCTGCCGGTGACGCTGTCAAAGGCAGTGCGGTGCTCGTGCACGGCTCCTCTGCCAGTAGCAGCAGCATGCACCTGATGGCCAAGGGATTTGCTGCGGCTGGCTATGCAGCTTACGCTCTGGACGTCCGCGGACACGGTAAATCAGGCACCAAAGGCCACATCGCCTATATCGGGCAGTTGGAGGACGACATGGAGGACTTTGTCCATTCGACCAAATTGGCTCAGCCTTCCACGCTCGCCGGGTTCTCTTCTGGCGGGGGATTTGTGCTTCGCTTCGCGGGCAGTTCACGTCAGGAACTATTCTCCAACTATCTTCTTCTTTCTCCTTGGATCAGTCAGGACGCAGCAACGTTGCGTCCGGGTAACGGCGGCTGGGCTACCGTGGGGGTTCCGCGCATCATCGCGATCGCGTGCTCAACGGGTTTGGAATCCACGCGTTTGACGACCTGCCGGTGGTTAGATTCGCGGTCGACGAGAGGGACAAAGGCTTGCTCACCCCGCAATATTCCTTCGCCCTCGCACAGAACTTCAGGCCTGAGCGCGATTACCAGGCAAACATTCGAGCGATTAGGCAACCCCTTCGGGTAATCGTCGGTCAAAACGATGACGTATCGTACGCCGATCGGTTTGCAGCCGTTTTCAAGACAGCTGGCAAAGATGTTCCTGTTACAGTTCTCCCGGGGATTGACCACATCTCACTCACACTTGATCCAGTCGCCGTCCAAGCGGCAATCGCGGCGGTTGAAAGCATGGATCACGAAAAGCCTAACCAAACGATGCAGCCAACCGCTGGCCGGCGTACGAACAAGCTTTCCGTGACTCCAACCTTTCCTCCCGCCGCCATGCGCGCCGTCGCCAGCGGTGGCTGACCTTAGTTTCGTTAGGCCCATGAAGTCTCTACTCTCCACGCTGGACGTGTTGCTGTTCTTGGGCAGGCCCGAATTCACCGACCGTTGAACCCTATGTCGTTCGAACAAATATCCTATCTTGCGCAAATTGTTGCTTCGGTTGGTGTCATTGTGTCTTTGATCTTTGTCGGTTTACAGATCAAACAAAATACGGCCGCTCTCCAACGCAACGAGCACAATTCCACAATGCAGCAGTGGACGGTGATCCGTCAGGCGATCGCTCGAAACCGCGACATTGCCGAGCTCATGACTGCTGGCCTTCACGGAGAGCGCGCCCTGGATGCAGCCGATCAGCTGAGGCTGGAGCAGATGCTGGCTGAACACGCCTGGGCGGCCTTCCACATTTGGGACAGAACGCAGCGCGGTGTCTTTCCAAAGGGGACCTTCGAATTAACTGCCGCACCGCTCTTGTGCAGCCTGCTCAGGACGCCGCGTGGCGAGGCGTGGTGGAGCGGCGCCAAACATAAGGGCTTCATTCCTGGGTTCGTGTTTGACGTCGATGCCCTGCTCGCCAGGGACAGTAGCGCGCCCGTCGTCGTAAATGATAAGGGCTAACCATTCGATGCAGCGAACCGCGAGCAAGCCTACGATCCAGTTTCAGACTGTTTGCCATCCGCGCTTTGGCCGCGTGGTTAGTTGCAGCGGGCTCGCGGTCGCTGATCCCATGTCTAGCCCAGTCTGATGTCGTTAGGCGTCTATGCGCATCACTGAACCGAATCGGGCAACACACACCTACAGGCAAAAACTATGCGCTTCAGCCGCGCAAGTGTTCCCGCTTTTGTGCCCGGTGCGAGAGATCGAATGGGCGGATGGTTGGCTGCCAGACCTGGTCATCAGTTCCTCCGGCATTGCCGAGCGCGATTGTATTTTCATCACGCCGGACAAGCCCGGCAAAGCAATTTGGTATGTCACACGTCACGAACCGGAGAACTGGTTTGTTGAGATGTTAAAGATTGTGCCCGGGGTCACGGCTTGCCGCCTGGAAATTCAGCTTACCCCAAATGGAGACCAATGTTTTGCCGACGTGACTTACAGCCACACAAGCATCGGGGCAGCAGGTGACGAATTCGTGGCCAAATTCACGGCTGATTTTTATCAGAAATTCATGCAGGCCTGGGAAAAGGAGTTGAACCATTTCCTCAAACAGCGAGGCGACTAGCAGCGGGGTATGTCCAAATCCGCGAGGAGATTAACGGATAATTAAAACGTATCCCCTGCCCTGCTGTTGTTGTTGTTGCTCATTTGATTGCAATTGAGAAACAGCAGCGCCTTGAAGGTCACGCATAAGCGCCGCCGCTTTTTCGTCTGAAGCAACGAGCGCGTCCAGATTTCCGGCGTTCCATTCTGTGATGGCATCAGCCGGCTCAACGAAGTGCGTCTTTCGAAGATAGAGAAGCAACCCTTCATCTTTGGCAGATACAACCTCGTAACGCCAGTGATGCGCTTCCGCTTCGTGCCGCACATTTCTTCCAAAGACGGCCAGCGCATTGCGATGATCGCGATAGCCGGTGACGATCTTCCAACCTGTGTAGCCGCCGGTGAAGAGGATGCCAAACGCCAAAGCAATACGCTCCACTGCATAGATATGCGTCAGCGCATTTTGTGTAGCCACCGGCCTATGGCCGGTCTCTTCTGATTCAACACTTCTTGAAGAACGCCCCACAGGGCCGTGGCTACACGAATTGCGCGCTGCAATCTGCGCCGCCAGCAGTAAACAGAGCGGTGGAATCACCGGAAAAATTCTGTCCACCCGCTTTGATGGAATCAGCGACATCGCAATCAAGCCGCCGATGCTCCAGCAAAGCAGCCAGAAAGTTTCATCGTGCATCTCGCGAAAAACTGCGCCCAGCCGCCATTTTCGCGAATGAAGATCGAGAATCGCGATGGCGATTATGAGCACGCTCCAGGGTGCGAATTTGTGTAACAAATGTGGAAAATAAAAGTAAAGCGGTTGCGGCCGATGAATTGTTTCGCCAAAGCGTCCGACAAATTCCCGCATCACAACTTCCTGGTAAAACCCGGGCTGAAACCAAATACCGCCGGCTACCCAGACGAGAAAAATTGCCAGTGATGCGATCCATGGCCACCACCCAGGCCAGACATTGCTCGAATTCCGTTTCGGCGCGCCCGGCGGTCGCGCCCTACCATACCGCAACTGAAACAGCCCAATTCCCGGCAGCACAAACGCATAAACGATCGGACCTTTGATCAACATCGCCGTGGTAAGGAGAACAAAGACGTAAACTTGATCGCGCAGTTTCCATCCGTCTCCGTCTCGGATTCTTTGCCAGATCAACAGACCGATCAGAAAAATCACCAGCGCCAGCGGCATGTCGGTGCGCACGAGCGTAGCCAGCCGGGGACTCAGCAGGTTTAATCCAAAGGCGCCGAAAGCAATTAGCGCGGCGATTTTTCCATACGCACCCTTCGCAGCGCGGAATAACACGGCCGCGAGCGCGAGCGCAGCCAGAAGCGATGGCAATCGCCATACGATCTCCCATAAGCGCGTCACTAAAAAAAGCGCGGCTGAAATCCAGCCCACCAACGGCGGCTTTGTCGCCACGCCTTCATGCGGCGTGTGCTGATAAAGCCAATGGCCTTCCTTGACCATTTCGAATGAGGTGAACGCTTGCTTCGCCTGATCGTAATCGTCGAGCTGCCAGGGCAAATTCGCGGTCGCGAACAAAACGACAATCAGTGCCGCGATAACCCAGAGCGTCCGGCGATCTTCGAATATGCTTTCTGTCATGTCGCGCGAAGTCGAGATATCCCGCGAAGTCATCCGAAGGCTATGCCACGGGATCTCTCGACTCCGCTCGAGATGACAATCATATCGATTCAATCACGCCAAAGCACCGCGCGCACGGGCGCGGCATCGGCACCCGCGATCTTCAGAGGCAGCGCCGCGAAATTGTAAACGCCCGGAGCGACGTCTCTCAGATCGAGCGATTCAATGATGGCGATGCCGGCGCGAGCAAGCGCATGATGGTTCTGCAACGATTTCGAATCGATGTCGTCCACCGATGGCAGGTCCACGCCCAGAAGCTTCACTCCGTTCTTCTGCAACCACACCGGCACATCCGCTGCGACCACGGGAATTTTTTCTGGAAAAACTGTCGAGTCGTTCCACCGTCCCGTCTTCACCAGGAGCCGCGACGTGGCGGCCACCTCTTCGGCGTGCGGACGGAGATCATCGAGCGTAATCAGATGCTTTTCCTTCAGACGCGAGAAACTCTGTGCCAGATCGACTACGGTTGCGCGGCCCAGATAAAGGTCGAGCGGCGCTTTCTCGATCGATTCGCCGTTTGTGTGGAAATGGAACCGCGCATCGGCGTGGGTGCCGTTGTGCACGCTCATGCTCACTGCGCCCAGATTCACGCTTGCGCCTTTCGCGATCTCGCTGGTCAAATGATAATGAAAGGGCTCGTCGCCCGGCCACTCGGCAAACTCGTTCGATAGAGTTCGTGAAATATCCCAGATTTTCATGGACATTAATTGGTTTCGTTCCTTTTGGCTCGATCCGCCTCTGCGTGTCAAGGAAGGGCGATCTCACGATCGCTCCGGAGGTCCGGAAATCGCTGCTCATTGAGTTGTTGAATAATTGTTTGTGCCGCCTTCTCACTGGCTCCGCCTCTGCCTAGTTTGCCAATGATCGAATCAAAGTCCGAAATCATCCGATCACGCGCGTTTGCGTCTTCCATTAACGACCGGAGAGTATTTACAATCCGCTCCGGTTTGGCCTCGTGCTGGATAAATTCGGGAACGACTTCCTTGTCCGCAAGCAAATTAGGCATGCCGAGATAATCTACATTTACGACGAGGCGCGCTGCGATGTACGTCGGCCACGCAACCTTGTAAACCAGCACAAACGGCATTTGAAAATAAGCGGCCTCCAGTGTCGCGCTTCCCGAGGCAACAATTCCGGCCCACGCCTGCTGCATCAGCGCTGGCGTCTGGCCAACTATAATTGCAATCGCCTGCCGATCCTCCGATCGTTCGCTCCTGAGCAGTTCGCTCATTTCGCGTGCGAGTCCTTCAGATGCGGCTGCGACGTGGAAGCGCAAACCCGGCTTGGTTTGCAAAAGCAGGCGCGCTGCTTCGATCATCACCGGGAAAATTTTCCGAACTTCACGGAGCCGGCTGCCCGGGAAAAGCCCGACCAAATTGGGATCGCGCTCAGTCTCGATCTTCTGTGTCTCAAGTCTTTCGATCATTGGATGACCGACAAAGACCGCATGGAGGCCCGATTCGTTGTAGAGATTGGCCTCAAACGGAAAAATGCAGAGCACAAGATCGATGAAGCGCGCCATTTTCTTGATCCGGCCGCGATTCCATGCCCAGACCTGCGGGCTGATGTAGTAGATTAACTTTGGAGCTTGCGACCGTCTTCGCAGCGCGCGGGCTAATCGCAAATTGAACCCTGGATAGTCGATCAAAACGACTGCGTCGGGTTTGCTTTCCAGAATTTCACCAAGCGTCTGATGGAATTGCTCGCGAAAATAGCCATACTTTCTCAGCACTTCCCACAAACCGAGAACCGCTGCGTCACCAATCCAATTCTTAATTGACGCGCCGGCGACGTGCTGCATTTGCGGGCCACCGCGCCCGAGGAACCGGAGCTCGGGATTCAACTCGCGCAGCGAGCGCATTAGTGCGGCGCCGTGATTATCAGCGCTCACTTCGCCCGCAACGAAATAGATGGTCATGGATTCATCTTCGTTGTAGCCACGTGTCGTCTGGCGCCGTGCAGTTCGGATGCAGGCAAGAAGACCTGCCACTAGCCGGTGGTCAGTTGCCATGCAGGCAAGCCGTCCTATGCACTCGACGAGATTTGCTTCGTAATTTTGACTGCCAGTTCCAATGCCGCCGTGGCTTGAGAACCGGAAACACGCGGCTGGCGTCCTGTGCTTGCACATTCAATGAACGATGTCAGCTGAAGTTTGAGCGGTTCGCCGTGTTCGATCTCGACTCTGTCCCGCCAAATTTGTTTTCCGACGCGCCGATAAATCTCGCCGCTTTGATTTTGATAATCCAGCGAGAGATACGCATCTTCTTGAAAAATCCGGATCTTGCGCACCCGCTCGGGACTGATGCGGCTGGCGGTCACATTTGCTACGCAACCGTCTTCGAAATGGAGCCGCGCGTTGGCAATATCTTCGCTTTGGCTTAGCACCGGCACGCCGACCGCGTCAATGCTCCAAAGGGGAGAGCGCACAAAATGCAAAATCACTTCCAGATCGTGAATCATTAAATCGAGGACGACACCGATGTCGGTGCTGCGTTCCGTGTACGGCGAGAGCCGATGCGCCTCGATGAACCGCGGATGAGTGAGATGTTTTTCAAGCGCGCCCAAAACGGGGTTGAAGCGTTCGACGTGTCCCACTTGGAGGATGAGGCCGCCGCGCGCGGCCAGTTCAGCGAGCTCGGTCGCGTGTGCAGTGTTATCGGTGATCGGTTTCTCTATCGAGCACATGTTTGCCTTTGGAGAGAAGAGCGCGGGCAACCTCGTAGTGCGTATTGGTGGGCGTTGCCACGGAAGCGGCGTCAACCATTCCGATGAAATCATCGAGCGATTTGGCAGGTGCAGCCCCGAATTTGCTCGCAATCGTGCGACTCCTGAACGGCTCCAGATCATGCACCGCGGTGAACTCAGCCGACGGAATTTCCGCGTAGAGTCTTGCATGATTACTCCCGATATGCCCAACACCAACAACGCCAACGCGCAGCTTTTTCATCGGTCCTCAATGAGTCAACTCCGAAAGCTTTCGCGGGTCAACGCCCGAAACTTTTCAGCGCCAGCCAGGCAGGGTCGGCGCGTTGCGCCGACTCCCGAAAGCTTTCGGGACAGCGCGACGTCCCTACCGTTCATCCCAATTCGCGACGAACCATTCGTACGTTTGTGCGATGCCCTTGCGCAACGGAATCGTCGGCTGCCAGCCGAGCGAGCGAATTTTGCTCACATCCAGCAGCTTTCGTGGCGTGCCATCGGGTTTGGTCTTGTCCCAAACGAGTTCGCCGTCGAACCCCACGACATCGCAAATTAACTTGGCCAGTTCGCGAATCGTGATGTCTTCGCCACAGCCAACGTTGATGATCTCCGGCGAGTCGTATTTCTGCAGCAGTAAAAGCAGAGCGGAGGCAAGATCATCGACATGCAAAAATTCGCGGCGCGGTTCTCCGGTTCCCCACACGATTAGTTTTTTTTCCTCGCGGACTTTCGCTTCGTGCGCCTTGCGCAGGAGCGCCGCGAGCGCATGTGATTTTTCCAGATCGAAATTGTCGTTGGGCCCGTAAAGATTCGCCGGCATCACCGATATGAAATTCGTGCGATACTCGCGCGCATACGCCTGGCAAAGCTTGATCCCGGCAATCTTGGCGATCGCGTACGCTTCGTTGGTTGGCTCGAGCGGGCCGCTGAGCAGCGCAGTTTCTGGGATCGGCTGAGGCGCTAACCGCGGGTAAATGCAGGAGCTTCCAAGAAAAAGCAGCTTGCGCACACCGCTTTGGCACGCGAAGCGAATCACGTTGTTCTGAATGCGCAGGTTCTCAAGCAGAAACTCGACCGGGTATTCATTGTTTGCGTTTATCCCGCCAACCTTCGCCGCCGCAACAACGACGACGTCGGGTGTTTCCTCTCCATAAAATTTCGCAACCGCAGATTCGTCGGTAAGATCGAGCTCTGATCGATCTCGGGTCAGCAAATTGTTGAAACCTTCTGCTTCGAGCCGTCGAACCAGCGCGCTGCCGACCATTCCCCGATGACCGGCCACGAAAATCTTGTCGGGTTTGTTCAACTGCACCGTAGTCTCTAGTCACAAATTGTCTGGCAGGCAAGATGCCCGCCGGCCGTTTACTGGAATGCCGTTTGGTCTTGCTGAGAATAGCGCTTCCATTTTGAATCCCGAGGAATGAGATTCATTTACTGGGTCGCTGCGACAGCGTTAGCGAGTGCCGCTTTGGCGCAAAGATCGCCGGCGCCGAAGGAGCCAGTGGACCAATTGATTCCCTGGTTGCTGGATGAAGATCAACAACTGCGCGGCGTCCCGTTGAGCGAAGTCATTTTGGATACGACCGGGAAAAAAGTGCTCCCGTTTGACGTGAACAACCCAGTGGATCAGCGCGTGGCAAAAGCCATCAGCGCCGCGTGCAACGAGACCATGAAGCGATTAAATGCGCCCGGTAGCGCGATTCAAAACATCGATCGCATCAACGAGGTCAGCAGCCATTTCGAAGACACGTTGCGCGAGCTGCTCAATGCGGCTCCCGGTTTGCGCTGCGATTTTCCGCTCACCGCCGAAGGAAAAGTCCAGCGCTCAGGTTATCCCGACTTGCGCATCGTAGATCTGGAGAGCAAGCGCGTCTTCTATTTGGACCCAAAACTTTACGCGGTCGGAAGCCGCGACAGCAGTTTCCGGGCGTTCTATTTCGAGCCGAGAAAATCCACGAACAAAGTGCGCGACGACGCGGTGCATTTCGTGGTGGGATTTGAGCATTTGCCACGTGAAGCCGGATCAGGTTCTCCGAATGCGATTTGGAAGTTCACGCGATGGGACCTTGTTGATCTTTCGCGGTTCACCGTGAAACTGAAAGCCGAATTTCAGGGGAGCAACCACGACATGTACCGGCCGGAAGCGATTGTCGCGGCGAGCTCGAACTAATTCGACTCGTGCTCACAGCCTGATCGTGCTCGTGCTCGACAGTTATTGAGTCGTATTCCGATTACGAGCACGAGTAAGAGTTGCTGAACAACTTACCGGACGTAATGGTATTATGTTCAATGATCTCAGAGGCGAAGGAAACATTTCAGTTCGACGCGATTGACGATGTGCTTAGCGACATCGCCAAGGGACGTATGGTGGTCGTGACCGACGACGCCGATCGCGAGAATGAAGGTGATCTGGTAATGGCGGCGGAAAAGGTGACACCGGAAGCGGTCAATTTCATGGCAACGCACGGCCGCGGTTTGATTTGCGTTCCCATCTCGAATG
This sequence comes from uncultured Verrucomicrobiae bacterium, assembly GCA_963791385.1. GTDB lineage: Bacteria > Verrucomicrobiota > Verrucomicrobiia > Chthoniobacterales > UBA10450 > Udaeobacter. The sequence goes on from CAWBSH010000030.1 coordinate 82,180, forward strand.
AGCGGGCAGATCAACTCGGTTTGCAACGCATGGTGGCGCAAAACCGCGAGAAGCATAACACCGATTTCACAGTTTCCGTGGACGCGGCGCGGGGTGTGACCACCGGCATAAGCGCCTATGATCGCGCAACGACGATACTGGCCATTGCTAATCCGAAATCGTCGCCGGACGATCTGAACCAGCCGGGCCACGTGTTTCCCCTGCGCGCGAAAGACGGCGGCGTACTGAGGCGCGCCGGCCACACCGAGGCGGCCGTCGATCTGGCGAGAATGGCAGGGCTGCAAGGTGCGGGCGTGCTCTGCGAGATTTTGCACGACGACGGAACGATGGCGCGTCTGCCGGAATTGATGGAGTTTCGCGACAAACACGGTTTGCGCATTTGCACGATCCAAAGCTTGATCGCCTATCGCCGTGTTCGCGAGAAGCTGGTCGAGTTGGAGCAAATCGTGAAAATGCCTACCGACTACGGCGATTTCCATCTGCATTTGTATCGCTCAAAACTGGACGGCCAGCATCATCTCGCACTCGTTAAGGGCAACATCGACAAACACAGGCCAACTCTCGTTCGCGTGCACAGCCAATGTCTCACTGGCGATGTTTTTGCTTCGCGCCGGTGCGACTGTGGAAATCAATTGCACGCGGCGCTGCGGCAAATCCAGGAGGAAGGCCATGGTGTTTTGGTTTACATGCGCCAGGAAGGCCGCGGTATCGGGCTGGCAGCAAAAATCCACGCGTACAAGTTGCAGGAGGAAGGGCTCGATACCGTGGAGGCGAACGCGAAGCTTGGGTATCCGAGCGACCTGCGCGATTACGGACTCGGCGCGCAGATCCTTTTCGATCTCGGCGTGCGGCAGTTCCGGTTCCTCACAAATAATCCGAAGAAAGTTGTTGGCCTTGAGGGTTACGGCCTCGAAATGATCGAGCAGGTGCCGATCCGAACGGAGGCCAATCCGCACAACGAAAAATATCTCGAAACGAAGAGAACGAAGCTCGGGCACTTGCTTTAGAGCGTTCGCGAATGACGAAATCCGAATGACGAATGACGAAGGAATCGCCATCTCGTCCCGCAACCGCGAAGGGTAAACGCACGTTCCACATCGTCGCGAGCAGGTTCAATGCGCAATACGTGGATGGGCTCATCGATCATGCGACGGACGAACTGCGTGCGCTTGCGCCGGACGCCACGATTTCTCTCCATCGCGTGCCCGGCTCGTTCGAGGTCCCCGTGGTCGTGCGCGAACTTTCGAATCAAAACAAAGCCGACGCCATCATTGCGTGCGGAGTCATTCTACAAGGCGAAACCAACCATGCGCAAAATCTGAGCCGCTCCGTGACGGACGCTCTGCAACGAATCGCCCTCGAACATGGCGTGCCAGTCGTCAATGTGGTTCTGAGTTTTGACACCGAAAATCAGGCCCGCGCGCGTTGTCTTGAAAATAAGATTAATCGCGGCACCGAAGCTGCGCGCGCGGCAGTGGAAATCGCCAATGTTTTGTCGGACATTCGCAGCAAACAAGGAGCGGCGGTTTCCAAACCGTCGAGGGATCATGGGTAAACGGCGAAGAGCGCGGGAAGCTGCGGTTCAATATCATTTCTGGCGAGATCTCCAGCACGGCGAGGGACCGGAGAAGATCGATGAGTTTTGGGAATTTTGCCCCGCTGCACCGCGAGTGCGCGAATTCGCACAGCCGCTGATCGAAGGCATGGTGGCGCATTTGCCAGAAATCGATGAACGCATTCGCCGCTATTGCGAGAACTACGAATTTCGCCGGATTTCAGCAGTGGATCGCAATGTTCTCCGGCTGGCGATTTATGAAATGCTGTATCGCGAGGACATCCCGCCAGTGGTCTCCATTAACGAGGCTATCGAGTTGGCCAAAATGTACGGCGGCGTGGAATCAGGCCGCTTTGTGAATGGAATTCTTGATCGGATCCGAAAAGATTTGGACAGGCCGGCACGAGAGGCGGTCCGACGAGAATCGTGATTCGTTGCACAGGCAGTCATCCTTAGCAGAGCGGAGTGAAATCGAAGGATCCCGTAGCGTTGCCGTAAAGTAATTCCACGGGATTCCTCGACTTCGCTCGGAATGACGAAATCAAAATGAATTTTCTTCAATCGCTGGCCAAACAATTCGCTGGCAAACCGATCGACTGGGATGAGCTCGAAGAAGGGCTCATCCGTGCCGATCTCGGCGTGCCGATGACAACGCGAATCATTAAGACGCTCCAGGAACGCGAGGCCTGGGCTTTGCTCGGAATTGGCGACGTGATCAAAGCGGTGCGCGAAGAGATCGCGCGCATTTTACCGCGCGGTCCGGCGCCGATCCGTCGAGCAACAGGCAAACCAACGGTGATTTTGATTGTGGGCGTGAACGGAACCGGCAAAACAACATCGACAGCGAAGCTGGCGCATTACCTCATGAACGCCGAACACTGTAGGGCGTCTGTTCAGACGCCTCGGCGTTTCACAGAAACGCCCTACAGCAGCATCAACAGAGCGTGATGCTCGCGGCCGCTGACACATTCCGCGCCGCAGCTATCGAGCAACTCGACATCTGGGCAAAAAGACTCGGCGTCGAAATCGTTCGTGGGCAGCACGGGGCAGATCCGGCGGCGCTTTGTTACGAAGCGTATCACGCGGCAGCCAACGGTCAGATTGACTTTTTGCTTTGCGACACTGCCGGTCGGCAACATACGAAAGCAAACCTGATGGCCGAGCTGCAGAAAATAAAACGCACTCTCGGCAAACTCGATGCGGACGCACCACAAGAGACATTGCTCGTCGTTGACGCGACCACAGGCAGTAACGCGCTAAGTCAGGCGCGCGAGTTTCACAACGCGCTTGGACTCACTGGCCTGGTCGTCACGAAACTCGATGGCAGCGGCAAAGGCGGCATTGTGGTTGCGATCCAGGATGAACTTGGAATTCCCACACGCTTCGTCGGCACCGGCGAAAAGCTTGATGATTTTGGCCCATTCGACCGGAAAACCTACATCGAGAACTTGGTGTGATCGTAGAAGTCTCGTCATCCTGAGCAAAGCGAAGCGTGGTCGAAGGATCCCGTTGAATCCGGTCTGAAAGTTTCGCCACCGGATTCCTCGACTTCCCTCGGAATGACAGAATAATTTCAAGCGCCGTGGGCCAAACAATCAAAGTAATTCCGCCGGAAGAAACGGTGCCTGCCGGAGTAGCCACAGGTCTGCCCGGTTTCATAGCGAAATTTACCGTGCTCAAGGGAGCGCAACGCGAGTTGTGGCTCACGTTCCTCATCAAGTTTCTCATTTACACCGCTTACTCGGTCACAAACAAAACAATGGTGCTGTGGCTGTCGAAAGACCTCGGGTTCAGCGATCAGGCGGCAGGAGCGCTGGTCGGCTGGGTGTGGGCGCCGGCAATGACGATCTTCACTTTGCTTGCCGGCTCTATCACGGACGCGATCGGGTTGCGCCGCACTTTTTTCCTCGGTGTCGCCATTTGTACGGTTGCCCGCAGCGTCATGGTCGTTACCACAATCCCGTGGCTGGCGCTCGCGTGCGGAGTTCTTCCGCTGGCAATCGGCGAAGCATTAGGAACACCAGTGCTGCTGGCGGCAACGCGGCGCTACTCGACCGTCGCTCAGCGATCCATTTCGTTCTCGATCATCTACATGATAATGAACCTCGGTTACATCGCCGCGGGATGGATTTTCGACTACATCCGCCAATTCAACTTCCACGTCAGTCTCTTCGGATTTCAACCCAGCAGCTATCAGCAGTTGTTCATGGTCAGTCTTGTTTTCGAAATTGTGCTGTTTCCCGTCATTTATTTTCTGCGGCGTGGCTCGGAAGCAACAAACGGTGGTCTGGTGATTGAACAGGTATCTCGCAGTCGAGACGCTGCAGGGAGTTTCTTAAGCGGTATTTGGCAAACAGTGCGCCATAGCGTGATCGCCGCCGCGCAGCTTTTTCGACGATTGATTGGTCAATCAGGATTTTACCGGTTGCTGCTGTTCTTTGTTTTCATCGGATTTCTCAAGGCAATCTTTTTGCAGATGGATTACGTCTTTCCAAAGTTCGGAATTCGCGAACTCGGCGCGAACGCCCCTGTGGGGAAACTTTCCGCGATCAACGCTATCGTGATTATTTGCCTCGTGCCGATTGTAGGCGCACTGACGCAAAAGTTTGCGGCTTATCGAATGGTAGTGATCGGTGGAGTCATTTGCGCCGCGGGAGTATTCATCATGGCGCTGCCAACAGAATGGTTTGTGTCGGCTGCCAACGGTGTGTTCGGGCAATGGCTTGGGCACGCTTACCTTGGATTGCAGGGAAACCTTCACCCTTACTACGTCATGTCCGCGCTGTATCTGATCGTCTTCTCGATCGGCGAAGCATTCTATTCACCGCGTGTGTACGAGTATGCCGCTGCGATTGCCCCGCCAGGACAGGAAGCTTCGTACGGTTCTCTGGCGTATCTCCCCTTCCTCGTGGGCAAATTCCTTGTCGGCTTTGGCGGGTGGTTACTTGCCGCGTTTGTTCCCGAACACGGTCCGCGACGCCCCGGAACAATGTGGTTGATCTTCGCTTTGGCGGCGTCGGTCGCACCAATCGGATTAATTCTCTTTCGTCGTTACATTCGCGTTCCCGAAGCCGGCCGGCAGGAATGAACGCGTTCCAACCATTTTGTGTCTAATATCCGAACTTAATATGAAAGGGAGCTCTGCGGTATCTGCCTCAATCAACGCGAATCCGCATGAACTTAAGGACTGCTAAAGAGGACAAATTTTCACGCGAGAAAACAGGGATGAGAGCGACACGATTAACATGTAAACACTCACACAAGACTCTGTGGTTTGGGCTGGCCGGCGCATTCGTTGTGATTGTCGGTTCGATCTTGTTCGCGTATGCTCAAGCGCAGAAGCAAGAAGCCGAGAAAATGAATCCGACCAAGCCCGTTCCAAGCGACGCCGAGTTGCAGCAGAAGTTAACCAAGGACCAGTACAAGGTGACGCGCCAATGCGGCACGGAAACACCGTTTCACAACGCCTATTGGGACAATCACAAACCAGGAATCTACGTCGATATTATCACCGGCCAACCGCTCTTCAGTTCGCTGGATAAATTCGATAGTGGCACGGGATGGCCGAGTTTTACGAAGCCGATTAAGTCCGACAACGTGACGGAAAAACGCGATTCTTCGTATGGAATGGAGCGCACCGAGGTCCGTGCGAAATCAAGCGACTCGCATCTCGGCCACGTCTTTGACGACGGCCCGGCGCCGACCGGTCAACGTTTCTGCGTGAACTCCGCCGCGTTGCGATTTATTCCGGTGGAGAAACTAAAGGAAGAGGGCTACGGCGAATATCTCTCGCTGTTTCAGCCACAGCAGCAGAAGAAGGAGCAACAGGCAGCAAGTCAACGCAGAAGCCAAAAAGTAATTGCAAGGCGTTTCTGAATACCGAAAGCGTTCGGGACTGACACAGACGCCCTACAGTTCATCATTCGTCATCCGGGTTTTGTCATTATCGGTCTATGCTTTTTTTTGAAAACCGCGAGGGGCACCATAAGTTCCGACCCATTCATGACCCGCGACGATTTCGATTACGCTCTTGAAAATACGCACGTGATCCTGGCCCCGGAGCACCAGATCGCGACGTTCGGCAACACGAGTTTCAATTTTTATTTGATCTCGGAGTTGATGGATCGGGTGGATCAGGTCCGGATTCGCAATGGCAAAGTGCACGCGGAACGTCCGCAGATTCTAACGCCGGAGCATTATTGCCGGTTGTTGCTCGAAGGCTTTGGAGAAAAGGCGGAACGATACGTGGATCAATTGCGTGAGCACACGCGGAACATCGCGGTGCTCCGTTACGGCTTTCAATTCCGCAAAACCGATTTGAGCGAACAGACGCTGAGCGACTCAATCGATACTGTGATCAAGCGCACGAGACGCCACGTCGAAAGCAAGAACGAGCCGCTCAGCGCGATCATTCAAGGCGTGGATGACGCGTGGGAAGTTTGTCTTCTCAAATTCACTATCGATCTCGTGGAACGCTCGTCTGGCGGCAATCTCGGCGATTTCCGGAGACGTGGTTTGTTATAGCCGACCCCAAAGCCCGTCATCCTGCGCGAATGCGAAGGATCTCTGTATTTCAGACACCGGTGCCACCAAGGAGATGAACTGAGATTCTTCGACTCCGCTTCGCTCCGCTCAGAATGACAAAATAATACGGTTGAACGCGTATCGAGCAGTTGCGGCATGCCCGCTGCGCCCTGTTAAAGATGCGCGCGAATAAATGCGCCTGCGTTGGCAAGGGCGCGACGGCCATCTTCCAAACGAGCGTTCCATAAAGGCCACGCATGAATCATGTGCGGCCAGATTTCCAAAGTCACTGCGACATCCGCTGCACCAGCCCGGGCTGCCAACCGAGTGGCGTCATCGAGCAAGGTCTCGTTAGAACCAACCTGGATTAGCATCGGAGGAAAGTCTCTGAAATCGGCGTAGAGCGGAGAGATGCGCGGATCTTTTCTGTCGATGCCAGCGGGAAGATAGGCATCCGCCAATTCGTTCAGATATTCCTTGTGAATGAGTGGATCGACCGCGGCCTTGCTCGCCAGCGTTACGCCCGACATCGTGAGGTCTGTCCATGGCGATATGAGCCACGCGCATGCAGGAAGGTCCTCGCGCGCATCGCGCAGGCGATTGATCAATCCCACAGTCAGCCCAGCGCCAGCGCTGTCGCCGCCGATCGCGATTTGCGCAGCGGGAATACGTTCTGGTCGCGCAGGAAACGCCACGCCGTTAGCGCGTCGTCATACGCTGCTGGGAAGGGATGCTCCGGTGCAAGTCTATAGGCGACAGTGAGCGTCCGCATTCCTGCGGCTCGGCCCGCCTCAGTCACGAGACGGCGATGGCTCCGGATTGAACCGGAACAATAACCACCGCCATGAAAATATAGCAGGACACGCGAGGCATCGCTGCCGGGAGCGATGGAGTATTCGCCCGGCACCTTGTTTACGTCCACTGCAGTCAGTTCAATGTCGTCGGCGACTGGCCACACGGAACCGACCTCGTCAATGCGCTTTCGTCGCTCGGGCCAGCCCACCGGCCGTGGCTTAGAACTGAGTAGCGCGCGTACAGCCTCGATTTCGTTTTGGGGCATTGTCTTTCTCCGTGATCCTCACCTGGCGAGGCAATCGTCAGCTTTCAACGCTTAACTTTCGGCTTTCGTCAGTGCGCGCAGCTTGGCATTCTGCGCAGTCGTAGCAACTGAAAAAATTCTCCGGCTCACCTCGCTATGCCACATCATTATGACGCGATCATCATCGGCGCGGGACACAATGGCCTGACGTGTGGCTGTTATCTGGCCAGGGCGGGGCTAAAGGTGCTCGTCCTTGAGCAATATCGCACGGTGGGCGGCATGACCGTCACCGAAGAGGAAACTTTGCCCGGGTTTTGGTCGGACATTCACGCGAGTGGATATCAACTTGCAAATCTCTCACCCGTCCCGCGCGAATTGGATTTGCTCGATCGCTACGAAATCATCGAACCGGAAATTCCTTTCTCACATGCCTTTCCCAACGGCGACATCATTAGCGTCCATCGCGACGTTGAAAAAACCGCCGCGGACATCGCCCGCTATTCACTCAGGGACGGCAAGACATGGCGTGTTTTGATGAACCGTTTCCTCGCGGAAAAAGACGCCATCACTGCGTCCATGTTTTCACCGCCTCCTTCATTCCCGACTGCGGCAGCCGACTTCGCGGCATCGCCTGCGGGGATGGACGCCTATCGGTTCAGCATGCAGAGCGTCCGATCCTGGGCGAATCAAACGCTTGAAGCAGAGGTGACTAAAACTTTGTTCTGTTCATTCGCCACTTTTCTCGGCGCCTCGCCTGATGACGCCGGTGGCGCCGAGCTTGGATGGCTGTTTGCTTCAGTCTTACAAAACGCCGGGAACAATCTGGTGAAGGGCGGGATGCACCGCGTTACGCTCGCGCTTGCTGAAGATCTTCAAGCTCATGGCGGAGAAATCCGCACGAACGTCCGCGTCGAGAAAATTGTGGGCGACCCAAAACGCGCTACCGCCCTGCGCCTGACAGGCGGCGAGGAAATTCCTGTGGGGCAACTCGTCGTATCGAATGTCGACCCGGCTCACCTTGTAATCGATTTGTTAGGCGCGGAAATGGTGGGACAAGAAATCATCGATAAAATGAAGCAATACGAGTGGGGCGATTCGGTTTTTGTCATGTTCGTCGCGCTCGACAGCCCTGTTAACTACAAAGCCGGACCTGCCGCGCGCCAATCGGCGCATGTCCATCTTACGGAACCATCACTCGATTTCTTTGCGCGCGTCTATCTCCAATGTCGCGGGGGTGCATTGCCTTCGGCGCCTATGATCGTGAGTTGGAACGACTCCGTGATAGATCCCAGCCGCGCGCCAACGGGCAAAGCCCTGATGAAATTTGTAGTCCTCAGCGTCCCGTACGTTATCACGGGCGACGCCACGGGTAGAGTTCCGGCGCGCACCTGGGAGGAGGCGCGAGAACCGTACGCTGATTACCTTATCGACCTGATCACTGCGAATTACATTCCCGACTTGAAGGCAAAGATTCTCAAGCGCGTGGCGCATTCTCCGGTCGATATTTCGCGCAAGATCATCAGCGCCGTTCGAGGCACGCTTGGCCAGGGGGCGTTTCTCCCCTATCAGACGGGTTCGCTGCGCCCGATCCCGGAGCTCGGGCAATACAAAACCCCGATCTCTAATGTTTATCTCTGCAGCTCCGGCAGCCACCCGGGACCCGGTGTTTCGATGGCGCCGGGAAGAAATGCGGCGCAAGTGATCTTTGGTGATTTGGGATTGGATTTCAGCACTGTCACTCGGAATTCCCGTGAAACATTATCTCCAGCTTAATCTCAGCCTGCTCTACTGGATTTTTGTTGCGCCGTTCACCGGACAATTTTTCAAAATTGCTCCGATTTTCCGGCAAATGGTAGCTATCGGTGTGCGCGCGGCGCCAATGGTCGCGCTCACGGCATTTAGCGTAGGCGTGACGCTGGCGATGCAGGCGGCGCATTCTCTCGAGAGTCTCGGCGCGGAAATGTACATCCCCGACCTGGTGATGCTCACGCTATTGCGCGAAATGGGACCGGTGTTGATCGCAGTGATCGTAATCGGCCGCAGCGGCTCGGCTGTCGCGGCCGAATTGGGGACAATGAAAGTATCCGAGGAAATCGAGGCGCTCGAGGTGATGGCGATTAACCCCGTTCAATTTCTGGTCGTGCCGCGTTTCCTTGCGATGATGGTCATGCTGCCGGCTCTCACCATCTTTGGAAATTATATCGGCATCCTCGGTGGATGGGCGGTCTGCTGTTCCCTTCTCGATTTTAACACCGCCGGCTATATCATGCGCGCGGTGGAAAGCGCGGACACCTGGGATTTGTATTCGGGAATGATCAAGAGCGTAGTCTTCGCTTGGATCATCATCACGATCTCGTGCAACGCGGGGCTAAATGTCGAGGGTGGTGCCGAAGGCGTCGGGCAGGCTACAACGGCTTCGGTGGTGCAAGCTTTGCTTGCCATGCTAGTAATGAACGCCGTTCTGACGGGGATTTTCTTTTTCGCTGCGTGAAAGATAACGGAGAAACTATCATCGAGGTGAATAATCTCGTCCGGCGATTCGGTGATCGCGCCGTGCTCGACGAGCTGTCATTCAACGTCCATCGTGGCGAGACTCTGGTGATTATGGGCGGCAGTGGTTGCGGCAAGAGCACACTGCTCCGCCATATGATTGGGTCCATGAAACCGACTTCAGGATCGGTCAAACTTTTTGGGGAAGAAATTACAGAAATGACGGAACGCGAGATTGAACGGGTGCGCCTGCGATTCGGGATGCTGTTCCAATCCGGCGCGCTGCTCGCGTCTCTCACAGTGGGCGAGAATGTTGCCCTGCCACTGCAGCAGCACACCAACAAGTCGCCCGACGAAATCGAACAAATCGTGAGAGGAAAGCTTGAGATGGTCGGCCTGACCGGGTTTGAACATCTTAAGCCAGATGAAATTAGCGGAGGAATGAAGAAGCGCGTCGGGCTTGCGCGCGCCCTTGCGCTCGACCCGGAATTGTTATTCAGCGACGAGCCGACCTCCGGGCTCGATCCAATCATGACCGCCGTGGTCGACCAGCTAACGCAAAAGTTGACTCATGGCAGCCACATGACCGCAGTGGTCGTGTCACACGATATGACCAGCGCCTTTCGCATCGCTACACGCATGATTATGCTTGGACATGGCTCGATTGTGGCGCAAGGCACGCCGGACGAAATTCGGAACAGTCCGAACGCTGAAGTGCAACAATTTATCAACGGTCGCGCCGACGGACCGATTCCGTTGAACCTTTCACAGGAAGAGCATAAAGATGATCAACAGGTCCGGCCCCGGCCGTTCCTAGGCGCGCGGTTCCGTTTTCATCACAAGCACCCATGAAGCGCAACCTATCCGATTTTTTCGTCGCGCTGTTTGTGATCGCATGCAGCGTCGTTCTCCTCGGCGCACTCACATTTGCGCTCTCCGGACGACAGCTGAAAAAACCGACGCGAACCCTGCAAATCAATTATGAAGATGTGACCGGCATCAAAGTCAATTCCGAGGTGCGCTATGCAGGCGCGCCGGCGGGACGCGTGATCGCGATGCAACATCTTACGGCCAAGGAGCGTGATGCTAGCGCGAACAAAAAGGATGCTGTGCGCGTGACGGTCAGCCTGGACGAGGGAATTCCGCCATTGCCGGCAGATATTACTGCCACCCTGAGTTCCGATACGATGCTCTCGCCGAAATTTGTTTCACTCTCCGCGGGCACACCTGGGGGCCAGACGCTGGCAAACAACGCGATGATCGAAGGCCATGCCGGCTACGGCCTCGAACAAATTACCGCGGAAGCCGGGCCGTTGTTAGAGAATGCAAACAAACTCATCGATAACATGAATGTGACAGTCACAGGTTTGAAGAAAGACCTGGGCGAATTCACCCCGAAACTCGGGCCGCTGGCCGATTCGTTGAAAACGGACGCGGACAACGTGCAAAACATGATCACAAACTTTGAGGGGGTGGCCAAGGGAGCAGACACTGTGTTCGATAGTGCTGATAGTTTTATCAAAACGACCGACAGACAGCTTGCGGAGGACCTGCGACAACTTCATGTGACCCTCTTGAACCTGAAAGTGGTCACCACATACGCCAAGGAGCTCGTCGGAACACTCGCTGAAAAGCCAAATCGCGTCATTTTCAGCGGCAAACCGGAAAAGCTCACGCCCGAATCAGAAATCCTCAAAAGTTCAAAGCCCGTTCCGGCAACAAAACCTTAGCTGCATTGGGCTAGCGGCAGCCGTCGCGACTGTTCTCTTATTGGTCGGCACGCCGTTATGGTTTTCGGTAGCGCCGCATCAATTTGAAAAAGCGAATCGCATCGCGCACAGGATGAATCTTGCTTACTTGATCGGTGTAAACGGTTGTAATCGGGACCGACTCGATCTGGTAGCCTGTGCGGCTGGCGATGATTAGCGCTTCGGTCTCATAATCGTACCGATGTCCGCCGCCATGCAAATGTGGGGCCAGTTGCCGATCTACCATCCGGAAACCGCACTGCGTGTCGGGAATTTGTTGTCCGCAAACGCGGCTGATCTCTTTGCTCATGTAGCGATTCACCACGCGCCGGATAAATGGCATCCCCGTAACATTGTTCATCCGATTGCCGATAAAAAAACTCGGCCGCGTTGCAGAGGCTGCTGCCGCTATAAACCAATCAATTTCTTCGGGAAGATGTTGACCGTCGGAATCGAGAAGAATCGCCCACGTGATTTGCCGGTCTGGTCCGCTGGCAGATCGATTCGGTCCGGCGAACCAGTGCGCCAAGCCGGTTTTGATCGCTTCGCCTTTACCGCGGTTTTCAGGGTGAACAACGACTTCAGCGCCGGCTTCGCGCGCGCGTGCTGCCGTCTGATCGGTTGAACCGTCATCAACAACGAGAACGTGATCCAGCCGCTCGCGGGTTCGGCGCGCGATGTCTCCAATATGTTTTTCGTCCTGATACGCAGGAATGACTGCAGCCGTGTGTGAGCGTATATCTGTCATCTCGAGCGAAGTCGAGAGATCCCGTTGCGGAATCTTAAAGTGTTGCCGCGGGGTTCCTCGACTTCGCTCCGCTTCGCTCGGAATGACAAGCATTGCAACCGCACAGGTAAGTGGCTCGCTGTTCGTTTATCGGCGCACTACCGGATGGAAATCGGCCGCGTGATACGAGCTGCGCACCAGCGGACCGGAGGCGACGTAAAGAAAACCCTTTCGACGGGCGATGTCGCCGTAGTAATTGAATTGCTCGGGCGTGATGTATTCAACGACAGGCAAATGCTTCGCACTCGGCCGCAAATACTGGCCCATCGTCAGGACTTCGCACCCGACCTCGCGCAAATCGTCCATCGTCTGGAAAAGTTCCGTCTCCTTCTCCCCAAGGCCCAGCATGACACCGCTTTTCGTGACGATCCCGCCACCGCGGGACGATAGTTTCCTTGCTCGATCGCAAAACTTGCAGGGAAGTCCGATATTTGGCGCGCGAGCGGACCAGCGGTGTCAGGCGTTCGACCGTTTCCATGTTGTGATTGTAAATGTCCGGCCTGGCATCGAGCACGATCTGGATGCACCAATCCTGGGCATGAAAATCGGGCACGAGCACTTCAATGATAATCGAAGGATCCATTTCCCGAACCGCGGTGATCGTGCGGGCAAAATGATCGGCGCCGCCATCCTTTAGATCGTCACGCGCCACAGCTGTAATGACCACGTGTTTTAGTTTCATTCGGCGCACGGCTTCAGCGACGCGTTGCGGCTCGTCGTCTTCCAGCGCGTAAGGCTTCGCCGTTGTCACGGCGCAAAATCCGCACGCCCGCGTGCAACGATCCCCCGCGATCATCATCGTAGCCGTGCCCTGGCTCCAGCATTCCCAGCGATTCGGGCATTGCGCGCTTTCGCAAACCGTGTGCAACCGCAAATCGGAAATAAGCGCCTTTGTTGAAAAGAAAACCGGATTCGACGGCAACCGTACTTTGATCCAGGGCGGCTTCTGCGCCTGGTGCAATGCCGGATCAATTTTCGCGCAGGACATCGAACAAAAGTTACAGCGTTAAAACCGTTACAAAAGTTAAATCGCCAGGCGGCACGCTCAATTCTTCAACACGACCGCGTTGTCCGCATCACGTCGCACACGTGATCGGGCAGTTTTGGTTTGCCGGCTCGCGGCATTCTCACTACCCTGTCCGACATGACATCGATGTTGTCCTCCCAAGTCTCAAATTCAAGCCGGATTTTCGTTAGATGCGGCTTGATCTGAACAAAGCAATGAGGCGTGCCACAACCTTCGCGATTGGCGTGCTGCTGCTCTGCGCAATCGCAATTCCGGCAGATGCGGACACCATTACCGTAACCAACACAAACGACAGCGGCCCCGGCTCATTGCGTCAGGCGCTGACCGACGCTAACGACGGGGACACGATAAATTTTGATGTATCGCTGAAAGGGCAGACCATCGCGTTGACCAGCGACGAGCTTGTAATTGATAAAAGCATCACAATTACCGGCCCCGGTTCGGATCAACTCGCCGTGAGTGTACCCTTTCAATATCACTTCCGAATCTTCCATGTGATGGCAAGCCCCACCGTCACAATTGAGGGGCTCACGATCGGGCCAAGCTTATATTTTTACGGCTGTGGAATTCAGAACGACCAGGCGACCTTAACAATAAACAATTGCGCTGTGACAGGGAATGATGGCTTGGACTCGGGCGCTGGCATTTCCAACGGCGGAACACTGACGATCAATAACAGCAGCATTACTGGTAACGGGTTGGAGTATCAAGGGACCGGCGTTGGCATCTCAAGTAGTGGGACGTTAATCATCAACAATAGCATCATTAGCGGCAACCTTTCTGCGAAAAATTACACAGACGGCGGTGGCATCTACAGCTCAGGAATGCTTGAGATCACCAACTGCACGATAGACGGCAATTCAGTTGGCGGCTTTGGGGGCGGAATTTACAACGTAGGAGCTGCGATAATCACTAGCAGCACGATCAGCGGAAACTTTTCCGGCGGGGGTTACCCGGGCCCTCCTCTTCCCGGTTTTGGCGGTGGCATTTCCTCCAACGGCACAGGCGCGACGCTGACGATCAGCAACAGCACTATTAGCGGCAATTCGGTGCTGACTACCGACAACGGGCCTGGATGTGGAGGCGGGATCGGCAATAGCGGTTCGCTACAGATTGCTAACAGCACAATTAGCGGTAACTCAGCTACTAACGGTGGCGCAATCTGTAACGATGCCGCGCCACTGGAGATAGCAAATAGTATCTTAAACGCCGGCGACGTTGGCGAAAACATCTTCAATGATGGTGGAACAATTACCTCGCTTGGTTACAACCTCAGCAGCGATAATGGCGGTGGTTATTTGAGCGGTCCAGGAGACCAAACCAACACGGACCCGATTCTGGGCCCGCTTCAGGACAACGGCGGCCCTACACAAACCCACCGACCGTATCCCCAGAGCCCAGCTATCGACGCGGGTGACCCGAGTTTCACGCCGCCTCCTTTCTATGATCAACGCGGGACTGGGTTTGACCGCGTAGTGAACGGCCGAATCGACATCGGTTCGTTTGAGGTGCAAGAGGGCAAACCGCCTCCTCCCTCCCCGACGCCTACGCCTACCCCGTCTCCGACGCTAACACCCAGACCTACCCCTACACCAAGGCCCCGGCCGACTCCGCACCCGCGCCCGTAGTTCGAGCGCTGCGTCTAACAAAGCCATGGAGCCAACCCAGCACTTTGTTGTAAACTTTCGATCAATGCGCACACCGATTCTCAAAGTGCTGGGTAGCTTATCTCTTTTTCGTTACGCCGCCAGAGTTCGCATCGAACATTTATGAATAATACCAACCAGATTGAATTGTTGCTCTCAACCTTCGCGATACAGTTGCCTACGCTACTCGTTTGTTTCGTGGCTGGCGTTGTTATTCTCGCGAGGTGGAAGCAGGGCTCCAAGGGCTCGATGTGGGCGCTTCTTGGATTCGGCCTCGCTGCGGTTCTTTGTTTTGCCATTCCAGTTGGGCAGACTGCTGTGCAACAGTGGGTCAGACACAGCGGCCACACAACGGTCGAGAGTGCATCGGTAATGGCCGGCGTTTCGTTCGTGTGGTCAGTGCTGCGCGCTGTCACTTATGCTTTACTCTTGATAGCGGTATTTGCAGGACGCTCGACCCCGCCTCCAGTATCTACACCTCTTTGATCCAGATAAAAACACCTACTCGGCCTAACCAATCACGGGAGCCAACCGCCGGGTGAGATAATTCTCCGGATGGAAAACTCTGATTTTGAGGGACGCGTCGCCATCGTCACCGGTGCGTGGCGCGGCCTGGGACGGGCTGCTGCAGCGCGCCTGCACGAGCGCGGCGCCTCGGTCGCGGTGAACGTCCGCAACGTCGAGCGCGCCGAGGCGCTGGCGAAGGAAATCGGCGAGCGCGCCTTCGCCGTGCCGGGCGACGTCGCGGCGGACGGCGTCCCCGACGAGATCGCGCGCCGCACGCTCGAACGCTTCGGACGGATCGACATCCTCGTCAACAACGCCGCGCTTCCGCTGTCGACACGCTTCCCCGATCTCACCGCCGAGGAATGGCGCAGAGCGATCGAGGTCAACCTCACCGCGCCGTTCCTGATGACGAAAGCGGTCCTTCCGGCAATGCGCGCCCAGCACTACGGCCGCATCATTAATATCTCGTCCTCGGCCGGCCGGATGGTGAGCACGCTCGGCGGTGCGCATTACACGGCATCGAAGGCCGGACTCCTCGGACTGACGCGCGCGGCCGCGAAGGAGCTCGGCAAGTTCGGCATCACCGTGA
This sequence comes from uncultured Verrucomicrobiae bacterium, assembly GCA_963791385.1. Lineage (GTDB taxonomy): Bacteria > Verrucomicrobiota > Verrucomicrobiia > Chthoniobacterales > UBA10450 > Udaeobacter. Next base: position 98,092 of record CAWBSH010000030.1, read on the forward strand.
ACGCCGTGTGCCCCGGCATGATCGATACCGAGCTGACGCGCGAACATGCCTCGGACGAGTTGCTCGAACGCCTCGCCGCGAGCTATCCCGTGCCGCGCCTCGGCACCGCGGTCGAAGTCGCCGATTTGATTTGCTTCGCCGCTTCCGAGGCCGCCGGCTACATCACCGGCGCGTCCCTCGACATCAACGGCGGCGACTTGATGATGTGATCCGATCAGGGACCATGAAGTGGCGTAACGTGATTTTTGTGTGAAGACAGCGTTTTACGGACGTATTGTCTTTGGCGCATCGGCGGTGCTATTCGGCGTGATCGCATTGATGTGGCACGACGCTGAGACGTGGCAAACCTTGCGTAAGCTGTGGAGCCTGCCTTTCGGCACAATCATCGGCGGGAGTCTCGTGCTCGCTCAAATTGCTGGTGGAATCGGGATCTTGTTTCAGCGAACAGCGCGCCTGGCCTCGATCGTTCTCGGTTTCGTCTATTTACTTTTCTCGCTGGCCTGCATTCCTGGCATCATCGCCGCACCGGCCATTTATGCGCAATATGGGAGCTTCTTTGAACAGTTCTGCTTACTGTGCGGCGCGATCGCAGTGTACGCGGCAACAGAACCGAATGAAAAACGGGCGACAGTCATTGGCCGACTGGCGCGCGTTGGCCTGGGATTTTGCGCGATTTCATTCACGCTGAGCCAGATATTCTATCTTAGCGTGACAGCTGATTTGGTTCCAAGATGGATTCCGCCAAATCAGATTTTATGGGCGATACTCACGACGATAGCGTTTGCATTCGCCGCGATCGCCATTCTCATCAATCGTCACGCGCGGCTTGCGATACGCCTGATGGCCCTGATGCTGGCACTCTTTGGCGTGTTAGTTTGGATCCCACGGTTGGTCGCTCGCCCGGAGGCGCATCTGAATTGGTCTGAGTTCGCGCTGACGTTCTTGATGACAGGCGCCGCGTTGACAGTGAGTGAGTTCGGGTCTTTCTGATTCAAACGGTGAAAAGTAATAGTGCGTCTCGAACATCTGGCAACGCTGATTCTCACGTAACGATTCACATGGCCGCGAGCCTCGACGGCTTCATTGCTCGAAAGGACGGGCGAGTCGACTGGATGGAAACCTCAGACGAATTCGCAGGAGGGGACACACTGAATCTAAGCTTTGTCGAAGCGTTCCTCAAGACGATCGACTGCTACGTGATGGGATCAAGAACCTATGAAACCGCGTTGAATTTTGAAGCGAAAGGATTGGGGTGGCCGTACGCGCGACAAACCTGTTTTTGTTCTTACTAGTCGCGAGCTGACGCGGACCCCCGAGACCGTCGAATTTTACTCAGGTGATCTTGCGCAGTTCGTGAATGGGCGTCTGCGGCCCAGGTTCCGATCCATTTGGTTTGTTGGGGGCGGTGTGGTATCCGGTGAATGCCTTCGTCTCGGGCTAGCCGATGAAGTTCGTTATTCGATCCTGCCGATCCTGATCGGTGATGGGATCCCATTCTTCGAGAAGCTCGACAGAGACGTCGCCCTCCATCTGGTGGAGGTCAAGGCCTACAAGAGCGGCACGGTCGAGCTTTGTTACGAGGTGCGAGGACCTCGCGGCGAGTCACGGAACGCCACCTAACAACAGCATATAACGGACGGCACCGCGCGTCGCCGATGATGCTGAGCGTTAGGTGCGACGGCATCTTCGCGACTGGGGATGACGGCGCGCTACAGTTTCGTTCTGCCCGACAGCGCGGCCGATAGCGTCAATTCATCGGCTGATTCAAGACCGCCGCCGGCTGGAATCCCGCGGGCGATGCGCGTGAGCGTGATCGGTTTGCCCTTCAACAGATCGACAATGTAATTCGTGGTCGCTTCGCCTTCGACATCGGCGGGCAGCGCAAAAATGATTTCGGAAATATTTTCGCGCTCGATGCGGTCCAACAAGTCTTTGATCCGCAAATCTTCGGGGCCGACATGGTCGAGCGGCGAAATTTTGCCGCCGAGCGAGTGGTATCGGCCGCGAAACACGCCTGTTCTTTCCAGAGGCAGAATGTCGGTCGGCTGTTCGACCACGCACAGTAACTCTGCTGAGCGCGACGGATCGGCGCATATTTCGCAGATCTCGTCAGCGGCAAAAAATCCGCAAAGATGACAGGCATGAATCGACTGACGCGTGTCGGTAATGGCGCGTGCAATTTGCTCCGGTTGATCGCTGCGTGCGCGCACCATCCAAAGCGCGATCCGCTCCGCCGAGCGAGGACCGACTCCCGGCATTTGTCGCAGTTGCGCAATTAAATCCCGGATTGCCGCCGGATATTCCGTCCTTCTCAACACGTCCTCAGATTTATTCCACGGGCCACTGCGTCAATTGCAGCACGAGCGGCTCCAGTCGGCGCAAATAAAATTGCAACGGCTGATCCTCTTCCTCGTCGGAGCCGCGCGCCTTCTGGAATTCGCTATACGCTTCCGCCCATCGCTGCTCTCGATAAAAAACCACGCCGCTCCAAAAGGAGTCGCGCTGCGCGACGCGCTCGGGTCCGGCTTCGGCCGCAGGCCAAAGCGGTTCATAAACTTCGAGTCTGTCATGCGAATTCAGTCCGCTCACAAAATCAATCGGCCGCGCGACAACTGTCTCAGTCACTTGATCGAAAGTCGGCGTGTCCATCAGGGCCTTGGATCCGTAGAAACGATTCAACGCACAGAATCTGCGGGCCAGCTCAATCGGCTCGCCACTCGCCAGCAGCACCGGGCGAGGGCTGTCCTTCAATGCACCGGCAATCATCGCGCCGGAACTAACCCCGGCACAGAGATTCCGTACGCCACCTGCGTCCCGTTGATCCTCCGAGCGCTCGCGAGAACTCTTAATCATGTCGAGAACAACTCGCACCGCTTTCTGGACGTGATCCGCATCGGGCTCGGGAAATCCAAAGATGCCGACTACGCCTTCACCATCGGCGGCCTGCAGGTAAGCGCCTTCCTCAACGAGACGCGCAGCAGTCTCACGAATGAACTTTGCCGCGGCTTCAGTGAAGGCGCCGGGGTCGGAACCTTCGGCGAAGAGCAGTTTATTGCCGATATCGCACACCACCACGCTGACCTCGTACGTTTTCGACTCCGCATCGAATGGAACTGTCCCGTCGTTAAGACGGCGAAATTCCTTTCTCGATACTCGATCGGCAAACAATGTGCGCATTAAATGTGAGCGGTTCCTATTTAAGAAAGCAGACCACGCCTCCGCGGCGGCCAGCGCTAACAGGAGCGCAAGAACAGAGGGTGCCGGCTGAAAGAACACCCGGTAAAGGGAGCAGACCCACGACAGCGCAAACAACTCGATGAGTAGGAGAGCAATCAGCAAACGGCTGCGCCATCGCGGAACCTTGCTCAGACTGAGCCAGGTAACGCCGAGCGCAACCAGCAATACAAGAACGTATTGCCATTTTTCGCCGACGACTCGCGTGGCTCCGGCGTAGTCGGAGAGCAGCTGTGCCGCCGCATTTTCGAAAGCGGCTACGAACTTAGTGGCATGCAGCACTCCGACAACGACAGCGACGGCGACTCCAATGATCGAGCGTTGTGATCAACGAACGCTTCATACTCGCGCGTCGGCGTTTCGTTTTAACTCCCCTCTCCCCTTCGGTAAGGGGAGAGGATTAGGGTGATGGGTTTGATTTAGAGACGCGCAAGATCCGCTGGACGCCACCCTCACCCACCCCGTCTCCTTCGCTGAGGGAGAGGCGACCCGTACAGACCGCGGGCGTCCGCACTATCTGACTGCAAACTGAGAAGCTGCCAGGAGTAACGTGCTTCATGCGCCATCAAGCTTTTTGCGCGGTTGCAATGGGGTAATAGGATTGCACCACGAGTTCGCTAAGGAACTTGTCCGGGGCATCGATCGCTTCGGCGTTAAAAAGAAACGTTGTTCGGCCCGTGTTCTTTTTGATCAGGCTCAACCCGAATTGATAGTCCTTGAACAAATGGGCGCACAGATCGCCCATGGTCATTCGCTCGGCTTGCGCGCGCTCGACCAGGCGACGTATCGCGCCGTCATCGAAAATAATTTCCAACCCGTGCTCGTTCTTGAATCTCGCCATAAATTCACGCGCCCCGGCTTCGAGCATTTGCGTCTCGAGCTTGTGTCCCTCGGCCATTAACTGCTCGAGCACCCGTTGCGGTTCGCGCACGAGGGCCCCGGTGACACGCAACTGGCTCAGGCCCGATCCGGCCAGATGGAATTTGTAATCACGAAATAGCTTTTCAAACACCGTCAGCAATCCACGCGCGCCGGTTTTTTCCGTCGCGGCAGATTGTGCCAGCAGACGTAGCGCTTCATCCTCGAAACTGATTTCGATCCCATACGCACGAAACGCGCGCTCGTATTGCCGGAGCAAACTGCCCTCTGAATATTTCATGATGTCGAAAAGATCTTTCGCATCGAGCTCCTCACAAACCACGCGCACAGGCAGGCGCCCGATGAACTCCGGCTCGAAACCGTACTCGATGAAGTCCTGCGTCGTGACGTGCTGGAACAATTCGTTGTCCATCACATGAACCGGTTGCGCGCTGAACCCGATCTGGCCGTGTCGCACACGCCGCGCCACCTGTTCTTTCAGCTTTTCAAACGCACCGCTCACCACAAAAAGAATGTGGCGGGTATTGATCGTGTCGCGTTTGGCTTTGCCGCGCCGTTGGAATTCGAACGCGGCTTGTAATTGCGCCTGGAGATCGTTCATGCTCCGCACCGGCACTTCGGTTTCCTCCATTAATTTCAGCAGGGTGGTCTGCACGCCGCGTCCGCTCACGTCGCGCCCGATCAAATTTCCAGCCGAAGCGATCTTGTCGATCTCGTCGATGTAAATGATTCCGAATTGCGCAAGGTTCACGTCGCCGTCGGCCTTGTGCACGAGCTCGCGCACGAGATCTTCCACGTCGCCGCCAACGTAACCGGTCTCGCTGAACTTTGTCGCGTCCGCTTTCACGAACGGCACTTTGATTAAATCGGCAATGTGTTTGATCAGGTAGGTTTTGCCAACGCCGGTCGGCCCAACCAGGATCACATTTTGTTTGATGTATTCGATCTCCTGCGCGCGGTCCGGATCCTCTTTTTCAAGCCGGCGCAGGTAGTTCGCATGGTTGTAATGATCGCAAACCGCAATCGCCAGGACCTTCTTCGCTTCATTCTGTTTTATCACGAACCGGTCCAGATGCGCCTTGATGTCGCGCGGCAGAAGATTGAATTCGAACTCCTTGTGCTCGGTCTTCTCCGGTTTTTCATCTTCCTCTGCGGTCGCTTGCTCCGGCTCCGTAATGGTCGCGACAGAGACTCGGTCGCCGAAGTTCTGTTTCATGAACTCGGTGATCTTACTCTTTAGCTCCTCCGGTGAAGGAAACTGCTGTGGTGGTGGCGGCGGGTTTTGTGCCATGTCCAGAAAAACATCGTGCCAAAGACGCTTCGTGGCAACGCTTGGTCTAAGATCTGACTGTGGCGCGCGACGATTGTTCAGCTTCAGTTTTGCATTTGACGCTGGTAGGGCGGGCAGTCCTCTGCACGCCGCATGGCGTTTTGTGATCGACGGCGCGCACGGAGTGACACACCCTACCTGTGCTACATTGCCCGCGCGGGATTTGTTCAGAGTTCAGCGCCGAAAAAGCCGAGCGAACGGCCAGCCCGGTGTGCGTCGCGCAGCATCGGCAATCTCCAGTGTTCGTCGCGCCGCCTCGGATTCCGTGAGTAGATGGTCATATGGGAAAAAACGCTTCGCCGGATCAGGCGCAATCATTGTTGCAGCAGATTCTTTTGGCCGCAGTTCCGGCAAATCACCCGCACCAGAGGTTGATAACCGCCGGCATCGAGCACGGCACGGCGCATTCAACACGTTGGCGTCATGAACAGCTTCCTTCAATCGACATGGAAATCGACCCAACATTGACGAACTTGGGAGCAAAAGGATGACCGTAGCGCGTTGAAAGCGACAAGCGAAAGACCAACAACGTACAAATTCGTCGTGCCCAAAGAGCATGCTCGGATGCGCACGGATCTTTACCTGGTCACGGCACTCCCGGAATTCTCGCGCTCGCGCATCCAGCAATTAATTCGGGCCGGCTTCGTTCGTCTCAACGGCGCAATTATCCGACCCAACGAGCTTGTACGGACCGGCGATCAAATTGAACTCACGAATCCACCAACGGAAAAAATCGAGACCAGACCGGAAGCGATTCCATTGGAGATTCTATTCGAAGACGACGATCTGATCGTCATTAACAAACCTGCGGGCCTGACCGTTCATCCCGGCGCGGGTCACCGCGAACACACGCTGGTCAACGCGTTGCTGCACCACTGCCGGAGATTGTCGGGCATCGGCGGAAAAGAACGGCCGGGCATCGTTCACCGGCTCGATAAGGAAACAAGCGGCTGTCTCGTCGCAGCAAAGAATGACGTTGCGCATCGGCATCTATCGAAACAGTTCGCCGAGCGCAGCGTCGACAAGATTTATCTCGCGCTGGTCGCCGGGAAATTGCGGAAACAAACAGGCGTGATTGAAGAAACAATCGGGCGACATCCGGTTCATCGGCAACGAATGAGCGTTAGTTCACCGCGCGGTCGCGCGGCCAGGACCGAATACCGCGTGGTTCGTTCAAGCGAACGGGCAAGTCTGGTGGAATGCAGATTGCACACTGGCCGCACACACCAGATCCGTGTGCATCTTCATCATCTCGGTCATCCTGTTTTGGGCGATAAAATCTACGCGCCGCGGCTGGCGAAAGATTTTCCGCGCCAAATGCTGCACGCGTGGAAGCTCGGCTTCCGTCACCCGCGCAACCGTGAATGGAAGAATTTCGAAGCTGCGTTGCCTGACGATTTCAAACACGCAATCGCAGCGGTAAGCGGAAAGGGGTAAGGGCGAAGCGGCCAGGCTGGCGTCACAGCTTGCGAGAGAAGATCGTGATTTTCCGGCTCTCTTCGTCGCAGTCCAATAGCAGTTCATCCACCTCTGCGCTTTCGAGTAAACCGAGTCTTTCGAACACCAACAACATGGATGCATCCTCGAACAATGATCGTCGGGTGATATTTAGGAATTGAATGAACTCCTGTTTGTGTACGCTGCCCGATTCCTTCCGCTATGTTGTTGGAAATCGACAGGCCCGCAGCACGCAACTGTTCGGCATACCGATAGAGCCGACGCTTGTCCAGGCGTTCAGCAATTCGATGGAATTTTACTGCGAGATCTACCGCGTTCTTCCAAATCTCGAGGTCCTCAAAACGCCAATGTGGACGAGGCGGCCGCATCCGGCTGGTTTCTTTCCGATCGGTTCTTTCGTCTGCCATCTCATTTCGCATAATCTCTCATTGTCTGCTCATCTTATTCAGGATGCGCGAGGTGCAATCGTCCGTTCGCGTTTCAACGCTTACCGCTTTGCTCTTTGCTCCCTGCGCCGTCGTTTCCGCACTAGCGCGCTGGCCAGCATTGTTTGCACAATCTCGCCGCGCTGGTTCGTGGTGACGTTGCGCAGACGAATGATCCCGTAACGAGGCCGCGAGCGCGAGAGGCGCATATCAAGAATCTTCGTCTCAACCGTGAGCACGTCACCGGGTCTCACCGCATTGGGCCAGCGCAGCTTGTCCACGCCCAGTCCGATTGCGCCCTTCGCGAAGTTCAGTGTTTGCACAAAAAGTCGCATGGTCATCGCCGCGGTGTGCCAACCGCTGGCAACGAGTCCTTTAAAGATCGTTCGCTCCGCCCTCTTGCGGCTGAGATGAAACATCTGTGGATCAAACTTGTGGGCAAACTCGATGAGCTTCTTCTCTGTCACTCTCAGCGGCTCCGATTTAAAGCGGTCGCCTACCTTCAAATCGTCGAAATAACGCGCTTTCATGATGAGAATGCCGGAGCACATTCATGCGCAATTGCTCACGCTGAGCAACAGTTAACCTGCCTTCAGCCGAATCGATCGTGCCAGATTGCTATCCGATCCCGCGGCCTCGCAACAGTCCGATGGGATTTTTCGTGCACTTGAATGCTGCGAGAGAAGGCTCAAACTTCGTGGCGTGCCTCAGGTTTCTTTGCGCAGTCCGTCAGAGAAAGTCGGCGGCCTTTTTTATTTCGGCCGAATGCTCGACAAAATCCGGCTGCATGCAAGGGGCGAATTGCCGCCGGACTATCACGCAAATCTTGGGAAGGGCTTCGATGAAAAATGCGTGAAGTTGCTCCGCGTCGATTACGATCAGCTCGTGGAGCGAGTGAAACAGGGTGGCACGGACGAGGAAATACTCGAATGGTGCTTCACAATCGGGCGCCAACCGTTTGAAGACGACATTTACGTTTGGAACGAATTCATGCGCAAACGCGGATGGAACGACGAGGTCTCGGAAATCGTGAACCGCCGGAAAGCGGAGGCGGGAATGTCCGGCAGATCGGATATTCAGACGTCATTCCAATTCATCGATGCTGACGAAGGGCGTTTGCCGAGAAAAAAGTGAAGCGTAATCAGCCGTAGCCGCGGTGCTGTGCGCCGCGCGCACGCCACTCACAGAGGCGCGGCTACATTTCTATTCCTCCAACGTATCGATTCGCTCGGCGAGATTAAAATCAAGCTCCGTCAAGCCGCCTTTGCTGTGCGTTGATACAGCCAGACGGACTTTGTTGTAGCGGATATCTATGTCGGGATGATGTTCTTCTTCCTCAGCCACCTCAGCCACTCTGTCCACAAAATCGATCGCATCGACAAAATCATCGAATTCGAAAGTGCGCTCGATTTGGTTTTTCTCCAGTTCCCATTCCGGGATCTTTTTCATGCGGTCCTTGAGCTCGCTTTGTTTGATCAAGTCAGCCATAACGGGACAACGAGTATCACCCGAAAATCGTTTTGCAACGGCAAATCGAGCGCCCTAGAAATCGAGTATCCGGCGCAGATTTTTGACCGAATCGAAGACCTCCACCGCGCACCGGCGCGCTTGCTTTGACAGCTGTGACCAATCTTGCAGTGCTTCGCGCACAGCGATCTCTGCTTGTGTAGCGGATCGGATAAACCGGAATCCATTTCTTGCCGGGAGGTAACGTTCAGCGCCGGTGTCTTCGGTAATCACCGGACGACCCAGCGCAAGAAAAGCCGCAGCGCGATCACTGATCCAGCCGGTGCGCCACGCGACATCTACGCCCTTGATTGCGGTGAATTCAGCAAGCGCGCTGGCGAGGTGGCGGCGGTAAGCTCGAGCCGTACGCGCGACCCGGTGCGGATCGACAATTTTCCAACCGAGGCGGTGTAGTCGTTTTCTTTCGGAATCCCCCGCAGCAATGTTCATCGCCAGCTCGAACCGTGCTTCTGGAACGCGCGTGGGTAGATCCAGATACGGCCCGAACGCAAATTTCTTGGAAAGATCGGGAAATTCACCCGCAACCTCCACCGCCCCACCCCAGTACCATTGTCCGACGGTCGTAAATTTCGGTTCGCGCGGGCGCGGTCTTGGCTGGAAAAATTTCGTATCCACGAGCGGATAAAATGTTTTCCAGTTCAGCTCCTGTAGAGGCAGGCGTGTCGGCTGCGCAGCCGGCACGGTTGCCACTTCAGCTTTCGGCAGCTGACAATCGTTCCCATGAACGTTCAAGCCTATCGTCCAGAATTGGTGATGGTACGATTGCCCCATCTCCATCTTGGTCATCCAGTAGAAGATTTCGCTCGGATCGAGATCGCAAAAAATGCGCCGCTCAAATTTGAGCAGCAGCGGCGGATGAATGGAATAAGCCAGATTGAGCAGAACATTTGGGCCACCGAGACGTTCGAGCAGTTCACGCTTCGAGATTCCGATGCAATGCATCGCATCCAAGTCGTGCGTATTGCCTGCAGGCGTTTGATAAAGCAAACAATATCGGCCAGGCAATCCATGCGCCCGCAATTGAGTTTGGAAGTGACTGATCCTGGCTTGATCCGCTCTTGTGTCGTCAGTAGCCGGCAACAGCTCCAACCAAATCGCATCTCGTTTCAATCGCCGCAGCCCAAGCATCCATTGCAGCGGCACAGAAAAATTTCCGCCGCCTTCGCGGTACTTCGCGGCAAAGCCGCATCCGAGGAAAATCGTCACGCGAGCAGAATCCTCGTTCTGCTCGCCTGCTCAAGCATTAAGGCTGCTAATCCTAGAAGATACGGCCGTTCCGGGCGTGCGCTCTGGGTGTGAATACCTGCGGCTGCCTCGGCTGACCGGTGCAAAGGTTCGCATTTGGTATCGGAATCACGGAGCCGAGGAATTGCGGTTGTCTCCGCACATTCAGGTCCTGCTCCAGATCGTAACCGAAACCAATTAATTGTGGTTCATGCAGGAAGGTGCTGTACATCAGCATGCCAGCCGGCCTGCCGTTATCGCGAATGCCTACTGGAAGCGACAGGTTTGGGTAACCCGACACGGCGGGTCCGGTCGAGTTAGTCAGGTGTGGCGCGACAATTGCGTCGAGATCGTCGGCAGCGAGCGCATCATCAATTCCCGAGCGCGCTGTATCCCGCGCATGTGTACGCGCTGCTATATAATTCGGATCATTGGGGTACCCGGGGAACTGTTCCGATAATTCGAAGGTGTCCTGACCGTAGTAAACCAGTTCCTGCTCGCAATGCGCGTTGTTGAATGCAATCAGATCCGCCAAGGTTCGCAGGTTTGTGTGCGTGAGCGTTGCGAGATACTCCGCGATTTGGGCTCTGAATTCATACAATAACGCGGTAAACTCGTCATCGGTGTACGCGAACACGTCTCCGGTGTCGGTATCCACGATAGTGGCACCGAGGCTTTCCATCACGGCTAACGCGTTCTCAGCAAACGCAACCGTCTCTTCGTCGCCTGGAATCCCGCTGCCGTAGTAGCTGTAATCGAAAAAGCGAACGTCACGGCCGATCCGCGCACCTTGGAGCGAACCGCGCTGCAGAAACTGTGTGTAATCGTTGGGCAACTGATGTCCAAGCACTTCGCCAAACGGCGACTGCAACGCACCGAGCAGTATCGCAATATCAGTAACGCTGCGCCCCATCGGACCCGCTGTGTCTTGCTCATGGGCAATTGGAATAATCCCGTCTTGAGAGACGAGCCCAACAGTCGGTTTCAAGCCGACAACGTTCTCAACTGCTGATGGCCCAGTGATGGATCCATCTGTCTCCGTGCCCACTGCCACTGAGCACAAATTCGCAGCCGCGCCGTTAGCCGAACCAGAGCTCGATCCCCATGATGTATAACTCAGGTCATACGCGTTATTAGTACTTCCACCTCGAGCGCTCCAGCCCACGGCAAGAGGATACACGATGTCAGTACCGCGGAAGTTCGCCCACTCGCCCAAGTTCGCTTTGCCAAGAATGACAGCGCCCGCAGCGCGCAGTTGCTGAATGATCACAGCGTCGGCTGGCACGTGACTGTTCACTAACGCAAGCGAGCCCGCCGTGGTTTGCATGTTGTCGTCGGTGGCGATGTTGTCCTTGACTAGAATGGGAATCCCGTGGAGCGGGCCGCGAACCATTCCTCTGCGCCGCTCATTGTCGAGATGCTGCGCAATGGAAACGGCATTGGGATTTGTCTCGATGACCGAATGAAGCAATGAGTTCAGCGACTGAATACGATCGAGGTAACCCTTTACCAAATCCTTGCTGGTCAACTGACCCGAAGCCATGGCGGCCTGGAGTTCGGGAATCGTCGCTTCAATAAATTCAAAATCATGTGCAGCTGAGGCAGATCGTGAAACAAGTGACGTAAGGCCTCCGCTTAGCAGCGCCGCGCTGCTAAGAGCGGTCGTGCCGAGAAATTTTCGGCGCGTTACGCCGGGATTGAGGTCAAGACGATTCGAGCTTTGCTTGGTCATAATAGTTTCTCCGGTTGCGCTGTTTCGCGAATGAACAGACGTGATTTGATTTTTGTGACCTGGGTCCGGAAGACTCCGGTTTGGTCAGTTTGAACCGCAGGATGGATACTGTTCGCGATACTTCCATAACCCCTGCGTCAGCTAATCGATCCTGATCTTCAAAGCGGTCGTATTTTTTTCAGCATTATTTGACCGTTCGACTGTTGCTCCGCAAATTAACCGACTCTCTCGGGCGCCCGTAGCTCAACTGGATAGAGCATCTGACTACGGATCAGAAGGTTGGTGGTTCGAATCCTCCCGGGCGCGCGCCTGATACCGAGGTAGTTACAGCTTGGTGAGCATTTCGAAGAATTAACTGCTTAGCTACTTTGCGGTTTCAACTGGTCCCTACCGGGACAGGCGGCGTGCTCCCCTCGAACGCATGATGCGCATGCATCAGCGTCTTAAAGCGGGCCATTCTACCAATTGCCGAAAACTTGCGAAGGAATTGGAAGTCAGTTCGAAAACGGTCCGAGGCGACATCGATTTTATGCGATACCGGTTGGGTCTTCCCATAGAATACGATGACCTTCATTTTGGCTTCTATTACACCGAATCGGTTTCTCATTTCCAGACAAAGAGATTTCTCAAAAAGAACTGATCGCGCTATACGTCGGGCAAAAAGCCTTAGCCCAGTACAAATGGACCTCCTTTGAAGCGCCGCTAGCGACCGCGTTTCGCGAGATCACAGATGGAAACCAACTTTTGCGAACTTGCTGTCAGCGTTTCCAGTTGAGTATGCGCGCTCGCTTAATCGTGTCGGGTCGCACCACTGATCTTTGACCAGTCTGTAATTGCGTGCCGCTGCCTGCAACGCCGCGCGGCTGTCATCGTTTGCCGATGGGTCAAGTTGCGGCTTAACCTTGCGCATTGGCCGCATCCGTTCATTTGGTTTGTCCATTGTGGGATTTCTCCAAATGAGTGCAAATGTCGTGGGGGATGAACTTCACGGCCGCATATTCTCAAGTTGTGTCTGCGCTTGCTTCAACCGTTGGCGCAAACCCTTGATGTATTCATCGTCCGGCTCGTGCTGTTGTTGGTGCATTTCCAGCAACGGCTGCAAGATTTCGACGCGATGCTTTTTCTCCATGACACTCAGCGTGTTTAAACTCGCGGACAACAGCCCGTATTGGCCTTCCGTCGCTGTTGGCCTTTGGTTGTCGCGATTTCCTACGCACATGCAGCGATGCCCTTTTGGAAGCTGAGCGCGTCGACGCCTGACTTATTGATGCGCACCATGCCGATGCGCTATCTGACGATCGCAACGGCTGGTCCCGCCGGCTCAGTGGATTTCGTAGTCATCCAGTGAGCCTTGGAACTGGCACGGCAGAATCCTTTGCCTAATAATTTCTGATATCCCACTCTGTCGCGAAGGCTCCCAGGTCGACGCCGCTGCCAATGCTTGTGCCGTTCATGAGCCAAATGACGCGCTCCCCGGTGACCCTGTTTTCCCAGAGAATGTCCGTCTTGCCGTCGCCATTGAAATCAGCCGCGCCCGCGAGGTGCCACGAAGGCAAGGTTCCCAGGTCGACACCGCTGCTAATGCTTGTGCCGTTCATGAGCCAGATGACGTGCTGGCCAGTAGAGGTGTTTTCCCAGAGAATGTCCGGGTTGCCGTCGGCATCGAAATAGCCTGATCCTACGATCTTCCACGATGTCCCCAAGGTTGGCAAGACCGCACCCCCAATAGGGCTCGTGCCGTTCATGAACAAGATGACGTGCTGGCCAGTAGAGCTGTTTTCCCAGAGAATGTCCGGATTGCCGTCCGCATTGAAATCGGCCGAACCTACGATGTGCCACGATGTCGGCACCGTTCCCAGGTCCGCAACGCTGCCAATGCTTGCGCCGTTCATGAGCCAGATGACGTGCTGGCCCGTAGAGGTGTTTTCCCAGAGAATGTCCGAGTTTAGGTCCGCATTGAAATCGCCCGAGCCAACAATGTTCCACGATGTCGGCACGATTGGCAGGACCGCACTCCCAATAGCGCTGGTGCCGTTCATGAACAAGATGACCCGCGTGCCGGTAGAGTTATTTTGCCAAAGAATATCCGATTTGCCGTCGCCGTTAAAATCCGCCTTTGGCGGAAAGATTGTCTCGAAGGCTAGAAAATTCGGACTTCCTCCCGCCGTGCCGAGGAGCGTTCTATTTCCGTCGACTGTGTAGTCGTAGATTTGCCCAGCGCCAGTATCGGCTACTAAGAGATTCCCAACACCATCTATTTCGCGGTTGTACCTTTTGGGTCGAAATGCCAGCCCGTGCGGATCGATGAGCCCCGATGCGAAAGGTGTTATCCCCCCGTTTGAATTGATCTTGGTAACCCCGCCGGAGTCGGTAGTGACCAAAACGTCACCCCTGGTGTCCACTGTCACATTTCGGCTGCCATCACCGGGATCGATATCGGTCATCGTCCCGTCCGGGGCTACTTTGAACACGGAGGCGGTATTAGCAACGTAACGGTTGGTTCCGTCGAAACCCAGCCCAAGCGGACCAGTAACACCGGGAATAGAAATCCTCCTGGACCCTCCCATCAGAGGAAAGCTCGACACGACATTGCCACCATTCTCTGCGACAAGCAGGTCAGGTCCGTCGATGGCGAGACCGATTGGATTCACCAAACCTGAGGCAAAAGTGGTCTGACCGCCCCCCCTGGTGAATTTATAGACGTTGCCGCTGCCAGCGTCAGCTACATACAGATTCCCTGCGGGATCGAAAACGAGGCCCTGGGGGCTGTTGAGTCCGGTCGCGAAGGTCCTCTTTGTTCCGTCGAGAGAGTAAACCACGATCGAGTTGGTTGCGAGGTCGCTGGCGTAAAGATCGCCCGGCGTGGCAAGTGCGTTGGAATTGAAAATGAATTCGGTCGCACCAGCAAGGAGCAAAATAAGGATATTGAATGAAAGAGCGTTTTTGATTCTCATTTTTTGGGTTTGGATTTGTTATGTAGGGACGCCTTATATACGTAGATATGGCGCATGTCAAGCAGCAAATTTTACGGCGACGTTTTTTTAGCGTAATATATTTATTGCTTTCAGCCTGCGTGATCGGCTATGAAGAACGAGGTGTAAAAACTGCCAATGGCAAAATCCAAAAAGAACAAGAACAGAGCGAAGCTCAACCTGACAGTGCGTGAGGAGCAGCGGAACAAGCTGGAACAAATGGCCTCTTTAGAGAACCGTTCCGTCTCCAATCTTATCGAGGTTATGGCCGATGAACGCTGGAAGCGATTGGTCGAGCAGCAGGGCATTGCTTACGCTAAAACCGTCGCGGAGGCGATGGACCTTAAACTCGACATGGACAATCCAGCAGACCGCGAGAAATTGCGCCGAACAATTCTCGATCTTGTCGTCGAGAGAAAAATGCGAAAGTAAAAACGGCATGGTTGAAATCCCTCCGTTCACTTTCTGGCAAGCATTTGTAGTGCGATTCACCTACGGCCTTGGAAAACTAGTACGCTTCCTCTAATCGAAGCTGACAACTCGCGAACTTTGTCCAGGCAAAGCCGAAGCGAGCGCGATCGCGAAAAAGCGGGCGACGTATGGCGCAAGCAAACCCCGATAGCTCTTTTGCCAAAGTTGGCTTGCTCTCCGATGAGAGCGTTGAATAACTAACCGCACAATACGTGGGTAGCGCTGGGTGCGCTTCCCGCAAATCTTAACTTTTTCGAGCACTTCGTCTCATCGTTTCCGTAGAAGTAGATGTATGCGCCATAGATACGTATATACGCCGTATGACATGAGCAACCGGAAATGAGTTCTCAATGACGAGAAGTCACGGAAGGCCAAACAACTTTTCCCATGAAGCTGAAGCTGATCGTGAGTCGGGAGTGGCAGCTATCCCCACTATTCCGCGAGCAACTGGCCAAGTGGCAGCGGCAAAAGGCAGCTTCGGCGAAGCCGTCACCGCCGAAGGCACTGCGGCCGCTACCTGGCGCCCAGACACTGGAGCATCGCCCTGGCAACAAGAAGGCGCTCAGGCGCGGGAAGCGTGAGCTGCCGGATGAGATTGGAGCGGAAGAAGACAGCGCGTCACCATAAAGCGCCTGACACTCTCGCGCGACCGCGCGCAAGTGGTGGCGATTAATGCAGAGCAGAAGCGAAGCCGGAGACCAACCGCCGCAGACATTGAGTAGGAGCAATAAATGAAAAAAAAGACGCCGGTGTGGGAATGTCCACGATGCAGTTACGTGATGACCGCGCAAGAGGTCGGCGACGAGCCGGAGCTGGACGAATTGCTAGCGGAGTATGACCGCGCTGCCCAAACGACGGCAGAAAGCGAGCGCGACCCGGAGCCGGGCGAGATAGCGCACTGTTTCCGGTGCGGCAAGTTTGCCGTGATCGGAGAGGATTTGCAATTGCGCATGCCGACCACAGACGAACAACTGGCAATCAACACGAGCGCGCATCTGACCGAGGCACAGATCGTGTGGGCAAGTTACACCGGAGCGCGCCGCAAATGAGCAGACGACAATAGGAAACGGGCCGAACAATTCGACCGGAAGAGCGCAGGCGGGAAGAAAGCGCAAGAATCAATCCGAGCAAACAACATGACAACGAAGTCGAAATCGAAACGGAGACGGCAAAGGTCGAGCAAACCTTCGGAGCCCTGGCGCCTGGAAACGTCGGATGACAATGGATCTGGCGCGGCTGAAGGAATCGACAAGCTCCTCCTCTCGGCACTGAGGTACTGGGAGGTTGACCGTAATCTAATCGAAGAACGCAGGTTATCACGACAACATTGTGACAGCGACTAGAGCGGTGAAGGATGGCAGCCAGTTTGCGACAGTGGTATCGCACGCGCATGACGCGCTGCGCTTCTTCAAGCAAACCAAAGCGGGCAGCGTGTGGGGCTGCGACGGCGTGGGTTACGACATACACAAGCGCATCGGCATGGTGCGCATCAATAACTCACGCGTCGACGCGCACAGCTTCCAAAAGGGCATCGCTGCATGTGCGCAGGAAATCGCGAAAACTCATCCAACCAGTGATTGACTTATTGCACAACAAAATCGTGGGCAAGGTCAGGAATAAATAACAACTAAACACAACAATGAAAACAGCAAATAACAACCTAAGGCCAGCAGCGACGGAAGCCCGACACAGGGCTGTTGTCCGCGAGTTTGACCACACTGAGCGTGTGATGGAGAAAAAGCATCGCGTCGAAGTCTTGCGGGCGTTGCTGGAAATGCACCAGCAACAGCACGAGCCGGACGATGAATACATCAAGGGCTTGCGCCAACGGTTGAAGCAAGCGCAGACACAACTTGAAAACATGCGGCCATTCTGATGAGAAAGCTAATCCCCAATCTGAACCACTTAGCAATCACACTGGCAGAGAACAACATCATCCTTCACAATTCTCCGGGCCGGGTTAATCCGGAGTGGCTGTATGCAGCAGTTGCACGCCGGGGTAATGGATAAGCAACGAAGCGATCACCGCGTCGCGTCGTTTGATCGTTTCTACACTGCCGCACGTCGCAAGCCGTACGCCAGAAGGAGCAATGACGCTCCACCAAACAAAAAGAGAAACACAACCAATGAAACAGGTACAATGAGTTGGATACGAATGCATAAGGCTGAGTCAGAGTATTTCGTTATCAAGATGGGTAATCATCCGTCGAAGTTGCCACCCAAGCGTAGGGATTCGCACTTTACGCCTCTCCAAGCTGGCGCGGTCTTACTGCTAGCGATGGGCGCACTGACGGCGCTCGTCATCTGGATAATCGTAAGTCACAGCCACCCTTAGTAGCAACAATGAAAGACCTAACAGACCGTGCACTCGTAGGCTCGCGGATTTTGCTAACTGTTCTGGGCAATCGCCTTCAGTCGCTTGTCTCTTACAAGGGAGCCGAAGCGCGCAGTATGTTCCCGCAGGCATACTGCTTGTGATTGTAGGGGTTGTTCTCGCCCGCTTTTGGAAGATTCATTCGTCGCAAGTCGTGATTACGGAGACCCAGCGACCCGTTGGTGAGACCCAAACGACCAAGACAGAAACACGAAGCAACGTACGAGCCAAATCTGAATGTCCAAATACATACGTTCTTTCTGTCTTGTTGATTCAGTTTCATTATTGAAGCGGTTCCGTACTGTTACAATGTAATCCGCTGTTGCCGCCTGGCTGGGCACATTTTGCGGAAAACTGTACACTTTCTGCTCACTCGTCTTTTCCGCGCCCGCGCTTCCTTGCGAGTCTTTACCATAGAGAGAACATATCGATCCGATATTTCATCTGACTCTGGATCAGAAGGTTTGAGGTGTTGAATCCTCACCGACGCGCTTTTCCGCTTCGCGCTCGCCTGCCGCGCCCTAGCTTTAGCGAAGGCGGGTAATCCAAATCGATCACTGAAAATATGGCCGAATCTGCGCGTATTTTTTGTCGCCGATTCCGCTGACTCGTTTCAGATCGTCAGCACTTCGGAATGGTCGCGCCGCGATAATTCGAGCCGCCATCACCGGTCCAATACCCGGAACCATTCTCAATTCTTTTTCAGTCGCGGTATTGACGTCGATCCTTCCTAATTCGGGCGTTTCTTTTGCATGCGACCTTTTAACTTCAATTGGGTCCCGGGTCGCAATCGAAGGAACCGGCGTTGCAGAAATTGAATGGGACGCATCGGCAAGCGGCTGTGGCGTGGCACCTGGCCACTTCAATGGCTGCCCGCTTACTGCCCAAGCTCCAAGTTTCTTTTGCTTGGCGTCCCGCTCCAACTGTTCGAGCTTTTGAATTTCGTCCTGTCCACTTGAGCCGTCCGGCGTAGCAGGATGAACGCCGTGAATGCGAGCAAATCCATTGGCGACGAGCTGTTCGCCCAGATCGCCGTCTTTGGTCCGCACAAGTCCATAGACTCGCTGGATTTTGCTTCGTCCTAATCCTTCCGCCAATCGGGTGACGACGGTGAACGGTTCGGACAGTTTCGCGTCGACGAATTTTTTTGCTTCCAAACCAATTTCAATGACCTGCGGCACGCTGACCCCAAAATATTCGGCCTGCTCGATCAAGCGCGCCGGACCGACGCTCGCCGTTTCGGGCGCATCAACAAAGTAGAGTCGGACGAGATATTCGGTGTCATTCGCCCTAACGTGGAAACTGTCGCCGTCGTTCGCTTTGTTGGGGATGAGCTGACAATTATCGAGTGTGATCCAATCCTTTTCTTTCCCCTTTGCGTCGATGCGGTCGATTGCGCTTAACCAAATCGCGCCGCAAATGATCGCGGCAAGCGACGATGAGACTTCCTTGATCATGTTGAAACCTCGAACTGGCTCATGAGTTTGAATGTCCTGCACCGGTTTGCAATTTCCCCGATCGAGACGGTGCGCAAACGCTCCGGACTGAATGCTCACGTGAGTTGCTCGGGTTTTACTGCTCTCGCGTAATCCGAATACTCGCAGGGTATTTGGAGCCGCGCCAAATGTGTCGCGTACATGGCTATCAGCGTGCCCAGGACGCTGCCGGCGATGACATCGCTGACAAAATGATAATTCATCGCCACAAGGCTCACGAGCATCGGAGCGGCGAGCACCGTCGCTACTACTCGGGTGCCAGGCATCGCGATCACCCATACACCGGCGAATCCGAAGATTCTGCAAGCGTGACCTGATGGAAAGCTTCCGATGTCGTCACCGCGCTGAAACGGATGAAACCCGTACGTGCCGGTGCCAATGAGCGATGGATTATCGTGAGTCCAGGTTTCCGGCCAATACCGACCGAATACATCGCCTAACGAGATACGGAAATCATCGGCAACGATCAAGCTGATACACGCGACGAGCAGCACTTTCTGCCAGCGCAGAAATGGTCCCCACGCCCGTCGAATGATCAGGATCGTCACCATCAACGCCGCCCAATTCTGCACTTCCGGCGGCGGATACGTGAGCCAGCGAAAGACTTCGATCTTGTTGATATGATGGTCATAAACAAAGAAGGCGACGCCGCGATCAACCCAGAAGTAACAGATCACTACGGCAAGAATGCACGAACCCGTTGCGATTAAGCTGCGGCGTAGCAAACGGCGATACTCTACGTCGTGAGTCGTCATTCCGGCGGCGCCTCAAACTGACTCATGAGTTTGAATGTCTCGTAGCGTTTTGCGATTTCCTCCATCGACAGACTGCGTAAACGCTCCAGGCTGAATGCTTCCACGCAGAAACTGGCCAGCACGCTTCCGTAGATCATTGCTTTACGCAGATCATTGAAGTGCACTTTCTTCACTGTGCCGGCGAGATATCCCGCCATTCCGCCGGCGAACGTGTCCCCTGCCCCGGTCGGGTCGTGAATGTCTTCCAGCGGATACGCGCCACAACTGAAGAACTGATCTTCCTGGCCAAAGAGCAGTGCTCCGTGCTCACCTTTCTTTATGGCAACATGCGCCGGTCCCATTTTCTGAATACGACGGCCGGCCTTGATGAGACTCGTTTCCTTCGTCATTTCGCGCGCTTCGCTGTCGTTCAGAATGAGAAGATCAACACGCCGAAGCAGCAGATCGAGATCGGGCCTGGCCGTCTCGATCCAAAGATCCATCGTGTCGGCAACAACAAATCGCGGACGCTCCATTTGATCGAGCACATGCGCTTGCAGCGAGGGCGCGATATTGGCGAGTAAGACGAAATCAGTTTCCCGATACGGCTTCGGCAAAACCGGCTTGAAATTCTCGAAAACATTGAGGTGGATCGAGCGGGTCTCGCGCGTGTTCAGGTCCCACGAATATTCGCCTGACCAGCGGAATGTTTTTCCATTCACTCGTTGTACGCCATCGGTGTCGATCTTGCGCGATATCCAGAAGTCGAATTCCGATTTGGGAAAGTCGTTGCCTACGATGCCGACCAGCCGAACCGGAGAAAAGAAACTTGCCGCGAGTGCAGCGTAGGAAGCCGAGCCGCCTAATAACTCCGAATGTTCCTCCACCGGTGTCTTGACCGTATCGATTGCGATGGAACCAACGACTGAGAACGGACATGGTCAGAATGACGAAATCCGAATGACGAAGCTCGAATGACGAACCAAGCGTCGCGCGTTTGTTTTCTCGCGGACGACTTTCGTCTTGTTATTCATTCTTTCGGCCTCTCCAGATTCTTGAGAAGATCAAATGCAACTCCATGGCTTCCATCCACAACTCGCGTGCTTGCAGTTTCAGTCCTGGCACAGCCCGAGCAATCATGCGAAGGAAATGCTTTGTTTCGCGTGCTTCCTTTCGGCACGTTCCGATGCTTTTTAGAAAATCCTTTTTCGAGATAGAATCATCGGCTTCGACATAATTCGCGCCGACACTTGTGCCGGCTCCAACGAGCTGACTAATCAGGCGGTTGGTTACCGGGTTCTGTGGAATTGTCTTCGCGAAATCAATTACTGCTTCGCCGAACCGCGCCGTGCGCTCTTCCAAATCATAAACGCGGTTCTTCTCCGGCTGTTCACGGATAACCCATTCTGCGTCCTCATTCCGGAATGAATCATCGGCGCTATCTGGCTGACGAGCTTCGGATTTCGTCATTCCTTCGTTATTCGTCATTCGAGCTTCGTCATTGATCAGTATTCCTTCGGCATTTGTCATTCGTCATTTCGACATTTACGCCAGCATATCGGTGACGCAGCGCCCGTAATCAACAATGCTGTGCGCCTTGAGCAAAGCTGAAACCATCACAACGCGCTTCGCACCGGCGTCGATCACACTCTGTAAGTTGTCGATGTTGATGCCGCCGATGCAGAAAATCGGCAGTTTCACTTCGGCATGCACGCGTCTAATCTCCGCAAGGCCGATCGGCGTATAGTCGGGTTTTGTAGGCGTGGCGAAGATCGGGCCGAACCCAATGTAATCCGCGCCTTCGCGTTGCGCGGCGCGCGCTTGCTCAAGGCTGTGCGTGGATTTTCCGATCCAAATGTCGCGTGCTGCCTTCTGGCGTGCAGCTTCGATCGAATCGTCATCTTGTCCGACGTGCACGCCTTCGAGCGGGACACGGCTGGCAACTTCGGCGTGATCGTTCACGATCAGCGGTGTAGAAGATTTCATCGTCAATTGGTGCAGGGCAGCGGCGAGATCGGAAAGTTCCTCGATTGATCTTGTTTTTTCCACGCAACTGGATCAGATCGACGCCGCCCTCGATCATTTGCTCCGACAACGCGACTGGCGTCGGAGGGTTCGACGTAGCCGAGGTCAATGATCCCGTAGAGACGGCGATCATGCCAGGTTCGACTTCACAGCCACAACTGTAGCCGCCTCGCTGTGTCGAGGCGCCGCTGCATTGCGACCCGACGGTCGAAATAGCGCCGTGGCTACAATAATTGTCACTCACGCAAACGAAGCGGCCGGGATGCCAGAGTTGAGTTTGCCCGCTGAAATCAGGCGGTCGATCAAGCCAGTGTCGTAGTTTCCGTCGCGAAAATCGCTGGTGCGCATCATGGCAGCATGAAACGGCACGGTGGTTTTAATGCCGGTGATATAATACTCGTCCAACGCCCGGCGCATTCGATCGATCGCGTTCGATGCGCGTGGATCCGACGGTAATTATTTTCGCAATCAGCGAGTCGTAGTAAGGCGGCACGGTGTAGCCGGTATAAACATGTGAGTCGATTCGAACACCGCGGCCACCTGGCGCATAATAGAAATCGATGCGGCCCGGTGCCGGCTGGAAACCATTCGCCGGATCTTCGGCGTTGATCCGGCACTGAATGGCGTGCAACCGCGGGACTGCACGCGCGACATGCGGCGAAAGCGGCTGGCCAGCGGCGATGCGGATCTGTTCTTTCACGAGGTCGCATCCATAAACCTCCTCGGTAACCGTATGCTCCACCTGGATGCGTGTGTTCATTTCCATGAAATAAAAATGCCTGTCCTGGTCGACGAGAAATTCGATCGTTCCGGCGTTTTCGTAGCGGACTGATTTGGCCAATTTCACGGCAGCATTTCCCATTTTCTTGCGAAGACTCGGCGTCATGAGCGGTCGACGGACATTCTTCAATCACTTTCTGGTTGCGCCGTTGAATCGAGCAATCGCGTTCGCCGAGATGCACGATATGTCCATGGCTGTCGGCGATGATCTGAAACTCAACGTGGTGCGGATTAAGGATGAGCTTTTCTATATAAACCTGATCATCTCCAAACGCTTTCTGTGCTTCATGCCGTGCGCTGTGAAAGGCCGATTTAAGACTGGGCTCATTATGCGCAGCACGCATCCCGCGGCCGCCGCCACCGGCAGCCGCCTTGATCATTACCGGATAGCCAAGTTTCCTTGCAATCTTGATCGCCTCATCTTCTGTCTCGACGATTCCATCGCTTCCGGGCGTCACGGGTACGCCGGCTTTGCGCGCAGCGGCACGAGCAGCGTTCTTGTCGCCCATTGCTTGCATCGCACGCGAGGGCGGCCCGATGAACCTGATGTTGCAGCTCTCGCACACTTCGACGAAATGCGGGTTCTCGGCGAGAAATCCATAGCCGGGATGAATCGCGTCAACATCGCCGATCTCGGCTGCGCTCATGATCCGATCGATTCTCAAATAACTTTCCAAGCTCGGGGCGGCGCCGATGCAGATCGATTCGTCAGCAAGCTGGACGTGCAGAGAATCGACGTCTGCCTCCGAATAAACCGCCAGAGTGCGAATGCCGAGTTCTTTGCACGCGCGAATCACCCGCAGCGCGATTTCTCCGCGATTAGCAATCAGTACTTTCTCAAACATTGGGACGCGCGATTCGGCGCGCTCGGCAGCAGCGCCCTACCATGCTTGGTCTAACGAACACGAAACAGCGCCTGGCCAAATTGAACGGGCCTACCGTTTTCCGCGAGCACTTCCGCGATAACACCGCTGGTCTCGGCCTTGATTTCGTTCATCACTTTCATCGCTTCGATGATGCAAACGACAGTGTCTTCAGTGACGGCCTTCCCCACTTCAACAAAAGCCGGGGTATCAGGCGACGCGGCGCGATAAAATGTGCCCACCATTGGGGAAACGATCTCTTTGAGCGGCACGCTTTCGATCGGTTTCGCGCAGGCGGCGGTTCGACTGCGGTGGACCCAGCCTTAAGCGCGCCGCACTGGCACCCGGCGCAACAGCGGTTCCCTGCGGGAACGGAGCCGCCTCGCTGGAGCTTAAGACGAAACCCCTCCTTTTCGATCTCGAAGACCGAAAGATCGTGCTTCTTCATCAAATCGATGATCGCTTTGATTTCTTTAATGTCTTTTGGGTCCAAGGCTACTCCTGGTCAGGCTATATCCTCTGGCGAATGTCATTCTGAGCGGAGCGAAGAATCTCTGATTAGCTACAGACCAATCCCCCGCGAGGATATACAGAGATGTTTCGCTTCGCTCAACATGACAAACGCAATTTATTGGATGGGCTCCGAGGGGTTTAGGTAAATCAGTTTTACCAGCCACGTCAAGCACAGGAATGAGGCTAGGACTATTTGAGCAATGACTCTTTGAACCCGGGCGCGTTCGCTACTCCATTACTTCATTACTCCAACACTCCATTTTGAAATCGTCGATGAGACCGATGACTACGTCGTCGTGGATAAGCCGCCGCTTCTTCTGGTTCACCCGACAAAGCCGAATGGCGCACCGACCTTGTGGAAACAATTACGTGAGCTGCTCGCATTCGAGATCGCCAAGCGGCGGACAGGTTTCGATCGTGAACAGACTCGACCGCGAAACGAGCGGACTGGTGCTGGTTGCAAAGACTGCCGCAGCCGCACGCGATTTTGGGCTCTTGATGCAGCGACACCAGTTGCGCAAAGAATATGTGGCAATCGTTTGGGGCTGGCCGGAATGGGAGCACAAAATCGTCGACGCTCCTTTGGATCGTCAGGGCAAACACCAAGACTCGGCGATCTGGCTCAAACAAATGATTCACCCTGCGGGCGCATCGGCGCAGACGGAATTTTTTGTTGAGCGTTGCGTTTACAAGACCGGCATTGACCGATCTGTCTGGTTTGCGTGGCGTTTATTCGACCCTCATCTCCATCCTCTCGCTGGCCAGGGAGAGGAAGTCGCAAAGCAACACGTGAGGGTTGGTGAGAAAAAGTTCGCTTTGATTCGCGCGATTCCGCGGACCGGCAGGACTCATCAGATTCGGGTGCATTTGAGCCTCACTCGGTCATCCAATCGTAGGCGACAAAATCTACGGCCCTGACGAGCAGCTTTATCTGCGTTTCATCGAAACTGGATGGACTCCCGAGCTCGAAGCAGAGACTCCTGTTGCCACGACATGCTTTGCACTCAGCGAAACTGGCAATCGAGGGCAAGCGCGAATGGACCAGCGCGCTCCCCCTGATCTTGCCGAATTCTGTAGCGGCGGTCTCTGAGTGACGCCTCCAAGGAGCGGCGGTTTCCAGTCCGCCGTGGCGATCTGGAGATCGCCCTTCCTTGATTTAAGCGTCGAGGCGACCGCAGCTACGGTAGAAATTGCAATCCGATGCAAGCGTTCCTATCGTAGCGCGCGAATGAAATACGCTCGTGTATGCGCTGTCCTGTTGTTTCTTAGCGCTTGCTTCCGACTCTTCGGCGGCACGCCGGAAACCCAGGTTGAATCCGTGCGCAGCGACTTTAATCCCCAGCGATTCGAATTTGCAATTGAGTCCGGCTATTTGTTAGGCGCGATTAATGCCCCTGCGGGCTACGAAATCGGAGCTGAATTTCTGACAGGACGGATTCGTTGGGGAGTGGTAGACAGCGACACGTGGTTGCGCGGTTACCATCAATTTTATGTGAGCGCGATGGGAGAGCCGATTTTTCGCGGCATCGAGAACTACTATTTCGGATTCAACTGGGCTTTCGCTACAATTTCGTGCCAAGAGGCAGCCGGTTTGCTCCGTACATTTCCGGCGGAGTAGGCGGAGGATGGATCGACAGCCACGCGAATATTCCCGGCGCCGAGGGACAGGATTTCACGTTCAACATTTTATCGGCCGCGGGCATTTCCTACATGGTGAACGATCATTGGAAACTGGATGTAGGAGCGCTTTACCAGCATCTGTCCAACGGCGGACAAACCGATCCTAATCCCAGCCTTAACCTGTTCGGCCCGCAGGTGGGCGTCACGCTATTCGTTTTAGATGCTTTCTGTCATGTCGAGCGAAGTCGAGACATCCCGCAGCGAAACTATTGGCATGCGCAGGACTGAAAGCATGGCCTCGGGACTTCGTCCGCTTCGCTCAGAATGACAGTGAGTTCGGAATGAAGGTATGAGCCGCCTAACGAAAACGTCCTCGTCATCCGGCGGGAACTCTTCGATGAACTTGGGCGTTTTCAAGGCCTCAACTTCGAGCCGCAAAAATATCTCGACGCGTTCCTATCACGCGGAAACAATTTCTTTCTCCCGCGCCCGGAAGCTGAGATCAATCCCGCCTACAAACAAATCATTCCTTACGCGCTCATCGCGTTTCAGAACAAAGTCGTTTACTACGTCCGCGGAAAGAAAGCTGGCGAACAGCGCCTGGTGGCGAAAGGCTCAATCGGCATCGGCGGTCACATGAATGAGACCGACGAATCTCTGTTTGCCATGGATGAGCAGGCTTATCGCGCGGGTGTGGAACGCGAAGTCAACGAGGAGATCAAGATCGATACTCCGTTCGAAGATCGAATCGTTGCGCTTCTAAACGATGACACGACCGAGGTTGGACGTGTGCATCTTGGCATCGTTCACGTTTTCAAACTGGCAGAGCCGAAGGTGGAAAAACGCGAAGCGATGATCACTGGCCTGACATTTCTTACAAAGAGACGAATTGTTCGCGCGCCGCGAAACCATGGAGACATGGTCGCAGATTTGTCTCGATTCGCTCGACCGCCTTTACTGCTGTAGCCGCCTGCCGCTGGGAAGCTGGCGCACGAAGTTGTTATTTAACCGCCAGCTCCAGGTGCAGCTGAAGATTCAGTGCAGGTGAAGTTTCCGGTGCAGATGAAGTTTGCGAGATGCAGGCGGAGCTGCTGCAGGCGCAGAAGGAGGCGGAGGTGCAGCCCAGGTGCGGGTGCAGGTCCAGGCCGGGCTGCTGCTGCGGAATGAATGCAATCTCGTCAATTTGCCAGCGACCAACCGGGTGCGAGATCGTGAGATCCATATCGGCGTATCTCGCTGGATAATATATCCGCGTATGGAAAGACCCGTGCGGCTCGAAAAATTGTGAATTGAAATTCAATCTTGCCCTGAACGTCCACTGGCCGAACAGGTGCTCCGAGCTTCACAATCTCATTCATAAACTCCTGTTGCGTCGATGCCGGGAAGTTCATGCGCGCCTGAGGACTGAGCCGCGAATTGAAGAAATTAATATCGTGCTGGACAGCAATGTGCTGGGTCGCGTCCTTTGCGAAATGCTGTCCCTTCCTTCGCTCATCTCCTGCTTGGTTGGAGTCAAGCCACCAACAGGCGCCACCAAGCAACACCAGCACGATGATAAGCAGAACAATGACCTGCCCGGATGATTTCCGTTTAGAATTCAATTTTAATTTTTTCATCTTCGTTTTAATAACCGAACCCCATGCTCTTGATCACTTCGCCGTTACGAATGAGCACGGAATGTTTTTGCTTCCCTGTATAAGCGCCGAAATTGGTTTCGCGCGTTCACGGTGAAATTAACGAGATAACCGGAGACAGCTTCGCCGCCCTTGCCCAAATCGCTTGGTTTTGGTTCTCCGTCCCACTCAATGCGTGCGCTATCTGGATCGATCAATTGTTTGTTCAGCCACTGCACGATGATCTCCTTATAGTTGGTCGGGTAAGGGCCGTACCGCGCGGTGTCTGCTGACGGCGTTTGGGCATTTAAGCTGGCGACGACAGTCATTCCGAGCGCGAGCTGCGCAAATCAGCGACAGCGACATGAACGCATTTCATTTGTCTGTTTACCATCGGTCGAGGCGGCTAGTCCAGCCTAATGAGACGGTAACTGTCAAGCTTTAGAAAAACAGAAATAGTGCGTCACGACGCAGAGTCCCGGATGCAGTTGAGAACGGCGCGTCGAAGCATGGCCATCCCGCGACTGCGGAGAGTGCGGCGCTACTGCGTCGCTTTCATTATTCGCCGTGACATTTCTGGCATGATTAGGCCGCTTTCGTGAAACGCTTTGCGTCTCGCGGTCGTGCAATGGAAAAGTCTTTGCTTTCGTTTGCGATCGTCATCGGGTTGCTGACGCTCGATGCCAGATTTCTCCGAGGAAACACGCAGCCAAAATTTGAATGCCACGATTGCTGAAGTCACCCCGGCGTCCGATACGGCAGCTGCCCTGGCAGCCGCGGCAACGAACTCTCCCGCCCCGCAACAGGCAACCCCACTTGATCCAGCTGCGGCGACACAGGCGTGGTTGGACAGTGTGCCGCAAGACAAGCGCGAAAAATCAGATGCTTATTTCGAGGGCGGTTACTGGCTGATTCTATGGAATTATCTTGTGGCCGCTGGAATCTCGATTTTGCTGTTGTCCTCGCGGATTTCAGCGCGGCTGCGCGATTCATCGGAACGACTAACGAACTCGAAGACGCTGCAAGTCGCCTGCTACAGCGTTCTCGTATTTGTTGCTCGTTTATGTTTTAAGTTTTCCGCTCAACCTTTACGAACACTTTTTCCGCGAGCATCAATACGGTCTGGCCACCCAGACTTTCCCCGCGTGGTTTCGCGAACAAGTTGATCGGCCTCGGTATTACAATCATTGGCGGCACAATATTCCTCGTCGACGCTGTATGCGGTGTTCCGCCGAGCACCGCAGACATGGTGGATCTGGGGAACTGGTCGTGGCCATTGTTTTCTCGTTTGTTTTGCTCTTTATCGCGCCGGTATTCATCGAGCCGCTTTTCAACACGTATAAACCGCTGACCAATCCGGAAATCAGCGAGCCCATTCTCGCGATGGCGCGGGCAAACGAGATTCCGGTCAAACAAGTCTTCGAGGTCGACGCTTCGCGGCAGACCACCCGTGTCAGCGCGAATGTCTCCGGGATCCTCGGCACAACGCGCATCGCGCTGAACGATAATCTGCTCAAGCAATGCACCATCCCGGAGATCCGCGCAGTGATGGCGCACGAGATGGGTCATTACGTTCTTAACCACGGTGTGAAGTTGCTGACCTACCTGGGAATTTTTATCCTCATCGGCTTTTCGCTCACTCGAATTCTGTTTGACGCAGCGGCCAGACGCTGGGGCCACAAATGGGGCGTGCGCGGCATTGCCGATCCAGCCGGGCTTCCGCTGCTGAGCTTTGATTGTTCAGCACTTTGCTTTTTCTCGCCACACCGCTTCTCAACACAGTGGTGCGCGTCACCGAGCGTGAAGCGGACGCTTTTGGAATCAACACCTCGCGCGAACCCGATGGGATGGCTAAAGGTGGCGCTGAAACTCGGCGCTTATCGCAAGCTCAACCCGACGCCGCTCGAGGAATTCATTTTTTACGATCATCCCAGCGGCCGCGCTCGGATCCGCATGGCGATGGATTGGAAAGCGGCAAATCTGCCGGCCGGCGAATCGGACACCACAGAAATCGCCTTATCACTGAAAAATCACTGATCAGTGGCCGCTGCTAATGATTATCCTATCTCGCGCGGATGTTGCGAGGGCGCGGCCGCGGTGAACAGCGAACTTGCGTTTTCGGATGAGCATCAGATTGCGAATGTAAATCAGCGAGTTTGGCAAATACGCGAGAATGCCGACGGGGTCGCGACGGAAAATGAAGTACACGCACATGAGCACGCTGCCGGCAATGCTCCAGTACCAAAAAGATACTGGAATCACGCTTTCGCCCTGTCGCTCAGAGGCCACCCACTGTACCAGAAACCGCATCGAGAAAAGAGCGTTCCCGATGAATCCGAGAATCATGAGATAGCTCCAATCGAGGCCAACAAACCGGTATTCTTTTCCGATCCACGTGATAGCGATGAGTGCGAGTGTGTTCATAGGTGAAGCCATAATCAACCTGTCATTCCGAGCGAAGTCGAGGAATCCCGTAGCATCACTTTAAGGTCACTTCCACGGGATCCTTCGACTTCGCTCAGAATGACGCTAACGAATCACCTGGCGTCGTTCGATTCGGCAATTTGTCACCGGCATTCTTGTCCGCCCGAGCACATGGATTCCGATTACGCGGCACGCTTCATTCTCGATATAAGCGTATCGGCGATTGCGGCCGGCGTTTCAGAAATAGCAATTCCCGCTGCTTGCAGCGCTTCAATTTTTCCCGCGGCAGTTCCTTTGCCACCGGAGATGATAGCGCCCGCGTGACCCATCCGGCGCCCCGGCGGCGCTGTTTTTCCAGCGATAAACGCCGCCACAGGTTTCTTGCAGTTTGCTTTTGATCCACTCCGCGGCTTCTTCTTCAGCGGAACCTCCGATCTCCCCGATCAAAATCATCGCGTCTGTTGCGGGATCGTCATTAAATAATTTTACGCAGTCGAGATGCGAAAGACCGTGAATCGGATCGCCGCCGATACCGATGCACGTCGATTGCCCATAGCCGCGTGACGTCAGTTGCCACACTGCCTCGTACGTAAGCGTGCCAGAGCGCGAAATCACGCCAATGTTGCCGGGCTTATGAATATAGCCCGGCATTATCCCGATCTTGCATTGACCGGGCGTGATGATGCCCGGGCAATTTGGGCCGATCAGTCGCGATTGTTTTCCGCGCATCAAAGCTTTCACGCGCATCATGTCCATCACCGGAATTCCTTCCGTAATGCAGACCACCAGCTCCACTCCGGCATCAACCGCTTCCAAGAATTGAATCCGCCGCCGCAGGCGCAGGGACGAACACCATCGACTGCGTTACATCCGGTTTTTTGTCGCGCCTCCCACACCGTATCGAACACCGGCACTTTCCCATCGAACATTTGGCCGCCTTTCCCCGGTGTGACGCCTGCAACCACGTTCGTGCCGTAATCCATGCACTGGCGGGTGTGAAATGCACCCGCGCTGCCGGTGATGCCCTGCACCACAAGGCGTGTGTTTTTATCGACTAATACAGACATGAGCGGAATAGCGAGTAGGTGAATTGAAGCCGTCATTCCGAGCGAAGTCGAGGAATCCCGCGACGAAACCTTAAAGCAATTCCACGGGATCCTTCGACTTCGCTTCGCTGCGCTCAGGATGACGGCGCGCGATCATTTCATTCGAGCTTCGTCATTTTCGTTTGTGAATCACGAGCTTGTTTCCGTCGGGATCGCGGAATTGCGCCATCCAGCAGACCGGTGTCTCGGTCTTTTCAATATCGAATTCCACGCCGCGGTCTTTTGAGCTTCGTGTAGGCATTATCAAAATCTTCCACCTCGAAAGCGACGGTGGTTCCGTCGCGCGAAGGTTTCCACGCCGGGTGACACCCAACGCCGATGGTGACGGGGCCAAGGTCGTACTCGATCCATGCGCCATCCATTTGTGTGCGCGTCGGGTTCAGCTCCAGCGTTTCCTGATAGAATTTTCGTGCGCGTTCCTTGTCAGAAACAGCAATGGCAACAAAGGCCACTTCGTTTGTGATCATTTGCAGACTCCTTTCTCGTTTTCGGGTTTGAGTTTATGAATTATGAGCTTGTTTCCGTCGGGATCCTTCACCACCGCCATGTGGCAACACGGCGTTTCAAAGGGCTCAGCGGCAAATCGTGCGGCTTGACTTCGCAGCGTGTTAATCGCTTCGTCGAAGTTTTCCACCTCAAGGGCAGCAGCTGTCCCTTGATCCGACGGCGCCCATTGCTCGCCGACGTTCGCAATCGCGAGCATCTTGTCGCCAATCGCGTATTCAATCCATTTTCCGCACATCATTTCTTCGGACACATTTAAGCCGAGCACTTCTTCGTAAAACTTTCGCGCTCGTGGAATGTCTGTCACTGGGATGGCAACAAAACCGATTTCTTTGATTTTCATTGTGAGAGTTTCTCTTGTTGTTTTAACCAATCTGTCATCGTCCGAATGATCTTCGGATCGAACGGGGTCTGCTTTTCCGCGAACGCATCAGCCACACTGAGATAATGCTGTCCCCAGTGTCCCATCTCCAGTAATTCGATCAAACGCGCGGAAACGGGGAATAGATTGCTAATCCAGCTTTCCACATTTTCATTTTGCTTTTCAGAAATCTCCAAAGCCCAAGTTCCAAATCCCAGGTAAATTCCAAAACAATAAATCCCAAACATCGCACTATGATCTTCGCTCTTCGCGATGATCGAAAGAAGATCAGCACCAACTCCCGTGCTTCCGTCGCGAGTGCATCGCGAGTCGTCCCGCTACTCTTGGCGAGTCCAGTGTCTATCAATCGGAGGAAGAGTCGACTTTCCTTTGCTTCTTTCCGCAATTTTAGCGCGTAATAGAAAGTCTTTTCTGCTCAATGCTTCATTGGCTTCGATCCAGTTCGCGGCGACCGAACCAGACGCGCGGACTAATTGTCGAACGTCCTCAGTATTGCTGACGGTTCTCGGCAAGTGCTTGACGAAGGCCGCACCGATTCAGCAAACCGAAACGTTCGGTCTTCAAGATCGCGTGGTTTCGCGCCATCTTCCATGTTGGACTTGGGATTTGAAGGTTTATTTGGAGCCCGGGATTTGGGATTTGGGATTTGCGGTTGTTGCGGCGGCAACCGCTTTCTTTGCCGCGTCAGCAAGATCTTCCGCCGCAATAAGCGCGAGTCCGCTTTCTTTCAACAATTGCTTGCCTCGCTCCACATTTGTTCCTTCGAGACGAACGACAAGCGGCACACGACAGCTTCAATGTTTTCGCTGCGTTGATAATGCCCTGTGCGATCACGTCGCATTTCATGATTCCGCCAAAAATGTTCACAAGAATCGCTTTCACATTTTTATCGGCGATCAGGATTTTGAACGCCTCGGTCACCTGCTCTTCTGTCGCGCCGCCGCCGACGTCGAGGAAGTTTGCCGGTTCGCCGCCATAAAATTTAATGATGTCCATGGTAGCCATGGCCAGACCTGCGCCATTGACGAGGCACGCGATGTTTCCGTCGAGTCCGATGTAATTCAGCCCGTGTTTTGAAGCTTCGACCTCGCGCGGGTCTTCCTCCGCGATATCACGCATCGCGGCGATCTCCGGATGCCGATACAGCGCGTTGTCGTCGAAA
Organism: uncultured Verrucomicrobiae bacterium; assembly: GCA_963791385.1. Taxonomy (GTDB): domain Bacteria; phylum Verrucomicrobiota; class Verrucomicrobiia; order Chthoniobacterales; family UBA10450; genus Udaeobacter. The sequence continues at coordinate 130,940 of CAWBSH010000030.1, forward strand.
TTGAACTTCGCATCCAAGCGCAAGGACTTCGCCTTTCTTCGTAAGGACCAGCGGATTCACCTCGACCATCGAGCAATCGAACGCAATGAACGTGCGATAAAGTCCTTCGAATAATTTTGACGCGTTCTTCAGCTGCGATGATTCGAAACCGAGTTGTTTTGCCATTTTGCGCGCCTGGTATGGCTGCAGGCCGGCCAATGGGTTAATCGGCTCTCGAATAATTTTCTCGGGCGATTTCGCCGCAACAGCTTCAATTTCGACGCCACCTTCGGTGCTGGCTACAATTAAAGGCGCAGCGGTCGCGCGATCGAGCAGAACAGCAAAATAAATTTCCCGCGCAATATCGGCCGATTCGGCCACGAGCACTTTGTTCACCAGACGACCCGCTGGGCCGGTCTGGTGCGTCACCAGAATTTCCCCGAGCATTTTTGCAGCAACTTCGCGAACTTCTTCAGCCGTCTTTCGAACGTGCACACCGCCTTTGAATCCGTTCTTGAAAGTGCCCTTGCCGCGTCCGCCGGCGTGGATCTGCGCCTTAACAACAATATCGATATCGCCCAACTCTTGCGCGATCTGCTCTGCCTCATCGAGTGTCGTCGCAACTCTGCCGCGCGTGGTAGCGACATCGAATTTTTGCAACAACTCTTTGGCTTGGTATTCGTGGATATTCATTCGCAATGGGCGGCGATTTCCGATCTGCCGCGCGTCGATTTCAGAGAGTGTGGAATAGCCCGCGCAACGCGAGTCAGCAACGGTTTTTCTTTTTTCGAATTCCCTTGCCTTGCGGAAAGCCAGCCGACTACGGTGGCAACCATGACAACATCAACAAAAGTTTTCGCAGTAGCTGGCGCACTTCTATTTACGCTGGCCCTGGGATCGTGGGCCGCGACGCCCGAGCAGGAAAAGGCATTCACTGACAAATACAAAACAGCATTCGAAGGCAAGGACACAGCCACGCTGGAGTCTTTCCTTTACACGCAGGGCGCCGACCCGCAGGCCCTCGAGTTTTACAAAATGATGCAGTCGGGAGAAACGGGAGAGAAAATTTCAACGATTGAGCTTGTTAATCTCACGCCGGAAGACGTTAAAAAAGCGACGACACCCATGGATGGACCAACCGGCAAAGTTTGCCTCACCCTCAAGCCGACTAAAAAGCTCGTCATCAAGATTGAGAAGAAGGACAGCAACGGCAGCTCATCCAGCAGCTCCGAAAGTTTCGTCGCCGAGAAGGACGGCAAATTCGTGATCCCTGTCCCGGGGCCGTGTAAATCCTAACGGGCTCCAAAGGCACCGCATTGTAGCCATTCGCAAAGCGGGCAAAAGGCTCAGGCGACCAACGTACTCGCGCTTCCCTCATTTTCGTTCTTCACCGAAAAGCGTTCCCACGGTGCGTGGATCCGCAGGTGGCTCAAGTGAGTTGACGAAATTTCGAAACCGTTTTGAGAACATTTCAGGGCGAAGTTTCCAATAGTGAGCGAAGCCGGGGGCAACGATGTAATGTCGCAGAAGTTCGTGCCAGCCTTCGAAAAGCTGTCTGTCCATCAGTCCATAAACATAATGAAAGTGAATCGTCTCGAACGCTTTCAAGAATTGATATGCAGCATGGAAAAATCGGGCTCTCTCTTCGACTGAGAGTGCGCTGATATCTTCGAGGCCGATGCGCCAGATTCGTTCCAACTCGGCATTCTCCATCAACGGTTTGGTCACGTCGCGCAGGGCGGTCGCCGCGGCATCTTGCGTGGCGAGTTTAGCCACGCGCGTGCTCTGATACACTTGGACAGCCAAATACAAAACAGACAAAACGACAGCAATCGAACCAATCGCCTGCGAGATGGCGCTAATCGCATCCCAGTTCATTGCCTCGTTTGTACTACAGGCGAACCACAGCCGCCAGAGTCGATCTTAAAATGTCATTCTGAGCGAAGCAAAGCTGCAACGCAGCGCGCGAAGCCCGCGAGGCCAGGCTTTCCATCCTGAGGCATATCTCTCACGTAATTTCGCGGGATGTCTCGACTTCGCTCGACATGACGCGACCCTGTACGAGACGAGCAGAGTTAAACTTGCCGCGCCGGCTTACTGCGTCTTGGCTTCACTATGAAAGGCGCCGACCCATTTTTCGCCGTGTTGAATCCAAACGCTTCCGCAGTTGTACGTGCCGGAAATGTCTTTGCCGTCGGCACTCGCCTGCACTGTTGCTTTGTAGGTTAGGACAGCCACTTTCGGATGCGGGAAGGCCACCTTTACGTCCGCGAATGAGTACTCGCGCAGATCGCTCTTTGCCATGTCGGTAACCTCGGCGTCCAAATTTTTCACTCCCTCCGCATAGACGCCATAATAATCCTTCGACATGAGCGCCTTGAACGCGTCAGCCTGTTTGTTCTTGTATGCTTCCCAGGCCGATTTTTCCAGATCAGTGATGGTCGACTCGTTCGCAGCGGATCTGCCCGCCTTCGCCGGCTTCCCCTGACCAAAGCAAACAGGAGCTATCGCCAGCAGCGTGATAAGACAAAGAATGGATGGTTTTTTCATAGCCATCTGTTTATTCAAACTCCGGAAATTCGTCGAGACTTTTCAGGATCTGCCAGAACAGACTTTGTTGGTTGGCGGAACCTTATCCAGCTTCACTCACCGAAGGCGGAGGGGCTGGCATCAGCAAAGCCAAAAATTCCGGCGGTATGAAGCCCGCCCAGACATCGTAATCCGGACCGAACTGCCGCAGAAACAAAAACGAAAACGCGCCAAGCGTCACTGAGACCGGCAAGAGTATGACCGTACCGACATACGGAATCGCTGCGATGCAACAGGTCGCGCATGCAACCGCACAACTGATCACCACCACTGCAACGGCCAACACCAGAAGAAACAACACATACAGAAGAATCGGTCCGGGATGGGAGGAAACCAAATCCATCGCTTGAGTGAAGGCGAGCCGCGCAGGACACCGTTGCCTGTACATGATCGGCACCATCAATTGGGAGGCCAGAGACCAAATAAACGCAAAGCAGATGACGACGAAGACGAATAGCGACAGCCCGACCCAAAATCTCACGCCCGGTTCAGCCTGAGCCCCTCGAGGAATAAACGGCACAATGAGTATAAGCCCTGCGACGACAAGAACCGCTATGAGCACGAGCACGACGACCAGTGAGAACAGAAAGAAGCTGTTTCCTTCCGCACGGAATTGTTTCCATGGTTCGACAATCGCGGCGCGATTGCGAACGATGCAGTCAACAAAAACGAATCGGCCGCGCGCTCGGAGCCAGGCAAACAGGACAACAAGCAAAAGGACAAAACAAACCAAAACACAAATGCCTGTGATGAGAATCGAATGCGGGATTTGGCCGATGCTTTCATTCAATTTCTGCGCAGCTCCGTGCCGATTATCCGAGAAATTGAAGCCGCCGCACCGCCGCCAAGGTTCGCGAGCCAGGCCGCAAAACCGATCACGAGCCATTTTTTCAAATCGAACGGCTGAAACAGAATTCTTTTCATCAGCTCGAAGCCGTCACCGAACGGTTTAAAGATTTCGATTTTCGGCTTCGCTTCCATTCATGCGCGGCATTGTGAACGCGTTTTGCCAAGCCAATCAAGCGCGATCGTGCCAAGTGAACGACGGCTGTAGAGTCCGCCGTCCTCGCGAAAGACTGGACGTTCGACGGCTGAGGACGCACTCTACAGCCGTCGCATGGTTGCTTAGTTAGCGCAGGAGCGCATCTTGGTAAGCCGATGCTGAAAGCAAAACGCCGTTATCCAATTGGCGCTGAATTGATCGGGGAAAGCGAGAGCGCATTTTCGTATTTGGGCGCCTAAGGCCCGGGAAATAGATGTCGTTTTGGAAGACGCTCCGGACGCGAAGCAAAAATTCTGTCCGCTTATAGCCGAGCAAGGCGGGTATTTCTCCGGCGCGGTCAATGCCACCGCAGGGACGCGCTACCGATTCCAAGTGAACGGCGGCGAAAACTTCTATCCCGATCCTGCGTCGCGTTTTCAACCCGATGGGCCACACGGTTCCTCGTGCATTGTCGATCCAACGAAATTCCGATGGAGCGATGCGGATGGCCCGGATTGAAAATGAAAGGCCAGATTATTTACGAAATGCACGTCGGCACGTTCACGAAGGAAGGAACGTGGCGCGCTGCTGCGGAACAGCTATCGGAGCTGGCGCGCATCGGAATTACCGTCATCGAAATGATGCCGGTTGCGGAGTTCCCCGGCAGATTTGGCTGGGGCTACGACGGCGTCGATCTTTTCGCGCCTTCACACTTGTATGGAAACCCGGACGATCTACGCGCTTTCGTTGATCGTGCTCACTCGTTAGGCCTCGGCGTAATTCTCGACGTCGTTTATAACCATTTCGGGCCCGACGGAAATTATCTGGGAGTTTTTTCCGACGATTATCTGCTCCGCGGAAAAGGACACGAATGGGGCGACGTAATTAATTTCGACGGTCCGAATTCAGGGCCAGTTCGCGAATTTTTCATCACCAACGGACGTTATTGGATCGAGGAATTTCATTTCGATGGCTTCCGTTTCGACGCGACGCACGCCATTCGCGACCAGTCCCAAGAATACATCATCGGCGCAGTCGGTCTCGCCGCGCGCGAGGCCGCCGGAGTCGCGTTCGATCATTCTGATCGCCGAGAACGATCTGCAGGAATCAAGGATGACGCAGCCGCCGAATGCAGGCGGCGACGATTTGGATGGGATGTGGAATGACGATTTTCATCACAGCGCGATTGTCGCGTTGACCGGCGAGAACGTCGGATATTACAGCGATTACTGCGGCAAACCGCAGGAATTCATTTCCGCTGCGAAATACGGTTTTCTGTATCAGGGGCAGGCGCTTTCGTGGCGAAAGGTCTTACGCGGAACTCCGGCTTTCGGGGTTACCGCGGAGGCGTTCGTTTGTTTCATCGAAAACCACGACCAGATCGCGAATACCGGCCCCGGCGAACGACCGCGCTTTCAAACTTCTCCCGGACGCTATCGCGCCATGACAGCACTTCTTCTGCTCGGACCGTGGACGCCATTGCTGTTTCAGGGCCAGGAATTCGGTGCGTCCAGTCCGTTTCTATTTTTCGCAGATGTCGGCGATGTGTCCGTGCGCAACGCGAATTCGTAAAGGCCGCGCTGAATTGCTGGCGCCATTCTTGTCGCTTACCGAGGAGGAGACGTTGAGGCGTTTACCTGCGCCGGATGATCCCGAGGCGTTCTCCAGATGCAAACTCGATTTCACAGAGCGCGAAAAGAACCGTGAACTTTACGACCTGCACATCGATCTTCTTAAATTGCGCAGAGAAGATTCGCGTTTTCGGCAACAGTATTCAGGCGGAATTGACGGCGCGGTGCTCGGCCCGTCGAGTTTCGTCCTCCGATATTTTTCGGAAGCAAATGACGATCGTCTATTGATCGTGAATTTTGGAGAACGCCGCGTTTTGCATCCAGTTTCAGAGCCTTTGCTCGCACCGCCGTCAAGCTCCAGATGGGAAACGCTTTGGACGAGCGAGTCGCAGCGCTACGGCGGAGTTGGCGCGGTCGCAACCGCCACTCCCGAGGAATGGATTTTGCCAGCCGAATCGACGGTGGCATTACGGCCCATCGGTCATCGCTTCAAGGAACGACAGCGTGGGCAGCCGTCGAAAACCCGAGGGCTGGGAAGCCGTCACTCCTGAACGCGCGTTTGCGCGGCGGGATTCACAGCGCATAGCTTTCAGCCAATGAAATTCGCTTTGCTCGTTATCGTCTCCGCTTTCACGGCCGCGTTTGCGCATGGACAGGAGACGCCTGCACCCACTCCGCCACCGAGAGTCTATCCGGTGGCATTGCCGAATTACGACGAGGAAACGGCCACCCGGCTGCAGATTTTTTTGGACAACAACGATTTTGGACCGGGAAAGATCGACGGAAGAATGGGCGAATTTTTCCGTAAAGCGCTCATCTCATACAAGCACGCGCAGGCGATGCCAAAGACCGGCGCGGTCGATCAGTGGATGCTTGATCAGGTGCCAGTGACTTACACAACTTACACGATCAAAGAAGAAGACCTGAAATTGATCGGCAATGTTCCGGGCAGCCACGCTGAGCAGGCGAGATTGAAATGGATGCCTTATACATCGCTGCTGGAATTCGTTGCCGAACGTTTCCATTCTTCCGAGGCGTACATCCAGAAGCTCAATCCCGGCAAGGATTGGGAACAGATTAAGCCCGGCGAAACGCTCAAGGTGCCGAATGTTTTGCCATTTGAAGTGGAGAAGTTCACGGAGGGCAAAGTTCCGGAAAATCCTGCGTTCGCCTCTCGCAAGGTTTTCGTCGATACGCACGAGCATTTGCTGGAAGTCTTCGATCACGATCAGCTCGTCTGCGTCTTCCCTATCACGCCCGGGTCAAAGACGCTGCCTGCGCCGGTGGGCACATGGAAAATTCTTGGCGCGACTGTCTGGCCGTGGTTTCGTTACGACGAAGGCATGCTCAATCATGGTGTGCGCACCGAGAATTACTACAATCTCCCGCCGGGCCCGAACAATCTGGTCGGCGTTCTCTGGATGGGGTTAAACAAACCCGGCATCGGTATTCACGGCACGAATAATCCCGAGACGATTGGCCGCGCCGCAAGCCACGGCTGTATTCGCCTCGCCAACTGGGACGCCGCCCGGGTGAAAGATCTCGTAAGCGTCGGCAATACCGTGATCATTTTTTAACCTATCCACGATCATCCTGTAGCGAGCGATGCGGAGTCGAAGACGCCGTAGCGCAGCCTTGCGCAAGAACCGGGATTCCTCGACTTCGCTCGGAATGACATAAAAATATTTCGCGCGGAATCGCGTGCTCGAACGTCTAGGCTTTAGATCGACCCAATAATGGATGCCAGTGAACGCGAACAGTACCAGGCGGCCATTCACGGCGATCGTGAAGCATTTGAAATGATCATTCGCACGCACAGTCGAACGTTATTCGCCATCGCTTACGGCATTTTGCAGAGCCGCGAGGAAGCCGAAGACGTTGTGCAGGACTCGCTGGTTAAAGCGTGGAAGATGCGCTGGCGCGTGCGCGATCCGGAAAAATTCCCCGCCTGGCTCGCTATGATCGCTCGCCATCGCGCGCACGATGTTTTCCGCAGACGGCGACCTGTTCCTTTCACCCAGGAAGTCATCGAAACACCCGAAGCAGATACGCCAGATACGGCGGGCATGGATCAACAATTACATTTAGCGCTCGCCACCTTACCAGAGCTTCACCGCGCCGCGCTCACTCTCCGTTACTTCGAAGAAATGGATTATCGGACCATCGAAAACACGCTGGGACTCACCAATGGTGCGCTGCGCGGAATTCTCGGCCGCGCCCTCGCTTCGCTGCGCAAACAACTTCGCCCCGCTCTCGCTTCAACGGATTGAATCTATGGCAACCGTTCACGACGAAATCGACAACTGGCTCGCTGCCGATCTTTACGGCGAACTCTCCAATCAGGAGCAGCAAGAGTTGCATACGCATCTCGTCGAGTGCGCCGCCTGCCGAAAAACTCACCAGGAAACCAAAACTATGAACAAAATTCTGGAAGAAACTCTCGCTCAGCAGAAACCCGATCCGGCTTTCGAACAACGAATGCTGGCCGGCTTCCGCAATCGCATCCCCGAAAAGAGCGGACTGATAAAATCGCTTGCTGATCTGATGCGTTTTCGCGCCGTACAAGTGACCGCAATCGTTGCGGTATTGCTCGGCCTTGTGCAACTCGGCCGGACGTTTACCAGGGAAACAGCAACGACGCCGCGCACTCGTGACCGTTACGCGAACAAACAATGGTTCGAACAACCCTCACAGATCGCCGCGACCTCGCAACCTGGTCGCACCGGGACTCTGGGTATATCGGACGAATTCGCCGCCGGCGAACCAAAGGACCTGGCACTCCCAGCACCGCCGCCGTCCTCCGAAAGCCAAACAAAACTCGAAAGAGCCGCCGGAGCCTTTGCGGCCCCAGTTGCACCGGCTAAGACAGCGCAGACGAAAATGGCTGCGAAGGAAACTGGCGCGAGGAAGCGATGAACTACGCAGCCGAGCCGAGCTCAGCCGAAACACCAGCGCCGGAGTTGGCGAGCCGCAAACTGATCCGCAACGCCACCGTCGAACTTGAGATCGTCAGCTTTGATGATGCTGTGCAGAAAATCACCGCGTTTGCGAAGGAAGAACGCGGCTATGTCGCCACGACCGATTCTCAAAAACAAGCGAATGGAAAACTGCGTGGCCAGGTTGTCGTCAAGGTCTTGCCGGAAAATCTGGATCGTTTTCTGCAAAAGATTCGCGGGCTCGGCGAGTTGAAGAACCAGACCCTCGGGACTGAGGACGTGACCAAGGCGTACTTCGACACTGATGCACGTCTGAAGAACGCGCGCGTAATGGAGCAGCGTTTGATCGACATGATGAAAACGAAGACCGGCAAGGTTTCCGATTTGCTTCAGGTGGAAAAGGAACTCGGTCGCGTGCGCGAAGAGATCGAGAAGATGCAGGGCGAATTGAAGTATTGGGATTCACAGGTGCAGTTCGCCACGGTGACGATTTCTCTGGCCGAAAAGGACATGGAAGAACCGGCGGCCTTTCTGATCAAGGAACGATCGCAGCTGGCACTTTATGCGCCAGACGTTGAGAAGATTTACAACGACATCAAAGCGCTCGCTTCGCAGAAAGTGCAAATCACAAACGCGCAACTCAATCGCGACAACTCGGGGCGCGTCTCCGCGACAACGAGCATGTTGATCGCGCCGGAAGAGAGCGACGCGGTGATTACGCGCGTAAAATCTTTCGGCCGCGTCGAGAATTTCCAAACCCAAACCGAACGCATCGCGCAAGGCGGCAGCGGCATGTCGGAGAATGCCAAAACGAAGCGCGACAAGGTGGAACTCAACGTCACCATCTCTCGCGAAGAACAGGAACAGGCCTTTCAGCAAACGACCCTGCGGATTCAGACCTCATCGGTGGACGAAAAGGCAAAGGAGCTTCGCACATTGGCCGAAAAGCAAGGCGGCCGCGTCCGCAGCTCGGCGTTTAGTCGCGATCCGGATGGGCGCGAAGTGGCAGACGTTTCGCTCCGGGTGCCGATGAAGAATTACCCGCGCTGATGCAATCGCTCGACTCGTTAGGCAGAGTTGAGAACGTGAGTGTGCAACGCCAGGATCGCACCGGCGACACAAATCGACGAAGCCAGCGCGCCCGCTGACGTCTCGATTCAGGTTTACAGCCAGGGCAATATCGTTTCGCAGCAAAGCGGCTTGCTCGCCACGCTGCGCCGCACCCTGGCGCAAAGCGCCGGCGCAATCATGTGGAGTTTGCGCATGATCGGCGTGGCGATTGCGTTTCTCGCCCCGTGGGTGATAGCGATCGTCGCGATCGTGTGGATTGCGAAACGCGTGATACTGGCGCGCACGAAAAGACAGAACCAGATAATCGTAGGGCGTCTGTGTCAGACGCCAATCCATGGAAAGGCGTTTCACAGAAACGCCCTACAATTCGCGATGCGCCCCCCGCGGAAACATCCTTGCTCACGCCAGAAACGAATCATAAGTTATATTCGCCCCAAACGAGGAGGCCTCCCCGAATGAATTCTCAAAACGGTATCAGCTACGACAACGCGGCCGTCGCCAGTTGCCCTAAACATTTGCTCCAATTCGCAGTCGATCAGCGTTACGACGATTACACGTCCGTCGATCACGCCGTCTGGCGATTCATCATGCGCCAGAACATTTTTTTCCTGAAGGAGTACGCGCACAAAGTTTATTTCCAAGGGCTCCTCAACACCGGCATCTCGTTTGAGCGGATCCCGCGCATTCAGGAGATGAACGACATTCTGGCGAAGATTGGCTGGGGCGCGGTGGCCGTGGACGGATTTATTCCGCCGGCCGCGTTCATGGAATTTCAAGCTTACAAGGTGCTGGTGATCGCGTGCGACATGCGCCAGATCCATCACATCGAATACACGCCGGCGCCGGACATTGTGCACGAAGCCGCAGGGCACGCGCCGATCATCGTTGATCGCGAATACTCGGAATATCTGCAGCGATTTGGCGAGGTCGGCGCGAAAGCGATGTCGTCAAAGAAAGACTTCGAGCTGTATCAAGCGATCCGGCACTTGTCGATCTTGAAGGAACGACCGAACGCCGATCCGAAAGAAGTCGATAAGGCCACCAAACTCGTTGAACACCGGCAAAAGAATCTTGGGCGAGCCTTCGGAAATGGCGCTGCTCTCGCGTTTGCACTGGTGGACTGTTGAGTACGGGCTTATTGGCACATTCGAAAACCCCAAAATTTACGGCGCCGGTTTGCTTTCATCGATTGGCGAATCCGTCTCGTGTCTCGAGCCGGCGGTGAAAAAGATCCCCTACTCCATCGATGCACAGACTTGCGCGTTCGATATCACGACCAAACAACCGCAGCTCTTCGTGTGCCGCGATTTTCAGCACCTCAAAGATGTGCTCGAGAAATTTGCCAGCACGATGGCGTTCAAAGTTGGCGGATTAGAAGGGATCAACAAAGCCATCGAATGCCAAAACACTGCCACCTGTGAGTATTCATCGGGTTTGCAAGTTAGCGGCGTTTTCACCGAAGTCGTCGCAGACGAAAACAACTCTCCAATTTATTTGCGAACAACCGGCAAGACCGCGCTGGCCTACCGCGACAAGGAACTCGAAGGCCATGGCGTCGATTATCATAAGGATGGATTCGGCTCGCCGATCGGAGAATGGAAACAAACGACGACGTCTCCGGAATCACTCACCAACGACCAGTTGCATGCACTCGGAATTGTTGAGGGCAGAAAAGCGAAAATTGAGTTCGTCAGCGGTGTTGTGGTGTCGGGCAAGGTGGACAAAATCCTAAGGCGGGATGGGAAATTATTGCTGATCACATTCTCGAACTGCAATGCGAAGTATGGCGACCGGGTTTTGTTTGATCCCGATTGGGGCGTGTACGACATGGCCGTCGGGGAGCGAATCAGCTCGGTCTTCAACGGCGCCGCGGACAAGGACGCCTACAACCAGGTGGCGCTCGTTCCGAAAGAACGCACTATCAAAGTTCCTTCGGACGCGAAGCGAAAGCGACTTGGAAAATCTCTACGCGCAGGTCCGCAAAATCCGCGAAAGCAAAACCGGCTACGAACGGCTCGGCGAAATTTGGGAAACACAGCAGGCCGAACATCCGGAAGACTGGCTTGTTGTCGATGGAAATTTTCGAAATCCTCGATGCAACCGATCAACAGCCGGAACTGAAAGCGCGAGTCGCAAAAATTCCTCAACGAGAAGAAGGCGAAAGACCAAAGATCTTTCGACGCTCATTGGCTGGGGATTCCGACTCGTGGATTATCACCAGAAACCGGAATACCAGGCGGTGCTTCACGCTTCGCCGAAATAGGTCGCCGTTCTCATCACGGGCGAATCAGACGGAAGCGAGGAATCTCCTAATGTTCGCGTTGTGCACGTGATCGATTAGAAAGCTCTCGACATTCCCTAGTCTGTCTCCGGTTTGACGACGACGCTTGACCCATAGGAGACCGAAAGCTGGCCGCTTCGCGCGAAGTCACGCATCATGGCGAAATAGCCGGGCGCGTACCGTGTCGAGACGCGTTCGCCATTCGGGGCGATCTCGTATTTGGTCATTCCGAGCTCGGCGTGAGGAAATACTGCCAGGGTAATTGGCTTCCCTTGGGAGATCAATGTCTTGATACGGCTACTCGTCTCCGCGCTCGGCGCTTCGAGGTCATCTTTTCCGAGAATCCACAACTGCGGGGCTTTGACGGCGCGAAGCGTAGGCATGGGATTGTAGCGGAATGGCGTGCCGGGAGAGAATCCTTAAACTTCTCGCGCGCTTGGGACGCTGTGTACGGCAAAATGAAATGCGTATAGTTACCATGCACATCTTGTACCAAGGTTCGTTGCGGGACTTGGCTCTCACAGCATCGAAACGCTCGAAACCTTTGGTGAAACCGCTCTCGAACACGGCTTCGGCCGCGGATGCAACTTCTAGCGCCTTTCGAAATCTCCTCCTGGCGTATGACCTTTGAGGCGCATCTCGAGCGCAACCTCCTCCTGGTCTTCGTCAATCACGGAGACGGCTAACCCGAAACTAACAATAACGAAATCGACAGGCGCGCGCGTTGCCGCGAGCGGTGCGACCCAGCCTCCCTGACTACCGCCCTGATATCCGATTCTAACACAGCGCGTGCCAGCAATTCGCTTCGCTTCTCGCATGGCAGCCACGGCGTCATCTGCAAGCGTATCGAAATCTTGCGTGTATTTGCCTTCCGAGCCGCCCGTTCCCCGCTTATCATACACAAAAGCGCCAACATTCTCGGCCGGTAGCAGTCGTTGGAGCGCGTACCGACTCGCGCGCAGATTCCCTTTCGGCACCGTGAACGAGGACGACGACCGGAACCGGATCCTTGCCGTTAGGCAGCACTAATCTGCCAGCGAGCTTAATTCTCCCACGACCTTCAAACACCGTGTCCGTCGCATCGAATGGGATCCGGTCAGCTTTCTTACCGTCGAATTCGATCTCCCTCGTCGGGCAGCGAGTGAAAGAGGCGCTGTGTCCATCGGGATGATCTGTCCATCCCAGTGTGCTTGTCCACGAGCCGTCCTGCTTCTTATGCAAAACCCCGGTCGTGCCATCGAATTTGCGCCAGCGGAAGGTTTTGCCTCCGGTTTGCGCGATATCAACAATCTCTCCATCCGAAAAGCGATATGTGCCTATTTGGCAATCGTCGATCGGGCCATTTTCCGGGTTGCCGGCAGCGCTGGCATTGATACAGGCCGGCCACAAGAAGCAAAGGAGCAACCCGAGCAATAATAGATCAATTCTGATACTGTCCATCTCTGTTTGTGATGCAATCGATCCCCGTTTTGGATTCGAAACTTTCTTTCTACGAAGGCGACAATGCTAAGCCAGCTTGCGTGGGAGGTTTGCTATCGAGCGAGTCCGCTCGAAATGAATGGATTGCCCGTTACGCTGTTTCGTCCTTGAAATGGCGTTTGCCTTTTAGCGCCTTGGCGTATTCATCCTTGCTCAGAATATTCTCATCGAGCTGCATGTCGGTGCGAAGAAAGTTTTGGAACCACGTCACGATTCGTTCGTCGATCCTGCAGCACCTGATCGGTGATGTAATTGGCATCGATATTGATGCAAATCGCGCCAACGATTCCGAATTCCTTTCGTTTAATCGGGATCGTGGTGCATTTGAATTTTCGCGCGCCGATGTTCAGCTCGTAATTCAATTTGTCCTCGTTCAAGAGCTGCCGGCGTTTTAGATCAATTAGCAGATTTGTTGTGCCGTCGCGCAAATGCCGGCCGGTCACATTGTTTTCGAGCGTGATCAGCGAGTGCGCGGGATCAGCCAGGTTGTGCAGCAAGATCTCGATTCCGGTGTTCGGAAATGATTTCCCGATCAGCCGCACAATGCGTTCGTAGTTTTCAAGAAATTCGTGCGTGTCATCGGTGACCTTTTTACCGTCATATTTCTCGAATAGCTGAGCGTAAACCTTTTGCTCGGCGGGCTCGAGCTGTGCGCGCACATTATTTTGCTCGCCGATAAAGATGAGCTGTCTGCGCGGCTGTATGATCTTCGTTTTTGAGGAAGTAATGCATGCCTAGCCGGAAATCTTTCAGGCTGAATTCGCCAAAGTTTTCACGAGTGACTGTGAATGGATAGAAATCGTATTCCTCCAGATTTCTGCCAAACTTGCGACGGCGCTCCTTGTATTTCCCCCAAAAGAAGCCTAGTGCGAGGAAAAGTGCCGACACGATGATCGACGCGATGACGTTGATACCGAGCTCGCTCTGCAAGGCATTGATCATGGGATGAGTACTTTCTGCGCTGCAGCCACCGGTTCGCCGCAGGACGAATCCGTCCGGTGTGCGGACCTGCGGCCGGTCTCTGCGATGTTCCCCGAAAACGGCTCACAGAGCCGTGGCTACAACGTTGCTGACCCCAAATTGCGCGATCATCACAGATTTCCAACCAGACTGGAGAGGGTGATATTCTCAATCAGCGTGTCCGTCGGACGCGCCAGTGCGAACGCGACTGCATCAGCCACTTGCGTCGGCGCTCATCATTCGCTCACGCGGCCATTGGCCCTCGACTTGGCTCCAGATGTCGGTGTCTGTCGCGGCGGGGTAAACGTTGATCACACGAATTTTGCGGTCGCGCAATTCCTCGCGCACACAGCGCGAAAAGCCTTCGAGCGCAAACTTGCTCATGCAATAAGCGCTCCAACTCGGGAACGCCGTTTTCGCTGCCACGGAAAGAATATTGACCACGCTCGAACCCGGCGGCATTCGTGGCGCAAAGCGCTGTGTTAACAGGAATGGCGCAGTAATATTCACGCCGATAGTTTGCTCCCATTCGACCGACGTAATCTCAGTAAATGGTTTTACTACTGCTATGCCGGCGTTGTTTACGAGCAACTCGATCGGTTTCCGGCCGACTTCGGCGATGAGATCGGAAACGCCGCGCGCCGTTGCCAGATCGTAAATCAACATCGTGACCCTGGCGCATTTCGGTTCGACAGTTTTGCGGGTCTTCGCGAGAGCCACCGTGTCGCGTCCGTGCAGAAACAACTCCACATCTCTGCCGGCGAGTTTTTCTGCGATTGCGCGACCGATTCCGCGGCTCGCGCCCGTGATCAGATAACGTTTCATTCTCTTCTGGGGAGAACGTCGAACGTCCACCGCTCAACGTCCAATGCCGAATTGGAGAAACTGTAGGGCAGGCGTGTCGCCTGCGAAGTCACCGAATTGCCAGCCGGCACGGCTGCCGCTACAGAAGACATCGCTATTATGTCCTCCGCAATGTAAACCGGTTATTGGCCGTTTCCCACAGACGCAATCGCACCAGTCGTTGATCAAGACGATTATCAATCTTTGGCCAAAGCGCCCGGACGATATTTTCCCCGGTCGAAGGCGCGCGGCGAAAATCATCCGTTTCCAGATCGAGATGCCGATCCTGCCACGGCTTTAGTGATTCATGGATCGCATTGTTCAACGCAACGAAATCGTAAAGCGTTCCACTGCGCCCATCGTACTCGCCGCCGATCGTTGTCTCGGTCAGATAACCATGACCATGGCCGCTCGGATTATTGCACTTGCCATACAGCCTCATGTTCTCGGCATCGGAAAGCGTCGCCGTATGCAATCGATGTGCCGCATAGAACGGCACCTGCAACCCGAGAAAAATCGTGTTGCCTTCCCACGCTTCCGCGAAAAAATCGGCCCGCTCGTGCAAGCGAACGCGATGCACCGGCATCATTGAATTTACGCGTTCAAAGATGTATTCGGCCAGACTTTCAGTGGTGATCGGACGTTCTTTTAGGCCGATGACCTCTTCGTTCAGATAACGGTGATCGAGTTCGGCGCGCAATGCGCGGATACAGGTGTCGATTTCATCGTAACGGACCAACGGCGTTTCGGATCGAGTTGTTCCACTCGAAACGTGAGACGGCATCGATAATTGTGCCCGTGCAGCGCAGTGGACGGCCCAAACAACCGTGCGTTCTCATCTGCGCTCAACAGCGGCGACATCGTTCTGCGCGCCGCTGAGAATTCGAACCAGTAATTCGCCTTCGCTGGCGCCGTTGAAATAATAAGTCGCGCTCCGCTCGGCTGACTCGGTTACGTGACAAGCGCATAGTTTTGCTTTCAGACCGGCGAACAGCGGCGCTACATCATTGCAAAGCTGCCAGGCCACGTTCTCCGCAGTCGGTGGGACGTCGTGGAAAGCGGGATTGTCCTCGTTCAAAAACTTGTGATCGAAGCGTTCGCGCACAATCTTGCCCGCGCGCTCCTTGATTTCGCTGATGTTGATCAGCATTCCTGTCGTCGGGTCCACCGGACCGGTGAAAATGAAATACGCAACGTAATTGCGACCGCTGCCATGCAGCGCTTCCGTTTCCGGACCGAAAGCGGCCAGGTTCTCCTGTTCGCTCCAACTCTTCAACATGCAAACGCCGCGAGGCGGAGAATTCCAGCCGTTTGCTAACGGTGAGGAGCATGATTCAGCAAACACGCTACGCGACCTCGCGCAAGCTGGCCACTCGTCATCCCGAGCGCAGTCGAGGGATCCCAGTTGAACTAGGGAAATTCTCCACGGGATTCCTCGACTCCGCTGCGCTTCGGTCGGAATGACGGGGAATTAATCTTTCAGCAGCGACAGAAATTCGGAACGCGTGCGCGCGTCTTCTTTGAAAACACCGAGCAAACACGATGTTTTCATCACCGAGTTCTGCTTCTCCACGCCGCGCATCATCATGCACAGATGTTTTGCCTCAATCACCACACCAACCCCGCGCGGATGCAGCGCTTTCATCAAAGCATCGGCGATTTGCATCGTCAGGTTCTCCTGGATTTGGAGCCGTCGCGCGAACATGTCAACAATCCGCGCCGTCTTCGACAGGCCGACGACTTTGCCGTTCGGTATGTAAGCAACGTGCGCTTTGCCGATGAATGGAATCAAATGGTGCTCACACAACGAATAGAGTTCAATGTCTTTGACGAGAATGATCTCGCTGGCTTCGGACTCGAAAAGCGCATTGTTGATTAGTTCGTCCAGGTTTTGCCTGTAACCTGCGGTCAGAAATTCGAATGCGCGCGCCGCCCGGGCCGGCGTTCTGACTAAACCTTCGCGCTTTGGATCCTCACCGATCGCTTCGAGCAACCTGAGAAACGATTGCTCCATGCTTGCGACCCGAGCGGCGCCGCAGCGCGGAATTTTGCTGATGCGGCGTTCAGCCGCTTGCAATTCAGTTTCGGTTTCGGAATTTCCGTCGCGCATTGGATTAACTTACCGTCTAGACAGCGCCGTCACAAGGGCGGCGGGTCTGTCGGCCGCCATCTACCGACAGCTGAAGTCGACGAGCTGCCGCAAGCCGTCGTTCCTGGCTTTACTCCAGCCAGCTCTGCGGATATTTTTCGTCGTCGAGCGCGACGGCTTGTTCGGTAAGCTCGAGCGTGTGCTGCGTATCGAACATCACCGCCAGTTCTTCCGTGCGCATGGCATTCTTGCTTGCCATGATCGTGCCCGGATGCGGGCCGTGCGGAATCCCGCGTGGATGCAACGTAATCGAAGCCGGCTCAATGCCGCGGCGCGATCCGAAATTTCCGCGCACATAAAATAACACTTCGTCGGCTTCTACGTTATCGTGCACCCACGGAATCTTTACGGCCTCGGGATGCGTATCGAGCAGCCGCGGCGCGAATGTGCACACGACATAACCGCGAATCTCAAATGTCTGATGGATTGGCGGCGGTTGGTGAACTGTGCCGGTGATCGGCTCGAAATCCTGCGCGTTGAACGTGAACGGATACACGAAGCCATCCCAGCCAACGACGTCGAATGGATGATGCGCCATCGTCACCTGGGTCCAGCGTGGGCCGTCCTTCACTAAAATTTGCGTGTCCTCATCCTTGTCGATCGCGAGCACTTCGGTGGGGCCATGCAGATCGCGCTCGGAATAAGGCGAGCCCATTTTGATCTGGCCCTCTTTATTCAGATAACGTTGCGGAATCCGAACCGGCCCGACAGATTCGAGAATCAGGTAATCTTCTTCTTCAACCTTGTCCGGCACGAGCTTGTATGTGATGCCGCGCGGAATCACGATGTAATCTTCCGCGCGATAGCGCTGTTTACCGAAAATCGACTCGAGTGTGCCGCCGCCTTTGAAAACGAAAATAATCTCATCCGCGCCGCCGTTTTTGTAATACTCGAATTTCTCGTATGCCTTTGCGGGCCGCGCGCGATACGCGATCACGTCCTGATTGAACAAAATCGGAATGCGTCCGGTGTAGAGATCGCCTCTGCGAGGAATATCCGCCGTTTTGAGATGATGATGCCGGAGCGGACTGTCGGTAACTTTCTTCAGCTCTTCGCACTTGAGCAGCTTCACGTTCCGAACACGCGTCGGCGGCCGCAGATGATACATGATTGAAAACGCTTCGTTGAAACCTTCCGTGGTAACTACGTGCTCGTAGTAGATTCCTTCGTTTTTGTAACCAGGTCCCGCGCCATTGCGATGGAACCAGATGTGATGCTTCCGCGGTATCTCGCCAAGTTTTTGGTAATACGGCATTTTCGAATCCTCCTCTGTAATTGAACCGATTGTCATCCTCTGAGCGCAGAGAAGAGGCGATCTGCTCGCCTAATTGCAGTGACATGAATTCGCGTCTGCTGCCATCCGCCTCTCCCCTCGAGGGGAGAGGTTTCAGGTGAGCGCTGAACTCTATTCATATCTACAAATTTCCTCTCGCGGCCTGTTCTCGCTCGATGGCTTCAAACAGCGCCTTGAAATTGCCTTTGCCGAAGCTCTTCGCGCCTTTGCGCTGAATGATTTCGAAAAAGAGCGTCGGCCGATCTTCCACCGGCTTCGAGAAAATTTGAAGCAGATAACCTTCATCGTCACGATCCACGAGAATGCCGAGCCGCTTCAACGCATTCAGTTCTTCGTCGATGTGACCTACGCGATCGAGCAGCGTATCGTAATAAGTCGAAGGCACTTTCAGGAACTCGAGCCCGCGATTCTGAAGATCGGTCACTGTTTCGATGATGTTGTTCGTCGCCATGGCGATGTGCTGCACGCCTTCGCCGTCGTAAAACTCGAGGTATTCTTCCACCTGCGATTTCTTTTTACCTTCAGCGGGCTCGTTGATCGGAAATTTCACGAACCCGTTTCCGTTACTCATTACTTTGCTCATCAGCGCCGAGTATTCAGTCGAAATGTCTTTATCGTCGAAGGTAAGAATGTTGCGGAAGCCCATCACTTCCTCGTAAAACTTCACCCACGGATTCATCTGGTTCCATCCAACGTTGCCGACGCAATGATCAACGTACTGCAATCCAGTTTCCGGCGCGCGGAACGATGGCTCCCATTTCACAAACGTCGGCATGAAAGGTCCGGTGTAATCATCGCGCTCGACAAACACGTGCACGACTTCGCCGTAGGTATGGATACCGCTCAGGACGATTTTGCCGTGCTCGTCCTTCAATGTTTTCGGCTCCATGTAACTTTTGCCGCCGCGTTTGGTGGTTTCTTTCCAGGCGGAGGTCGCATCTTTCACTTTCAACGCGATCGTCTTCACGCCGTCGCCGTGTTGATGAACGTGATCGGCGATTGAATGCTTCGCGCGAATCGGCGTGGTCAGAACAAACGTGATCTTGTTCTGCCGAACCACGTAGCTGGCGCGGTCTCGCACCCCGGTTTCCGGTCCGCTATAGGCCAGCGGTTGAAAACCAAGCGCGCTCTGATAAAAATGCGCCGCCTGCTTGGCGTTACCGACGTAAAACTCGATGTGATCTGTCCCTTCTAGCGGCAAAAAATCTTCCTGTATGGCCGGAGCCTTTTTGGTTTTGGGGGCAGCAATTGTCGTTGGCATAATGACCTCCTAACTTCTAGCGCCGAGCGCGCTCCTAAATATAAGAGGGACAGTGACGCTTCGCAAGATTGACGCGCAGTGACATCATTGTTACCAGACACATACACCCCGTCTGTTGCTCCGGTATTAGCGCGATGCATACTTGATAGCGCGCCGGAGTTCCAATGTCAAAAACCTCTCTACCCCATCATCTCGTCGCCCTGTGGTTTGCTGATATCGCGGGCTATAGCGAACGCGCCGCACGGGATGAACGCGGCGCGCTGCAGCTGATTGAAATCTTGCAAACGCTCTCTCGCAGCATTGTGCAACGCTACGAAGGTCGGGTCGTCAAATTCCTCGGAGATGCCGTTCTCGCCGAATTTTCAAGCACTGAAATGGCTGTCCGCGCAGCAACCGCGTTGAGCAAAGAGTATATTCAAGAATCAGCCAAGACTGGTCGCGCACACGATCTGCGCATCGGTGTTCACGTCGGCGATGTCGCCGTAGACGCAGACGGCGACCTCTACGGTGATTGCGTCAATGCGGCGGCGCGGATCGAAGCAGCCGTTGATCCTGGCCAAGTCGTCGTGAGCGAGGACGTGTGGCGTCAAATTCGGGGTCGCGAAGGACTGCGGTTCGAAGCATTAGGTAACAGGAGCCTGAAGGGCGTGGGTTTGATCGATCTGTACGCCGTCACTCTTGAGGAAAATCCCACGGCGTCGGGGATTTCAGACGCGAGACGTGAGCGTCCCGAAAAACGGCAGGAAAAAATTCGCTCGATCGCTGTTTTGCCGTTCGCCGACCTCAGCGCAGAACGCGACCAGGAATATTTCAGTGATGGTGTCGCCGAGGAAATACTCAACGCTCTTAGCAAGGTCGACGGTCTGCACGTTCCCGCCCGGACATCATGCTTTGCGTTTCGTGGAACCGCCCTCGACGCGCGGCAAATTGCGAACCAGCTTGGCGTGGAAACCCTCCTCGACGGCAGCGTTCGGAAGGTTGGAAAGCGAGTCCGGATAAGCGTGCAACTCATCGATGCAGCTAATGGATATCAACTTTGGTCTGAACGCTTCGACCGTGAGATTGAAGATATCTTTGCAATCCAGGACGAAATCGCTAGAAGCGGTACTAGAGTCGTTAGGTCTGGCGCTCACCGGGCCGGAAGAATTCCGCTTTCTAAAGCCTTCCACAGCGAACATTGAAGCGTACGAATCCTATCTTCGTGGACGGAAGCTTTATCACAAATGGACACGTCAAAACGTGAAGTTCGCCCGGCAGATGTTCGCCAGGGCGGTTGAGATTGATCCGGACTTTGCCGCTGCCTGGGCTGGACTGGCCAACACTTACGTGGACCTTTTTCGCTGGGGACGTGACCCGCGAGACTTGCAAGAGGCGCAACGCGCAAGCAGCCGTGCGCTGATTCTCGGTCCCGATCTCGCCGAAGCGCACGTTTCCGCTGGACAGGGGCTGGCCATCCAGCGGCGCTTTACGGAGGCTGCAACGGAATTCGAGAGGGCCATCCAATTGGATCCTACTCTTTTCGACGCTTACTATTTTTACGGTCGGGCGTTATTTGAAAGCGGTGATATCGAGAAGGCCGCGAGATTTTTTGAAACAGCGCAACAGATACGTCCCGAAGACTATCAATCGGCGAACTTTCTTGCCTTAGCGTTACACGAGCTAGGGCGACCGGAGCAGGCTCATCGCGCCGACAAGATTGCAAGTGACCTGGTTAAGAAACATCTCGAGCTCAACCCCGATGATTCACGTGCGTACAGTCTCGGAGCTAACGCGGTCAACAGGCTGGGAGACAAGGAGTGTTCGAAACGATGGTGCGAGCAGGCGATGGAACTCGCCCCCAATGACCCATTGGTGCTCTATAATGCTGCATGTAATTTCGCACTGCTCGGCGAAAGCGACCGCGCTCTCGATGGACTCGAACGTGCACTCGAAGCAGGCGTTGCTGTAGGAGACTGGATCAAGCACGACCCGGATTTCGAAAGTCTCCGCAGCCATCCACGCTTCCAAGCGATCGTGAAGCGAATCGCGCCATCATAGCATAAGGCTGCACGGTGCGCTGTGCTGCGAGAGAAGCGACTCATATTTCGCTGCGAGCGAGGCGACGATTTTTTGGAAGCGCGGGTCTCCCCGGAGCGGATCAAAAGGGATCGAGTCGAAGCAGCGCAGGAGTGGGCGGAACGCCAAACGCGACTGAGCCTGAATACGGTATTGAGAGAAGTTTCTGTAAAGCGGCGATGCTATGGACGTCCGCCCCTTATTGCCGAACTTTCTAACATTATTTGTTTGTAATCTTTCGGCGCCAGAGTCAGGCATCGAGTCGGATGCAACGGAGTCGCATCGCTCTGATCAAATTGCGAAGGGTCGCCTCCCATCGTGACGATCTTAGGATCGTAAATACTTTTCGGACTTTTGCGGCTGGCGACGACGATGTTGCCTTTGTAGAAAATGGGCGGATAAGAAACCAGGCGGAGGATAGGAAGTTTTCAGACATCAGGAGGCGCAGATGTTTCAAGAATCTTCGAAAGACGGTTTCTCGTTCAAGGTTTACCAGGGCGCGCAGATGAGTCTGCTGACGATGGACCTTGCCCAACAGCCCGCGGCAGGCACTTTCGCGGGCTTCACGCTAGAATATACCGGGCCGAACTCGCCCCGAACCCCGATAAAAAATCTGCTCAATTTCGTCGGCACCGACACGATCACTTCGTCGGTCGATTCGCCATTTCAGGCATTCAAATGGGTGCACTTTCCAGGGAGCTATTCGCAGAATCCAGTGCCCTTCGGGAATTGGGATTATCACGCCACACCGCGGTTTTTCGATGCCAATCGAAAGCTCCTCCCGCTCGATGCTGGCAAAACTGTTACCGTCACGATTCCCGTCGGCAATTTTTCGAAAGGCGGCCTCGAAGTTGGTTTTACCCGAGCATTCCTAAAATCGCAGGCTTACGCCAGTCATTATGGCGCTAACACCAAGCTCAAACCCGCGGGCGACTGGCTTTTCGACATGGAGAAGAAGGCAGGGACAAAAAACGGCCGCGATTTCACTTACGAAGACATGTACGTCTGGCTCGGCTACACAGCTCGACGCCAGATTTACGAAATGCTCGACCAGGCATTGAACGACAACACGGTTGAGGTCGAGATGTTCGCCTACGATTTCAACGATCCCGACGTCGCCCAGCGATGTCTCGATCTTGCTGCCGCGGGCCGGATCAGAATGATTCTCGATAATGCCGCGCTTCACACGACGCAGGCCGGAAAGCCCACGACCGAAGAAGACGATTTCGAGGTCAGATTCAACGCCGTTGCCGCCGCTGGTGCTGGGCTCTTCCGCTGCCGATTCGGACGCTATTCGCACTGCAAAATCATCATCCTGAAAAGGAACGGCGCTGCATTTCGCGTGCTGACCGGCTCGACCAATTTTTCAATCACCGGTCTCTGCGTGAACGCGAATCATGTCCTTCTTTTCGATCGCCCTAACGTCGCAAAGTATTACTCAGATGTTTTCAATAACGTCTGGCAGGTCGGTAAAGCCGCACCTTTCCGGACCACAGATTTCTCAACCAAGACAAAAAAATTCACCGCCGCTGGGTTCCCTCATACCGAAGTCAACTTCTCGCCGCACGACGACGCACGCGCTGCTGAGATCCTCGACCAGATTACGGCGCAGATACAGAAACCTTCGACAAAGAGCGTCCTGTTTGCCGTGATGGAAATGGGCGATACCAGCACCGGAACGCTCATCCGGGCGCTCCGCGACCTGCATAAGAACGATTCGATCTACACATACGGCGTCACGGATAATTCGAGCGGTGACATTTCGCTCTATAAACCCGGCCGCAAAAACGGCCTGCTCATCGACGCCTCGCAGGCCAAACGCGAGCTTCCACCACCCTTCAAGACTGAAGCCTCGCTGCCCGGCCACGCTATACATCACAAATTCGTGATCACGAATTTCAATCGCTCCATAGCTCGCGTTTGGTGCGGTTCCTCTAACCTCGCCCTCGGCGGCGAAGAAGATAACGGCGACAACCTGATCTGCATAAAGGATCAGGACGTCGCCACCGTTTTTGCAATTGAAGCGATGCGTCTGACCGACCATTACAACTTCCGCTCAGTGAGTGAACCCGACATCGGACCGCCAAACAAAACGCCAAAGAAGCTCGACGACACTGGCACTTGGGTGAACAAATTCTTCGATCAGGATGACATTAGGTGTGTGGAAAGAGAAGTATTGGCCTGAACGGATTGTTACCCGGAGTGGCAGCCACTGGTGGTTGAACGAAACAAGAAGATATCGACCAGGCGGATTACAATCGCGGTGGCAGGTGAATCGTCGCGATCATGCAGCGCGCGCTCCCACCGCCAAGTTCAATGGTAGGGAGTTCAAGCGGTACGAGTCGCGCGTAGCGGCTCAATCTTTCGCGTTGTTCCTTAGCCAACGCTCGAGCGGCGCGGCTGGAAAGCACCAGCAATTTCACTCCATCCTTATTGTGTAGTTCAATGGCATTGCCGGCGAAATTCGCGATCTGATCTGCCGATAACTCCACGATCTCCTTTCCCGTCCTCTCCAAGCGCGCTCGCACCTGTTGCCGCTCGGCTTTGTTTCGAATCATCTCCAGACCAACCATCGCGAAGGCCGTGCCGATACACATCATCACGTTGGTGTGATAGATCGGCTCGCCATTGGAGCCGATGCTGGTGAAGATGACCGGCTCGTAGCTGAAATCATCGGCAAAGCGTTGGATCATTTTCGGATTCGAGCGATTTGAGAGCGAGACGTACGCAATTTTGTTGGGATGATCGAACACAAGACTGCCTGTGCCTTCCAGGCAGCAACCTTCATCCTCGAACGGCGAGTAATCGATCACGTCGATGACCCGATAGTGCTTACGTAGTTCCTCGACGATATCCTGCCGACGCTCGCGTCGGCGCAGAGCTGAATACATTGGGAAAAGGGCGATGCGCCCATCGTAATGCGTAGAGATCCAGTTGTTAGGGAAAACCGCGTCTGGTTTTTCCGGCTCAGCTGTGTCTTCAAAGACATGCACGTTTACCCCGGCCGCGCGCAACGTCTGCACGGCTGCGTCGAATTCCTTTCTCGCCATCAGTGTCAAAGCATCGGAGCCAAGATCGCGTAGTGCGTTGAAACGCATTATCTGCCGCCGTTTGCGGATTGGGATAAAACCGGCCAGGGCGGATCATCAGCACCGAGTTGGTGCTTTGCGTGTGCGCAGCACTTTGCGTCATTGATCAGTTTAATACTATCCTACTCGCCGGATGTCGCATCAGTCGGGCACAAAGTTTATCGATCTGTTGGGCGTGCCGGAATGCGCGAAATGATCTTCAGGGGTCTTGCTGTGTCATTCTGAGCGGGGCGAAGAATCTCAGATCATTTCCGTGAACGACATTCAAGCCAACAGCCAGAGATGTTTCGCTTCGCTCAACATGACAGAAATCAATCACCAAAGGAAATGTCGACATCGCGCGCGGTTTGCACCAACTCGCCATTGGGCGGGACAAGCTTCAGGCGATTGACTGCTTCGGCGATAGGCACATGTCGCACCTGATAGTTCTGATAACTCACCATTGATCCGAAGTGCCCTTCGTTCGCCAATTGCACGGCTTTAACTCCGAACCGCGTAGCAAGAATTCGGTCGAGGGTCGTCGGCGCGCCGCCGCGCTGGAGGTGACCGAGCACGCAGCAACGCGTTTCTTTTCCCGTCTGTTTTGCGATTTCGCGCGCGACGATTTCGCCGATTCCACCCAGCCGAAACTCGCCGCCTTCGACGTCTCGTTTCACTTGCTCGCCGTGTTTCGGTCGCGCGCCTTCGGCAACTACAACGACGGTGCCAAGATAATCGGCCGCTTCGCGCGCGTTGACCACGCTCGCGATTTTTCGTAATCGAACGGAATTTCAGGAATTAAAATGATATCGGCACCGCCTGCGATACCGCCGTGTAACGCGATCCAACCCGCATGCCGTCCCATGACTTCGACGACAATGACTCGGCGATGACTAGTCGCGGTAGTATGAAATCGATCCAACGCGTCTACCACGACGTTAACGGCGGAATCAAATCCAAATGTCGTCGCCGTTGCTTCAAGGTCATTATCGATCGTTTTCGGTACACCGATGCAGTTGATCCCAGCCTCCTGCAATTGCTGCGCTGTCACCAACGAGCCGTCCCCGCCAACAACGATTAATGCTCGCACTCTAAGGTTCTCCAAAATCTTCCTGGCATCTGCGATGATCTTTGCCGGCACAATTGTCCGGTCGCCCGCACCGATTTGGCAACGAAATGGCCGCGATTCGTGGTCCCGAGGATCGTGCCCTCCAAGCGCCATGATTCCATTCACAGCTTGCCGGTCGAGAATGACGTGATTGCCAGGCGGAAGCAGGCCTTCGAATCCGTCGCGAAAACCAACCACTTCCCACCCGAGCTTGTCCGCTGCGAGCACTACGGCGCGCAAAACCGCATTGAGCCCGGGACAATCGCCACCGCTGGTCAGCACGCCAATGCGCGGCTTCATTCGCAAGAGCGAGGTCAGAGCAGTTTTTTTGGATCGGCCAGCCGCCCGGCAGCCGCCCATTGGTCGTAAAGCTGCCAGCCGTGTTGCAGTAGAGCAGCGCCTTCGCTAAATCGGTTCGTGCTGCCAAGGAGCACAACCATCAAGTGGCGCGGATAGACCGTTTCCATCTGGCCATTGCGAACAACTTCGGATTCACGATCGGCATACAGAATCAAACACTGTCCCGATCGAGCTGAGTTGCCGGTCTTCACTCCGTCGACTCCCATTTTGCCGAGGAGCTCATTCGTGTTGCGAAGCACATAATTGAGCTGCTGACCTGCGCGATTAAATGAGATCTGGCGTTCTTTTTGCGACACGTAAAAGCGGAAGCTCGGCTTGCTCATCGCATACCGCGTCAGCCGGGCCATGTCTTCCGCCGTGGAATACGGCAGCGGCTTCACTTTGTAATCGATCCCATGCGGGTTAACAAAACGTGTGCGCTCCATCTTCAACTGTTTGGCCAGCGCGTTCATCTGGGCGACAAACAGGTCCGCTGGCGTCAATCTCGCGCCCGCCTCATCTCGATTCCAACCGCGAACCCACATGGTAGGCCAGCGTGTAGGCAGCGATATTGTCAGATTGCACAAGCGCGGCATAAAGAAGATCGCGCAACGTGATGCTGTCACCCGGTTGAAAGCCGATGTTGTTTTCGGTGGTTCCTTGAAAGGCCTCCTGCGGGATGGTTACCAATTCGTTGAGATCGCCAGATTTGCGTTCTGACCAGTCCAACACAACGCATGCGGTCGCAATCTTGGTCAGGCTACCCACCTGCAGTTTTTTCCTGGATTCCTGTTCTTCAAGAATATAGCCAGTCTGCGCATCGGCAATCAGGTACGCCTGCGCCGCTGCCGCCGAACGAACAAAGGACGCACCAGCAATAAAAGCTGCGAAGAAAACCAGAGATCGACGTGGTGAATGCATAAAGTCCCGCGGAACGGCAGCACCTTAATCGGCGCGTTCTGATTCGCAAACGGGTTTGGATTTTCGCGGGTCGGCTTTTCCAGTCCCAGTAATGGCATTCTGATCCCGCAGTGGCGGGAGAAGAATCCCGGATCAAACTTGGACCGATCCACCAACGGAAATAAATAATTAGATGTTTCGCTCCGCTCAACAGGACAGAATTCTAATTTGCTTTCTGTGGTGTCCGGGCACGGCTGATCAGCAAGCGCATGAGAAAGTAAATAAATATCGCCGAAGGGATGGCGACGAAGAGCGAACCAACAAATGCTGGCCAGAATGTGGGCCAAACCACCCGTCGAAAATACGTGCCAGTGCGCGTAATCGTGTAGTCGAAACTGGCGAAAGTGTACGCGCTGCGCCACTGGCCGATTCAGGATCCAGCAACCAAACTGATATTCGCCAACATAGATTGCCGGCATCGCCCAGATCATCACATCGTGAAGCGTGACGGCAATCGCGGCCGCGATCTTGTTGCAGCGGCAAATCCACGCCACACCGATCGACAGCAATGTCTTCAGGGGATACAGCGGCGTGAACCCGAAGAAAATTCCGATGGCTGAGCCGAGAGCAATCGAGTGCGGCGTATCGGTGATCGCCATCAACGTCATGTGATGCGAAACAAGCCAGCCCTTCAGTCGCGCCAGTGGTTTTGGCAGACGCGATTGATAAACGGATTCAGTTCCTTCGCGTGAGTGCTGTGTTTTCAACTGATCAACTTGGCAGAAAACGCCGAACGTCCAACGTCCAACTCCCAATATCGACTGACAGAACGGTGTGCGTTTATGGCGAGCAGCAATGCTTTACCTACTTCGACGTTCGATGTTGGGCGTTGGACGTTCTCTTTGCAACCCTACAACAACTCCAGGGTCTCCGGAGGTGTTCTGATGATCTGGTCTAGCGCCTTACGCAGCCGGAGCGCCGCACGCGGCGCGTAATCGAGATTGTTGTTGTTGAAGATCGCATGTACCGCGCGCGCTTCCCTTGCCAGTTTTCTGCTGCGGTCCGCGACCTCCGCGATCTCCTCGTCGCTGTAATTGTAATCGAAACGCGCGGCCACGGTTTTGCCCGTGATGTAAGCTTTTGCGTTGCGCCCATGCAGGCGCAGGTAAGCAACGTCCGGGTTTGTCACCTCATCCACATCCGATGGCATCACGGTGAAATGGTCGGATGCAGGCGCGTCAACATTCACAAAAATCGCGCCATGCTTCCGCACAAAGTCAGTTGTCGATTCCAGTTGTTCGCCGGTTGCCCAGTTACGGTTTCGAAACTCGATCGCCAGCTCGTACCCATTCAGCATGTCGATGAGCGGCTCGAGTTCGCTCAGTTGATGTTTTCGGGGCGAAAAGGCCGGTGAAAGTTGCAGAAGCAGTACGCCCAGTTTTCCGGAGCTGCGAAAGATCGCTATCGCACGCAAAAAAGTTTTCAGCAGCGCCTCCTGTATTTCTGGCGTCGTCTTAACGTTTTCTTTCGCATCCGTCTCCGCGCGATTTTGTAGCTCCGGCGGCAAAAGTTTTGCCGGCGTCGAGTGAAATGAAAACAGCTGGTGCAACTTTACATCGAACGTGAAATCATCCGGCGTCGCAGCGCACCAGCGCTCAACCATTCGCGGCTCCGGTACCGAGTAGAACGTCGAGTTCACCTCGACCAATTCGAAATGCTGCGCATACCAACCGAGCCGCTCGCCGGCTGGCATTTTCTTCGGATACCAGCGCTCGACAAAACCAGGATCCGACCAGCTGGCTGTGCCGACAAGAATTCTTCCGCTCACGTACCAACGAAGTCGCTCGGACGCTGAAAGCAACCGCCTTTCGCTTACTCTGAAGATTCGCCGAGTGAATGTCTCGATTTCGCATGTCTTAGCGAGGAGCGCCTTGCCGGAAACTTTGGCATAAACCCAATCTTCACCGATGATGTAGACAGGCGGCTTGAACACTTGCGCTGGCGGCGTTTCAGCCACAATTAGGCGGGCGTTCCGATCATTTCCGACGATTTATTTAAGAACACGATGGCAAGTCAACCTGGCTTAACCCCATTGCCCGATGGCCGGATCGTTCGGGGTGACGAGTCTTCTAACGTCCGGCAATCCAATTCCCATGCTCCCGAACAGACTGACGACGATATTCGCCGAATCAGTCTCGTTCATCTCTCGCTCCTTGCCCTGATTGTTGGGGTCGTGACCGGCTTCGGCGCAGTCGTGTTTCGGGATCTCATTGGCCTGATTCATAACGCTCTGTTTCTGGGCAAAATCGCAGTGCGCTACGATGCCAACCTTTTCACGCCGGCAAGTCCCTGGGGACCACTGGTGATTCTTGTGCCGGTGGTCGGCGCTCTGGCCGTTACTTTTTTGATCACAAAGTTCGCGCCCGAAGCGCGAGGTCACGGTGTACCGGAGGTGATGGATGCGATTTATTATAACGGCGGCGTCATTCGGCCTATTGTGGCCGTAGTTAAGTCGCTGGCTTCCGCGATTGCGATCGGAACCGGAGCAGCGGTCGGACGCGAGGGCCCAATCATCCAGATCGGATCGGCTCTTGGGTCGACATTGGGCCAAATCGTGCGGATGCCAGCGGGGCAGCGGATCATCCTCGTTGCCGCGGGTGCGGGTGCGGGTATTGCCGCGACATTCAATACGCCGATCGGCGGCGTCATGTTCTCCATCGAGTTGATGATGCCTGAGGTGAGTGTCCGCACGTTCCTGCCGGTAGCTTTGGCAACGGGCACTGCGACCTTCATCGGCCGGTTCTTTTTTGGTCCACAGCCGGCATTTAGTGTCCCGCGACTGACTCCTCTCAGCGTCAACGCTTCTTCGGCGCTTGCTCTCTGCCTGTACGCATTGCTTGGAGCTGTCACAGGAGTTGCAGCCGCGGGATTCGTACGCGGATTGCATGTAACCGAGGATCTTTTCGAGAAGATCAAGGGGCGTTATCTGCGACACGCACTCGGTATGCTGCTCGTGGGCATTTTGATCTACGGCCTTTACCAAGCCTTTGGCCACTACTACGTCGAGGGCGTCGGTTACGCTACGGTTCAGGCCATTCTCCTCGGGCAATTATCCGCAGCCGGTCTCCTTTCGGTGCTCTTCTTCTGCAAATTGCTCGCGACTTCGCTTAGCCTGGGCTCTGGTTCCTCAGGAGGAATTTTTTCACCTTCGCTGTTCATGGGAGCGACTATTGGCGGCGCTTTCGCCATGCTGTTCTCTGCGCTTCCTCTTCCTTTCCCGGTCAATGTTCCCTCTTTCGCCATGGTCGGCATGGGGGCAATGGTCGGCGGCGGCACTGGCGCTGTGATGACTGCGATCGCCATGATCTTCGAGATGACCCGCGACTACGACATCGTTTTGCCTATGATCCTAGCGGTCGCATTAAGTGTTGGCGTGCGGCGTCTTCTTTCCCGCGAGAATATCTACACCTTGAAGCTGTTCCGTCGCGGACACGTTATACCGAAAGCATTGCATGCAAATATGTTTCTGGTCCGGCGCGCCAAGGAAGTCATGGAGACCGATGTGGTTTTAGCTTCGACTGACATGACTTTCAATGCGTTCCTGTCCCGCCCCGATAATAATGGCCGGATGCGTCATGTCGCAGTCACTGAAGGCAATCGCATTGTTGGCGTGCTTCGCGTCAATACAGCCCTTCGGCGCGCGTCGCCGAAGGAAGCACCAGACTCCGGCGTGAAGTTGCGGGAGATAGCAAGCCGCAATTTCACCATCGTTCGCGAAGATGATATCGTGTTCGACGTGATTCAACGTATCTGGCGAAAGCATGCTGCGATGGCACTTGTGGTACGTGGCAGTGGCATCCCACGGCCGGAAAACGTCGTAGGCGTAATCACCAAAGAGCATGTCGCCGATTCTGTTGCGAACAGCGTTAAGGTCTATCCCACATGATGCCCGGTTGGGGACGGTCTAGCCCGTCGTGATC
This sequence comes from uncultured Verrucomicrobiae bacterium, assembly GCA_963791385.1. Classification (GTDB taxonomy): domain Bacteria; phylum Verrucomicrobiota; class Verrucomicrobiia; order Chthoniobacterales; family UBA10450; genus Udaeobacter. The sequence goes on from CAWBSH010000030.1 coordinate 161,785, forward strand.
CATGTTCGGGCCTCGGAAGCTTGGCTCACTCCGAACACCCGGACTTCACCAGGCACCATGAAACGCAAGACGTTCACTGCCCCTCGGATCCAATCCACGTCTGTCACGATCGCGACTTTCTCCCAACCGGAGATATGCCCGAGCCCGACTTTGAAGTCCTCCCACGCTGCGCCCGGATCCATTCCGGAAAACTGCGGGCCAAGTTCGTAATAACATCGGATTTTTTTGTGACGCGCGAAAGCCTCCTCGACTTTCGGCACGAGCACGTCGGCGTAGTCGCTTCGCGTTACCTTCCCTTTGGCAGCGAAGGCGACGACGTCATCTGGAAAACCCGTGAGTATATCAATCATAGATGCTTACCAGCTGGACGACACGTGACGTTCGCGAGGGAACCTGGCATTTGCCGTCCAAGAACTTATCGCGGGCACTCCGGCACGCGGCCGTAATTGAGCGAAAAATTCGTTGCGGGGGCTGGATTTGAACCAGTGATCCCGCAATTGCGGGATTATGAGGCGGCAGCTCACAAACCGGTCATCTGATAAAAGCCCGCACCTCCCTTCTGCCTCTTAAGCAAGAGTTCCAATTTGCGCGCTTCAGAGAGAGCATCTCGTCGCTCATCCAAGCCAATTGCCACGTTCCTTTGCCTCTCGTCCATTTTGAGGAGCCAAAATTGTGTTGTGCTACTCTACGCGTGAGGTCGCTGCTCAGGCCAATGTAGAAAGTACCCTTGCAATTTTGAAGAACGTAGACGCGATACGCTGCCAACATTCGGCGATGAGAAAATTGGTTGCGGGGGCTGGATTTGAACCAGCGACCTTCAGGTTATGAGCCTGACGAGCTACCGGGCTGCTCCACCCCGCGTTCTTATTATGGCGAGACGGGTGCCGAAATCAAACTGAAAATCCTTCCGCGAACAATGACTTACGCCGATTACAGAATGGCTCCAGCGGTAGGATTCGAACCTACGACCAATCGGTTAACAGCCGACCGCTCTACCACTGAGCTACGCTGGATCAGCCAATTGAAAAATCGCGAGTGAGTATTTTCGCGCACGATCGGCTTGAGGCAACTGCCAATCATTCGATTTCGCCTGCCCACAGGCGCATTCGGCGTCTCAGCTACGATACTTTAAGTACCATGAAGACGTTGTTTTCAGTCATTCTGGCATTCGCCATTTTCGCTGGCGGCGTTCAAGCAGGGCCAGCCCGCACGGCTGAGGAACGTGGCGAAAAGCACGGCGATTACCGCGAAGAATGTCGCGCACAGTGTTGTGAAGGGCTCAAGGAGAGCTGTGCACACCGTGGTCTACACGTTCACGCGATAATTGGGGCCGCAACGTTTTGGGATTTCGGCAAAGCTTTTGCCGCTTTTACACGCTGTCACTGAAGCGAACCGCGAATAAACGAGACGCAGTTCGAACGCAAACTGCAGAAAGCTGTGGAATCGGGTTTCGGTCTTTTGCTTTGGGGAATAAACATCCGAAGCTGTAACGCACAGCGCGATGCTCCGCGCAAAAAGGACTTTGAAAAGTCCGCGATTTTCGTATTACCGTAGGGCCATGAAGGAAGAACAACTGATGGACACACTACGAATACTCGCGCGCCACGTCGTTAGGAACGAACTTGTGTGTGAGCATTTCCTTGAGTCGCAAGGAATTTCACGAGAGCACCTTTGGACAAAGGCGCGTGCGATGGACCAGCATCTCCAAGAACATAGCGACTGGCAGAATCGGTTTCCGGGACTGTTCGATTAAGAGGCAGCCCGACATTCTCGCGCATCGCACAAAGTCAAAGGGCAAAGCCGCAAGATTCAGGAACAAGGAAGCAACGATTATGCAACCAGAGAAAGGGATTGAAGACTGTCGTTGCGCCTCCTGAAGAGCATGCAGCGCAAATCCAGAAGGTGAGTGCACAGTTCGAAGCGAGGAAATCTTCCCCGCAAATTGTGCTCGACAACCGGTTAAAGATGCGAGTCTGATCGGGATGGTCAAACGAGGGCGTGTCCGCACGGCGAAGACCGTTGCCCAGCGTTGTAAAGGGCACCAGGAGAGCTGTGCATAGCGCCGGTTCTCACGGTGACTCGAAGTCGAATTCACGACTTGCGACTCGCAATCCTTTCCTTTCATACGGCTGTCGCTGAAGCGAGTCGCGATTAGACAAACACAGTTTCGAATACAAATTGCTCGAAACTGTCGAATCGGTTTCGGGTTTTTTGTTTCGGGAATGATTGCACAAACGCCTTTTCGTCATCCAACTCTTTCGCCGCGAGTTCGTAAATTTCTCGTGCGCATTTTCGCAGGATTGTTTGTCGTCGCTCTTTTTCTCGGTGGCGTTCAGCTCCGTCGCTCGATCGGGGAAAATACAAGGCATGTCCGTTACCAGCACGACATCGTAAATGCCTTTTACTGGGGGAACGAGACGCTGAAAGAAGCGCGTCGGTTGTCACCGGACGAAGCGAGCGCCAATTCGTGGGCAGGATTCTACCGCGGGTATTTGGGACTCTACGATCGGGTCAAGGAGACTGCGTACGAGAATGATTACGCCCTCGATTATCCGCCGCTGCGACTTCTGACCATGGCCATATGGAGCAAAGAAGTGCGCGATGGATTCCCGTGGGTCGACAGCGAACACCCGAAACTTGTTAATCCGCTGTTGAAGATAAATCTGGTATGCGAACTGGTTTCCGCCGCAGCGATCTTCTTCCTGGTCCGCTCATGCGTGCTGCGCTCATCACGCGAGCATTTGGGTTGGCCGGGTTCGTTATCGCTCGAACAGCGCGCTTCAATCTCTGGTCTGCTGGCGGCGAGCGTGGCATGGCTTGAACCGTCCATGATTCTCGACGCGCACGGATGGCCCCAGTGGGACGTTTGGATTTTGCCGTTCTACCTGTTCGCCGCGCTGGCCGCCTTGAAGAACCGCTGGTTCTTGTGCGGTTGTTTGCTCGCAGCGGGGGCAATGCTCAAAGGACAGCTGTTGTTCGTTGCACCGTTTTTTCTTCTTTGGCCGCTGTGGCAAAAAAGATGGGCCGGTGCGCTGTGCGTGCTTGCCGGGTTCACAGCCACCTGGGCGGTGATCGTTTCACCGTGGCTTCTGCGCACTCGCGTGGCCTGGCTGGCCGTTGTCGCTACTGTTGGTGTCAGTCTTTGGCTCGTCTTGCGATACAAATTGCCGCATCGAGGTGTGTGGTTCGCCGGAATTGTCGGGTGCGCCGCTTTCGTGATCGGCGCGTTCACCGGCGGCAGCTTCGCATGGTTTGAGATCGGTTTCCTGTATGGCACCAAGCATTATCCGTATCTTTTCATCAGCTCGTGCTACAACCTTCCATCACTGCTCGCCGATACTGGCTGGTCCTTACAAGACCCCGTGTTTTCCGGTGATTTCGGATCTGTTCATCTGGATCTCACGCTTCAATGGGCGCTGCGTCTGTTTTATCTCGGCGCAGTAGTGTTATGTGCCCGTGGTGCGGTGCAACATCTACGCGCTCGTGATCCGCGCGTGCTGATTGCCATCGCCGCGCCGTGGTTGCTGATGTTCGGGCTGCTTGGTCAGATGCACGAGCGTTATCTCGTGTGGGGCGCGGTCGTCAGTGCCGTCGCGCTGGGCGTGAGCGTCCGCTTGAGTATTATTCATTTCATTCTGTCGGCCGCGAGCACGGCGATGATCGTCCAGGTTATGCTGGTCGATAAGAAGCTCGACTCCACCCTGCGGACTATTGATGTGCTGCACGGGATTGGACCGTACGCATCGGTCTTGGTCTTGGTTTGCATTGCCGTCTACTTCTGGCATGCCATTGGCGTACGTATTGCGCCTTTGAGGCGCGGCGCTGCCAAAACTGCAACGGCACCTCCCCTGTCGCTCGAACCAGAGCCAGAGGAAGCCTGAATCCGCGCTGGCTCATTCGGCTTCTGACAAACACGAAATACAACGCCAGCACGATCGGCAGCAGATAAGCGAGCCAGCTGATTTCGCGTGCCCGACCGCTGAAGCCTTTGATGATGGCATAGGTGATAAATCCGGCACCAATCCGTCGGCAATTGGAATACGCCGACGGATGCCGACATGATCAGGAGCGCCGGAATCGATTCGGTGCAATCCTTCCAGTCAATCTTTGCCATGTTTTGGGTCATCGCAGCGACGATCGTCAGCGCCGGCGCGGTAATGGGCGGATACGCGCCGATCATCACATTCACAACAAACCCTACGAATCTGCCGGCTTAATGAATTGACGCCGGCCTTCGGCAAGCTTTACCTAGCAATCGTCTATGCCCAAGTACGTGATCGAAAGAGAAATTCCTGATGTCGGAAAATTGTCGCACGAACAGCTCCAAGCCATTTCGCAGAAGTCTTGCGCAGTGCTAAGCAATCTCGGTCCACAGATTCAGTGGGTCGAAAGCTACGTGACGGACGATCGAATCTATTGCATTTACATAGCACCCAGCGCAGAACTGATTCGTGAACACGCCCGGCAAGGCGGCTTTCCTGCGAACCGAATTTCCGAGGTCCGCGCCATCATCGATCCGACCACTGCCGAATCGGCGGCTCGCTAATTAATTCATTCTGTCATTCTGAGCAAAGCGAAGAATCTCTGATCATCGGCTTTTGCTCTCTCGCTGCGGCTCTATTGCCGCGCGAGACGGCGGAACAAAAGTACGCCCAGCACGATAAACAGAACGTTGGGAAACCAGACGAGTAGCTCCGGGTGAGCGTGCGGGTTTCCGCGCAACGTGTCGCCAATAATCACGAAGAGAAAATACGTGGTCGCAACAATCAACGCCATGGCAAACCCGACGGAAGTCTCACGCCGATGCGCTGTGACACCCAACGGCACTCCAATGATCGCGAAGGCCACGCACGCGAACGGAAACGAAAAACGTTTGTTTAATTCTGTTCGGCTGGCGCTGCGTTCGCGTTTGTCCTCGCTTTTTAATTGCTCCAGCAATTGCTCAATCGAAAGTGCAGAACGATACGGCCGCTTTTTCTCTTTCTCGTAAAGCTCCTCCAGACTGATCGGCAGCGTGCCTTCCACCATGTTGATGCCATCGCGGATCTTGTGGAGGTTGAACGGGTCCTTCTCGTCGCGCTCCTGATACCGCGCCTGATACAGGTGCATCAGAATTTGTTTGTTCGCCAAATCCGCTTCGAGCATGCCGGTACGCGCGTAAGTGACTTTTACCGGTAGCGCCTTATCGTTCATCTCGAAGACTGTGATGTTCTCGAGCTTGTTCCCTTCCTTTTTGCCGACGTAAATCCTTCGGCCAGGAAACTGATCGATCACCTGATCGCTGCCAAAAAGCGCCATCGGATTTTGCGTCGCCAGATCAAAAATCGTACTGCGCAATTTTTCTTGCGCAGCCGGGGCTGCCTGCACATTAAGCCAGAGGCAAATCGCTGTTGAAACAAGCGCGATCCCAGCCAGTGGAATGGAGATTCGCGTGATACTCACGCCGTTTGAGCGCAACGCGATCAATTCATTGTCCGCGGAGAGCCGGCCGAAAACGAGCAGGATCGCGGTCAGCAACCCCCAGGGTATAGTGAAAATGAGTGAGAATGGCAGCACGTAAGCGATAAACGCGATGAGGTATTCCATCGGCACATCGTGGTTCACCAGCAGCGGAAGAAGTTTGCGGAAAATATTCCCAACAACGAGCACGAGGCTCAACACCGCGATCGCGAAGAGGATGTTGACCAGCAATTCACGGCTAACAAATCGATCGATCAGTTTCATTTCTCTTAGAGAGATTAGCACAACTCAGATTCCTCTTCATGACTGGCATCATCGATCTCGCGGACGGCGCACAGCTGATGAGCAGTAACGACGAGCGCGCCATCACATCGTCCATAACGGCGAGGGAAACTCCGCGCCGGCCCATGCCTCGCCTTGCCGCTTGCGCGCATGCGAAGACCTTTGCGAAAGCGTTGCCGAGCTTCACCTCAAAGGTCCTGAACAACGAGGCCAGATCGTTTAGTCGCCGATGACCGAGCGCGATCCGCGGCGCAACGTGGAACCCTTCGCCGTCCGGCCCGCGCGGCGTCAGCGGAGAAGACATACGCTGAATCAATTCTGCGGCATCGTCGGATTGGGAGTGGAGCTGAGTGAACCCTGCAATTCCACACATGTTTATCGAATCGGGTTTCTACTGCCGTGAGTTTTTAGCCTCGCGAATGTAGTTCCGTAGTGATAACTAGCAATCGACGGTTGACGAAACCGTCGAATGAGCATGGATGCGTCATGGGCAAAGAATTTTCTGGAGAGTTCGCGCTCGGTTTGGGCGATCGGCGCGGTCATCCTCTGCTTGTTTGCCCTAACGAATCTGCCGTGGCAGTTGGACGATTACGACCAGGCGCAGCAGGCGTTTACTTCGTTCGAGATGATCAAGGAAGGCCACTGGTTCTTTCAGCGTACCCCGCATGAATTGATTGCGCAAAAACCGCCGCTCGTAGGTTGGGCTTCAGCCGCGATCTTCGCGATCACGCGGTCGTGGGATATTGCGTGGCGCCTCCCTTCGTTTCTGACGGCAGTAGTCTTGGCAACCATCTTGTTCCGCGCGGCGATGGCTGCTTACGGAGCCATCGCAGCCTTGATCGCCTTGGGTGCCTTTGGCCTGAATCTGCTGAGTGTGCGTCTTGCGACTTTGGTACGCACGGACATGCCGCTCGCGTTGGTGATCTTTCTGCTAGGACTCTTGATCTGGCAAAAGATTCGTGCCCGCGAGCCATGGCAGCCGCGCGAGCGATGGGAAATGTTCGCTTTACTCACCGCTTCCATGTTCATCAAAGGGCCGATCGTATTCGCGTTTTTGCTTCCAGGCATCGTGCTGTTTCAATGGCTCGCCGGGAAACGGAGTGGAGCAAATGCATGGTGTGGCTTGTGGCCATGGATTGCGTCTCTCGCCCTGCTTTCGATATGGGTAATGTGCGGGATCAAGTTCGTCCCGGGCTTCTATGAGCAGGTCGTCGTGAAGGAATTTCTCGGCCGGTTCAGCCAAACTGTGCATCGCCCGCAACCGGTCCTTTTTTATCTCCCTCACCTGCTGCATAAATTCGCGCCTTGGAGCGTGCTGATCCTCGCTCTCGGCGTGCTCTCCTTCCGCCGAACGCGCTCGGGAATTCGCAATCTATTCCGCCAGACAAATCCCGATATCTTGTGGTTGGTTTGCTGGAGCTTGGGCGGGTTGGTCGTGATGTCGCTGGTTCCGTCGAAACGCGTCGACCGCATTTACCCGGTTGTGCCGCCGCTTTGCTTGTTGCTCGCTGCGCAGATCGTTGGCAGCTCGCGAATAAGGCAAGCTGATGAGCGCGTCCTGCAATGGAGCGCTGCGGCACTGCTCTTCTCGATCGTGTTTACCGGCGGCTATACCACCGCAAAAATGCTGTCCGATTATCATGACCACGCCGATCATCTCGAGGTTTTCAGCCGCGCGGTGAATGAACAGGTTGTCGCCCATCATTGGCGTTACGAAGTGATTTCCGGCCAGGGCGGAGGCTACGAAGGGATGCTGCTCTACTTGCAAAAACCGCATTTCATCCAGTCAAATCAAGCGGTCAAGAAATGGAACGGCGGAGCGCTCGATGCCCTCGTCGTGCCCAAGGATAAAATTTCGGAATTGATGCGCGAGCTGCAGAACGCCGCTATCGCGCCACTCCGGTCAGTCGATCGAAAGACCGATCCACAAATCGGATATTTCCTAGTGACGAGACGGAAGCTGATTGACACCCTAGTGTCTCGTTCGCACCCCAAACCGCTCAGCTTCTAGCGATGTGTAAGGCCTTAACCGACATATTAGTGAGGTATTGGATGACATCTGATTGTCTTGCTCAACGAGCTACAGTCAGGCTAACATTGTTGTCTATGGCGGGGACTTGGTCCGCGGCGCCGGGCGCATCGGTTCAAAACCTTGCCTCGTGGTATTGGAGTACCCAACTGTCAGTTCCGAGAAAGTCCTAGAATGTGTGGCATCTGCGGCTATGTAGCCTTTTCCAAGCTAACGTCTAGCGAAGCCGCTCATGTCCGAGTAAAGGCAATGCTCGGATCCTTGTCTCACCGCGGGCCGGACGCCACCTGCCAGTTGGACACGGAGTCGGCGGTCCTAGGTGCGACGCGCCTGGCCATTCGTGGTCTCACCGAGCGGCTTAACCAACCGATGGCGGATCCCGGAGACCGGTGTGATAGCCGTCTGCAACGGCGAGATTGACAATCATCATGAATTACGTCGGTGGTTGGCGGAGCGGGGTCGCCCAGTACAGCATGGAACGGATATCGCGGTGATTCCAGGGCTATATCTCGAAGATGGCGAAGCGTTCGCGAAGCGGCTCGTCGGAGCCTTTGCCATTGCGGTGTGGGACCCACGCAACCGGCGCCTTACTTTAGTGCGCGACCGTGCCGGGGAACGCCCGTTGTTTTATGCAAACAACCGAAACGAAATCATTTTTGCGACTGAGATTGCTGCCTTGGTCGCTCACGGTGGCTTGCCGGTCAATCTCGATCAGGAGGCGCTACGAAAATATCTTCAGTTCGGAATCTTTCCATCACCGGAGACGCCGTTCAGCGAAATTCGCAAGGTCGCGCCCAGGAGAATTGATCCAGTTCGACGTCAGTGGTGTGTGCCGAAAGTCCTACTGGCACTGGCAGATCACAGAAACGGCCAAACAACATCCATCACTCGACGCATTTGATCAAACGTTCCGCACCGCCATCGGTCGCCAGACCGATGTCGATGTGGACTTTGGTGTCTTTTTGAGCGGTGGCATTGACTCGTCTTTGGTTTCCGCGGTGGTCCGCTCGCTGCATCCGACGCGTCCATTGAAAGCCTACACCCTGCGCTTTGAGGAAGATTCGTTTGATGAAGGCCGCTTCGCGGCGGCGGTGGCGAAACAATTGCGGATGGAGCTCGTGGACAGTACTCGTCAAACCTGATGATGTGCGGGATGGATTGAAGCCGCTCATTCGCATGGTGGGTGAACCCCTGGCCGACCCCGCGTGGATTCCGACGACCCTGCTGGCCCAGCGTGCGGCACAGGAAAGCAAGATGGCGCTCGTCGGGGAAGGCGCGGACGAATTGTTTGGCGGTTATCCGACTTACATCGGGGCGGGGATTGCCGAACGCTTCGTACAGTTGCCAAACTGGCTCAGATTCGCCATTCGCCGCGTGGTGGAAGCGCTTCCACCCAGCGAGAAGAAGGTGACGATTTCCTTCTTGCTCAAGCGTTTCGTGCAGGGCGCGAGTTGGAATGGCATGATGCGACACCGGCTCTGGGTTTCCAGCATCACGCCTGCACTGTTGCGGCGACTAGGCGTGGCACCGATAGACTTAGATAGGAATGACGCGGGTGGTGGTGATCTACTGGACCGAGCGCAACGATGGGATTTGGAAACGCTTCTGGCTGAGGGATTGTTGACCAAGGCCGACCGCGCGAGCATGAGTTCGGCGCTGGAACTGCGTGCGCCCTTTTTGGACGAAGCAGTAATGGAATTCGCAACATCGCTTCGCGCAGAGGACCGAGTGCGGGGACTCAAGACTAAGGTTTTTCTGAAGCGCTACGCCCGGCGTTACTTGCCAAATAATATCGTAAACCGGCGCAAGCGCGGCCTCTCAGTGCCCATTAGCAGCTGGCTGCGCGGCCCTCTGAAAGAATGGGCGATCGCCACGTTGAGAAAGGGGCGCTTAGAACAGGTCGGCATTCACACGTCTGCCGCTGTAGAACTCTTCTCCGAGCATTGCCAGCGCAAAGCCGACCATGCCCGTGCCATTTGGACACTGCTCGTCCTGGGGGAATGGCTGGATTGGGTGGCCACGGACATCGACTGCCGTCAAACGGACCAAGGCGACAATGGCATTCTTCGCTGATCCGCCGAGCAAATTCAGTGGAAAGGTTTTTTCACACCTGTCTGCACGGGTTCACTTGCAGCTTCCGCCAATCAGCTGTTCCAGAGGAAGTAGATATGAAAATGAGTGGTCGGCCGCCCACGGTGTTCCGACCAGAAATCATCAACCAACTGCGAGTGCTTGAACTCGTCCTTCATTTCTTGCGGCAATTGCGCCTTCCCAACGATAACAAAGAGTGCCCGTGTTCCGTGTCTGACGGTATAACCGGGCCAGAGCGTGAACTGGCTTTCGCCGTAAGGTTCAGGTTGCACGTAGGCAAACGGATGATCTGGCAGATAGAACTGCATCATGCTGGCGGGGACGCGGTCGTTACCGATCAACAGGTCAGGATGAGTTTGTTGGCGAGCTTTCTGTACGTGCTGCGCAAAATCCAACCAGCCCTCCGCCCGGCGCAATGGGTCATACTTCAAGGGCAGTCGGAGAAAAATTACGGTATGAAGGAAGACTGTCCCAACCAAACTCAGTCCCAGCGCGGACCATGTCACCCAGCGCCATGTTGGGTTCCGTGCCATCAGTTGCCGCCAAAAGACCACAAGCATTACAATTCCGGTAATCAGGGACGGAGCGATCCAATTGGGTTCTCCTTTGCTGTTCAGGCCGAGGATGAGATACATGACTTGGACCGGCAAGAATTGGCTCAAGAGGTGTTTAACCCGCGCTTGATCGCCTTCGAGGCGCCAGAGTCCAATCGTGGCGACCAACATGCCAGCCATGATCGGCGGTGAGATCACCGAAAAAATTCCGCTCAGATATTGGAGGAATTGCCAGGGATGAATGCCGAAAGAGTGCTGGATACCACTGCGTTCGTGCAGTGCCTGAACATGGAGCCAGCCCGTTTCTACATTCCACCAAAACACCGGAAGCGAACTCACTCCAAACGCACACAGCATTGCCAGACTCTGCCGGCTGAAAACGAAATGCCGGTGTGGCTTCGACCAGCAGAGGAACAGCGCAACCCCAACCAACTGGACTGCGTTGATGAACTTTGCGAGAAAGCCGACGCCGATGGCTAGTCCAAGCAGCACCCAATAGCGCATTTTCCCGCTTTGGAAAGCAACCCACGACAGATTCGCGCCCCAAGCCCAAAAGAATACGCTTAAGGGGTCGATCGTCATCAGAATGGATCCGACCGCAAACAGTGGGATTACCGCCGCGACGCCAACGCACCAAAGTGCGGTGCGATCGTCGTACAATCGCTCGGCAAGCCGAAACAACTGAAATGCGGTACCGGCGCTGAGCAGGACCGCAAAAAAGCGGACACCAAATACCGTGTCACCGAAGAGATGCGTACCCACCGCGATGGTCCAAGCAACGAGGGGACCCTTGTCTCGATAGGAAAGGGCAAAGTGTTTTGACCATACCCAGAAATACGCTTCGTCAGGAACAAGGTCGACGCAGCGAATGTACCAAAGTCGAAAGAACGTCGCTAAGGCCACGCCTAACAAAACGAGATGTACGGGGCGCATGCCCCAAACCAGCGAGTTTTTCGTCGCGGTTGCCCCTGCGGGAACAGCGGTGAAATTCATCTTGGGAGATGGCTCACTCTGCCGCGTTTCTTTTCTTTCGGCTTCTCACAATTCAATCGCGCCATTTTGACCAAGTCGAAGCACTACGCTGACCCTACCAAACTTTTGATAATTTGCTAAGCTCAACACTGATGAGCAGCAGCATGTACCATGTCGCGATCATTGGAGGCGGACCGGCCGGCAGCACTGCTGCGGGATTGCTCGCACGCGCGCCGCGCAATGTGTAGGTCTTGCACCAGCTGTGAACGCTGTGCTTGGCGGAAACGTCGGCAACAGTTTCCCCATTCGCTGGCGGATGTGGGTGTTTTATTTCCTTGTTTGGTTTCAACGGCACCATCCAATCGCGCCGAGGCTCACGCTTGTGCCGAGGAAGGAAGAGGCGCTGGCATGGATGCGGTACGCACGGCACCATGAGGTCAGAGGCAGGGGGGATTCACCGAATCGCCAGCGTATTTTTGCCTTTTGCAGAGGCGATTGGGGACAATCGCCTCTACCTGGTTTCCATCCTGGCCGCGTGTTGCCTAACAAGTTGTGCAACAATTTCACATCATCAATTTTCTCAACCGGCAGGCGGATGGCAGACCAGGGCCGGCCAGCTCATGTATCGAACGCCGAAGACGACGCTGATCGGCGAGGCGGTCGTGCGCTTCTCAAAATCCGGCGAATTTGAATTAACCTTCTCTAAAGGCCCTGGGATCACACTCTTCTCCCTCCGGCAGGATCCGACCTTTGCTGAATTCAACGCAAACCTTACGGGGCAGCACTGGTCTGGTCCAATCGCACAAGCGCCGGCTCAGCTGCGCGGCTGGCTTGGGTTGCGCGATCAATTTCTTCGCGCACAAAATCAAAAAATCGTCCGATACGCTTCCGGCAACGAAACGTTCGTGCTCCGGTTCTAAAAAATTAGGACCGGCCCTCAGGCCGGTGACCATGCTGATTCCGTGATCAAGCCGTTTCAACAGCTTCCATGAGCAAGCGCGGCGCAAATAACCGTTGAAACGGCTGGAATCGCTTTACGCCATAGGCACCGGGCTGAAACCCGGCGTTAATCGTACTCACAGCCCAGCCGGCCGTTGTAAAGCCGACCCGATTGCAGAACACTAGCGCTGCTCATGCGCGTCAGTGATTTCATCGCCCGAACTATCACGCAGCGCCGCGCAGTAGTGTGGTGCGGCGTGACCGCGCTGGCCATCGCGTGCTTTGCGATTCTCGCGAGGTCATTGCGACTGGATTCGGAGGTCTTCAATGTTTTACCCGGAAGATTTTCATCGGTGCAAGGTCTGAAAATCTACGATCACGATTTTGAGCAGACGCGTGAGCTCACGTTCGCGCTTGTGTGTGATCCCCAAGACGTCGACAAACTGGAGGAGTTCGCGCCGGTGTTTGCGGAACGCTTGGCGCCGGCAACCCTGGGCCGAGCGCGTGCTCGCGGGTTCGCCGATGGCCACACCTGAAGGAATCCGCGACCTGCAAAAAATCGCGGTCCCATTGCTCCTGAACCTGAAGCCCAGCGCTTTTGATGAGGCAATGTTGCTTTTGCAACCGGAGAAGATTCGCGATCGCCTGCATCGGTTGCGGCAGGAGATAGAGGCCGGCTCGCCGCGGCCGGAGTTCGAGCTTTCGTTCGATCCGCTCGGCCTGATCGCGCCGGCGCTCAAACCTTTTGCCGAAGGCACGGCGATCGAACAGGAGCAACCACTTACTTCGCCAGATCGCACGATGCGAGTCTTTCTGGTGGTGACGAATCAAGAATCCATCAGCGCCTTTGAATGCCAGCGTTTGATGCGGCGGGTGAACGCGTTTCGTCAAACCGCAGGCAAACCTTGGGGCGGCAGCGGACCTCTGCAAATTCTCATTACCGGGCGCTCGGCCTTTGTATCGGAAATTTCGCTGAGCATGCGCTACGATGTCGTGGCGACCTTGCTTGGTTCGGTCGTCCTCGTGGGCGCCATTTTCTTCGCCGGGTTTCGTCGCTGGCTGCCTTTGGTTGGCATGGCGTTCTGCCTTCTTCTCTCGTGTCTCGTTGCGCTGACTGCCGGTCAGCTTCTTTTCGGGCGACTAAGCATGATCAGCGTGGCGTTTTGCGCGATCCTTGTCGGCCTCGGTGTGGATTTCGCGATTCTCACCATCGGACGCTACTTCCAGGCGCGCGCTGATGGTGAACCGCATCAGCAAGCCATTGTTACGTCGGTAGCAAAACTCGGACGCGCGGTGTTCTTTGGTGCGCTCACAACGGCTGTAGGCTTTCTCGCTCTGGCGCTGAGTGGTGCGATGACCTTTTCCCAACTTGGTGTTCTCATTGCCATCGGCATTTCTGTGGCCGGCCTGTTCATGTGCTCGATTTTGTTTTTGTTCGTCCGCGAGCAGCAAGTTGCCGTTGGCTATGATTGGCTCTTCCAGCTTGTACGAAAATATGTGCGATGGACCGTCGCTCGGCCCGCGCCCATGCTGATATTATCGGGCGCGGTTTTGCTGCTGCTCACCATCATCGGGGTCTCGCCGGTTCCCCCGCTTCAGTTCGAAACCAACACGCGATCATTGCAACCTAAAAACATCCGCGCAAGTCGGGCGCTCGATGCGATCATGCAAAAAATGCCGGTTCGCTGGGAACCAGTGCTCGCGATCGTCCGCGGGGCTGACTCGCAGCAATTGCACGACTACTGGCAAAAGATTTCCGCACATTGGCGTGAGCTCCAGGCAGCTGGCAAGATCAACGGATTCTCCACGCCGGCGGCCCTTTGTCCCTCACCAATCTGGATGGAACAAAACCGCGAACATTTGCGCGCAATTAATTTTCAGCTGGCGCGCCAAACATTAAGCCACACTCTCGAGGCCGAGGGGTTCAGCGTCGAAGCGTTCGCTTCAGCTTTCACGTTGCTCGACAATTTACAACGGGTCAGCGATCCGACCGTGCCATTGCCGAACTGGCGGAAGCAGTTGCCACAATCCTCGAGCTGGTGGTTTTTGATCGATCGCTACTTCGGGCAAGACCAGTTGCTGACGACTGGATTTGTCACAACCAATCGACCGCTCAGAATGCGCGAGCAAAGCGAGGAGTTGGGAAGCGATCTGCCGGTGGCCAGCGTTCCCATGGTTCTCACCGGCTGGGCCTTTGTGCTCGCCGATCTTCAGCCGTGGTCACATCATCAACTGCTCCTGATTAGCGCGCTAATGGCGATGTTCGATCTATCGCTGCTGGCCATTTTGTATCGCGACCTTCGCCTATGGCTTATCCAGGTGATCACACTCGTGTTCGGCATCGGAGCGATGATCGCTACAATGAAGCTGCTGCACATTCATCTGAATCTCCTCAACGTGCTTTCGTTCCGTCTCGTGCTGGCTATCGGCGTGGATTACGGAATTTACCTGGTGCTTATCTGGCAAAAAACACGTGATGTTGAGCACGACGTAGCTGGCGTAGTGAAACCGGTTTTGTTGGCAGGACTCACTGCGCTCAGCGGTTTCGGTTCACTTGCTCTTGCACGAAACCCGGCGCTCACCGGCCTGGGTATCGCGTGCGCCATCGGAATTTTCTGGAGTTTGGCCGCCACAATTTTCTTCACGCTTCCAGCAATGGCTGCGGCTAAACCAAAGAGTGATGTGGAAATCGTGTGAACCTTCCCCGGCTCCAGCGCTTTCCGTTCAACCAAAGGCCTGTTAGACTAGCAAGAAAATGCGCCGCCTGGGATTGCTGTGGTTAAACGCGATTTTCTCTGTGATTCCCGCTTCGCTTTTAGCAGGCGCGGCTGTTGAGGGACGCGTTGAACTTCCGAAATCGCATGCGGCACCAGTCCAGGCTAAACGCTACGAGATCGTCACAAAAGGCGGAGTTCTCTCTACCCAGCCACCATTAGCGGTCGTATATCTGGATGGTAATTTCCCGCGACCAGCTTCGCTGCCAACAAAAGAGGTTGCGCAAAAAGATTTGACGTTCATTCCAGCGCTTCTGCCGATAGAGGTGGGAACCAGGGTTCAGTTTCCAAATCTGGATGACACTTATCACAACATCTTTTCCTATTCGCCAACCAAGCGATTTGATCTTGGCCGTTATCGTCCGGAGGAACAGCCGATCCCGTCGGTGATTTTCGATAAACCGGGGCTGGTGACCCTGCGGTGCGACATTCACGAGCACATGCGCGGATTGATCCTCGTGTTGAACACGCCCTACTTCGTGATGACGAATGCGGCCGGCCTTTTTCGATTAGATAAACTTCCGGCAGGGCACTACACCCTGAAGGCCTGGGTCGACAGCAGAACAACCCGCGAAAAGCCGGTGGACTTAAAAGAGGGCCAAACACTGCACGTTGATTTGCCATGAGCAACGCGGGCGAACCGAGAAAAAAAGAGGTCGCGAGCTTTCGCACCCGATTGTTCACCGCGATCATGGTGATCGTAGCGACATTGACTGCCCTCGGGTTTTATCTGGCGCAGCACAGAGTCACAGCTGACGCGGAGCAGAACTTGCAACAAACGTTTCAGACCGAGCTTTCTTCATTGCACAAACTCGAGGAGCTGCGCCACGCCGCGCTGGCGGACCGCTGCAACACCCTCGCGTCCAAGCCGCGGATTCACGCTGCGATTGAAGACGACGCGATTGACCTCCTGTATCCGAGCGCGCAGGACGAACTGCGCGATCTGATGCAAAGCGACGAACCGACTCCGGAGAAAGCGGCACGATCTCTGGACGCCAGGTTTTATCGCTTCCTTGATAGTTCAGGCGCAGTGATCAAACCGCCGAATGTCTCCGACGTCGGAGACCTGGATGCAAACACTGAAGCTCAGCTTTCCCTGAGAAAACTACCGGAGACACAGCAAATCGGGTACGTCCAGTCCGCCGGAGATGTTCATGAGGTCATAGCCGCACCGATCTTTTCGACCGACACCGGCGCTTTGGTTTCCGCGCTGGTGATTGGATTCAAGCCGCTTGAGCTCGAAAACAAATTCACAGGAATGCAAAGCGGCATTTGGGTGGATGGCCACCTGCACCTGCCGGCGCTTCCTCTCTCCGCGAAGACCTCCCTGAACGAGAAGATTACAAGTGTTCTGGCCAATTCTGACTCAGAGCAAAATTATTTTCGGGTGGATGTCGCAGGTGCGCACCAGCTTTTGTTTTATAAGCGCCTTAATCCGGGTTCGCTGTTTCCACCCGCTTACGAAATCTGTGCTTACCCCCTCACATCGTGGGCAGCACAGCTGCAACGGCTCCGCTGGCAAATCGGCGCCGCCGGCGCGCTTCTTTTGTTAGGCGGTTTCGTCGCATCTCATGTCGTGGCCCTCAGGATGTCCGCGCCGGTGACGAAGCTGGCGCTCGATTCGGAAGAGAATCGCGCTGAACGAGAACGTGCCGAGGCCGCCCTGGCATCCACCGCCGAAGAATTGAAACGATCCACACGATATTCGGCCGACGCCTCACATCAGCTGAAAAGCCCTGTCACTGTTCTTCGAATCGGCCTCGAATCACTCCTGGAACGCGAAGGGTTTAAGCCAGAAATCTACGAGCAGCTGTCTGGTCTCCTTCACCAAACGCATCGGTTGACAGGTGTCATCGACGATTTGCTTTTATTGTCACGCATGGATGCCGGCCACCTTCAAATCGCATCGGCACCGGTGAATCTTAGTCAACTGGTTGAGGAATGGCTGGACGATCTTGCCGCGTTGCCTGATTCGCCCGATGTGAATATTGAAAAGGAATTTGCGGGCGGCCTTTTCGTCGCCGGCGAGAAACGCTACACGTCGCTCATCGTGCAAAATCTTCTGGAGAACGCACGAAAATACAATCGTGCTGGCGGGCGAATTCGGGTCAGTGCGCGTGGCAACGCTAGTAACGTCGTGCTGACTGTCGGGAACACTGGCCGCACGATTCCGCCGGGCGAAAACATTTTTGAGCGCTTCCATCACAGCTCGACTCCTTCGGCCGCTTCAGGCCATGGAATCGGTCTCAATCTGGCGCGCGAGCTGGCCCGGCTGCATGGCGGTGATTTGCGCCTGGTGCGCTCGGAAGACGATTGGACCGAATTTGAAGTGTGCTTTTCCGTCGCAAACGGTGTTAATGCAGTTGCATGAAGGCGCACATCTTCAGCCTGTGCATGTTTGCGTGCACGGCGTGCGCATTCGACATCGATGATACGCTCGACCGGCTCGACAGCACACTCACAGTCTCGGCGTTGCAAGATAGTTTTCGCGCACGATTAAGCGGCACGCTCGACCTTGAATTTTATAATTTCCAACAACCGGCGCCCGGCCTTATCGACTCAAACATTGATAATCTCTTCAATCCACGCCTCACACTGTTCCTCGATGCGCAACTCGGGTCGCAAATCTATTTCTTCGCGCAAGCGCGCCTGGACCGCGGGTTCGATCCGACCGATCACGGCGCCGAAGTTCGTCTGGACGAGTATGCGCTTCGAATGACGCCATGGCAGGATGGCCGTTTTACATTACAAGTCGGCAAATTCGCGACGGTGGTGGGCAATTGGGTCCCGCGGCACCTGTCGTGGGAGAATCCGTTCATCAACGCGCCATTAGTATACGAAAATGTCACTGCCATTCAGGACAAATACGCGCCGTTTTCGCCGCTGTCTTTTATCTACGCCCCTTTTTACTACCAAAAGTATACATTCAACCCTGTGATTTGGGGTCCCAGTTACGCAAGCGGCATTTCTATCTCCGGCCGGCTGAGCCGATTTGACTATGCTGTTGAAATGAAAAATGCATCTCTCTCGTCGCGTCCTGAATCCTGGTATATTACCGAGAACGGGTTCGAAAATCCGACTTTCAGCGGCCGGGTCGGTTTTCGGCCTAACGAAGCATGGAATCTTGGGTTCTCAGCAAGCGAAGGTCCATACTTTCGACGCGAAGCCGAACCGACGCTGCCTCCCGGGCATGACATTGGCGACTATCGAGAATTTGTTCTTGGACAGGACGCCAGTTTCGCCTGGCATCATCTGCAAGTCTGGGCCGAGGTTTACGAAGCGCGCTTTGAAGTGCCACGCGTCGGAAATGTGGACACATTGGCGTATTACGTCGAAGCCAAATACAAGTTTACTCCGCAGTTTTTTGGCGCGGTTCGCTGGAACCAGCAACTCTTCAACACAATCAGCAATGGCTTCGGCCGTAACGAGCACTGGAGTCCAGACCTGGAAAGAATCGACGTCGCCGCAACCTATCGTCTCACGACGCATGCGCAGTTAAAATTGCAATACAGTTTTCAGCATGAAACCACTGCTCCTGGACAGGACAATCACTTACTGGCCACCCAATTTACTGTCCGTTTTTAACCCTCCAATGTTCCCGACATAACCCATGCGAATCCTGATTGTTGAAGATGAAGTGCCCTTGGCGCGGCAAATCGCTGCGGCGTTGACTGAGGACGGTCACGATCCGAAAACAGTTCATAGTGGTGAAGCCGCGTTGGACGAAATAAGCAAGGGGCCGTTCGACCTCACAGGTACTCGATGTTGGGCTGCCTGGAATCGATGGCTTCGAGCTGTTGCGACGCCTGCGCACGCAACATCTTGCCAGTCGTGTACCGTTGCTGACGGCACGCAGCGCTGTCGACGATCGAGTAACTGGGTTGCAGCTCGGCGCCGACGATTATTTACCAAAGCCATTCGCCATGCGTGAATTGATCGCCCGCGTGCGTGCGCTGGGCCGTCGTTATCCAGAGGAACCAGGAATCTCGTTGCGCGTCGCCGATCTCACGCTCGACCTGTCCACGCACGATGTTCACCGTAGCGCGCAAAGAATCGAGCTTTCTCCGCGCGAATTGATGTTGTTGAAGGTCCTCATGCGCGAGCCTGGACGCGTGTTCACACGCACGGAGCTCTGCGAACGTGTGTGGGAACATGAACACGAATACGACACCAAGCTGGTTGAAGTATTCGTTGGCCGGCTACGAAAGAAGCTCGGCGAACCACCACTGATTCACACGGTTCGCCACGTCGGTTATACTATCCCCGCGCCCGAAGTTAAGATTCCTTCTCCGCCGAGAGGAAATCGATAACGGCGACCGTAACTCTGCCGACAGACAGCCCGGCACCAGCTCTATCTAAGACTGGGTAACAACCGCGTTACCTTTGCTCTGTTGCATCCGGCGACAGATTAACCGCAATTTCGCGACGTTATGTCAGTGATCATTGCCAAACAGAGAATACGATGAAAACGCTTTCTTTTCATGCTGTGGTGGCGTTAGCAACGATTGCTTCACTTTTCGCTTGCACGAACTCAGCAAGCGCAACGACAATCAACGTAACTGTTGCGCCGAACGGCGACCTCGTTTTCTCGCCTTCGTCTGTGACGATTCACCCAGGTGATACGGTGCGATGGACATGGGGCGCGACTTTCCATAGCAGCACCTCAGGTATTCCTGGGGCACCCAACGGAATTTGGAATTCAGGGATTCTCAACCAGGGAGCTACCTTCAGTCATACCTTCAATAGTACCGGCACATTTCCCTATTACTGCATACCACATGGTGGATGCTGCGGTATGGTGGGCATGGTCAGCGTGGTGAGTCCGACCCCAACAGCCCCGCCCACGCACACACCCACGGCCACACCCACACCTACGCCCACACCGACGCCAACGCCAACCCCTACACCGGACCCATGTTATTCCAATTTCACGACGGCGGAAGGGTGCGACGCGCTTAATTCTCTCACCACCGGCGCTGGAAATACAGCACTCGGTTGGCGTTCGCTCTTTTCGGATAACACCGGCAGTTTCAATACTGGTGTCGGCGCTGGAGCGCTGATCCTCAACAACGGCGATTCCAATACTGCAGTTGGCGCGGTAGCGCTCTTGCTCAACACCACCGGCACACAAAACACCGCCGTTGGGACCGACGCGCTGGTCTTTAACGACACCGGTTCTTCCAACTCTGCCACTGGTTACTTTTCGCTCATGAACAATACCACCGGTGGCTCCAACACGGCCATCGGTGGGGAAGCGCTCACTGCCAACACCAACGGAAACAGCAACACAGCCATCGGTAATCAAGCGCTTCAGAGCAGCGTAACCACGAGCGATCACGTTGCCCTGGGCAGCATGGCTGGCTCTGGTATCACCACCGCGGATAACAATATCATCATTGGCCACCACTCCGGTGTGCACAGTGTTTTTGGCCAGGTCAGTGACAGGTGCACTATCGACAACATTTTTGGTGCGCCGGTTTCCGCCGCCACGGCCACTATCGTGATGGTCGATTCCGATGGAAGATTAGGCACGGTCAGCTCCGATGGACCCGACCCGGGTGGCTTTTCACCTAAAGGCGGCATTCGGCCCCAAGCCATTCCCGACGCCGCTGCCAGGCAAGCCATGTTCAATCTCAAAGTTCAGAACTTGCGGGCAACGGCCACGCAGCAACAGCAACAAATAGAGACGCTCACAGCCCAGCTGAAAGAGCAGGCTGCGCAAATCCAGAAAGTGAACACCCAGCTCGAAATGAATAAGCCGGCGACCAAAGTGATTGTGAACAAACCTTAAAGCTGTTGCTTGAGGGAGAGACTTCACTGACAGCTAAACAACGAAAAGAAACCAAAAAGATGAAAAATCGAAATACGATATTGATGGCCATCCTGCCGGTGTTAGCCTGCTTCGCGCTTTTACCAGGAGCGCGGGCGGTCAGTCCGGCACCGGACGGGTGCTTTCCCAATTTCACGACAGCGGAAGGGTGCGACGCGCTTAGTCTTCTGACCACCGGCGCTGGAAATACAGCACTCGGCTGGCATTCGCTCTTTTCAGATACCACCGGCAGTTTCAATACTAGTGTTGGCGCTGGAGCGCTGGTCCTCAACAACGCAGATTCCAACACCGCGGTGGGCGCGGCAGCGCTCTTGCTCAACACCACTGGCACACAAAACACCGCCGTTGGAACGGACACGCTCGTCTTTAACAACGGTTCCTCCAACACTGCTACTGGTTACTTTGCGCTCATGAACAATACCACCGGCGGCTCCAACACAGCCATCGGTGGGGAAGCGCTCACTGCCAACACCACCGGAAACACCAACACAGCCATCGGTAATCAAGCGCTCCAGAGCAGCGTAAGCACGAGCGATCACGTTGCCCTGGGCACAATGGCTGGGTCTGGTATCACCACCGCCGATAACAATATCATCATCGGCCACCACTCTGGTGTGCACAGTGTTTTTGGCCAGGTCAGTGACAGGTGCACCATCGACAATATCTTTGGTGCGCCGGTTTCCGCCGCCACGGCCACTATTGTGATGGTCGATTCCGATGGAAGATTGGGCACGGTCAGCTCCGATGGACCCGATCCGGGTGGATTTTCACCTAAAGGCGCATCCGTCCCCAAGCCATTCCCGACGCCACCGCCAAGCAATCCATGCTCGATCGCACACTTGAGAGCTTGCAGGCAACCATCACGCAGCAACAGCAACAAATAGAGACGCTCACAGCCCAGCTCAAAGAGCAGGCTGCGCAAATCCAGAAAGCGAGCGCCCAGCTCGAAATGAATAAGCCCGCCGCCAAAGTGGTCGTGAACAAACCTTAAAGCTGGATTCGATGCGCTTAACCTTCGTTCTTCAAACGTAACAGGCGCGTAACCTTTGCGCCCTAGTGTTAGTCACATTGCCGCGCTAGAACAACCTCATGTCAACTCAAAGCAACTTGGTGAAACGTTTACGAACCTCTGTTTTGATGGTTTCTGTTTTGGCGCTGCTGACATTCGCCTACTCCGGCGTCAGCACAGCAGCGGCGGATTCAATGGCTGAAAAGTGGTTCAGCCCCGCCCCTAGTGCGGCGAAAAAGAATCCGATCGGGCCGACACAGGACTCCATTGCTGCCGGTCAGAAGATCTATTCGAAGACTTGTATGATGTGTCATGGGACGAGCGGAGACGCCGACGGCCCGGCCGTGATTGAGCTGAACATTCACCCTGCGAGGCTCTCCGATCCACAGCTGATGGGAACGGAATCCGACGGGTCACTCTTCTGGAAGATTACAACCGGCAAAAAGCCGATGCCGGCATATGGCAAACGACTTTCGGAAACAGATCGGTGGAACCTGGTCAACTACGTTCGGACACTTTCAAAGCATTAAGCAGGTGGCCGACGAGGTGAATCTCTGAATTACCCCGCTGATTCAACTGAACGCACAATACGGCAAACGCTGCTGGAACCGAAAAGTAACAAAATCGTTACTTTTCCGATCCGCTGCGCCGCACTGCTCAATGCGATTCCTTCTGCAAATAAACACATCAACACTTATGAAAACGACTAATCATTACACAAAAATCGCTTTGCTCTCGTTAGTAGCAGCGATGTTCACGGCCACGCCTGCACGCGCGGACACCTATTCGTGGACAAACTTCCAATCAGACATCGCCGGTGTGGCGCAACATACTGATTCAAACCTTGTGAATCCATGGGGCATGGCAGCCTCGGCGACTGGCACTATTTGGGTCAGCGACAACGGTACCGGCGTCTCAACACTGTACAATCAGGATGGCACAGCCGTTCCGCTGGTGGTTGAAATTCCAGCCGCCGCGCAGAACACTGAAGGCGCCAATCCAACCGGCACCGTGTTTAACGACACCGGGTTCTTCCAAGTGACAAAGAATGGAACTTCGGCTTCCGCGTTGTTCATTTTTGTCAATGAAGACGGGGCCATTTCAGGTTGGAACCCGACCCTGGATGAGACGCACGCCATCATCGCCGTCGATAACGGCAACGGGCGCAACCACGCTATTTACAAAGGTGCAACGCTCGGCGTCCGCAACGGTCACAATTTTCTCTACGTAACAGACTTTCACAGGGGGAAGATCGAGACTTTCGATGAGAATTTTCATCCGGTGAATCCCAATGGGTTCGTTGACCCGAACCTTCCCGCTGGGTACGGCCCGTTCGGCATTCGAAATTTCAATGGCGAAATTTTTGTGACCTACGCGAAGCAAGATAGCACGAAGGAAGATGATGTTGCCTGTCCCGGCTGTGGGCTCATCAATGTGTTTGATACCAGCGGTAACCTTCTTCGTCGGCTCACCCAACGCGGCAATCTCAACGCGCCATGGGGACTCGCTGAGGTTGATGGCGAACTCTGGGTCGGCAATTTCGGTGACGGCTTTATCAATAATTACGATCCCGTCACCGGCGCTTTCATCGAGACGTTGACGCGTGCCGACGGCACGCCGCTTCAATTTGATGGCCTGTGGGACCTTCTCCCGCTGGGGGATGGCGTTTACTTCACCGCCGGAATTGCTGACGAAGGACACGGCCTCTTTGGTCTCATTACCGAGGACCAGTAAGAGCGCTAAAGATTGGGGGCGCACGCTTCCTTGTCCGTTGCCAAAAGGGGTGTTGTCCCGGCAAGGGCGTGCGCTCACCATCCCGGCTACGCTCACGTTGCGCGGTAGCAATTTCGCTGGATCTTAATTGCAACAACAAGTGCTAAACATTTAGATTCGGCGCCTTCTCTCCGTCCCGTAACCGGAGGCGCTCACGCCAGAAAAACTACCGTGACGTGCCAACGCATGAGGCCTAACGAGAACAAGATTGGCGCCGCTTTAGCAATCGCCGTCAGATCGCCAGTTACACCGGTCTTTGCCCCGGCGAATACTCCAGCGGCAATACCCGGTTACAAAGCTGCGTGACCAAGCACGGCAACCCGAGGCTCAGAGCTGCGCTGGTAGAATTGGCTTGGAGACTGGTCCGCTTCCAGCCGAGCAACAAGGAAGAGGAAACGCTCCAGCGAAAAACCTTCGACCTCGATAAATAAACCTTATGAACTAACGAACCCACCTACGCCACATCCACCCTCACACTTGACACCTTACATAGGGGTTAGGCGAATGGGCTCACTCAATGTGCGAGAGCGGGCGAAGCCCGCTGCAGCACTTCAGGTGCAGCGAAGGGTTAGGCCTCGGGTTCGTGGCAAACCACTTCGATGTTGTGCCCGTCCGGACCAATGACGAAAGCTGCATAGTAGTTCGCGTGGTAGTGCGGGCACAGATCAGGCGCACCATTGTCTCTGCCACCCGCTTCCAGAGCCGCGCGATAGAAAGCTTCGACTTGCTGGCGATTCTCGGCCGTAAACGCCAGGTGCAGATGCGCCGGCTTCTCCTCGGTTTGGTACAGGCACAATGAAGCCTTACCCTTTGGGCTAAGCTCGACACCGTACGTCGGCGGCCGCTCCGAGACAAGAGCTACGCCGAGTGGTTCGAGTGCCTTGAGGAAGAACGCTTTGCTCGCTGCATAGTTGCTGACTCCGAATTTGACGTGGTCAAACATAAGTTCTCCTGAAGTGTGTGGGCCTGCGCGAGGTCTAACGAGACACAAGATCAGCTACCGCGTCCGAGAGCGCGCACGGCTGCAAGCAGAAGGTTGTAGCTATTCCGAGCGGGAACACAAGGCGCGGCGCGGTTCGCTGCATCGCCTGGTTAAATGTTTTCGCCGCGGCCACTTCGTTATCTCGCATCGAGGGGCTTCCGCGTCCACGCGCCAAACTGAATCGGTCCCAGGATTTGACTTCCGGAAGCTACAACCTCCTCTTCGAGCCGTTTTGCGAGGGTCTCGTCGGCTATGACGCCGGTAGGCATCGCAAGTCCCATTTCTCCCATACGCGGACTGACACTGATCAACGTATTCGCGATCCAGCGATACAGATACGAGCCGCGTCCGCCACCAGCCAGTGACTCCGCGAGGACCGTTGGAAACGGGAGACCCGCCTCCACAAATGCTTTCGCCACGCGCCGCCCGTAATCAGGCGGATTGCCTGCGCGGCGAAATGCTTCGCTGAGCAATGCGCAAATCTCATCCCAAAGCGCGCATGGAGGATCGCTCGAGCGAGGATCAGTGAAATCGAGTTCGTGGAATACAACAATGCCGCCGGGCTTCAGAAATTTCAGCAGATGGCGAATGGTGGCTCCGGGATCGTGCTGGTAGAGCAGGATGTAACGGCCAGCGATTGCGTCGAACTGATCTGGAACGTCCAATTCGTCGAGGTTGCTCGCCTGGAACGAAACCCAGGAGGAACAGCCCTGCTGGCGTGTCCGCTCGCGCGCACTCTCTAGTACCACGGCATCACGATCGACTCCGAGCACGTGGCCTCCTGGTCCGACAATCTCGGCGACGAGCAGGGCAACGTCGCCCATTCCCGATCCGACCTCGAGCACCCGCATTCCTGGTCTAATTCCCGCCATAGTAAAGAACTTCTCTGTGAACGGCCGCACCGCCTTCGCTTGCAGGGTGAGCCGCTCGTATTCATACGCGGATTGACCCAGAACGTAGTTCGGCGGAATGCTCGAGGCCATTTAAAACCTGCCGCGTATTCTACTCGGAGCACTGCAGTCCGGGTTTCTCATCTAACGAAAACAAGATAAGCGACGGCGGACGAGGCCGCGCGTCGCTAAAAGGTGAAATGTGAAAGTCATCTCAAAAGTGGAGCGTACGGCGGTCCGCTGTTCGTTCCATCGCCTGGTTAGGTGTTTTGCGCGCCATGAAATCAAGGGCTAACATCTTGCGACCTCTGGAGCGCTTCTCTCTCTTCCGCGATGTATTGCCGGAGCGTGTTGGGCAAATTGGGCGGGACGTTGTGCCTGGATTCGGCGGCGAGTCCATCGAGAAAGGACCTGTATTCATCACCGATCCCGCCCCGCGCGAACCTCCAGACCGCGCGATAGGCAGGGTTGCCGAGCAAGCGCCTCAAGGTGGTACCGTCGGACGCCCAGCTCTTGGGATCCAGCATGCCCAAATGAAACTGAAAGAAGCAGTCTTCGTAGCTCCAGAACACCGAGGTCAGGTAACCGTACAAGACGAAGCAATCCTGATCGGTCAGAGTTTCGCCGTTGGCGGCGCGCGATATGACGTCGCTAACCCTGGGATCGCTCAGGCGAGAGAGGAGTTCGACGTTGCGCGCGCTTCGTCCCTGTTGCATTAACGATCTTTGGTTGCGATTGGATTGCCGTATCTGCAGGCCAAGAAAGAGAAGCGAAACCACAACGGCGACGCTGCTGGCAAGTGATGCGAGATCGGCAAGACTCATGGATGATATGACGATCTTAGCACTTGCCCCCAGAACTGCGATTCGTAACCGAACCGCTCGATCATTTCGCTCAGCATCTACGAGACCAAGATGAGCCACCGCGCGAATTTCGACTGGCTTTCATGGGCATGGAAATCTGGGCCTAGGGAGGGTTCGCGGTTGGCTCCATCGCCTGGTTAGGCTTTTCGTGGTCCATGCTTTCGACCGCCGCGATTGCCGCTTGGACGGCGACTGGATCGAGGGTGAGTGAGATGTGGTCGATCCCCGGGAGAACTGTAACAGGAACATCTTTGCCAGCTGTCTTGAAAACGGCTGCAAACCGATCGGCGTACGACACGTCATCATTTTGACCGACGAGCACCCGAAGGGGTTTCCTAATCGCTCGAATGTTTGCCTGGTAATCGCGCTCAGGCCTGAAGTTCTGTGCGAGGGCGAAGGAATATTGCGGGGTGAGCAAGCCTTTGTCCCTCTCGTCGACCGCGAATCTAACCACCGGCAGGTCGTCAAACGCGTGCACTCCAAACCCGTTGAGCACGGCGATCGCGATGATGCGCGGAACCCCCACGGTAGCCCAGCCGCCGCTGCCCGGACGCAACGTTGCTGCGTCCTGACTGATCCAAGGAGAAAGAAGAAGATAGTTGGAGAATAGTTCCTGACGTGGACTGCCCGCGAAGCGAAGCACAAATCCGCCGCCGGAAGAGAATCCGGCGAGCGTGGAAGGCTGAGCCAATTTGGTCGAATGGACAAAGTCTTCGAGGTCGTCCTCCAACTGTCCGATATAGGCGATGTGGCCTTTGGTGCCTGATTTGCCGTGTCCGCGGATGTCCAGCGTGTAAGCTGCATACCCAGCGGCGGCAAATCCCTTGGCCATCAGGTGCATGCTGCTGCCACTGGCAGAGGAGCCGTGCACGAGCACCACACTGCCTTTGATCGCGCCACCGGCAGCGGGGTAGGCCCGAAAGGCGAGCTTAGTGCCATCGCGAGCCGTAACGTGAGTCGCGTTCCGGTAAATCGGAGAAATCCACGTTCTTGAAAGGGTCATTAATGCTCGACATTGGCGGCGGCGCCTCGCCTGGTCCGCCAAGTGCGATCGCGAGTCCAAGGGCCGCCACAAGAACTGCAACAACAATAAGGATGGTGACGAGAAGACGCTTCATGCGATAGGCCTAACGAGAACAAGATCAGCGACGGCTACCGGGAGCGAGCGCTAAATCGAAGTGGAAGTGTTTTAATCATGGGAAAACGTGCTCGTGCAACGGGTAGCCGTTCGCTGCATCGCAGGGTTAGACGGCGCGGTCGAGTTCAAAGCCGGCGTTTATCGCAGAATTCTTTTCCTGCCTCGCTTAGCAGAATATCCCCAGTTCTTTGCAGGCTCACTCGCGCGGTTCCGTCCTCCGGAAACTCTAACTTAGCTAATTTGACTGGAAGATCGATATATCCGGCCGCGTGTAGCTCCAGCACCGCGTCTGCTGTGATGCCCTGAAGCTCGCCTTCGGCGGGTTGCTCACCATGATTGAGGCGGCAGAACAGGCGGAGCGTCTTCTCGGCATCTTGGCTTAACTGCGTATTCATCGGGATGTGAACATGCTGGTGCAGAATCCTAACAGTAGAGAGACGACGATAACCATGATAATGATCAAGCATCCCACGTTGAAGACGCGTTCCGTCCCGGATTTGCCGAGGAATCCACGTTTGATTGGGTGACCGCAATGCGGACACTTGTCCGCTTCCGGACTCACTGGATTGGCGCATGAAGGGCATTGTTGGAGAGCCTTATATTTTGATTTGGGTGTGTGCGAGTGCCGTCTAACGTCCAAGCTCAGGCACAGCCGCCAGAGCGGGACGTGGCCTGCAATGATGATGTTCGAGTTTCCATAGTCGGTCAAATGCCCGGCGCAGCGGCTGTTGCCTGCAGCGCTTGTTAGGCGCGAGGATGTCCCCCGCGTTTATCACACCATCGCCAATAGCCGTTTTCGACTCGTTCTGCAAGTTCAGCGACTACCTTTAAGCCAACGTCCACGAAGGTGTCATCGACCGGCTTGTCATCCGATTGCACCTCGTCAGCAATGCGTGTGAGCGTGATCTTGATCTGAGCTGGGAGATCGCGATCGAGCTTGTGGATATAACGGTTCCTGAGTTCCCTGATGGCATCGAGGTTCCTCCAGAGGTCCTTGCTGACCTCGAATTCCAAACCGCATGTTCTGGTCAGAAAGAGTATGTAACGGTTGACGTCACGGCAACTGTCTCTGGTCAGGCTCTGGATCCGCCCCGATCTCTGAAGCGATTTCACGAACCACGTCACTCAGCAGGTTCTCGATCAGCGCGAGACCTTGAGAAAGAACAGCGCATCGAAGGAATTCTGGAAAATACTCTTCGTCGGAAAGAACTACCTCGTCTTTGATGATCTCCATTTCTCCTGAACCATCTGTCTTTCCGGCTTGAAGGTCGGTCAGGTATCCTGCAATGAAACGCCGTGTAAACTCCCAGTGCCGTTGAAGGCTGTTAAGGCGGGACGCGAACTCGTAGAATGCCCGGAGAAACCGCTCGCTGGGTTGATACAACGGTTCGAGTTCAAGTGCGTCGTTGAAAGCATCGTTCGCCATCTAATCTTCGTCTTCAGCGCCTAACGAGAACAAGATGAGCTGCTGCGAGCGGGAGCGCGCTCGGTGGCGGGCGAAGGCGTGGAAGCCATGGAAAACGAGGTCGGACGCCGGGTCGCAGTCAGCTCCATCGCTTTGTTAGGGCTTTCTGAACGGCCGGACCTTGCAGCGCAGTCCATAACGCGTCCCATTCGCTCCCAAGCCAAGAGGAAGCATCTTCGGAAAGCGCCTCAAGGCGAAAGGGCTCGCCGTAATAGAGGCCCTCGGTGTAAAAGTCTAAGCCGTGCTCCACAAGTTGCTGAGGCAAAAGGCGAGCGACCTCCGATACGTCCAATGGCGGGCCATCGCCGCTCAAAAATGCCTCTGATACAAGATGCGCATAAATCAGCTTGGCAACCGCTTCATCCAGTCGCCAGTTTAGGGAGATCGCCATCTGGCCTCCCGACACTTCTGGCAGGAGTTGATGCGCCTTCTCAAGGCTTTCGTTTACCTGACGCTTGCGTTCTTCTGCTGACATCGCAAGAATCAACGGATCAATTTCGTCGTCAGTGCGGGGGCGAACGCCGCCCAAGCCATACAGTTGAATGCCATCGACGAGCGAAATGAATAACGTCGCGCGGTTCAACTCCTCATTTATGGATAACAAGTGTCTGGCTATATCGTGATCTGACAACCATACAACTTCATGGACATGCAGGTGCATAAGACCTAACGAGACCAAAATGAGCGACGGCGGACGAGAACGCGCGTCGCTCGGAGTGGGAGTGTGGAAGTCATTTCAACAGTGGAGCGTACAGCGGTCCGCCGTTCGCTCCATCGCATGGTTAGGCCTTTTCACCGTAGCAAGTCGGGGTTGAGTTCGAATGATGCCGGATTTCCGTGCCGTCGGCGCCAAAGCTGAGCGCGCTCTCCGCATGAAAACTAATGTATGCATCTGCTCCCGGTTCTGCAGCAATCTTCTGGAGCTCTGCGAACTGGTACGGCTTGAGGTCGCCGTGAAATCTCGTCTGGCCTTGCGCGAGTGCTTGCAGAATGCGTGTGTCGACGGAGTCGAGACACGTCTTTAGCCGCTCTTTGAGCGGCTTTGGCTGCGACGCTTTTAGCGCCGCATCTACTTGCTCCTGCATCTGTGTTTTCCACTGGTCGTCTAAGCTCTTCTTGAGCATGCCGAGAAGCGGTGTAGCGAAAGTGACAAAGAGGCTGATAAAGAGCGACAGCTTGTGTAAGCGGCGCGGCAGAAGGCGCTCAAAGCGGACAGCAACGCTACAGAGCGCTCCGACCAAGCTGATCCAGAGTGCGTGATTCGCAATCCAAATGAGGATGCGCATGTTAGGCCTAACGAGAACAAGCTGAGCCACCGCTGGCGGCGGCGAGCGTGGCAAACACTCTGAACAGTTTCATAAAATCAAATGTGGATAATACAACGGGCAGCGGTGGGCTCCAGCGATTGGTTAGGCTGGGCGAACAAAGCCGGCGGTAATCGGTTTGGAGCAAAGGCATCCGGACTTTGGCGAGTTTGTGTTCTACCTCTTTTTTCGCGGATCGTCATTAGGATTAATGAAGGTCACGCCCGCCGGGCCAGTAAAAGTCACCTGGACAATAACCTCCGTATCTTCCGTCCACGTATAATGCGCGTGCCCAGCCGGAAGCACGAACACACTCCCAGGACGCAGCTCCACCCCTTTACTTTTATCAAAGCTCTGCCCAAAAGAATTCCAGTAATTCCCGCTTAACACCGTCACCACTTCTGCATACGGATGCGTGTGCGGAGGTACCCTGTAGTGCGGCGGAAACTTCGTCCGCTGCACTATCGTCTCAGCCTTCGTCGGGTCCCCGACTAAGATTACCGTCTGGGCACCCTTGAACACTGGATGCTCTGTCCACACCAAGTCCTCCGCCTTCATCATCTTCATCTCTTGCCCGGATCCGCCCCCGGCCAGCCCCAGCAGCGCTAAACCAATCAGTATCCGTTTCATATTTTTATTTCATCAGCATAAGCAATGTCAGGCGCATAAGCCTAACGAGAATTAGACGAAGGTTCGTAATAAAAGGCGAACATTTTTTCGTCTAACATTATCCTGAAGGCGGGTTTTCGACGATCGGCGACTGGTCCAGTGGGCTGCGGATGTGGACGCCGGGACGGTTCAGCACATGGGTGTAAATCATGGTGGTAGCGACGTTTTTGTGGCCGAGCAGTTCTTGAACGGTACGAATGTCGTACCCGTTTTCAAGCAAATGGGTGGCGAAGCTGTGCCTCCGCGTAAAAGCTACGCTCACGCGGTCGGCGTGATCGGATTCCTTTTGAGATAATTTGCAAGCTGAGCTTTTAGAAATCGCCTGCCGTTTCCGCTCTTCAAGTAGCGTTCTCGCCCTCAGCCAAATGAATTTAGGCGGATGGCCGAGCACAATAACTCTTTGATAGAAATCAGTATCCTTGGAGACGATCGTGAAGCCTTGCTGCTTTGCCCACTTCCAAACCGCGCTGTCATCGGCTTGCTTCAAGCCGACAGTTTTGATGTGCGCCGAATCGGGAAACAAATCAGCAATCCGCTGAACAATCCTATGCGAAACATTCCCATCCAGAAGAAGCTTCACGCAGGGGCAACGAAAAGCTTCCTCTCGCGATCAGCGGCAAACGCCAAACACGCCTGAATGTCTTCGCGGGTGAGCTCGGGAAAATCCCGTAGTACCTGGTCTTCGGTCATGCCCCCGGCTAGATACTCGAGGATGTCTTGAACCGTAATGCGCATTCCGCGAATGCACGGCTTACCGCTGCGCTTGCCAGGCTCGATGGTGATGATTTTGGAGTAGTCCATCTCGGGAAATGTTAATTTCGGAGGTTTGGGTGGTCAAATGCCCGTCAGACGCTGGAGGTCCCGACACTCACGCGCGCACAGGCACGCTGGCAGTGCGCTCGAGTTTGCCCCAGCTTACCCAGGCGCCTTTGATGGCGCGCAGGATGGCTTTCCAGATGCAGTAACTGAGCATGGGGCGATAGATCAGGCGCATCGGCAAAATGCGCCAGGCGCGCAGGATCGGTTCGCGTTCCAAAATGCAGGCCAGCGTGGCGAGGAGCACGTCCATCGCCAGGAATGTGATGATGAACGGCAACACCGCGCGCCACACGCCAAATGGGAGTGAGGCCAGCAGGAACAAATCCACCATGGGCGTAACAGCCACGAGTATGATTTGGAAAAACCAAATGTTCGGCAAACTGAACCAGCCGAGCGCGCGATAGTTCCAGTTGAACACCATGTCGCGATGCTTCCATAAACATTGCAAAGTGCCGTACGCCCAGCGGGAACGTTGCCGCGTCAGCGCGCGCACAGTTTCGGGCGCTTCGGTCCACGCGATGGCGTCGGGCACATACACGATGCGTTGATGCTGTCTATGTAGCGAGAGAGTGAGATCGGTGTCTTCGGCCAGCGTTTCCAGACTCAGGCCGCCCGCTTCGGTGATCGCATTCTTGCGAATGGCGCTAATCGCACCCGGCACAACAGTGATGCAGTTCCACCGGTTATACGCGCGCCGGTCCAGGTTAAAGCCGCAGGTGTATTCCAGCGCCTGACAACGCGCGATGAACGTGCGCAGATTACCGACCTTCGCATGACCTGACACCGCACCGATGCTGCTTATCTGCAAACGGCTCGAGCAAACGCGGGAGCGTGTCGCGTTGACATTGCGTGTCGGCATCAATGAAAACAACGATGCCGTTATGCGCGGCAGCGAGACCACGTTGAAGCGCACGGGCTTTTCCGTGATTTTGCTGTTGCAACAATCGGACGCGCGATTCTCCCCGTGCAATGCGCTCAACTTCCGCAGCGGTTTGGTCGCGCGAACCGTCGTCCACGACGACGACTTCAATTTCGCCTTTGTAATCTGTGGCAAGGAGGGTGCGCAAAGTTTCCGCGATTACTTTCTCTTCATTATATGCAGCCATCACCACGCTGATCGGCTCTGCAAAATCTGATTTCGGTCCACGACGAAAACGAAACGCAAGCCAGATCACAATCAGCGTGCGAACAACCACGAGCGCCGTCGCGACGATCATAAAGGCCCAGAGGAATTCCTCGATGCTGTGGTAAACGCGAAACCCGGTGCTGCTCACGAAACGGCTGAGCGATTGCGCATTGCCCTGCACCGGTGGCATCAACGCGTCGCGCGTCGTTCCCAGCAACGTGCTCAACGGCACAACGGTGTCGCCACGCGTATGCAGCCAATCCAAAATGCGCGGAAGCGCTTCGACGGTTTGCGAGCGGTCGCCGCCCGCGTCATGCAACAGGATTACGCTGCCATCGTGTCGTTGTTGTTTGATTCGTCGCAGGATGATGTCTGCCCCCGGCTTCGCCCAATCTTGTGGATCGATATTCTCCAAGACCACGAGGTAATTGAGGTCTTCCGCGATTTTCAGCGGAGTCAGTTCACTAAGGTCGGTCGGGCCGGTGTCCGCGGCGTAAGGCGGGCGAAACAAGGTGGTCGCTCGGCCAGTGATCGTTTCGAGCAATAGCTGTGTCGCGTTCAGCTCCAGCCGTATGTGCTCCGGCCAGCAGAGCGCCAGGTTCGGATGGTAATACGTGTGGTTCCCAATCTCGTGTCCTTCATCGACGATCCGACGAACAAGCGCGGGGTAACGCTCTGCGTTTACTCCCACGACGAAAAACGTCGCCTTCACGTTTGCTGCTTTCAGAATGTCCAGGATCTTCGGCGTCCATTGCGGATCAGGGCCGTCATCAAAAGTGATCGCCACCTGATGCTCGCCGCCCGCGCCCTGGTGATAGAGCGTTGGGAATTCCGCAAACTTTACATATTTGGCGGTGAGATAGCCGTCTCCATCGACAGCCAGCTTTCGCATCCCATCGGTGCGATCCTCGTCAACGGTGACGATCTCGCCATCGCCGACGTCCGTGATCGTGTCTGTCGATTTGATCAGTTCGAGCGCCTGTCGGGTTTGATTATCGAACTTGAAATCGCGCGGGACGCTGAGCGCATCCCAGATTGCCGGGTCCTCGCTGCCTAAGCGATAAAGCGCGAACCCGCCGGCTTTCTGATCGCGCACCGCGCGCAATTGGTTGAGAAATGTCACAGCATCCAGAAACCAAACGCCGTGCTCGGCGTCTTCATCCTCGAAATAAAAGTAGGGGCTGTAACTCGGCCCCTGCACATCGACGCTCTCGATCTCGGCGTCGTTTGCGCGGCTCATTGCTTCGGAAAAACTGATCAGCTCGCCCTTTTTACCGCCGATCGGCCAGTCGTATCCGTAGCTGCCAATTGCGATGATCCATTGTTTGGCGTCGGAACCTTCGAGCAGCACGTGTAACCAGCCTTCAAACCAAGAGCGGGAGGCCAGCGGCCCCGGCGGGTCCGTTTCCGAGGTTTCATCGAACAACATCGCCACGAAACGATCAATGTTGTCGCTGAGCGCATCGATATCGACGTAATCGAGCTCCTGCCCGGGCTGCACGCACAACCACAGCTCTTTGTTGTCGTCATGCAACGCGTCGGCGAACTTGTCGATGAATGCGGTGAGATCCTTCTTGTAAGCCGGGTCGATTTGTTCCCAATCAATTACTACCCCCGCGGCCTTCGCGTTACGCAAAACCGAGAGCACATTTTCGATAAAGTGATCCTGCCGTGTCGGCGGCCCGTGCGCGAGATTCTCAATGGCCTCCGGCTGCCAGGTGTCACCGACCAGATTCGTCAGCAGCGGCATCAGCGCGATGCCTTTGTTCGCCGCCAGTTTTGAGACACGACTATCGGAATCAATCTGCAAGTTCCCCGTGCCATCGATCACCGTCATCCATTCTGGACAGAGATGCGTAATCTGAGCCGCATGTTGCTGGAGCGACGCGTAGCTGTCCGGATCGTCATTCACGTAGAATGCCAGTCGGACTTCGTTGGCAGGCGGTTTCTTCCGAGGGCGCGGCGAAGTAGCCGGCGCTGTTCCGGCAAGCTTTTTCGCCGCCTGCCGTGCGGCGCTAAATTTTTGCCACAGCAGAGAAGCCGGAGACAACTGGCCGGCCGGATTCTGTCTTTGCAACGCGCGCAATTGACCCTTCAACTGCCGCAACGAAAACGGCACGTTCATTTTTGGTGTGACAAAGAGCGTTTGAACGAAAAGCACCAGTGCCACAAAGAACACCACGCCGCCGGCAAGCAGAATGAGACGCAGCCGCGGCCAGCGTTTACCGCTGGGATCGGAGAAAACAAACGGTGTAACCTGTTCCGGAGGAAACTCAGCCATGCGAGGCATATAATCGCGCAAGTCCGAGAATAAGAAAATCCGATTCTGTGACGATCGCTTGGGTATCGGAGGCAACCGAAGCGAGGGTGCGACAGCCAAAGTTCTGGGGGATCCGGTACAGGCGTCCGCCAAGAATAGCGGGATGATCAGAGTGTGACGGCGAAGTCAAGCATTGCCGCATCCTTCGCAAGCTACGCACAGGCATGGACACGCCTCCGTGATAAGAGTAGACTTATGTTAATTTCGAACAGGAGGCCGTAATGAAACATGCTCTAACCGTAATGTTGTTAGCCGGGACCTTCTTGGCCGCGCCGCTCGCCGTGTTGGCTCAGGAAAGCTCCGAATCCAAATCCGCTGATCAAACGATTGCGAAAATCAAACAATACCGCGAGGCCGGTGAAGAAAAGATCCGGGACAACAAATTCACCCGCAAAGAAATCCCGTTGACCGGACCGAACGTAAAGGAAAGCATCAAGCAGAAGTGGCAGAAGATGGATGCCTACTACGAGGGGGACAAGTTAGTAAGGCTGCAGCTCTACCCGCACGAAGGAATTAGTGGCCGCACAGAAGAGTTCTACCTCATGGATGACAAGCTGGTATTCGCCTATATCCAAGACAAGGGTCCAAAAGACGAGGGAAGGGACATGGGACAAGCGGGCAAAGAATTCTATTTCGACAACGGCAAGCTCATCAAATTCGAAGACCGTAGCGGAGAGCCGAACGCCCATCCCGATCAGGAGAGAAAAATGTACGAAGCTCGGCTACCATACGAAATCTCCGAGTTGCTCGACATCCTGAAGAAGAAATAGCAAGCTGCACCTTCGCGGTTACGCCGGGCACATTTTCCTGCTACCTGATAAACGACGTTGATAACCGGCGAAGGGGACTCTTCGCTGACGTTGAAAACATGTTGCCATTCGGCGATGGATGCTTGCCACGCTGTAGCCTTGCGGAGGTGTCTTGGACGTTCAATGTTGAAGGGACTGCCCGATGCATATCGAACCAGATTCACTGCCGACCGGACACCACGGC
Source organism: uncultured Verrucomicrobiae bacterium (assembly GCA_963791385.1). Lineage (GTDB taxonomy): Bacteria > Verrucomicrobiota > Verrucomicrobiia > Chthoniobacterales > UBA10450 > Udaeobacter. Next base: position 198,067 of record CAWBSH010000030.1, read on the forward strand.
ATCATGCCGCGTTTGACGAAAGGTCCCACCATTCATTCGAGCGCGTGGGTTGTCCCGGGCGCGACTGTGCTTGGCGACGTAATTCTGGAAGAGGAATCAAGCGTCTGGTACGGCGCGGTGCTGCGTGGCGACATCAATCGCATTATCATCGGGCCGCGGTCGAATGTTCAGGACAACGCCGTTATTCACGTTGACACAAACTACCCAACAGCCGTGGGGGAATTGGTCACGGTCGGGCACACCGCGGTCGTTCACGCGTGCACCATCGACAACGAAGTGCTGGTCGGAATGGGAGCCATTATTCTCGACGATGTAGAAGTCGGCGCGCGTTCCATCATCGGTGCAAATGCGCTCGTGACGATGGGAATGAAAATCCCGCCTGGCTCACTCGTGCTCGGCTCGCCTGCAAAAATTCGCCGGGCATTAACGCTCGACGAGCAAAAAGACATCGCCCGGTGGGCATGGAGCTACGTCGAAACAGCAAAGCAGTACCGCGAATTTTACTGAGCGCCGAATCAAATTGTAGGGCGTTTCTGTGAAACGCCACGGGTTTATTGGAGTCGGCGTCTGACACAGACGCCCTACAATTCGGAATTCTACCGATCCCCGAATGAACAATCATAGACCGACGCCAAATGTTCGTGCCAACTCGCGCGCGTTCTCGCGCAATAGTTCGGCTGCGTGGCTCATGTTTTCCTGTTCACTCATCCCCGGCCGCGCGTTCTCGTAAACACCATCGAACACTTCGCGAACCTCTCGATCTTCCGCTGCGCGGCCGACAATTGCGAACACAGGTTTGCCAAGCGTGCGCGCCAGTCGTGCCACGCCCGCCGGCGTTTTTCCTTCCAGGGTTTGGCGGTCAAGACTCCCCTCGCCTGTGATCACTAAATCGGCATCTTCCATCTTATCTTTCAAGCCCACAGCTTCTGCGACAACTTCGAATCCCGGACGAATTTTCGCGTTGCAAAAACTCAACAGGCCGAAGCCGAGTCCGCCCGCGGCGCCCGCGCCAGGTTCGTTGCGATGATCGAATCCAAACTGTTGGGTGGCAACATCGGCCAGCCGGGCGAGGGCCTGTTCCAAAATGTCGATCTTATCCTTTGTCGCGCCTTTTTGCGGACCAAACACTCGCGTCGCGCCGTTTTTCCCGAGTAACGGATTCTTTACATCAACTGCGGCAATAATCTTCAACTGTAGAGGCAGCCGTGCCGGCTGCATTGTCGAATTCGCAGGCGGCACGCCGGCCACTAGAGGGGCCTCAATTTTCGTCAGCCCTTGCAGGTCGCTTACAGCTCCCGTCAGCTCCTTTGCATCGGAAAAAAATCGGAACCCTAAAGCGCGCGCCATGCCGAAGCCACCATCGTTTGTCGCGCTGCCGCCAAGGCCGAGGACGATTTCGCTCGCGCCGCGCCTGGTCGCATCCAAAATCATTTCGCCGACGCCAAATGTCGTCGCACGAACGGGATCGCGTTCAGTTTCGGAAAGCCGTCGCATTCCCGCGGCTTCGCTCATCTCCATCACCGCAAGTTTTTCCTGGTCGATCCACCCATAGCTCGCGTCGATCCGGCGGCCGAGAGGATCGTGCGCCTTGCATTCAACCCTGGAACAACCGAGTGCATCACAAATCGCTTCGGCTGTTCCCTCGCCACCGTCTGCCATCGGCACTATTTCGATCACCGCGTCCGGCAGCACATCGAGCAGCCCCTTCGCGACGTTTTCCGCAACCTGCCGCGCGTTGAGCGCCCCTTTGAATTTGTCGGGAGCAATTAAGATTCGCACCCCCATATTGTAGGGCGTCTGTGTCAGACGCCAACAAAGGCGTTTCACAGAAACGCCCTACAACCATGGACGTCGCAACGCGGCATCTTACGCTTTCAGCTTCCTTTCTAAAATTTCACCCGCCAACTGTGGATTCGCTTTCCCCTTCGATAATTTCATCACCTGTCCTTTCAGAAAATTCAGCGAGGCAAGATTGCCTGCTTTGAATTCTGCCACAGGCTTTGGATTCGCCGCAATCACTTCATCGCAGAGTGCTTCGAGCGCGCTCATGTCGCTCAGTTGCTCGATACCCTTTTCTTTCACGATCGCAGCCGCGCTTCTCCCCGTCGCGAACATTTCTGTAAAGACTTCCTTGGCTTGTTTGCCGCTGATTTTTCCGCTGTCGATTAGGTTGACCAGCTCATCAAGGGCCTCGGGATGAATCGGACATTCGTCTATCCTTTCGCCGGAAGCGCTAAGTGCATTCTGTAAATCATTGAGGATCCAGTTTGCTACGTTCTTCGGCTTCTTTGCGCCTTTCGCTGCTGCTTCAAAGTATTTTGCCAGGTTCAAATCGTTCGCCAGCACGGCGGCATCGTAAGGGCTTACCTGATATTGTTCGACGAAGCGTGCGCGTTTGGCTTGCGGCAACTCCGGCACGCGGCCGCGCGCCTCTGCCACCAATCTTTCGGTTTTCACTGATACAAGATCGGGATCAGGGAAATAGCGGTAGTCATGCGCGAATTCCTTCGTGCGCATGAGAAACGTTTCGCCAGCGGCGTCGTCCCAGCCGCGCGTTTCCTGTTCAAGTTGTTGACCGCGTTCCAGAACAGCAATCTGACGCCGGATCTCGTAAGCGAGTGCGCGCCGCACGCCGCTGATCGAGTTCATGTTCTTGATCTCAATCTTCGCTCCGAGCTCGGCCTGCTTTTCACTCCGCACCGAAACATTGCAATCACAGCGGAGTTGGCCCTTCTCCATATCAGCGTCGCTCACACCTCCGTAGATCAGGATCTGTTTCAACGCCGTCAGAAACGCGAATGCTTCTTCGGGCGAATTGATTTCTGGTTGCGTGACGATCTCCATTAACGGCGTGCCGGCGCGATTGAAATCGATCCCGGTTGTTGTTTCGAAATGGAAACTCTTCGCTACGTCTTCTTCGAGATGGATGCGCACCAGGTGCACTTCCTTGTCCGGCGAGGCGATATTTTTCTGAGCGTCCTTCGGATAAGCGAGATCGTGCAATGGCACGCTGCCGTTTGTGCACAACGGCATATCGTATTGCGAAATCTGGTAATTCTTAGGCATGTCGGGATAGAAATAATTTTTGCGATCGAACTTGCTGACTGGCCCGATGTCGCATCCAAGCATTAATCCGGTCAGCACCGTCATGCGCAATGCCTCATGATTCATTACCGGCAGCGAGCCGGGCAAACCGAGGCAGATCGGGCATGTATGCGTGTTCGGCTCGTTCCCAAATTCAACCGGAGACGCGCAAAACATTTTCGAACGCGTCTTAAGCTGCACATGCACTTCAAGACCGATGGTCGCGATGTATGGAATTGGAGATTTCAGATTGTAGATCTCAAATTTGAAGATGCTGACTTACGCGAGGCTACAAAAATCGCGACCAATTCGCCCGCTTCTGCAAACAAGGACTGAACTCGTTTTACTGGAAGCAATTTTGACTCAATGATTAATTCGAGCCACAGCTGAGTCTCATCTGCCTCCTCAAGGACCACGCCCATTTTGGCAACGAATTCACTTCGGGAGCGAGCGCGACAAGCGGCACGATAATTTGCAGCGACCGACGTGCCGCAGCGAACAAGTTGGTTGGCAATTGCTCGTCCCTCAATTGTCTTTGGCAGTGCGGCCACCAGCTTGATAACCCGCAGTGCAAATCGCTTCGTCCGCAGCTTTAACTCGTCAGCTGTCATCCCTCACAATCTGCAATTTAAGATTTACAATTTGCAATTACTCCTGGATTGCGCGCTGCCGAAGCGCGTTATCGCAGAGGACGAGCGCGGCCATCGCTTCGACGATCGGCACCGCCCTCGGGAGAACACACGGATCGTGCCGTCCACGGGCAGCAAGCCTGGCCTGCTCGTTTGAACTGGTGACGGTTTTCTGTTGAAGCGCAATGGTCGCGGGCGGCTTAAACGCAACACGAAAGCAAATGTCTTCGCCGTTACTGATCCCGCCTTGGACGCCTCCGGAGTTATTCGTTTTTGTCCGAATTCTTCCATCACGGATTTCAAAAGCATCATTGTGCTGCGAGCCCTGCATCCGCGTCGCTGCAAACCCGGAGCCGATCTCAAAACCTTTTGCGGCCGGTATACTCAGCATCGCCTTCGCCAGGTCTGCCTCGAGCTTGTCAAACACCGGCTCGCCAAGTCCGGGTGGGATGCCGCGCGTGACGCACTCAACGATGCCGCCAATGGAGTCGCCTTGACCGCGAATCTCCTCGATCAGTGAGATCATCCTTTTCGCAATCGCAGCATCCGGGCAGCGAACAATGTTTTTTTCCACATCTCTGATCGTCACGGTAGAACGGTCGATCTTCGCCGTGACCTCATGGATTTGCGTTACGTATGCAACGATCTCGAAATCGGCGTAGAAAGTTGTCAAAACCTTCTTCGCAATTGCGCCCGCGGCAACGCGGCCAATGGTTTCGCGCGCAGACGCGCGACCGCCGCCTTGCCAGTTTCGGATTCCGTATTTCGCCTCGTAAGTGTAATCGGCGTGCGATGGTCGAAATTTGCGCGCGCTCTCGCTGTAATCTTCCGGTCGAGCGTCCTTGTTCCGGACGAGAATTGCGATCGGAGTGCCGAGCGTCTTTCCTTCAAAAACGCCGGACAGAATTTCGCATCGATCCTCCTCTTTGCGCTGCGTCGTAAGCTTGCTTTGGCCCGGGCGACGACGATCCAGCTCTCGTTGAACGTCCGCTTCGGAAATTTGAATGCGTGGCGGGCAACCGTCGATCACTACTCCGATACCGCCGCCGTGCGATTCACCAAAAGTAGTGACGCGAAAGAGCTGGCCAAATGTGTTGCCCATTAGAATCGCAAGCTTAAACGAGACGCGCGGAATTTGTAGGGCGTTTGTACCAAACGCCGGCGGCTGGCACAGTCGCCCAACTAGATGGCTTCAAGCGCGCTCTTCAGGTCGTCGATCAGATCGCGAACATCCTCGACGCCAACCGACAGCCTAACGAGCGAATCAGTGATGCCGAGTTTTTGTCGTTGTTCCTTTGGCACCGAGGCATGCGTCATGAGCGCGGGATGGTTGATGAGGCTCTCCACGCCACCCAGGCTTTCTGCCAACGCGAACAGATGCGTGTTCTCAAGAAAACGCCGGGTTCCAGCGAGGTCTGTTTTCAAAACGATCGTGACCATCCCTCCAAATCCACGCATCTGTTGCCGGGCCAGATCGTGTTGCGGATGCGTTTTTAGCCCTGGGTAATGGACTGATTTGATTTCCTGCTTTTCTTCGAGCCAGCGGGCAATCTCCAACGCGTTCGAGCAATGCCGCTCGATCCGAAGGGCCAGCGTCTTCAAGCTGCGCAGAACAAGAAAACTATCGAAGGCGCCGGCGATCGCGCCCACCGAATTTTGCAAGAAGGCAATTTGATCAGCGAGTTCCTTGTTTTTCCCGACAACGACGACGCCGCCCACCAGATCGGAATGCCCGTTTAAATATTTCGTCGCGGAATGCACAACGATATCGAACCCCGATTCAATCGGTCGCTGAATCCATGGAGTCGCAAACGTATTATCGCTAACGGAAATCAATTTCCGTTTGCGCGCGATCTTCGCGATCGCATCAAGGTCGATTAGCTTGAGCAGCGGATTACTCGGCGTCTCGATCCAAACCATGCGCGTGTTTGGTTTGATTGCCCGCTCAAGATCTTTCGCATCGGTCAAATCGACATAGGTAAAATCAAGATTCGCGGAGCGCCTGCGCACCCGGTCGAATAACCGGAAGGTGCCGCCATACAGGTCGTCACTTGCGACAATATGAGAGCCACTGTCGAGCACCTCCAGCACTGTCGCCATCGCGGCGAGGCCGGACGCAAACGCGAACCCGCGCGACCCGCTTTCCAAATCGGCGATGCACTTTTCGTACGCAAGCCGGGTCGGATTAATTGAGCGCGAATAATCGTAACCCTTGTGTTGGCCGGGGCTTTCCTGGACATAGGTCGAGGTCGCGTAAATCGGTGTTATCACCGCGCCGGTCGTGGGATCCGGCTCCTGGCCGGCATGAATGGCGCGCGTCGCAAAGCCCTGTTCTTTTTTCATGAAACATGGTAGCGCATGCCTCTGGCTTGCGCTCGAAAATTAGTCGCAAGCGAAACGCATGCGCTACGTTACGCAAACTCGCGTTCCGGCGGCACGGACGATTTCGGCATGTGAAGCCGGAGATAGGAAAGCAAATCGGTGCGCGTAATCAGGCCAAGAAATTTGTTGTCGTCCATGACGATAGCGACTCGGCCGCGGTCAAACACACCCAGCAGGTCGTTAAGTTTCGCATCAGGAGGCAGCGCTTCCAACTGATCGGTCATCGCCTTTTTCACGGGATCATTAAAATGCGACGGTTCGCGGTGCACTTTCACCAGGAGATCGGATTCGTCGATTATGCCAACAGCGCGTCCGCTTTTATCGACCACCGGCAGCTGCGACACGTCTGAGTCGCGCATTCGCTTGAACGCTGTGAGCAATGAATCCTCCGGTCCTACCGTGATCACTTCCCCGGCTTCATATCGATGCGAAATCAAATCGCTCAGGTCGCCGTGCGGCGGGCGATGAATGAATCCCTGCTCGGCCATCCAAAAATCGTTATACATTTTGGAGAGATACTTGTTGCCCGTGTCAGGAACGAGAGTGACTACGCGTTTCGGTTTTGTTTGCTGCCGGCAATAACGCAGTGCGCCGGCGAGAAGCGTGCCTGTGGACGAGCCTCCGAAGATTCCTTCCTTGCGCAATAGCTCGCGTGCTGTCGCAAAACTCTCCTCGTCATCAATCTCAAAAGCGTCCGTGACCATGGACATGTCAGCAATTTCCGGGATAAAATCTTCACCGATCCCCTCCACTGCCCAGCTGCCCGATTCAACCAGTTGGCCAGTCTTAACGTATTCATACAAAATGGAGCCGGTCGGGTCGGCCAGAACCATTTCGATGCCGCGTCTCGGTTTGACTCGATTAAAGAATCGACCCAGGCCAGTCAGTGTTCCGCCCGAACCAACCCCCACCACGACGGCATCTACGTCATGCCGCATTTGCTCCCAAATTTCCGGGCCGGTCGTACGCTCGTGCGCGAGAGGATTCGCCGGATTGCCGAATTGATTTGCATAAAACGCACCGGGGATTTCTTCGGCGAGCCGGAATGCTACATCCTGGTAATACTCGGGATGTCCGCGCGTCACATCAGATCGCGCGATGCGTACTTCGGCGCCGAGCGCTCTCACGTGCGATATTTTTTCCTGCGACATCTTGTCGGGAATTACCAGCAAGACGCGATAGCCTTTCGCACCCGCCACCAACGCAAGGCCGAGGCCTGTATTACCTGCCGTCGCTTCAATGACCGTGCCGCCAGGTTCTAGTTTCCCCTCGGTCTCCGCCGCCTCGATCATCGACAGCGCGATCCGATCCTTGATCGAGCCACCCGGATTTTGATTCTCGAGTTTGAGAAAAAGGTGACACGGCCCGGTGTCGAACTGCGTCACTTCAACCAGCGGCGTATCGCCAATCAGCGAAAGAATCTCGGGGGGCTTGCTATGCGCAATCGGGGGCGCTGCGGAACTCTCACTCATAAACGTTATTCGATCGAAGGTTCGCCTTTGTGCGACCACTCCGACTGGCTGTCTGCCAGAAATTGTTGGAGCACAGGAAAACGAATCTCGCCGTAATTTAATGCGTAGCGGAGATCGCCGCCTTTGTAAATCCAAGTCGCCGGAATCCACGAGAGCGGCAGACCGGCAAATTGCTTGATCTTGTTTTCACCGCGACGCGGACCGGGATCAGCGAGGATTGTCACGTTCGGCTGATTGGCAATGCCGAATTTGTTCAGCATCGCGCGCCCGTCCTGCCCATCATTCCAAACAGAGACGAAATAAAATTTCACCTGCGGATTTTCGTTGACTGATTTTGGCCCACCCGCCGGTTTTGAGTTCAGCCTGACAATTAGAGCACCACGGCGCCCACAGATGAACAACAGTGAGTTCAGGTGATTTGATGCCGTCGAGGACCTGGTGTTCGGCCGAAGATTGCGCGTGCAACTTACCGGTCAACGCGACGAACAAGATAGAGAACCGCACGATAGACATCCAAGACACGATAAGAGAAAAGGGCACGACGCTCAATGCTAATACTGTCATTCCGAGCAAAGTCGAGGAATCCCGTGACGAAATCATTGGCTAAGTCCGCGGGATCCTTAGACTCCGCGGAGTTTATCCTGAGCGAGCGAAGCGAGTCGAACGGGCTCCGCTCAATGACGACAGCCGTGGTCGGCGAGATCGCAGATTTCCCAACGCAGCTGCCCGCGCAGGCCAGAGACTCGCGCCAGAACTACTATTGCACCGTCAAGGTCAAATCGTTCCCGGTGCCGCCTTCGTAACTCACCCGATAAGTGTTGCTGCCTACCGTCAGAGTTGAACATCAGCCAGATTGTAAACTGCCGAGATTGGGTCGCGGCGTGTGTTGATGACGGTGAATACGTTACCGGATGCTATGACACTCGTGCCGAGATCCCCAATCGTGGCTGTGGCGCCGCTGTTGACTGTCACCCTCTGGCCGCCACCTGATCGGACCTAACGAGAGTGCTGTTTCAGATCGACGCTGTAATTAGCGAGCCTGTTAAAAGTCTGCGTCTTGGCGAACGCGATTGTCAAAGTCGTGCGCGGTTTGTAGTCGCACCGCTCCGTATTGAGATCAATTATGGGTGAAAGTCGCCGTCTCGGTGATGGGTCCACCCATGGTGATTGAAGCCGGATTGTTCGGTCCAGAGTAAGAACCCGTGCCAGCTACCCAGTCCAGTTGCTGAAACTGTAGCCGCGAGCCGGCATGGCGCTGATCGAGACAGTTGCTCCGCTGTTTTTCCATCCACTAGCGGGACTCACCCTGCCACCGGTCCCCGCGGTCATGGTCAGGTAATATTGCGTCTTGAATGTCGCCGTGTAGGTCGTGTTAGTGGTTGGCGCGACAGTGTGCGAGATCGCGCCGTGATCGCTCCACTTGGTCCATACGTATTGAACGCCTGTGTCACCGCTCTGCGGCGAACTCGTGGCAATGGTGTGACTTGAACCGGACGCCCAGGTAAATCTCTGGGTGGAACTGTAAGTAGTGCCGTCAACACTGAAGGTGCGACCAGCGGGACTTGTTTTAACTGTCACCTGAACCGCGTTGCCCGCAGTATCTTCCACCCGTAGTCTAGAGCATTACCTGCAATATTGGCACCGCCCCAGACGATCATCTCAGTGCCAGTCCAGACTGCCGTGTGCAAAAATCGGGCCTCGGGTGCGTTGCTCGTGGCTGGTATCGGTCCAGCTATCGGTGCTCGGATTGTATCTTGCCACCGGTGTTCGTTACGGCGAATGTCGCTTCTCCGCCCCAGACGATCATTTCATTGCCAGTCCACACTGCCGTGTGATACGATCGTGCCGATCGGGTGCGTTGGTGATGGCTTGTGGCGGTCCAGCTAGTCCGTGGTAGGATTATATCTCCCGCCGGTGTTCGAATCAGGCCGCCCTGGTGTTCACCGCCCCACACGATCATTTCAGTGCCGGTCCACACTGCCGTGTGAAAGCATCGGGCGAACGGGCGCGTTAGTGGGGTCAGTGGCCGCCCAAGTATCGGAGCTTGGATTGTATCTGCCGCCGTCATTGAAAACAGCACCGATAGAACCGTTCAATCCGCCCCAGACGATCATTTCAGTGCCTGTCCAGACTGCCGTGTGATAGAGTCGGCCCTCCAACAGGCAGCGTAATTGGGCGGGCAGGGAACAAAGGGCAAGCTCGTGGCTGTCCAACTATCCGTGGCCGGATTGTATCTGCCGCCGGTATTCTCATAAGCGAGGTCACTATGCTCCGCCCCAGACGATCATTTCCCTGCCCGTCCACACTGCCGTGTGCCAGGCTCGAGCTCGCGGCGCATCAGTGGTGCTGGTGGCTGTCCAGCTATCTGTGCCGGGATTATATCTTCCGCCGGTATTCGTATTGCCGTATGGATAGACTCCGAGCCCGCCCCAGATGATCATTTCAGTTCCCGTCCATACTGCTGTGTGATAGTCACGATAGACTGGCTCATTGGTTGTACTCACCAGTGACCAGCTGTCGGTCGTCGGATTGTATCTACCGCCGCCGACGTAGGCCGGCCCGTTATTTCCGCCCCAGACGATCATTTCGCTGCCAGTCCAGACTGCGGTGTGAACATATCGGGCAGGCACCTGGCGCGCCGGGGTCGCCCGTGGCCACCCAGTCATCAAAGCAGCGTATTCGGTGTGCTGATTATCGCCGGCAGTTGGTACTTCGCTGCCTCGTTTGCTGCCATTGTTCTGAGGCGTGGAAATTTAGTATCATCGTCCGCTGGAGATCGCGGATCAGTCTCGCCGGAATTCACTTGAAGAGTCGCGGTACAACTTGGCAGCGCAGCAACTTGAGTTCGGAATTGCTCATCACGCGCGGAGAGGTCTCGCACCAGTCGCTCCGCTAACACAGGCTTCGCCACACACTCAGCGATGACTGCCGCATCATTGCCGAGCGCGGCAAAGATCTCGCGTAGCGTGTCCGGTTGCCTGGTGTTGTGAGCAATACGATCCATCTCTGCTTGAAGTTCCTCAGGCGTAATCGGCCGTTGCCAGTAATCCTCCAGCGCCTGTGAGTTGCGCAGATAATCGCGGACCTTTCCTTCGAGCTGCGCCTGCGACATCACTGCCATCAAGCGATGGCTTGGAAGCAGTGTTTTCCTTCGGCCAAATGCGATAACGCCAGTAAACTTCTTCAATAGCTCGTTGGTAAGCGACGCGATCGGCAAATGTGAGCGTTTTGCTTTGCGCTGTTGGGTTTACCACGCCGCCGGCGCCATGACTGCCACGACAGTTTGGCCATCTGCTCGGTAAATTAATGGCCAAGGTAAAAGCGACAATGGCTGACGACAAAACGACCGCAATCGCAGCGCTGCGAATGACGTAACCGCTGACTTGTTTTTGCTTTTCATATGTTTGATCCTTTCATCATTCCTCTACGAGAATTCCGGGGCGAAGTGGGCTTCATTATCTTAAAGTCAAGTTTTTCCCAGCTCTCTGGATTACTGCACAGTGAGCGTGAGATCGTTGCCGGTGCCGCCCTCGTAACTCACGAGATAGGTGTTGCTGCCTACCGTTAAAGTTGAACCATCAGCCAGGTTGCTAAAGGTGCCAGAGATTGGGATAGCCGAGGTATTATTGATCAGCGTTAACACAGTCCCGCTGGTGAGTGAGCCGGTGCCGAGATCACCGATATTAGCGGTAGCGCCGCTGCCGATTGTTACCCCTCTCGCCACTACCTGATCGGCCTTCACGCCATTACTGTCGAGATCGGCGTTGTAAATACCAAATTGTTTGAAGTTGATCGGCCTGGATATTGTCAGTCTGCCGGTGCGACCGACGAGGCCGGCGAGGATCGGTGCCAAACCGGGTTGCGCTGCCGATGGTGACCGCACCCGATATTGTGCCCGTCCCCCCGAGCACGCCGCCGTTCACCGTCACCTTCCCAGTGCCTGTGGCCGAACCAGTTGAGTTTGTCACTAACAGCGTGCCTCGGGTTACGGTCGTGTTGCCGGTATAGGTGTTCGCCCCAGACAGGGTAAAGGTGCCACTGCCGGTCTTAGTCAGCGAACCGCCACCTGCATCATTAATTATTCCATCAAAGGTGGTGCTAGCATTGTTACTTCCCAGGCTAAGCGTATTCTTCCTAACTTGACAAGCCCGTTGCCTTCCAAGGAGCCGATCGGGATGACGGTCGGCGGAGTGAAGGTGCTGATGTCCATGGTGCCATTCGTCACGTCTCCATTGCCGCTGCCAAACACTTCCACGCGCGCTCTGTTGCGGGTCGCTGCTTGCCACTGGATTAGCCCGCCAGCGCCTCCGGTTGAGACCCGCATTAGCAATAAACGTCGCGGTGGCCGGATCAGCGGGGCCAGCTATGCTCACCACGCCCGGATTGTGGCTGGTATCCACAGCTCCATTAGCGGTGAAAATAGCAGCTCCGGCACTCGTAAAGGCAACCATAGAAACGAGATTATCGTGATAAGACCTGTTGAGTTACCGTTAACGGTAAAGGTAGCGTTGCCGGCTGTTGCACCGTCGTGTCCCATCGTCACAGTTGAAGCAGCATTGTCGCCGCCGTTTAGGATGAAAGTTCCATTGCCAGCAGAGCTACTAGCCATGAAATCGACAAGTCCGACATTTAGCGTAAACGTCGCGTGATCGGCAGTTGTCCCGCTGTTAAAAGTGACATCCATGCTCGGTGCAAGTGAATGAAGCACTGCCGGCGGTCGCCGACCCGCTGAAAATAAGATATGGGTGGCAACACCCCAGACGTGCGACCCATGACATAACTCACGTTGCTCCCGGCCGTCGCGTCCTGAAAAGTTACAACAGTGGAGTTCGCTCCTCCCATTAATCACAAACGTTTGCGTCTTACCGGAATTATTTACGACCCCACGGCCTTGGAAGGTCAAATCCTGACCCGTCGCCGGCACGGTCAGTATATAAGCGCTTGCACCCGGGTTGAACGTGATCCCGTTCAGCAGCGTCAGGAGATCGGAGCTGTCGGAGATCGTGATGGCCGGTTGGGTAGTGCTGCCGAACGTGGCGATATCCGTCGCGCCGTCAGGCACCGTGGCAGGTGTCCAGTTATTGGGATTGTACCATTGATTGTCGACCGGGTTACTATTCCAGGTTGCGCTACCGGCGCAAATGGCTGGCGCACTCAAACTTAGGATGACCACGGTGAATACGGGGGCGCTCATTCTGAGACAAAGGGAGCGCATGCGGCTATGTGGTTTGTAGGATTTGTATTTCATATAGGTGTTTGGGGCTTGTTTCGGTTGGAATATTGATGAACTTCACTTGGTATTCCGAGAACGGCGGAGCGAAGTTTCAAAAATTTTCAAAAAATTTTGAACCGCGCTTGATTGCGGATCGGAGTTTCCAGTCGCGGACGGCCACGGAGTCGCTCAGATCGTCTGACAATCGGAAGTCGCCAAATAACAGATGTGCCTCGCGGGATGAGGTATGCAGGCTTTGCGGCCTGCCCTCGGATATCCCGTCAGCTAGTGTGAGTTAAATAGAACTGTAGCAGTTGTAGCGACGGCCCTGCGGGCCGTCTTCGCTTGCTGTAGAAAGGAGCATTGAGGGGTCGACCGGCCACAGGCCGGTGGCTACAACATTTGTTAACGCAGCGCCCCGGATTTGCACGGCTCGTCTCGAACCGTTCAGTTTTTCGGCGCGAGTGAGGCGACCCACCTTCGCCAAGGCTACGGCGCGGTTGAGCGGGCAGACGCTATTTTGGAGCAAGCGAGGCTACGAATTTTTCAAACCGCGGATCGCCGCGGAGGGGGTCCCAGACGGGACTCAGCTTCAGCTTCCGTAGTTAACTAACCAGCCACCGGTCATCCGTGTCGTTTTCTCCAACTGTTCGCACGCAAGTCCTTTTTCCCCCACCCACGCCGCGATGACGCCGAAATACTCGATCATGTGCGCGCCATTAAGGGCATCCTTCGTCCATAGGTAGTAACTCGATGGCATGACGGCCTTCGCGCAGCGCCTCCTCTTTTTTTCCCAACCCGGCGTCGATGAGTCCGAGCCCGCACCAGGCTGGGCCATAGTCCGGCTCCGCTTTGACCACTTTCTCTTGCTCTACACGCGCCGCGGTAAAAGCCGCACGGGCTCTGGCGTCGTCTTTGGTCATGCGCGCAAGCAATCCTTCGCCAAACTTGTGGTTAAGTTGGATCCAGTTAGTGCCGAAACTTCCATCGCCAAGCGCCACCAGCGCCGCTTCAGCATCGGTGGGATTCCGTTCGGCTAAGGCGGCCATCAGCCAAGTGTCGGCAATGGTTGGAAGTTTCGCCGGGTTATTCTTGCGAATGGAATCGATGACCTGACGCATGGGTCGCGTGTCGGCCTTCCAGTCAAGTTCTGTAGAGGCGCGCGCGGTCTGTGTTTCGACATCGTCGGGTTTAATGGCGAGTATGCGATCGATCACTGCGATCACATCGGAGTAGCGCCGCAGTGCATAATAAGAGATCGCAATTTGATCCAAGGTGCGGATGTTGCGGGGATCAAGCTCCAGCGCGCGGCTTAAGTTCTGCACACTATCCTCCCAGTATCCTTGCCGTCGGCGGATGTATCCTGTTAGTTCAAATACACCAGGACTGTTCGGCAATGTTTCGCGTGCGCTTTGCAGCTCGCGAAGCGCGCCGTCGTAATCGAGATGGACACGATAAAGATATACGGCACGCGAGAGATGTGCTTCTCCCGCGTCAGGCTGCAAACGAAACGCAGCATCGAGTTCCTTTTGGGCCAGGGCGAGCCGCTCCGGGGAACGGTCGATTCCAAGTAAATAGAGTTCGGTATGTGCATCGACGAGCTGGCAATGGGCTTGGAAAAACGATGGATCCCGCGCCACCGCCTGACTCAGCAGGTCCGCCGCTTGCAACAACACCTGCCGATGGGCAGCGCTGTAGGTAATGGAAAGATTCAGTGCCTTGGCATGACTATAAAGGTCGAAAGCTGCCAGGTCGATCGTTGGGGCTTGTTCGATTGCCGCTTTTTCACGGGGAGAAAGTTTGGTCTCCAGTGCACTGGCGATGGCTTTGGCGATTTGGCTTTGAATCGCGAAGACGTCCGCCAAATCACCGTCATAGGTGTGCGCCCAGACGTGTGCATCGTTGCGGGCATTGATCAGTTGGGCGTTGACCCGCACCTTACCGCTGGCGCGTTGCACGCTGCCTTCGATGAGGTAGTTAACTCCGAGAGCCTGGCCGATGGCGCGGGCATCGCGGCTCGAGCCCGGTTCGTATTGCATCACGGAAGTCCGGCTGATTACCTTTAGATCCGCAATGGTGGCCAGGTCGGTGAGGATCTCGTCCTGGATTCCTTGCGTGAAATAAATGTTCTCCTTGTCACTCAAGTTTTCGAAAGGCAGGACGGCGATGCTTTTAGCAGGGAGCATTGCTAGCGGGGAAGTTCTTTTGGTAAAGAGCAAGAAAACAGCCGCGGTTGCAAAAACCAGCGCTGCGATCGTAGCTGCGGCCAGTTTTGGATTTCGCTTCAACCAGCGCCAGGTCTGCACCGGTGGCAGAACAGGCCGAGCAATGATCGGACGGCCTTTCAGCCAGCGCTCCAAGTCTTCGGCCAGAGCACCGGCAGATTGATAGCGAGCCTGCGGCTCTCGCTCGAGGCACTTTGCGCAGATGGTTTCAAGATCGCGGTCGAGCGCGGGCGCAAGCGAACGCAGTTTCGGCGCTGGTTTTTCCGAGGCTTGCTGGATTACGGCCAGTGCGTGTTCACCCAGAAATGGCGGCTGGCCGGTGAAGAGATCGAACAAGATCGCGCCGAGACTATAAACATCGGCTGCGGCGTGAGTTGCGCACCTGAGCCTCTGGCTTGCTCCGGCGCGATATAACCGGGCGTTCCGAAAATTGTCAGGCTTCTTGTCAGGTCAGTCGACGTGTCGAGCCATTTCGCCAGACCAAAGTCACTAACTAACGGCTCGCCCAGCGCATCGAGCAGGATGTTACCCGGTTTGAGGTCGCGATGAAGAATGCCGTGGCGATGGGCATATTCGACGGCGCGAGCAACTTTGGCGAGCAAACGCACGATCTCGCGCGGATGATCACGCAACGCCGGCCCGATCTGCGCGAGCGAGCCACCAGGAGCGTATTTCATGCTGAAGTAGGGAATCCCCTCCTCCGTTTCGCCGACTTCGTAGATCGGGAGAATGTTGGGATGATCGAGGCTCGAGGCGGCTTCGGCTTCCCGGCGAAAGCGGGCCAGCGTCTCACGTGACTCGGCGTGATAAGTCAGGACGCGCTTGAGCGCGACGATGCGGCGGGAATAACGCTGTCGGGCGCGGTAAATAACGCCCATCCCGCCGCGGCCGATTTCCTCGAGGGCTTCGTAGTTCCCCAATCGCCGGAGTTCGGAAGCGGGAACGGCCTGGAGCAGCGCGGCAAAATCATCTTGCGGTGATTGATCGCCCTCATCCAAAGCTGAGCCGATGAGACACCCAAGACAAAGCCCGCGAGACAAGCGTGCGATAGTGTGGCAATGGGGACATGCCGCGAGCGTGGCGCTCGTCGTAAGGGAATCGGACAGACCAGACCCGTTCATACAGGGAAAAAGTCGTTAGGCTGATTGATTGGCTGCTTCCATTCCGGCGGAAAGCGCAGCAACCAGGTAGCGCACCTCTTCGTTCACATCCGCGGGATCGGCGACGGTCTCCGCAATTTCCGCCCGAAGCAGCTCGCGGTATCGCTGGCGCAGCCGGTGGAGAAGTGTTTTGACCTCCGCCGGTTTGACTCCGAGTTCACGCGCCAGCGGCTCGTAAGCGATGTCGCCCCGATCCGCGGTGAGCGCTCCGCTGAGAACGTCGAAGACCCGGGGCCGTTTGTGCGCTTCGCATTCTTCCTGGAGACGGCGAAGAGTCTGCTCTGCGACAGTCGCGGCCCAGCGCACATCGAAAACTTTCTCCGCCGGCCAACTCTTCTCTGCGGCGACCGGCAGCATAAGGTGCGATGGAGCTTCTGCCATCCACTCGTCCCAGGAAACGAATCTTGCCTCGCCGCCGCGCCGGCGACTCCGCGCCCGGTCGCGCGCGTCATCGAGAAAATCCTTGATCGCCTTGAGAAGAAGTGAGCGAAAGCGACCGCGCTCCGGGTCGGCGCGGCGAAGCAGGTCGCCTGTCAGCACCATGACAAAAAAATCCTGCGTCAGATCTTCGGCGTCCTCTTGCGAATGGACGCGGCGGGCGACAAAAGCGAAGATGGGTCGCCAGTAAATTCGGCAAAGCTGAGTCAGCGCCTCGGCAGCTTTTTGATCGCCCGTGTGGGCATCGGCAGAGGCGAGAATGACACTCCAGCGGGTGGTGTTGAAACGGCGATGTGCCTCTGGCAGGTCTGTGCTCTGGCTCGGGCACATTTTGAGCGATGTTCCTGAATCGATCCACGCAAAGCAAGAAAATAATGCGCACTAGCGCGCGGGTTTTAGTGATTGTCGGGCATGCCATCCCGGGCGCAGGATGACCATCCGCACCTGTGCTCAAAAGCGCCCGCGACTCGCGAAAAGGTTTCGGAAGCGCCAGGCCGCCGCGGCGACCGCGCCTCAAAGTTGACCAGATGCACAAAAACGCCTACTATGGCGTCCCCAATTCCGCTTCCCGGCAGCAGCCGGATGCGCGGAACAGCAGCGTTCGATTGAGACCGCCGCTGCAGTGCAGAGGAGGCCTATTTATTTTATGATTCAAATGCAGGATGTGATGTCGAAGCCGATGCCGGATTTCCGCGAAGGAAGCATCATCAAAGGACAGATCTTAGAAATTCGCCCGCGCGAAGTGCTCGTCGATGTTGGATACAAATCTGAAGGGGTCATTTCATTGAGCGAATTTGAAGATCCCGAATCACTGCAAGTTGGCGACGAAGTGGATGTTCTGCTGGAACGGCTGGAAAACGAGGAAGGCATGGTTGTTCTGTCCAAGGAAAAAGCCGCCTACCGGCAAAACTGGAACAAGATCGTTAACGTTTTCGAGGGTGACGGCCTGATCAAAGGCAAGGTTAGATCGGTTGTCAAAGGCGGGTTGATGGTGAACATCGGGGTCGAGGCATTTTTGCCGGCATCTCAGATCGATATCGTTCCGCCAAAGGATTTGCAGCAGTTCGTCGGCAACACTTACGATTTCAAAATCGTCAAACTCAATGACGATCGGAAGAACGTCGTGCTCAGCCGGCGCGAGGTAATCGAACAGGAGCGCAGCGAAAAACGCCAGAAGTTCCTGGACGGCGTCAACGTCGGCGACCGCGTAGTCGGCACCGTGAAAAACATCACCGACTTCGGTGCATTCATCGACCTCGACGGCATGGACGGTTTGCTGCACATAACCGATATGACGTGGGGTCGACTCGGACATCCCAGCGAGCTATTGAAGGTCGGCCAGCAATTCGAAGTCGTTGTGCTCGATATCAACAAGGAAAAAGAGCGCGTCTCACTGGGACTGAAGCAAACTCAGAAAAATCCGTGGGACCAGATCGAGGAGCGATTCCCTGCCGGACAACGCATTAAAGGCAAGATCACCAATCTTGTTCCCTACGGCGCTTTCGTTGAGATCGAGGAAGGCGTCGAAGGACTGATTCACGTTTCGGAACTTTCGTGGACGAAGCGCATCATGCGCCCCTCGGATATTCTCACTGTCGGCCAGGAAGTCGAAGCCGTAGTTCTGGGTGTCAACAAGGAGGAGCAGAAGATTTCGTTAGGCGTGCGCCAGCTCGAGCCCAATCCGTGGGATGAAATCGAGAAGAAGTTCACCATCGGCAGCCGGGTCAAGGGCAAGATTCGCAACATGACCGCCTACGGCGCTTTCGTCGAACTGGAGGAAGGCATCGACGGCATGATCCACGTCTCCGACTTAAGCTGGACGCGCAAAATCAATCACCCGAGCGAAATGTTTAAGAAGGGCGACGAAATCGAAGCCGTCGTCATCGACATCGACAAGGTCAACCAGCGCATCAGCCTCGGCATTAAGCAACTGACCGAAGATCCGTGGAAGAACGATCGATGAGAAATACAAGATCGGCGATCTCGTCAACGGCAAAGTCACCAAGCTCGCCAGCTTCGGCGCCTTCGTGCAATTGCAGGACGATATCGACGGGCTCGTCCACATCTCGCAGTTCAGCGAAGATCACGTCGCAAAAGTGAAGGACGTCCTCAAGGTCGGTCAGGAGGTCGAGGCCCGCGTCATCAAGGTCGATAAGATCGAGCGCCGCATCGGGCTGTCCATCAAAGCCGCAAATTATTCCGAAGAACAACTGCGCAAGGAAGCGGAGTCGTTCGACACGCTCCGTCCCGGCGAAGACATGGTGGGGTTGGAAAAAGCTTTCGCGGCAGCGGAACAGGAAGAATATCGCCCCGGCGAATCGAAACGTGGCGCAAAGGAATCGGAGGAATCAAAAAGCGATTCGAAGAAAGAATCGCGCAGCAAATAGCGCGAGGTTTTCCGTCGCTGTTTAGCGGTGATCGGGCAACAAATGCGTGGCCCATACTGCTTCGGTCTTTGGGCCGGCTCGATCGTCTATTCAATCTCGCTGCTTGGCACGCTGCTGTTGGCAAATGAGCGCGTTCGGGCCTGGGCTGTCTTACTGCTCATGGCAGCGGCAGTGCTCGCTGTGCTTTTGTGGCGGCGGCAAAAATGGATACCCGCGTTTCCGCCGGATGATGTTAGTACTCGGAGGGCCAACGATAAGCGTCGCCGCTTTTTCTATTTGCTTGGGTTGGTAACCGCGTTCGTCGTTGTACTCGCCGCCGACCTGTGTTATTCCGCCGCGCCCGACAAGACATTCGGGCTCGCAGGTGTTTTATGGCTCGCCGGCATAGGCTTGCTGCTTTGGTCTGCTTTTTTCGGCGCGCATTCGGTACCGGTTCCGTCCACTGAACCACAGCCTACTTGCCGGGCAATTTGGGAAATAGCGCTCGTTACCGGGCTGTTCTTCGTAGCCTTGCTCACTCGAGTTTGGAACCTGAAGAATTTTCCCGACAACATTTACCCGGACGAAATCATGACCGGCACGGTTGCCAGTCAGGCTTACATAAGCCCAACAGGTCCGCCGCCATCAGTATTCAGCACGTTGTGGAGTGGGATTGATTTGCCCGCTCTCTGGTTCTGGATCGTAGCGGTATCTCTAAAGCTCGGCGGGAACTCGCTTGCAATGCTGAGGTTACCTGCCGCTTTGTTCGGGGCTGCTACAGTTCTTCCGCTGTATGGATTGATACGCGGAACATGGGGGCGAAGCGCCGCCATAGCTGGAACCGCGATCATGGCCTTTAGCGCCTGTAATGTTCACTACAGCCGGCTCGCACTTAACAACATAGTGACGCAGTTCTTTTGGGCGACCTGCTTCTTTTTCTTGTTGCGCGGGCTGCGATCGCGCCGCCCATCTGATTGCGCGCTGGCCGGGTTAGCGGCAGGGTTAAGCGAGTACTTTTATTATGGAACACGGCTCCTGCCGTTCATTCTGCTGGTGTTTATCGTTTTCGTACTCGCTCTTCACTGGCAGCAAGCGCGCAATTATTTGAGCTGTTTCATGCTGTTAGTCGGCAGCTACTTCGTAGGATTTGGTCCGCTGTTGTTCCATTTCTTTCGCAAGCCAAACCTCTACTTCGGACGAGGAGCAAGCCTCCTGATATGGTCGCCGCATATCCCAACGAGTTTCGCTAATCTCAAAAACGCTTGGAACACCGTTTGGCCCGTGTTTTCCGAGAACCTGCTTGGAATCAGCACTCACAGCTCGCAAGACATCATATTCTATGCGCCACTTTTATTACCTGCGGAAGCTGCTCTGCTCGGTACTCGGCGTTGCATTGCTGCTATTGCACTGGCGTCATCCAGCCGCGTTTCTCATGCTCGTCTCCGGGCTAGCTGTGTTGCTCGCGGGCGGAACGCTCGTGGCATATCAGAACAGCGTGCCACCCCTGATCAATCATTGGACTCCAGCTTTCCCGGCGTTCTATGTGACCCTCGCAGTGCCTGTGGGCGCATGGACAACGGCCGCTCAACCGGAGTTGAAACCCCGCTTGCGCTGGATCTTGCCGGTAACGGTCACAATTGCGTTACTCATGCTTGGCTTGTGTAATTTGAATTTTTATTTCCATCGCTATTACGCCGACCCTGAGAGCCTGAAAAGCAATGCGTACAGGTCGGCCCAACAAAATTATGAGGTGCAAACTGCTCAGAGCCGCTACCTGGAATCGCTAGGCCACGATTACCAAGCATTTACCGTAGGCCAAAGCCCGTGGCCGTACGATCCTATAACTACGAAATATCTGGTGTTGGAGCAGAAGTGGACGCTCCTCTTAAATCCCGCCGCGGAACTGGCGTCCATAGATCGTGACAAGAAGGGGTTGGCGTTTCTCTTTTTCCCAAGCAACGAGCAATATCAGGAAATGACACACGAGCTTTTTCCCGGCGGCAAGGACGGCGAAGTAACAACCCGGCGCGGCAAGCACCTCTTCTACACGTACGTGCTTGCACCGGCACAAGTGGAGGCGATCCAGAAATAAGACTTCGCTTTCGCTTTGGCTCGACTTAGCCAGGGCAGACAATTATAACTCCGCAGTTGATGCGAGTTGTTGTTGTCCAACGTGCGCGCCTTCTATTGATAGCGGCTTCGGCACTTGTGCTCCTGATTATGGCCGGCTGCGGCAATTCCACCATTGTCGGCAAATGGCGGATGTCTGGCGCTGAAAATCAAACGGTCTGGGAATTTTCGAGTAACGGGTCGGTGCTCGTCGGAGATGTCCGCGGCCGATACAAGTTCGGCGATCAGGACCGGATCAAAATTGAAACGCCATTCTCTACGGCAGTTTATCAGGTGAAAATTTCCAGCGACCAGCTGGTGCTCCAGGAGCCTGGCGGTTCCAAGCTGGAGTTCACGAGAATAAGAGAGCCGCAGCGCTGATGATAGAGTCGCCGCGTTGCAGCGACCGGACGCCGCAGCGTGGAGTCCCTACTTTTAGAACTCGGCGCTGCCGGGTGTTCGCGCGAAGGGAATGACGTCGCGGATATTCGGAATGCCGGTAATAAACATCAGCATCCGCTCGAAGCCGAGGCCGAAGCCGGAGTGTGGCACCGTGCCGTAGCGGCGCAAATCGAGATACCATTTGTAATCGGTAGGATCCATGTTGTGCCGTCGCATGTTTTCTTCCAACATTTCCAGTCGTTCTTCACGCTGACTGCCACCGACGATTTCGCCGATGCCGGGCACGAGCAGATCCATGGCCGCAACTGTTTTTCCATCATCGTTCACACGCATGTAGAAAGGTTTGATTTCCTTCGGGAAATTGAAAATTGTGACCGGGCACCTGAAGTGTTTCTCTGTGAGCCAGCGCTCATGCTCCGATTGCAGGTTTAATCCGTAGTCGATGGGAAACTCGAATCGTTGGTCACTCTTCTTGAGAAGGTCCACTGCCTCCGTGTAGGTGATTCGCTGAAATGGCCGATCAGCAACAAAATCAAGTCGGGCAAGCAATTCCTTGTCCACGAATTTCGCGAACAATTCCATCTCTTCGACGCACTGCTTTCTGGCGTCTGCGATCAGGTATTTCACGAACTCTTCGGCGAGATCCATATTGCCGGTAAGATCGCAAAACGCCATCTCCGGCTCGATCATCCAAAACTCGCTGGCGTGCCGCGATGTATTTGAGTTTTCCGCGCGGAACGTCGGGCCAAAAGTATAAACATTGGTTAGCGCGCACGCGAACGCCTCGGCCTCAAGTTGACCACTGACGGTCAGATATGTTTGTCGGGCGAAAAAATCCTGCAAGTAATCGATTTCGCCATTTTTTCGCGGCGGATTGTTGAGATTGATCGTGGAAACGCGAAACAACTCCCCCGCGCCTTCGCAATCGCTTCCGGTGATGATCGGCGTATGCACGTAAACGAAACCGCGTTCCTGAAAAAACTGGTGCACAGCGAACGCGAGCCGGCTTCGCACTCGGAAGACGCAACCGAACAGATTCGAGCGGGGACGCAAATGCGCAATCTCGCGCAAAAACTCCGGTGTGTGTCCCTTTTTCTGGAGTGGATACGTTTCATCCGCGCCGCCGACGATTTCGATGTTCCGCGCAACCAGTTCCCATTTTTGTCCTTTGCCCTGCGACGGAACCAGCACGCCGGTGACGACAATTGAAGCGCCACTGCTGAGCCGTTGAATGTCTGCGTAGTTCTGCAGCGCATCGCTCTTTGCGATGACCTGAAGATTGCGCAGCGACGAGCCGTCGTTCAGTTCGATGAAGGAAAAATCCTTGGAATCGCGCCGCGTGCGCACCCATCCCTGAACGCGAATCCCATCGATCGGTGCAACGCTTTGCAGTGCATGCTTAATCGGAGTTGTCGAAAGCTGCGTCATCTTAAGAGAACCCACTTTGAACGCTCAACGTTCAACGCTGAATGCCCAATACTCAACTAGAGCCGCTTCACTCTGTAAAACGCCGGGTTATTCCAGCCCGTAGAGAAATCCGTCGGCGCTGCCAAAATAAACGATGCCGTTAACGACGAGCGGCGATGAAAAAATTCCGCCGATGCGCATACAAATTGGCATCGCGGCTGCCAGCAAAAACGCGGCTACAAACTCGAGCAACTGTAGCGGACCACTGGATGTCAGGCTGCTAGTCTGCCTGGCCTCAAGCTCGACCGGCCAACAGCCTGGCGGCGAGTCGCTAAAGCTGGCCAACTTCCGTTTCAACGGAACTGCGGCTTTGGAGGTCTAATCCGCTTTACCTAGCCAGAGTTATTCATCTCGTTTTCAAGATTATGAAGTCATTCATCGCGATCAGCGTTTCGCTTCTTTGCTCATTCGGTGTGTTGGCCCAGCCGCAGCCGTCGCTGGAAAACAATCCACCACCGATTGATCCGTCGAACTTCGACATATCAGTGAAGCCGGCGGACGATTTCTTTCTTTATGCGAACGGCGGTTGGATCAAGCGCACCGAGATCCCGCCAGAGTACACGCGCTGGGGAAGCTTCAACGAACTGATCGAGCACAATAACGACGCACTCCACGAGATCGCCGAAAAAACAGAAAACACGAAAGTCGATCCGCAGATGGCGCCCGAAGCAGAGAAGGTCCGCGATTTTTACGCAAGCGGGATGGACGAGAAAACGATTGAAGCTTTGAGAACGAAGCCGCTCGACGACGAGTTCAACGCGATCGCCGCCATCAACGATCGCAGTGCATTGCTGAAGCAAATCGCGCATCTCCACTCTATGGGAATCGACGTGCTGTTTAATTTCGGATCACACCCCGATTCGAAGGACAGCACGCACGAGATCGCACAGGCGGCTCAAGGCGGGCTTGGTTTGCCGGACCGCGATTATTACACGAAGACGGACGAGGCTTCGAAAAAGTTGCGTGACCAATATGTCGATCACGTCGCCAAGATGCTGACGCTGCTGGGCGATCCTGCATCAAAAGCGCAGGATGAATCGAAGAGGATCCTGGCCTTGGAGACGAAGCTCGCCCAGGCGTCGCGAACTCGCGTGCAACTGCGCGATCCACAGAAGAACTACAACAAAATGCCGGTGCAACAGCTGCAAAACCTGACGCCGGACTGGAATTGGAACGATTACTTCAACGCCATCAATCTGCTCGCGCCGCAGGACGTTAATGTTCATCAGCCGGAATTTTTCAAAACGACTGATCAAGTGTTCAAAGAAACGCCGTTGGACGATTTCAAACCCTATCTGCGCTGGCATCTGATCGACGCAACCGCGCCGGACCTGTCGAAAGATTTTGTGGATGAAGATTTCAACTTCAAAGAGCGAATCTTGCGGGGCGCGCAGCAGATCAAACCCCGTTGGAAGCGAGTGATCGAGTCCGAAGACGGCTCGATTGGTGAGGCGCTCGGTAAACTTTATGTGGCCTACAATTTTCCGCCGGAAGCAAAAGCTCGCGCCCTCGAGATGGTCAACAACTTGAAGGAAGCGCTGGCGGACCGGATCAAGACGCTCGACTGGATGGATCAACCCACGAAGGAGCAGGCGTTGAAGAAACTTGCCGCGATGCAGGTAAAAATCGGGTATCCGGACAAGTGGCTCGATTATTCGCTGCTGCGGATCGACCGTGGCCCTTACGTTTTGAATGACATGCGCGCCGCGCAGTTTGCGACCACGCGCGAGCTGAACAAGATCGGCAAGCCGGTCGATCCCACCGATTGGGGTATGACACCGCCTACAGTGAATGCGTACTACCAACCAAACCGTAACGAAATCGTTTTTCCAGCTGGCATTTTGCAGCCGCCTTTTTCTACGCAAACGCGGATGATGCCGTGAACTATGGCGCGATCGGTGCCGTGATCGGACACGAAATGACGCATGGCTTCGACGATCAGGGCAGGCAGTTTGATGCTAACGGCAATTTGCGTGACTGGTGGTCAAAAAAATCGGCCGACGAATATAACAAGCGTCGCAAGGCAGTCGTCGGCCAATACAATGCGTATGAAGCATTACCGGGACTGCACGTGAACGGTGAGCTCACACAGGGTGAAAACATCGCGGACATCGGGGGACTGAAACTCGCCTACGCAGCGTTACAGAAAGCGCTCGCAAAGCATCCCGAAGAACGCACAAAGAAAATTGACGGTTTCACACCGGAGCAACGTTTCTTCCTCTCATTTGCGGCAATCTGGCGATCGAAGATTCGGGACGCAGATCAAAAGTTGCGACTCACCACCGACCCGCATTCGCCGGCGCAATTTCGCGTGAATGGCCCGTTATCCAACATGCCGGAATTTCAACAGGCTTTTAATGTTCCCGGTGGCTCACCAATGGTCCGCCCTGCCGACAAGCGCGTGAACATCTGGTAAGCGAAATTTGTAGGGCGTTTCTGTGAAACGCCGGGTTCTAGCGGTTGGCGTCTGACACAGAGGCCCTACAATTGTCATCCCGAGTGAAGTCGAGGGATCTCTCGAAGCAACGAAAGCTCAGAATTATTCTTTCGCGATTTTGCCGCCCCAGCTCAAAATCTTAGCCTTCGCACCGGCTGCTTCGGCTTCCTTGATGTTGCCGGCGCGATTGTAAAAAAGCGAAAGACTTGTCCAGCCGATTTGGTCATTAGGTTGCAATTCCACTGCGCGTTTTCCGGCCTCGATCGCTTCCTCGAATCGCCCGAGCTTCATCAACGCCATGCCGAGCGCGTGCCAGCCATCGAAAAAGTTTGGATCGATCTGTACGCATCGCCGGGACTTCTCCACCGCGCCATTCAAGTTGCCGACAGCGACGTCGCCACTGGCGTCGTCAAAAATTTCGTCAGACGTTTGCATTTACTCTCGCAACGGCCACAAGGGTCAACGTATGGAAACGAGAAGTGCCGAGCAGAAACTTTCGTCGTGTCTTTTGTGAGCTTGGTCTGAAAGCCTATCCTTTCTTAAATTCCAGGCCTGCAGCTTGCTGCCGGTCGCGCAGCCATTCGACGAGAACGATTCGCTCTTTGTTCTCTAAAATTCTCTTTTCGAATGCCCCCTTCTTCTCCCCTGCATTCGCGTCGGCGAGCGACTCTCGCTTTTCCAGAATCGCAATAAATCCGTCGGTGCCAGAAGGCACAAAATCGCTGACGTCGCCCACCTTCAATAACGCTACAGCCTCCTTCACAGCAGGCAGGTCAGGCGGCTGGTTCTTCTGCTGTTTGGCGTCGGGCTTTTGTTTTTCCTCATCGATCAGGGAAAACGGCGGGAGTGTCTCCGCTTTTACACCAGCCTTTTGAATCGCTGCCTCAAGTCCCGCGCCTGCGGGAGATTTTTTTGCTTCCCGGAGTTGTTCTGCCACTTCCGCGGCTTTGGTTGACATTAGCTCCTTCGACCGTGTCTTGTTTAACGCGTCCACGATTTTCGGTTTCGCTTCCTCGAGCGTGAGCGGCCGCGCCTCGGTCGTCCCAGTAAGATGCAAAATATAAAATCCATCCGCCACTTGGACCGGATCGCTGTTCGGCTCTTGTGCCGATAATTTGAAAGCCGCGGCGCCAAGCTTTGGATCGACTTTCAACTGCAGGTCGGGCTCCGCAGCAGTGAACTCGGCGGTCTCACGCACTGGCAACTGAGATTTCGCCGCCGCCTGCTTGAAGTCCGCGTCCTTCTGCAGAAGCGCCTGTGTAAAATCGGTTGCGCGATCGGCCAGCTTTTGTAACGCCTCGATCCGTTCCTTGCCCGTCAACTTCTTTTCTTCGTCAGTC
This sequence comes from uncultured Verrucomicrobiae bacterium, assembly GCA_963791385.1. Lineage (GTDB taxonomy): Bacteria > Verrucomicrobiota > Verrucomicrobiia > Chthoniobacterales > UBA10450 > Udaeobacter. The sequence goes on from CAWBSH010000030.1 coordinate 224,790, forward strand.
ATCGTGAGTTGAACAAACTCGACCTTGCGCTTCTCACCGGTTTTGAACTCAGATTTGTGCGCGTCGTAATACTTCTGCACGACTTCGTCGTTGATCTTGGTATCCTTATCGAAATCGGCCGACCGAAACCGAATCACGCTGACGTAGAGTTTGTCGTAACCGCGCTGAAAATTTTCATCCAATTCGCTCTTGGGAAGCGAAACCCCAGCCGCCAAAAGGTGTTGGATTTCGTTCAGAGAAATCTGATCGCGCACCAGTTGTTCGATGTGCTCCTCAGAGAGCCCCAGCGGCGCCAGCCCGTTCTGCACAAGATCATTGAATTTGTTGATGTCGAAGCCGGAGTCCCCCTGGAAAGCCGGCAGCTTGCGTACGACATCGGCAATCTCGGAAGCGCTCGGGCGAAGTCCCAGACGGTCTGCTTCGTGCCGCAGCACCAGCAGGTTCACAATGAATTGGACGGCGGCCTGATTCTGGTTAAACCCGGCCCCTGCTGTCATTGTTCCAACAAAATCAGACATACCGAGCGCCTGGGCCAGGCTGAGAAGCCGCGCCATTTGCTGCGCTTCCAACGTCGAAACGTTTCGATCATAAATACGAGCAAATTGATCCGCACGTATCGCCCCGTAATCGGGCCTCTGGACAAAATAGAAAATGAACGGGATCGCCAGAATCGCGATCACGATCATCAGCCAGTCCTTGTGCCTGCGCAGTAACTTCATCATAACGGAAGAAAATTAGTTGCGGCTGCACGTAGCCGCAACAATTGGAATGTCAGATGTATCAGAATCGTGACTATTCACTAGACTCATTTCACAAATGGGGCTGTCATGTTGAGCGAAGCGAAACATCTCTGTCTATTTCTGGTGGCGGGTCGGTGCAGGTTTGATCCGAGATTCTTCTCCCGCGACGGCGGGATCAGAATGACATTACGCAATGGTTTTGCTCAGTTCTCGCGATGTACCTGGTTGGCGGTTTGACAGATCAATTCCCATACTTTGCGCAAATGTTCTTCGGTCGTCAGGACGTTACCGAAGCCGATTCGCATCACGGTTCGGCCGCGCAAGTTCGTCTGCGTAAGATAGGCGCGCCCGCTCGCGTTGATCCGCTCCACCATCTCGCTGTTCAATTTGTCGAGCTGGTGTGCTGTAGCCGGGGGCGGCGACCCCGGCCCGACATCACGGATGCCGGCTAAAAAGCGAAAGCACACTACACCCATACTGACCGGGGCGGATAGCTCGAAACGGTCGTCCTCTTTGATCCAACTGGCGAGCAAATTTGCCAGACGGATTTGCTCCCGCAGGAGCGCAACGATTCCCGAGCGGCCTAACGAGCGCCAGATCACCCACGCTTTGAGTGCGCGGAATCGGCGTCCGAGTTGTACGCCGTAATCCATGTAGTTTTTTGTGGCTTCCACGGTATCCCGGCGCAAAACGTCCGGTGGTGCGAGCGAGAAGACACAGCGTAAGCGCTCCAGATCGCGCACAAACAGGACGCTGAAATCGAGAGGCACAAAAAGTGACTTGTGTGGATTGATGATGATTGAATCAGCGGCGCTCCAGCCTTCGGTGATCCAGTTGTACTCCGGAACGATCGCGAACCCACCCCCGTATGCGGCGTCGATGTGCAACCACATCTTTTCTTCGCGACAAAGATTTGCCAGCCCAGCGATAGGATCGACGCTGGCGGTTGAAGTGGTTCCAGCCGTCGCGATGACCGCCATCGGCTTGAAACCTGATTGTCGATCGGCAGCAACCAGTTCGCGCAGAACCGGAGGTCCATTCGAAATTCACCATTGCTGGGAACGCGGCGCACATTTTCTTCACCGATACCGAGAGCGATGGCCGCCTTTTCGGCCGCATTGTGCGCTTGATCGGAGGTGTAAATGCGGAAACGCGAAAGATCGGCACGACCGGCGAGACCGCGTTTGCGCACCGATGGCGCGGCTTCTTCTCGCGCGGCTGCCATGGCATGCAGTATGCCAACCGACGCCGTGTCATAAACCACGCCATCAAATTCGTTCGGCAGATCCACCCATTGCCGAAGCCAATCGATCACCACGGTTTCAAGTTCGCTTGCAGCTGGACACGTGCGCCATGTCATCGCGTTCACGTTGAGCGGCGCGCTGAGAATTTCGCCGAGAATTCCCGGCGCGGTGGTTGTCCACCCAAAGTAGCCGAGAAACATCGGATGACTCCAATGCACCATGCCTGGAACAATGATCCGGTCTACGTCGCTGAGAATTTTTTGGAATGGCTCGCCTTGCTCGGGTGCGTATTTTGGAAGTCGCGCGCGGATTGCGCCGGGCTTCTCATTAGGCGAAACCTGCAGTTGCTCGATGTTTTCACGAAAATCCGCAATCCAGTCAGCCAACTCATGGAGCTGTTTGCGAAATTCCTCCGGCGGCGTGTCACCTACTTTAGTTAGCTCATCGCGCGATTCTTGCTGCCGATCTTGCATGATATCTCCGTTTCAGTAACACCCTGCTTTAGCCGGGCGATGGTCGCCAACAGAATTTACGAAACCGCTTGCGTCAGTGTCCCCCCGCTTCGCTGAAGCGAGGTGTTAATAAGACGCGATCAAAACGCAAAACCAAAACTGAAATGGAACGCGCCGAAATCTTCGCCGTCCCGCGGATCGGGATTGACGCCGTAATCGAGACGAATCGGACCGACTGGCAGCTTGTAGCGCAAGCCCGCGCCAATCGCGTAGCGCATGTCATCCAGACCGATGTCTTCCGAACTCGGCAAAAGATTGCCCGCGTCGGTGAAGATCGCGCCCTGTAGTTCGCCGAAAATCGGGAAGGTGTATTCGACATTGAACACGGTATAAAATTCTCCACCAACAGGATGTCCGTGATTATCGTGCGGACCAAGGTCGCGTTCGCCAAAACTGCGCACAGTTGTGGCGCCGCCGATGAAGAAACGTTCGTCAATCGGAATGGCAGTGGCTTCGTCGGAACTACTGCTCGTGAGCGAATGAATAATCCCAGAGCGCGCGCCAAATGCGATCGAGGACTGCCGAAACCAACGCTGCAACGGCGTGCCGGAGCGCCCAACGCCGACTACACCGGGCGTGAGCGCCTTGGGTCCAAACGGAAGATAGTAGCCGGCCCGCATTGTGCCTCGGATAAATTCGATATCGCTGCCCAACGCGCTCGAAGCCAGATCCACGGTGTTATTGATCAGGAAACCACGCGGCGTTACGTTTGGACTCTCGCGCATATCGAGCGTGTTCGTCAGGCCAACCGTATTTACAAGGTAATTCGTCGTAGGACCGAGCAGGAATGCCGGCCTGATCTCGGAGTCGGTGATTTTTACATGCCGAATGGCGATGGCCAGGCCGACCTCATCGTTTTTGGTAATTTGGCGGGTGAAATCGAAGTGTCCGCCCAATTCAAATTTCGAGTAGCCATCATAATCAAAAGTAAAAGCGCTCGCTCGCGCTCGGAAGAAGATGTTCGCATCGAAGAAAAATGGATCCTCGTACAGAATTTCGCCTCGATAACTGCGTTGCGAGACCTCGATCGTTGCCGATCCTGCCCGGCCAGTGCCGAACAGATCGCGATCACCGACCTGCACGCCGGCGAGCGCACCTTCGTAAGTGTCGAATCCACCCCAAAAACCAAATTCCTTGCTCTTGGCTTCCTCAGCTGAAATGTCGAGTCGCAATAAATTTCCATCCACAGGCACGGGCTTAATCTGCAACAGATTAAACAGGCCAGTCTTCATCAGCGTCCGAAATCTCTCATCGAGAACATCGGGGCTGTACGTTTTCCCCTCCAACGTTGTGAATCGCTTGGTCACAAAACTGGGATGCAGCCTCTGCAACCCGTTCACGCTCACACCGTCGAAATGGTAAACCGGGCCTGCTGAGATCGAAATTTCTACTGGCACACGGCCGTTGATTGCTTCCTCAGGCGCGCCGTTGGCCTCCACCTTCACATCGTAATAACCGCGTCTTTTGAAGTACTCCTGGAGACGGCGCGGAATATCCTCCACGCGCACATCGGTGTATGGTTGCTGAAGCAGGTCGGATATTTGCCCACGAAGTGCATCCGGGCCGTAAACCGTCTGTCCGCTAAAGGAGATTCTTCCGAAGAAATATTGCCGGCCTTCATGGATCGGAACGATTACGTCCACCTGGTTACTTTGATTTTGAAAATCAGAACGGGGCTGATCGACGACCGCATTCAAGAAACCTTCAGCCAGATAAAAGCGCTGCACGAGACGGGCGCCTTCCCCCATATCGGCGGCCACGAAAGGGTATTGCTTCTGGAGAGCAGAATATCGCTCGCGCGTCGGCCCGATCATGTAATCGAACAGTTTGTCCGCAGGCTCGTGCGCGTTCCCATCGAAGATCACAGTGCGCACCGTGAATTGCGGACCCTCGGTAATATCCAAACGCAGACGATCCGACGATTCGATTACGTAGTGGACGTCCACTTTCGCGTAGCCGTGTTTTCGGTAAAAGACTTCGAGGAAAAAAGCCAGATCATCCGCGCGCGCGGGACTCAACCCAAAATCCTCAATCGTAGTGATCTCCTCCTTCAGCGCGATTCGCAGTTCATTCTCCTTGAATGCCTGGTTTCCGCGAAATTCGATCAGGCTTGTCTGCTTCGCGCGTCTCGCCTTTTCCTTTGCGATTGCTCGCTCCGTTTTCTGTTGCTGCTCCGGTCGCACGACGTCAACCGCGCTTTGCGCTGCGACTTCAAGTACAAACGCTACTGTTCCAACGCAGAAAACGAGCGCGTGTCGCATGTCAGCGAAACCGAATCAGATATTTTAGTCTTCCCCGAAAATCACCTCGAACGCCAACGTCTCCGGTAAGCACAAGGTGATCGTCGATTTTAAATCGCACCGTGGCCTGCTGCTGACCAGTCCGCGGATCGACTGTTCCCAAATCTAAATCTAATCGGTTAAAAACCGTGTTGCTCTGAGTGGGCTGACCTTTTTTGACGACTTTGCGGTATAGCTCCTGGACTAGTAGCATCGCGGCGCGACCAGCGAGAACATTTGTTCCTGAAAGTTCTTGTCTGGTTGCGCCCGTCGCGATCAAGGAAATGATTTCTTCCTGCGGCAGAGGTGGTTCGCTGCTGAAAATGGCCTGGGGCGACTCCACAGTTCCATAAACATAAACGCGCACTGTGTAATCGCGGATGACCGAGGTCCCTTGGAGAGTGATCTTGGGATTCATCGGGTCGCTTGGATCGAAAGTAAGCAAGCCTTGTGAGACATTGAGCCGGCTGAAAGGCAACGTCGCCTCGACGTTTTGCATCTGCACCACACCCTGCAGACCAGGACGCAGTCCCGTGCCTGTCAATTTCAGATCCGCAGTTGCTCCGCCACTCGCCAGGTTGCCGCGAATCTCCACCGGATTTTTGGTTGTGATTGCGACGTTAAACTTCCAGTCGCGCAGCGGCGGGGTCGTCACAGATAATTCAGGGGTCGCCGAGGGTGGCTGTGGCGGAGGCCGGCCGGGCAAACCTATGGGGATTAGCTCGATGTTCTTGAGAATGTGACTGTCTGTCAGCGCCGCAGTGCCCGCCACCGTCGCGGAAGCAAGTGGGCCCGTTATTCCGATCTCGGCATTGGCACGTATGGTGAGCGTGTCGTTGCGGGCGACCAGCACGCTCTGAGCTCTCATTTGCAAATCGAGAACCGGTTCGGTCAGTTTGGCGAACGTAACTCGACCACTCATGGTAAACGCCCCACCAGCCAAATCGCCTCCGAAACGATCGAGAGTAAGCGCGTTGTCCCGAAAAGTGAGGCGTGCATTAAAACTCCGCAGCGTGGGAATAGTCGCGTTTGTGAAACGGGCGACGTTCACCGTCATGTCCCCTGCTCCACTCAAGACCGGATGACCAAGCGTTCCGCTCACATCAACGTCCAGACCCAGATCGCCATCTAATTGCTGAAGCTCAGGGACAAATTGCCGAATGAAATTTACCGACGTGCGCGGGACGCGAGCTTTTGCAGTGATCAACGTGTCGTCGGCAAATCCTCGATCCTTGACAATTTTCTGCACGTCGAACGGCATGCTGGCGTTTATTTCCAACGGTTGAATCCTCGGCTGTTGCAGCTTGCCTGAAGCGATCAGCCGATTCTGCACGGTCTGCGCGCTCAGCTCGAACGTCGCCGGCTCCATGTTCCGCCACTGTTCGTTTCGCAAATCCCGCACCTGCAGGTCGAGCCGCGTTTTCAAATCTGTAATTGTTCCGTCACCGTCAAGCTTCGCATTCACGACGCCGGAAATTGTCGATTTGATTCCGAGATCTTGCGCCAGCCTCTTTAAGTCAAGATTCTCAGACTGCGCTATCACCGACACTTTACCGGAAGACGGAATCACTGCGGATTTTGTACCGAGATTTCGCCACACAAACGGAATTGAGACATAGCCGTACGCGTAATTCGCGCGTTGTTGCGGTAGGGCGCCTTCTCCGGGCGTGCCGCTGCGGCCGGCTCGCTGCGGTTGCGGGGTGACAACCTGGTTCAGCTGGATCTTGTCTATCTCCAGCGTGTCATCCTTCGTCCGGGCGATCGCATTGAAATCCATGTTAGTCGTCGCGAAGAAAATGATCGGCACATCGAGGCCGTCGGGCGAGTACGACGCGTCGATATTTGTCTGGAGCCCTTGCAAATTCCCGTAGCGCGCTTTTTCCAAAACGAGCTTTAGGTTGCCGGTGTTTTTAAACGTCTGCGCACTCCCGCTGCCGTCCCAATCCAATTTGAACGAGCCGGCCAGTTGGCTCTGGTTGCCGAACGCGCGCAAAAACGGCTCCAACACAGCCAGGTTCGATACGCTCGCGGACGCCTTGCCGTTGTAATGCTGAGGCGGCTGCAAGTTGAATGTCCCAGTTGCATTGACGTAATCGGTGTTGTTCAGAGTCGCGCTGCACTCACTGAGATGGATCACATTGTTTGCGATCGACGACTGCGCGCTCAGCCGTTGCACAACCAAGTCTCGCATTTTCAAATTCGATCCTGCGAGTGATACCTGTCCGTCGATGATTCCTTGTTTGCGCTGGATGTGACCCGTCATTTGCAACGGACCACTGATTTTGTTCGGAGAATTGGCCGCCCAAAAATCGCCGGTCTCGGGAGCATTCAACCCAATATCCAATTGCACTGGTTGTGAAGGCGCATTGCCAATGTTTTCCGGGAGCCGGTAACGGCCGCGAACGCTTAGCTCATTTTGATTGCGCCGCAGAGTAACCCCATCAAGTCCGAGTATGTCATCGCTTCCGTTCATCGATCCGTGCACTGAATCGACGATGTAATCCCGATAACGTATGCCGGCCAGGGTGAACTCCATTGCCGTGCGAAAATCCGCAAACCAGGGTCTCTTGGTATCGCCGCGCGCTATTTTTTTGGATGCGCGCAAAGTGGCGTTCAGGTTGTCAATGATTCCATCTGAAAATCCGACCGCGTCGCCTGTGACGCCAAGTGTTACCTGCGCATTTGCATCAACGATGTTGATTTTGCCGTTGAACTGAACTGAGCCGGTCAAGCCAATACGGAGTCCAGCTGTTAGTTTCTCCAGATCAGGCGCCTTACCGGCGATTTGCAGACTCGCTGGTGTCCGGCCAAAATCTTCGAACGTTGCCGGCAAATCGATTGTCCCGTTCAGATGAAATTCGTTCTGGTTCTGAACAATATCGGCTGACTGTAACGTCGCCCTGCCCTGCCCTGTGGAAACTTCAACAGCGCCCTTGTCGAAATTCACCGCCGGCACATGCGCATCGCTGACCCGCAGTGACATCGTGCCACTCCAAGTACGCGGCGAGTCGATCACGCCTGTGCCATCCAAGGCAAGCCGCTCAATTTCGCCGGAAAAATAATTCTCCGGGAGCAAAAGGAATTTGTTCAGCGATGCCGCCGCAATTCTTCTCTGCAGTCAGATTAACCTTCGCGTTCACAGAAGACCCGGTTTCATTCAACGCAGCCGAGAGAGACAATTGGCCGCCGCCGATGATGGCATCGAGCTTGACCGCGAGAGCTTTGGAGTCGATGCGGGACGCGTCGATGTTCAGAAGCCGGATGTTTTCCTGGTCATTGAGAGCCACGTCGCGCAGAATGAAGTTCTTGTCCGTGTAAGAAGTCTGCCCGGAAATTCTGGACCAACTCTCGCCTGACGGTAGTTGCAGTCTTCCGATTCGTAGCTCGCCCGGCACGCGCGGATTTAAATCCAGGTCAGCATGTTCAACGACAAAATCGTTCGGCCTCTCTCTAACAATGAGCGTCGCGTCTACCAACCGAATCTGCCCAGGAAAGGCGGAAAGCAGCCTTGGTTTTTGTTTCGGGTGGGGCCTGGGCAGCGGCGCCATTGCCGGATTCAGGTACCACCTGTGCACCGCGTACCTCAATATCCTGCAAGAGATGCGAAGCCCCATGCATCATGAGCCCGAATAAGCTGTAATCGACGTACACTGAATCGATGTTGATCGATTCGATCGCGGACGGCCCAGTCGCCACCCCGTGAACATTTCGAAGCGTCAAATAGCTGAAAGGATTTCCTTCAAGGCGAAAATCGATCTTCAGGTTCTCTTTGCTAGCGTACCGAAGCCCGACCTGCCGGGCTATGCCCAACAAAATCGGCTGATGAAAAATGATCAAGAGCCCAACGCATACCGCAACACCAATCAAAACGCTGCGCCAGATATACCCGTGTCGTCCTTTCTTGGACTGATCGCCCTCAGCCACAGAGCGACTCTATTGCCCGCCATCTTACAGAGCAAAGGGCAATTGGGTTGTAACCCTGCAACTCGATAGTGAGGGATTGCGTACCGTTAGGTCTCGCGTGAGGCTTGTCGCTGGTAGCAATGAATCCTGACAAGCTTTTTGATTATCTTGACGGTCGACTATTACCTACCGAGCGCGCTGCCTTGGAAGAGCGATTGATGTCGGACAAGCAATTGCAACGCGAGTTGGCTGTGGCGCGTCAGATTCACGCGGGAATGCACGGTGATTCACGGGAGATTGTATTGCCACCTCCAGAGGATATTTCAGAGCAGGGCCGCAAAATGGCCACCCGCATAGGCGTCGCATTCATGGTTCTTGTGTTTGTAAACGTCGGCATCGGTCTCTGGTTCATCTTCAGACAGGAAAGTCAAAATCCAAATCGGCCACTGCTGGAAGCTCAGATGCGGGAGCAGATTGCGAAATCGATCGAGCGCGCGGCAGTGACGCTCACGCCGGCGTCAAATGCATTAGGCGTGAGCGAAATCACAATCCCAGCGAAAAGCGGGAAACTTGATGCCGTCGCAGATAATGTGGTTGCAATTGTTTCCGACCTTGGAGGATCTGCTACGAAAGGTGTTCCAGACGCAGGCCGCCTCAGCATTCTGGTCGATCTCCCGGCAAATCGGGAATCTGAATTTCGCGCTGCGGTCGCATCCATTCTGGGAGGCGGATCGTCGGAGTCACCAGCTTCAACTAAGTCGCCAGAACCGGGGTCATCCGCCTTCGCCGAGGCTACGGCGGACAGGCCGACCCCGGCTACAGAGGAGAAAAAAAGCTTCGTCGTGCAGGTCGTAGAAAGGCGGTGAAATCGGATTGACGGGTTTGGCCCGGCACTCTGTCATTCTGATCCCGCAGTCGCGGGAGAAAAATCTCAGATTATCTGGACTTGCGAAGTGAAGTAATCAGAGATGTTTCGCTTTGCTCAACATGACAAGAATTGCGGTGACGTTCGCTTTGCCGGCCGAGAGCTCGGGATTCCTGCGCCGGCTCGGAAATAAATCTCGCGTTGATCGAAATGGCATCAGGACAATTCGCGGCAAGATCGATAATCGGGAGGTTGAAGTGATGCATACTGGCGTCGGAGAAAAAGTTTGCAGAGAACGGCTGGGAGAATTTCTGGGCGATCAGAAATTTGAACTTTTGATCAGCGCTGGATTTGCAGGGTCGCTCGACGATGAACTGCAGGTGAACGACCTTTTGGTTGCGAAGAATTTTTCGACGGTGGATCTGAAAAACGCGCCATCATCGCTTTCAAACGTGTCGATTCGTACGGCCAACATGTTGACGGTTCCCGCGTTGATCGATTCCAACGAAGAGCGCAATGAAACTGCGCGCAAGTCGGGCGCGACCGCGGCGGACATGGAAACGGAATTCATCGCACGGATTTGTGCTGCACGCGGGATTCCACTGCTCTCACTGCGCGTCATAACCGATGCGCCGCGCGAACCTTTCCCAGCTCCGGCGCACGTTCTATTCGACATCGAGCATCAGCGAACTCCCATGGCTGCGCTGATAATGTTCTTTCTTGCGCGCCCTAACCGGATCCCGCGCCTGATCCAGTTCGCCAGAAGGATCGCCCACGCGCGAAAGACCTTGGCGAACGCGCTTGTCGGGATTCTTCGCGAGTTGTAGCCGGGGTCGTTGACCCCGGACAGCCGCGATCACCGATCACGGCTACAGCTTTGCCGGCTCGATGTGTACGAGCACGTCTGCGACGCGCGAGTCGCTTTGCTGGATCGCTGCCTTCACCCGATGCGCGATTTCGTGACCTTCATTCACTGAAATGCTGCCATCTACCCCGACGTGAAGATCCACGTAAAAATCCAGCCCCATCTTGCGGGCGTGGCATTTCTCTACCTCGACCACTCCGGGAACTGAGCTGGCAACCGCCCGAATGGACCTGACAATTTTGCCACCGGGCGCAGTGTCCATGATTTCATAAAACGCCGGCCGTGCGAGGCGAATGCCGTTTGCCGCGATCAGCGCGCAGGCTACAAGTGCCGCCCAGTCGTCGGCGTTTTGCCATTTCTTCCCGCCGATCAACGCCAGAGAGATGCCGATAAACGCCGCAATGGAAGTCATTGCATCCATTCGATGATGCCACGCGTCAGTCTTAACTGCGGTGCTTTCAACTTTTCGCCCAAACCGGATCGTATAACGGTACAAACTTTCTTTGATCACCACTGTGACGACCAAGACCGCCAGCGTCCACGGAGCGGGTGCGTGGTGGGGCAGGAAAATTTCACGCACACTTTGAATTGCCAGACCGATTGCGGCCGCTAAAACGCCGACTGCAACGATCACCGCCGCGACTGGCTCGGCCTTGCCGTGACCGTATGGATGCGTCCGATCGGGCGGTCGCGCGGCGACAGTTAATCCTCCCCAAATCACAATTGAGCCGCCAACATCGAGCGCGGATTCAATTCCATCAGCAATCAACACGTATGCGTGGCCTATGGCGCCGGCAAAAATTTTTGCTGTTGCGAGAAGAACATTGACGATCAAGCCGAACAGAGCGAACCGGGCACCGGTCTGCCAGATGGCGTGACTCCGCTGGTTGCCGGGCACGGCGGTTTGCACATTCTGGTCAGACGCGTCAGCTTGCGGGGGCATCGATGAACAAAACTATAAACGCAGCGGTTTACGAAGGATACGGAAATCCGGCGGACGTCCTGCGTGTAGAAACCCTCCCGTGGCCGACGCCGACCGCAAACGAAGCGGTGGTGAAAATGTGCGCCGCGCCGATCAATCCGGCAGATTTGAATCAAATCGAAGGAAAGTATCCGGTGCGCCCAGCGCTACCGGCGACGCCGGGATTTGAAGGCGCGGGCATCGTCGTTGAGTTAGGCGCAGGCGTGAACGGCCTAACGAGCGGCGCGCTCGTGATCCTGCCACATAACGTCGGCACATGGCGGGATGCGGTCGCGGTGAAAGCCGAAGAGTTAGTAGTTGTGCCCGACGGAATCGAGCCTGTTCAGGCGGCAATGTTAAAAATCAATCCGCTGACCGCGTGGCGATTGCTACACGATTACGTCAATCTCCAGAAGGGCGATTGGCTGATTCAAAACGCCGCAAATTCGGCAGCTGGTCGCAGCGTGATTCACATCGCACACATGCTCGGTTATAGAACCGTGAACGTCGTTCGACGCGCAGAATTAATTGATGAATTGTGCGCCGAAGGCGGCGACGTCGTACTCATTGATGGCGAGAACTTTCGCGAAGAAGTGAAGAACGCGACCGGAGGCGCTTCTATTCGTTTGGGATTGAACTCTGTCGGCGGCGATAGCGCGTTGCGTCTTGCCAATTGTCTCGCTCCAGGTGGCACACTGGTGAGCTTTGGCGCGATGAGCTTGCAGCCGCTGAAAATTCCGACGGGCCTTCTCATCTTTAAAGATCTGCGATTTCGCGGGATCTGGATCAACAAATGGTATGATAATGCCACTCAGGCGCAGCGCCTCGAGACGTTTCGACCGATTTTCGAAATGGCCAGGCACGGGTTGCTGCAAACAAAAGTCGAAAAGGCTTATCCGCTAAGCGCAGTCAAAGCCGCAGTCGCACACGCCGCGCAAGGCAAACGCAGCGGCAAAATCATCCTGGAGTTTGAGTAGCGGTCGGTCGACTCGGGTCTCTTGGGTAAGTTTGGAATTTGCGGGAATAGTTAAAGACAGCTAGCCTCAAACATGATTCAATGGCGCTCGCTTCGCCTTGTTCTTCTTGTCGGATTAGCCAGTAGTTTTCTCGCCTTAAACCACGTCAAAGCTGCGACCGCTCCCGAACCGGGCGATTTGCGCGGGGTAGGGAAAGTCGCGTTCCCGATAACGTGCGCGTCTGAAGCTCAATCTGATTTCGCCCGTGGCGTGGCGTTGCTTCACTCGTTTTTCTATGAAGAGGCGCGACGCGTTTTTACTTCTGTGGCTGAGCACGACCCAAAATGCGCCATGGCCCAATGGGGAATCGCCATGACGTGGTGGCATCCGATCTGGACACCGCCGACTCCCGACGAAATGCGCGCGGGAAAAACTGCCATTGAAAAGGCGATGGCGATAAACGCCGGCACGGATCGCGAGCGCGGATTCATTACGGCGCTCAACATCTATTACAATTCGCCCGACGGTTCTGCCACAGGCCCGGTGGGACAATCGTGTCACGGACCAGTGGGACCGCGCGACCGGGTAGTCGCCTACGAAAAAGCGATGCGCCAACTCCGCGACAAGTATCCCGACGATTTTGAAGTGCAAACCTTCTACGCGTTCGCGGTCCTTGCTGTCGGCTATGCCACGCCTAACGACGTTAGTTTATCGAAACAGCTTGAGGCGGCCGCAATCCTGGAAAAACTGTGGAAGCAAAACCCAAACCATCCCGGCGTCGTTCATTACCTGATCCATTCCTACGACTATCCTCAGCTCGCGCAGCGCGGACTCGCTGCTGCGCAGAGTTATGCTTCCATCGCACCGTGGGTGCCGCACGCGCTGCACATGCCGTCGCACATTTTTACGCGGTTGGGCATGTGGGATGAATCCATCGCTGCGAATCAAGCCTCGGCTGAAGCTTCGCGCGCTTACGCAGCGATGCGCCACCGTGATGCGACCGAAGCCGAAGAATTACACGCGCTTGATTACCTTGCTTACTCCTATTTGCAGGAAGCTCGGGACACTGAGGCGAAAAAGATTGTGGATCTCGCCGCGAAAGTGCGGAAGACAAATCCAGAGCTGGAATTCAGCGCCGCCTACGCCCTGGCCGCAATTCCAACTCGGTATGCGTTTGAGCGGAACGATTGGGCGGCAGCGGCAACATTGCCGATTCCCGAGCTGCCACATTGGTCTTCGTTCCCGTTTATGGAAGCTCTCATCGAATATGGTCACGCGCTCGGACGCGCACATACTGGCGATCTCGACGGCGCTCGCAAGGCGATCGCCCGGATGCAGCACCTGCGCGACGCGACGAAGGATCCAAAGTTCGACTATTTCAAGAGTCATTTGGATCTTCAGATGCAAGCGGCTTCGGCATGGGTGGCGGCAGGCGACGGCAACAAGGATAAAGCTGTCGAGACGTTGCGTCGGGCCGCAGATTCGGAAGATACTCTCGGGAAACATCCCGTTTCGCCCGGCGCGTTCGTTCCGATTCGCGAACAACTCGGAAGTCTTCTGCTCGAACTTGGGCAACCGAAGGAAGCGCAGCGGGAATTTGAAGCCGCGCTGAAAATCTACCCGGGACGGTTCAGAGGTTTGTACGGAGCGGCGCAAGCTGCCGAGCAAGCGGGCGACAATGAGAATGCCAGCCGTTATTACACGAAGTTGGCCGCACAAACCTCAAAAGCTGGCGTCTCACGAGACGAATTGAATCACGTTCGTGAATTCCTGTCCGCCCAGGCTAAAGCGGCGGATTCAAAGGACGTAGCAGGCGCTCGGGACTAGCGGGGCGAACCGAGATCCGTCGCTTCTCTGAGAATGACAGCATAGGATAGGTTTGTGCCAACGTTGGCCGTTATCGCTTTCGTTCTGATTCTCGCTCGAGGAATCGGTGAACTGTGGCTGAGCCAGCTGAACCAACGCTACGTGCTTGCGCATGGGAACGAAGTGCCGCTTGCATTTCGCGCGATGGTTGACGAGGCGACCTATCGCCGCTCGGTGGATTATACGATGGGAAAGAGCCGGTTCGGAGACGTCGTCACAGTATTTGATGTGGTGCTACTCGTCGCGATCCTTTTCAGCGGCGTGTTGCCGTGGGCGTTTGGGAAATTCACGGCGGCTTTCGGCTCTTCCGTGTTGGCGATGGCTGGTTTTCTCTTCATCACCGGCGTCGCATTGAGCATCGTGAATTTGCCGTTCGCCTGGTACGCGCAGGTCAAACTTGAAGAGCGATTCGGCTTCAACACGACGACAGTGAAGACTTGGGTGTTTGATCGAATGAAAGGACTTTTACTCGCCGTGTTGCTGGGATATCCAGTCCTTGCGTTAGTGTTGAAACTGATCGAGTGGACCGGGGCAACCTGGTGGGTTTGGGCGGCGGCGGTCGTCATCGCCTTTCAATTATTTTTGCTGCTCATCGCCGCCTCGGTGATCATGCCGCTATTCAACAAGTTCACTCCGCTTCCGGAAGGATCCTTGCGCGACCGGCTTTTCGCACTGGGACAGCGCGCCAATTTTCCGACGCGCAGCATCGAAGTAATGGACGGCAGTAAACGGTCTCGCCACTCCAACGCTTTCTTCACCGGGTTCGGTCGTTTTCGAAAAATAGTGTTCTTTGACACTCTCATCGGCGCAGCTCACCGAGCCGCAACTGGAATCCGTACTGGCACACGAAATCGGCCATTACAAGAAACACCACGTGTTGAAGTCTCTCTGCGTTTCCATTGTTGGCGTCTTCAGTGGGTTTGCTGCGGTCGCGTGGCTGGCGCGTCAGGACTGGTTTTATCGCGCATTTGGTTTCCAACATCACGCAGGCTTTGCCGCCGTGAATGTCGTGCCTGCGATGCTATTGTTTGCGTTGCTCGCGGGGACGATCAGTTTCTGGTTTTCGCCAATCGTTCATATGTGGTCGCGCCGTTTCGAATATGAGGCTGATGCATTCGCGCGCGAGACCATGGGAGAGTCGCAAAGCCTCATTGAAGCCCTGCGAAAGTTGACCGAAAAGAACTTGAGCAATCTCACGCCCCACCCGTTCTACAGCGGCTTTCATTACTCACATCCGACACTGCTCGAACGGGAACGCGCGCTCCGAACAGAGGCTGAACAACCATGCACTTAGCGTTCCCAATACCGAACGCTGCTTGTTTCGTTGTCATGTTGAGCGGAGCGAAACATCTCTGATTGTTTCCGTGGCACGGTATGGACCGAATGATCAGAGATTCTTCGCTTCGCTCAGAATGACAGATTTCACGGTATGTCGAGAATCATCATCGTTGGCGCGGGGATTAATGGCGTTACTGCCGCGATCGAGCTAAAGAAACGCAGTCACGAAGTCGTGCTCGTCGATCCGGGGCCACTGCCGCATCCGTCCGCGGCGTCCACCGACATCAGCAAGGCCGTGCGCGCCGCATACGGCGCTGATGAAGATTATACCGCCCTTGCCGAACGTTCGATTGAACTCTGGCGCCAATGGAATGAGGAATTCGGCACAGAACTGTACCACGAAGTCGGCGTGATGTTCGTTCGCCAGCGCAAAATGGAGCGGGGCGATTTCGAACATGAAAGTTTGAAACTCCTCGAAAAGCGCGGGCTCAAAGTGGCGCGCATGGACACGCCGCAGTTGTGGAAGCGTTTCCCGGCGTGGAATCCGGAACTTTATAAAGATGGCGTCCTTGAGATCGAGGCTGGTTATGCGGAGAGCGGTCGCGCCGTTGCAACGTTAATTGAGCGCGCTAAATCCATCGGTGTCGAGCTGCGAAACGGCAGTCGTTTCGTCTGTTTAGATGAAGACGATGATCGTGTAAAAGGCATCGTACTTGAGGAGTGGCATCGCAGGACTGTGATTCCGGGCGATTTAGTTGTGATGGCAGTGGGCGCATGGACGCCATATCTGCTGCCGTTCACCAGGAAGTTTTTCTGCGCAACAGGGCAGCCAGTGTTTCACCTCAAGCCTTCAAAGCCGGAGATATACGCACCCGAACGCTTTCCAGTTTTCGGCGCAGACATTACAACAACCGGCTACTACGGATTTCCGATCAATCGCGACGGCGTGATGAAGATCGCAAACCACAGCTCTGGCAGGGAAATGTCGCCGGATTCTCCCGACCGGGTCGTGACTTCCGAGGACGAAACAAACTTGCGCGAATTTCTGGCTTCAACTTTTCCTACGCTCGCCGACGCGCCCATTGTCCATACGCGGGTGTGCATGTACTGCGACACCCACGATGGCCATTTCTGGATTGCGCGCGATCCGGAGCGCGAAGGATTAGTCGTCGCTGCGGGTGACAGCGGACACGGATTCAAGTTCGCGCCGGTGCTTGGAGAAATTATCGCCGACGCAGCGGAAGGAAAAGGCAACCCGCTGTTGCAAAAATTCCGCTGGCGACCTGAAGTGCGGACGGGAAGCGGTACAGATGCGGCGCGGTTCCAACCCAAGGCTGGGCGTTCTCCAGACAGCCGAAGCGATTAGGAAATCGCCTTTCCTTGAGAAGCTACTTCTTTTTTTGGCTGGCGCTTTAGCAGCGTGATTTGCTTGATGCGCGCAGAATCCGACGGGCTCCATGTCGCAATCTCCGGATCGTCTTTGAAAGCATTGTGGACGAGACGCCGTTCGTAAGAATTCATCGGCTCGAGTTGGAGTGAACGGCCGGTGATGCGCACGCGTTCGGCTAGCTCGCGCACCCGCTGAACGATGCGATCTTCACGCATGGACCGATAATGTTCGCAATCGACGATAACTTTTTCAGCGTTCTTATCTCTGGCCTGCAGCAATCGATTAAGCAAAAATTGTATGGCCTCGAGCGTCTCGCCGTCGCGTCCGATGAGCCGCCGGCTTTCCTCTGTGTAGATCTGCAGCGTCGGGTTGCCACCCTCATTTGTGGTCTCCTCGATTTGTACCACAAAGCCGAGGTAACCGAGCATGGTGTCCAGCAGATCCTTCGGCGTCATCATCGTTTTCGTTTTCCAGCAGGGACAACTTTTTCGAGGGTCGGCATGGGTTGTCGTTTGTTCTGATAAAATTGCAGGATACTGAAGAGATTTTGTGCGGTGTAATACAATGCCAGAGCCGCCGCAAAATTGTAGCAGAAAAATAGAAACATCAGCGGCGTAAACATCATTATACGGCGCTGAGTGGGATCGCCCGTCTTCGGCGTCATCGCCATGAGCCAGACCTGCGTAGCTGCCATCAGCAGCGGAATGATGTTGATCGGCCATCCCAGCGCAGGGAGATGCGCTACCGTGTCGGGTTGCGAAAGGTCTTGTACCCAAAGAAATTTCGCGTTTCGCAATTCCACAGCCTGCGCGAGCATCTGGTACAGCCCGAAGAAAATTGGGATCTGTATGGCCATCGGCAAACAACCGCCGACAGGATTGATGCCATATTGCTTGTAAAGCTTCATCACTTCCTGGTTCATGCGCGTCGGATCGTCTTTATACTTCTCGCGCAGCTCCTGCATTTTCGGCCCAAGTAACGCTGTCTTGCGCATCGTTTGATTCGCTTTGCTTTGAAGCGGCCAGAGCACCAGGCGAACGACGAGCGTCAACACCAGAATGGAAATGCCGTAACTTTTCACCACACTGTGAATCGTGTTGAGAAAATTGAGCAGAAATTGACTGACAATCTTGAATACGCCGAAGTTCATGATCTCTGCTTCGTTGTGGTCGAGCTGGGCCAGCCGATGATAGATTTTCGGTCCTGCCCAGATCTGGAATCGCGCGTTGTACGTTTGACCCGGCTGCAATTGAAAACCCGGCATGCGCATCGCGCCTTCGATGCCGAACATGTTCTGCCCGGTGGACACTTCGAACGAATGGCCCCAAATGCCGGTAGCCTTCGCGTTCAGCGGCGCGATGATTGTCGCGAAAAACTGGTCTGTCACCGCTGTCCATTGCGCTCCGGTAAAATTCTCCTGGTAAAACGGTTGCGGCGGATGCGCACCAAAGCCAAGAACGCCGCTGCCGCCTTGAAATGAACTGACGTTTCGGTCTCTGGCTTTTCCGTTCATGCACCAAACCAACCGCGTGTAGTACGGATAATCCCGCGGATGAATTGGCGCCGCCGAACCAAGCGCGACAAAGTAATCGCCGTTCGTGTACGGCTCTGCACCGGTGTTCTGAACGTCCACATTCAGTTCAATAAGAAAATTGTCTTTCTTCTCGCTCGACTGCAGCATGGAAAATTTCTTTCGGATTATGATTCCGTCGGGCGTAGTTCGCTCGCAGCTGATACTGCTGTCGGACTGGCGCGACAATGTAAATTCCGGAAGCGCGGGCTTTGCAGGGTCATCAATCATGGCGCCAATTGGCGTGTGCTTTGGGGAATTCAAGATCACGCGCTTGGCGTCTTCGGCGATCTGATTGAGCATCACCGCCTCAGAGATGCCGCCGCCGCGATTCGTCAGCCGCAGTTCGACGTCTGAATTGCGCAACGTCTCGATTTTTTCGGCAAAACTTGGTCCAGACTCAACTGCCTGCGGCGGAGCTTCCGGTGTGGCAGGTGGGGACGGCGATGCCGCGGCAATCTCTGGAGTTGCTGCAGGAGAAGCTTGATGGGGCGCGCCACTCAGTGGGGCGGGCCTTGGGGCCATCTGTTTTGCCAGATAGAATTCCCACAAAACAAGCCCGACTACGCAAAGACCAACAACAACCCATGCAGTTCGATCCATAAATTTGGTTTTGCACGATCAGACGCAACGACGGATGTCACTCTGAGATCCGCCAACCCGATGCAGCGGCACCGGGTCGCACCCACATCCACCCCACGGTTGACACCGCGCCAAGCGCTTAAGTCCCAACCAGCTTCCGCGGCGGACGCCATGTGTCTCCACCGCTTCCAAAAAATATGTCGAACAGGTCGGAGTAAATCGGCAGCCGCAATCAGCCCCGCACAGCAGACCAAGTAATGGCGAAAGCGTGCACTGATAAAGCCGAATAGTAAAACGAACTAGCCCGAGCATCAGAGCAGAATAGAAGCGCGCCTCGCGAGGCGCAACAATTCATGTTCCAATACGCTATACGTCGCGGTCGCGGCTTCGTGCCTGGCCACGAGCACGAACCAGAAGCCTCCTCGCAGTTCGTGCTGGTGCCGTCGCACAATCTCCCGTAAACGGCGCCGGATGCGATTGCGAATGACCGCGCCTCCGAGCCGGCGCGACGTAACAAATCCTGCACACCATTGGCCACAATTCTCGATCGGTAGCACACTTAGCATGAGATGTCTGCTGCGACGCGTAACGCCGTCTCGTTTCACCCGTTCATATTGTGACGGGTGCGTGAGGCGGCGGGCCTTAGGAAATGAGAACGAACCTCGCGGCGCCATCTCAATTGGCAGTGCTTCTGTAACGCTGACTGATCTCAAGACTACGTTCGTTAGCGGTCGCAGCGTCTTATGGGCGACCTCGGTACACAAGAAGTCTTCCCCCGAAAGCTCGGCGGAAGACTTCTCAAAAAAACCAGGGGCAGCTTAAGATCCGGGTGACTGAGCCGGTGTTTCGCTTGATTCCGCCGGCGATTCTGTTGTCGTAGCGGGAGCTTCCGTTGCAGCTGGACTGGTCATTTCAGTCGCTGCAGGAGGCGGAGTCGTTGAAGTTGGAGTTGCCGCCGGAGCGACTGTTTCGGTTTTTTGCTCGCACGCCGCAAGGAGCGCGGCACCAGCCAGGATGCAGATGTATTTTTTCATATTTAGAGACGCATATTGCTTTAATTGATCAATCGCAGCAAGCGTAGTTTTTGGACCGCTCAGAATAATGTTTTTGAAAACAAGTGGCTCGCGATGAGCACTAAAGCGGTGTCTCCCATTTGAGGCCATGTGCCTCGGCCACCGCCTGACAAGTCAGTCGGCCATCGCGAGTATTGATTCCACCAATCAACGCC
Source organism: uncultured Verrucomicrobiae bacterium (assembly GCA_963791385.1). Classification (GTDB taxonomy): domain Bacteria; phylum Verrucomicrobiota; class Verrucomicrobiia; order Chthoniobacterales; family UBA10450; genus Udaeobacter. The sequence goes on from CAWBSH010000030.1 coordinate 245,029, forward strand.
GGCTGCTTTTTGCACGCGTTTTCAAGGCCGCAATCGGCCAGTAACTCGACGTAACGATACGTCACATTCGTAAGCGCTTGCGTCGCGGTGCGGGCATACGCCGCTGGCATGTTTGCCACGCAATAATGCGTTACACCTTCCTCGACGTAAACTGGATCGAGATGCGTTGTCGGTCGCGACGTTTCGGCGCAACCGCCCTGATCGATGGAAATATCTACGAACACACTGCCACGCTTCATCTTTCGTAACATTGCGCGGGTAACCAGCTTCGGCGCTTTGGCTCCTGGCAAAAGCACTGCGCCGATGAGCAAATCGCAATCGGGCATTAATTCCTCCAAATTTGCTTGGTTGGAATAGAGCGTGTGCAGGTTCTCCATCGCTACATCGAGAAATCGCAGGCGCTCGACATCGATATCGAGAATTGTGACATCCCCGCCAAGACCTTTGGCCATCCGCAGCGCGTTTACGCCGGAAGTTCCTCCGCCGACAACGACGACGCGCCCGGGCAAGACTCCCGGCACGCCGCCCAGCAAAACGCCACTGCCACCGTTGTACTTGGCGAGAAAATACGCGCCCATCACTACCGACATGCGACCAGCGATCTCGCTCATCGGCTCCAACAACGGCAAACGATGGTCCACCGGGATCGTTTCATACGCAACGCCGGTCACGCCCGATTTCAGCAATGCCTCAGTGAGAGCTTTGCTTGCAGCCAGATGAAGATAGGTGAAAAGAATTTGGTTCCGCCGCAACAACGGAAACTCGGCTTCGAGAGGTTCCTTGACCTTTACAATCATGTCGGCGCGCGCGAAAACTTCTTTCGCTTGCTGAACAATCTCCGCGCCGGCTTTGGCGTAATCCTGGTCGGGGTAACCTGAACCGACGCCCGCATTTTTCTCCACCAGCACGGAGTGACCAAGTCGGGTGAGTTGGTTCGCTCCGGATGGCAGAAGAGCAACGCGCTGCTCTTGTTCTTTAATTTCTTTTGGGACACCGATAATCATGTGCGCAGTGAGAGTGATTAGTGAGAAGTAAGAGGCAGAATCAAGCTAAATCACTCACGTCTCGCATTTCATCGCTCACATCAATTTAGCGACGGATCATCCGGGGCGGCGGCGAGCATTTTATACCATGGCCCCAGAGTGCGCATGATGTCGAACCAGAGATTTGGCAGGCGATCCAGTTTCAGCAGCGAAGGATTAGCTTTTTGAATAAGCCAGGCTTTCTGTTTCACCTCGGTTTCAAGCTGACCGGCTCCCCAGCCTGCGTAGCCGACAAAAGCACAGACTGTCAGCTGATTTTTCTGCCCGCCTGCGTCGCTCGATTCCTCTAAGGTTATGTTGTGATTGAGTTTCAAACCTGCGCCTGCGCCTTTCTGCCATTCAAACGCCGCGAACATCAGTTGGTTCTTTCCGACCGGACCGCCCAGAAACACGGGCACATCAGCAAGACCGTTGGGTGGCATGCCTGACACCAGTTCGACCACTGGTTTGTCCAGCGGACGATTAATGATTACGCCGAGGGCGCCTTCCTTGGGATCGTGCTCGGAAACGAAAAGCACGGTCCGCCGAAAATTTGGGTCGAGCATATTCGGATGGGCAACCAGCAAGGAACCGGCAAAACTGCGCGACAACCGTTTATCGCCCAAATCACGCATGGCAAAACTAGAAACCGCGATGCGCTCTGCCGCAACCTTTGGATCGCGCTGTCGTCGGACCATATTTCAGCTCTGGCGTCACCCGTCAGTTTACGCCGCACGCGGAAGTGTGCGAAAAGTTGGTAAAATTTTTGTGCAAAATTTTGTTGCGAGCAGCCGGAACCTCGCTTAAGGCTTGAAAGCTTTCTACGATTGTTCTGGGGGGAACAGCCGCCCTTCACGCCTATCGGGCGTGGGGGGCGGTAATTTTTTTGCGGCAGAACATGCTGCCTATTTCTTCTTGCTCTTGCTCGTGATCATGCTCTTGCTCGATTGCGGCTGAGAAGAAACGCCCAACGCCGAAGGATCAAACGTGCAATGTTGAACTCAGCAAAACCGCGCCGCTTCTCGTGGCCAATCGCGTTCACAATTATTGCGTTCATCATTGCAACTACGATCGGTTTAATTTTTTTGCGTCTGGAAGGCTGGCCGGCGCGTACCGCGCGACAAAGCAGCGCTGAACTGGAGAGACTCGGCAGGAACTTGCGCGCGGCTTTTGTCGACATCGCGCATTTGCAGCCGCGCATTACGATCAATAACCGCGTCTATGTGGAACAGACCACGCCGAGAAGTGAACTGGTCGTTCTTACACGCCGCATCGAAGTCGAACACGAACTGCTCCACACCTGGGTGGGCAGCTCGAAGCGCGTGAAACTGCACGGCACCTTCGTCGCCAAAGCCGGGTTCGATTTACAGCAGGGCCTTTCGATCAATATTCGACCGACCGAAATCGTCGTGCAGATCCCACACGCTCAGATGCTCGGCATTGAGCAACAACAAGTGGACGTCCTTGCATTTGAAAATGGATTATGGAACCGGATTTCCGGGCAGGATGTTCAAAGCGAATTATCCGTCCTGCCTCAGCTGGCTTGGAAAAAGGCAGCGGAAAGTGGTCTGCCGGCTGAAGCCGAGCAAACATTGCGGCGGCAACTCGAAGAACGGATTCACACGCCGCAGCCGCTGCGTTTGGTCTTCAAAAACACTCCAGAAACAAACCGAAATGAATAACGAGGCGCAAATGTCGAATGGTAGAGCAACTTCAAAGCACGAAGGCAGAAGAGAGCTGAAACGCACTCGCGACGCTTTGGTCACTCGAGCCTCATCATTGATTCGTCATTCTTCAGGACGCTGCAAATGCCGCTAAGAAATCGCGTCGTTCTCAGTATCCTGTTGCTCTTGCTCATCGTCGTTTTGACGATTGCGCTTGCACCATTTGTTGTCTCCAATGGCGTTCGCCTATGGGTTTGGTGGTTTGCCCGGCAGGAGGGGTTCGTTGCCAGCATCGACAAGGTTGAAGCGCCATTTCTGCGTCCGATTGTGATTCGTCAGCTTCGCCTGAAGAGCGTCCGTGACGATGCACTTCGCGTGGATGTCACCGCGACGGACGCTCGACTTAGCTTGGATTTGAAGCACATCCTTCTGCGCACTGGCGGCCACAATGTTCGCAATCTCTCGGTTCGCGAACTTCACGCGGAACTGCACCGCTCGAATCCGACCGTGCAGGAATTGAGCGAGCGCGGATGGGCAACTCTGCACCGGCTGCTCCCGCAAAACTTCAGCATCGCCAAGCTCGATACACGCGTCGAGAACGGACCAACTCTAATCTTGCTGCGGAATGCTTCTCTCTCTGCAAACGAGACTGAACCCGGCCGCTTCACCGCTACCGAGCTCATGATTGCGTCGCCGTGGGTGCGCCAAACCTTTTCGCAATTGCGCGGGGCAACTCACTGGGAGACCAATCGCTTGACGGTCGCCGGAATTACTTTGACACACGGCCTCGACCTGGAGTGGGCTACGGTAGATCTCTCGCACGTAGGGAACGAGCGGCTGGGTTTGCAATTCGATGTTGATGCTTTCGGCGGCAAACTGCGTGGAAACATTTCGCATGAGTGGCATTCCCGGTATTTCAACTGGAAAATTGCAGGGGGCGCGGCCGACCTTTCGCTGGCGCAAATCTCCGAAGCACTGGGCTTCGCGGACCGCGTTAACGGCGTGCTTCACGCCGGCAACTTCACCTTTCGCGGTAACCTTGCCGAGCCGGACCGCGCAACCGCATCGCTCTGGTGTGAATTGACCGGGCTCACATGGCGCGACCGCACAGCAGAAGCCATCATGCTCGGGGCCGCACTTTACAATCGCAAGATCGAGCTCCAGCAACTTTACATCCGGCAAAAAAGTAACCAGTTCACGTTGAGCGGCGAAGCTGCGTTACCTGCAAACTCGTCGGAATGGCTGAGGCCGGATTTTCGCGGGAACATTTCGGCGTCGATTAATCAGCTCGGTGAGTTCCTTGCTCTTTTCGGTGCAAATCCAGCCGATTTCGCTGGGAAAATCAGCGTCGAAGGGTCAATGGACACCCGGGGCAGAAAAGTCGGCGGCCACCTCGCGCTCCAGGGCGCGTCGATGACATTCTTCAACAGCGCAGTCGACGGTCTGGGTGCAAAACTGAATTTGAAAGCGACCGAGTTAGAGATCGAAGAGTTGGATCTGACACGCAAGAACGATTGTCTCTCAGGCCAAGGCAAAATCGATCTCTCGCCGGAGCACAACTATTCTGGAACACTCGATGCCCGGACCGACGATCTGCGCGATTATTTACCAAACCTTCGCGGATCACCTGGACAAAGATCACATGAGATTCCGGTAGAAGTTCAAGCGACGATCAACTCCAGTCAGTGGGAGACGCATAGCGTGATTCATTTGCCCGGCTCGAGCCCAATTACTTTCATGGCGAATTTTGCCTTGCCCATCGGGACCTCTTGGAGCGCGTTTCAAATGTCCCCTGTCGAAGTTTCGGTTGATTTTCCGGCAATCTTTCTGGCGGCCGCACCCTGGTTTTTCCATCCGGAGATTTTTCAGGACGGAATTTTGAGCGGGAAGATTTCTCTTTCGGAAACCCTCCAGCACCCGCGCATCCTCGGGGACCTGCAGCTCATAAACGGCAAGCTCTCCAGCAGCAGTGGCTCTTTTTTCAATCTCACTGAGGCAAGCAGCCGAATTATTTTTGATGGCAAGCGTGCGTCTGTGGAATTTCTGAACGTGGCAACCAAAGATGTAGAACTTGCGCTTCGCGGAGAGATTGATTTTGAGGAGACCAAGGACGTCCTTGTCAGAATCACTGGAGCGACACCGCTGTTCGATGTGATGTCGCGTCCGATCGACTGCGTCAATAAAATTGAAATCATCCCAGTAGCCCTGACACTTGCGCCCGCCGCGACAGAGCTGGAGTTTCGTGGCGGTCTTTCTGAACCCGACTGGAGCGTCAGCTTAAAGGAACAGAATGCCATTCAGCTTTTCAGTTCGTCGCCGGCCGAAAACACCACCCGCACGTTTCCGCTCTGCTTGCAGACAGGTTCGGAGGAAAAACCATTGTTACTCGGCGCGGTCCCGCGTGCCGAAGCCGCCCCAAAAGCGCGCCCAAGAAAATTGAAAAGGCAGCGGTAGCTCAGCTAGTTGCGTTGCTCGGTACGAGCCAGCGCGAAAGCTTCTCCTGCAAATCCGGCGTAAGATCAACGCGAAATTCCGTGCCTGCGTCCAGTCGCAACGAATTTCCGTTGCTGCGATCGAACAACAATTGGACGGAGTGGCGTCCGGGTGAGCTGACGAGAATGTTTCGGACCTGACGCAACTCATCGCCTGTCGTCGCGGCGGAAAATCGCAGAACAATCGAGGATTGCTGTGGTTTCTCTGATGACGTGTCGGTTGCGCCGTTAGGTTTTCCATGGGCCAGCGGCTTGATTTCCAAAGCTGTAGCGCGCAGCATCTCGTCGCGTCTGTCCAGTGTTCCTTTCACTTCGACAACCCGCCCTGGCACGAGAACACTGGAGACCTTCAAATATACGTCGTTCCATACGACTACCTCGAGCATGTCCATGAGATCTTCGATCCACACAATTGCAAATGGTTTGCCTTCCTTCTTCGTGAATTTTTTTTCCACCTCTACGATCGCTCCGGCGATTTTGAACTGCGCGCGATCATCGAGCTCACTCAACGAAGCAATCGATCGATAATTTTTTGCTGCAAAAATTTCAGCATACGAGTCGAGCGGATGCCCACTGACGTAAAATCCGAGAAGCTCTTTCTCGTACGAAAGCTTTTCGTGCTCCGTCCAAGGCCTAATTGCTTGCCGTCTGGCGGCCGTGGCGGCATGCGTTTCTTCATCGAAAAGCGAAACCTGTCCGGCTGCACGATCACGCTGTGCTATTGCCGACGCGCTTAGGGATTCATCGATACAGGCGAAGAGCTCTGCGCGGTCGCGGCTGGTAAAATCAAACGCGCCGGCCTTGATGAGGCTTTCCAACATTTTGCGATTGGCCACGCGCGAATCGAGCCGCGTGCAAAAATCCTCCAAAGAAGTGAACGCACCATGCTGCTCGCGCTCGCCGATGGCCATCGCCATAGCTGCCTCGCCCACGTTCTTAATCGCAGCGAGGCCATAACGAATTGCCATCGTGGCGCAAGCGTCCTCGGTTGCGCCGGCAGGGAGGGCAAGCGCGACGGATGCGCCACTCTCGGGCGTGAATTTCAATCCGCTCTTATTGACGTCCGGCGGCAGAATGGAAATGCCCATGCGTTTGCACTCGCCTACGAACACGGAGATTTTTTCCGTGTTATTGATTTCGTTGCTCAGCAAACCGGCCATGAACGCGACTGGGTAATGCGCCTTGAGGAAGGCCGTGTGGTAGCTGATCACGCCGTACGCCGCGCTGTGACTCTTGTTGAAACCGTAGCCGGCAAATTTTTCAAGCAAATCGAAGATGGCGTTCGCTTTTTTTTCCGGGATTTTGTTCGTGCGAGCGCAGCCCTCGATGAAATTCCTGCGTTCTTTCGCCATCTTCTCCTTGTCTTTCTTGCCCATTGCGCGCCGGAGAAGATCAGCTTGGGCGAGCGAGTAACCGGCAAGCTTGCTCGCAGCAGCCATAACTTGTTCCTGGTAAATCATCACGCCGTAGGTGTCGGCGCAGATATCTTCCAGCAGCGGATGCAAATATTTGATCGGGGTGATGCCCTTCTTCGCTTTCACGTATTCAGGGATCAGCTCCATCGGGCCGGGTCGGTACAACGCGATCAATGCGATGATGTCGTCGAGCTTCTTCACGTCGAACTGTTTCGAAAGACTGGTCATGCCGCCGGATTCCATCTGGAAGAGACCGATCGTTTCGCCGCGGTTATAGAGAGCGAACGCAGCAGCATCATCCAGCGGAACATTCTTCAACGAAAAGTCTGGCTGCCGTTCGCGAATCAGCGCGAGCGCATCTTCGATCACGGTGAGCGTTTTCAATCCTAGAAAATCCATTTTCAGGAGGCCCAAATCGTTGAGCGGTCCCATGGCGTACTGGCTGATCACGTCATTGCCTTTCACGTCCCGACAGAGCGGGATGTAATCCGACAGATCCCGATCTGCGATGACCACGCCTGCCGCGTGCACCCCGGCGTTCCGCGACAAGCCTTCCAGAAGTTTCGCGTGCTCGAAGAGCTGTCGTGTAGCCGGCTCGGTGGCGACCGCCCGTTTCAGTTCCGCGTTTTTTCCAACGGCCGCATCCAGCGTGATGTTGAGCTCATTCGGAATCATCTTGGCAATGCGATCGGCGTCGCGATAACTCCAACCCAGCACCCGGCCCACGTCGCGCACGACGCTTTTCGCTTTAAGCTTGCCAAACGTGATGATCTGCGCGACTCGGCGCTCACCGTATTTCTGACGAACGTATTCCAGGACTTCCCCGCGGCGCGCTTCGCAGAAATCCACGTCGATGTCCGGAGGCGAAATGCGATCCGGATTTAAAAATCGCTCGAAAATCAGTCCGTACTGAAAGGGATCGATGTCGGTGATTCCAAGAACAAACGTAACGATCGAGCCTGCGGCCGAGCCGCGTCCCGGACCGACGGGGATTCCTCTTTCCTTGGCGAAATGAATGAAATCCCAGACGATCAGGAGATAACTGACGAAACCAGTTGCTTCCAAAACGCCGAGCTCATACTCGAGCCGCCGAGTCAACTCTGGATCACTCGTCGCGCGTTCACCATAGCGCGCCTGCAAGCCTTGCTGGCAAAGCTCGCGCAAATAGCCTTCCCGCGTTGTGCCGGCTGGGACCGGATACTCGGGATATTTCGAGCGCCCAAATTCAAGATCCAGATGGCAACGCTCGCCGATCTTGAGCGTGTTCGCGATGGCCTCGGGGAAATCACGGAACAGCTCCCCCATTTCGGCCGGTGATTTGAAATACAATTCCGGAAGATAACGCATCCGCGTTTCGTCCTGCACCATCTTACCCGTGCCAATGCAAAGCATGACGTCGTGCGCCTCGTGATCGCTTCTGCGCAGGAAATGCACGTCGTTCGCCGCGACCAGGGCAACCCCCAGATCGCTGGCTATCTGCACCAACTCAGTGTTGCATTTCTTTTGCTCGTCCATCCCGTGGTCGTGCAATTCGAGGAAAAAATTATCGACGCCAAGGATGTCCCGATACTCTGCCGCCCTCTGTTTTGCTTTGTCGATATTGTTTGCCTGAATCGCGCTGTTGATTTCTCCCGCAAGACAGCCGCTTAGTCCGATCAAACCAGTCGAGCGCGCCGCCAGCATTTCCTTGTCGATACGCGGCGCATAATGAAAGCCATCCAGGTGCGCCGCCGTGACGAGTTTCACGAGATTGCGATAGCCCATCTCGTTTTCGGCCAACAACGTGAAGTGATACGCCGAATCCCGTCGCGATGGAGGACGGTCCTTATGCGATCCCGGGGCCACGTAAACTTCGCAGCCGATGATCGGTTTCACCCCAGCCCGCTGTGCTTCCTGATAAAATTCAATCACGCCAAATAGATTCCCGTGGTCCGTGATCGCAACGGCAGGCATCTCGAATTCCACCGCTTTTTTCATCAGCTCCTTCATTCGGATACTTCCATCCAGCAGCGAATATTCGGTGTGCAGATGAAGGTGAACGAAAGAGTCGCGAGACATCAGGTTTGAGTATTAAGCGTGAAACCAACTTGGCAAATTTGCCTTGCATCAGACCTGGTCATTCAGAGCAAAGTCGACAACTCCAATGCGAAACCAAAACGCAGCCCGTCGGGATCTTTCGACTCGGCTGAGCTAATCCTGAACGAGCGAAGCCAGCCGAACGGGCTCCGCCCAACCCAGGGACGAGATTGCAAAAATTCGTGATTGCATTCGCTTCGCGGCGTTGCTATGAGAGCGCGTGCTGCGGATGGCTTTCGGTTGCAAAGCACCGCGCGATCCCGAGTTTACATCGACATGAAAAAGCTGGAAGCCATCATCAAACCGTTCAAGCTCGAAGAGGTCAAAGAAGCGCTCGCGGAACTTGGCATCGAAGGGATGACCGTCACAGAAGTCAAAGGGTTCGGGCGGCAAAAAGGGCACACCGAAATTTACCGCGGGAGCGAGTATACGGTGGATTTTCTGCCGAAGGTCAAGGTTGAGGTCGTAATGGCGGACGATTTGATTGAAAAGGCCGTCAATGTGGTTGTCGCCGCGGCGAAGACCGGCAAGATCGGTGACGGCAAGGTGTTCGTGCTCCCAGTGGAACACGCGGTTCGCATCCGCACAGAAGAGATCGGCGAAAAAGCGGTGTAGCGTGCCATGCACGCTGGATTACAACGTTGAATCGTTACAACGTTAAAACGGTTCAACAAATGACCGCCCGGGAACTGACGTTTTAACATTTTAACATTTAACTTTTTCCAACTCTTCCATTCCTCAACCCTTCAACGAAAATTATGCCAAAAGACAAAACTCCATCCGACGTCAGTAAAATGATCAAAGACCACGAAGTGAAACTTGTGGATTTTAAGTTCACCGATCTGCCAGGAACCTGGCAGCATTTCACCACGACCCTGAGCGAATATAGCGACGAAATTTTCACCGAAGGCCTGGGCTTTGACGGCTCCTCGATTCGCGGGTGGAAAGTGATTAATGCCTCCGACATGCTAGTCATTCCGGATCCCGCCACGGCCTGGGTCGACATCTTCAATGCGGAACCGACGCTGAGTCTGATCTGTACCATCGTTGATCCGATCACTCGCGAACCGTACGATCGCGACCCGCGAGGCGTCGCCGAAAAAGCGGAAGCTTATCTAAAGAGCACTGGCATCGCCGATACCGCGTTCTTCGGGCCGGAGGCCGAGTTCTTTATTTTCGACGATGTGCGCTTTGCGAATAGCGGGAACGCTTCATCATACATCGTCGATAGCACCGAAGGACATTGGAACAGTGGCCGCGAAGAATTTCCAAATCTCGGTTACAAGATCCGCGCAAAGGAAGGTTACTTTCCGGTGCCGCCGATGGACACGTTGCAGGACATTCGCAACGAAATGGCGCTCGAGATCGAGAAGGCCGGTATCCCAGTGGATAAGCAACATCACGAAGTCGCCACGGCCGGCCAGGCTGAGATAGACGTTCGCTTCGCGCCGTTGAAGCAGATGGCCGATTCGATGCAATATTACAAATACATCGTTCGCAACGTCGCCCGGCGTCATAACAAAAGCGTGACGTTCATGCCGAAACCGCTCTTCGGCGATAACGGCTCCGGCATGCACACCCACATCTCGCTTTGGAAGGATGGAAAACCGCTGTTTGCTGGAAACGGCTACGCCGGGCTCAGCGAGATGGCGCTCTTCTTCATCGGCGGGATCTTGAAACATGCCCCCGCACTCACCTGTTTCACTAATCCAACCACCAACAGCTTCAAACGCCTCGTGCCCGGATTCGAAGCGCCAGTGAACCTTGCCTATTCCGCGCGCAACCGCTCGGCTGCGGTCCGCATCCCAACCTACTCGGCCAGTCCGAAAGCAAAGCGACTGGAGTTTCGCACACCAGATGCTTCGGCGAATCCTTACATCGCATTCTCAGCCATGCTGCTCGCCGGTCTCGACGGCGTCCAAAATCGAATTGATCCCGGCGATCCGCTCGACAAAAACCTCTACGAGTTGCCGCCGGAAGAACTCGCCCAAGTCGCCAGCGTCCCTGATTCACTTCGCGGCGCGATCGAAGCGCTCCAGGCCGACCATTCCTTCCTGTTGCGCGGCGACGTCTTCAACGAAGACTTCATCGCAAACTGGGTGGACATGAAACAAAAAGAATACGACGCCCTGCGTTTGAGGCCTCACCCATATGAATTCGCGATGTATTACGACGTGTGATGCCAGGGCGCGACTGGCGGGCTCAGGCCGAAGGGAGCCGTCTCTTCTCCGCGCGACGGACGTCGCGATACGTGCAAAAGCTTACAGACTTCTCGGCCCAACCGAATCCGCGTTACGCGACCTCCGAGAGGCGGTTCGGCTCACACCCGAAGCTTCTGTCGCCAATGATAATCTCGCGTGGTTTCTCGCGACCTGCCCAGAAGACCGAATCCGTAAAGTTGCGTAAGCCGTTTCCGTCGCGGAGAAAGCATGCGAACTCTCAGATTGGAAACGCTCCGGATGTTACGACACCCTCGCCGTCGCTTATGCAGAAGCGGGCGATTTTGATCACGGAGTCAAGTATGAGAAACAGGCGCTCAACGATTCTTCGATAGCGCCGAAGGAAAGAGAAGAACGCGAGAAACGGCTGGCTTTCTTTGAACAGCGAAAACCATTCCGTGAGGAGTTCTGACAGCATCTTTCGTCCCCTGCCGTCGTTGTGCCTTTTCCGTATCAACTTTTGAATTGAACGAACAACCCTGCTCCTTCATAAATGGGGTATGAAAAAAGCACATCTCGCGTCTTGTCTCTTCCTTGTTAGTTTGATTGGAATGAACCAATTTGTCCGAGCTGCTGATCCGGCTCATTCGGACCAGCCTTCAGTAGCTCCAGCAGAGGCAATTTCGAAGCTCAAGGAAGGTAATGGCCGTTACACGAGCGGGAACCTGCAACATCCCGGTCAGACAACAGAACGGCGCACGGAACTGGCAAGCGATCAGCATCCGTTTGCGAGCATCGTCAGTTGCTCTGATTCGCGTGTCCCGCCCGAGATTGTCTTCGATCAGGGACTCGGTGACTTGTTTGTTGTTCGAGTGGCCGGAAACGTGATTAATAATGAAGGGCTGGGTAGCCTCGAATACGCGGTCGATCACTTGGGTAGTCGCCTGATAGTAGTGCTTGGCCACCAGAGCTGCGGCGCGGTGAAAGCGGCGAAAGAGACAATCGCTGCGAAGGGCAAAGCGCCTGGCCATATTCAGTCACTCGTCACAGCGATTAAGCCTGCTGTGGAGGCGACGGTGACCGGCGATCTCGACGCGACGATTAAAGCGAACGTGAAACACGTTGTGAACGCGCTGCGTTCGTCGACGCCAATTCTCAAAGCCAAAGTTGATTCCGGCCAGTTACAGGTAATCGGCGGTTATTACAGCTTGGATACGGGCGCTGTCACTTTCCTCGACGAGAAGTAGGCGTTTGACTCAGCGAGCAGTTGGCTTTTGGCAAATCCGCGGAGCGTCTTGGCTCTCTCGCGGACGCTCGTATCTTGACGTTGCATTTCATCAAAACGGAGAAGGAGGCAATGATGTCGAAACCGGAGAAGAAAGACGCAAACACAAGTCCCACCCCCGCCCAAGAAAGTCTGGATCAGCTCTGGGAAGATCATGTGCGGTACGAGTTTTCGACATGTAACACTGAAGACACGCTCTCGACGATGGTCGAAAACGCTTACGTAAATCACATTCCAGTGCTCACCGGTGGTTTCGGCAAAAGTGAATTGCGAGAGTTCTATTCCAAGCGGTTCATTCCGCAGATGCCACCGGACACCGAAATGACGCCCGTTTCACGAACTATTGGCGAGGACCAATTGGTGGACGAAATGGTTTTTAAGTTCACTCACACGATTCGAATGGATTGGATGTTGCCGGGTGTCCCTCCAACGGGAAAGCGCGTCGAGATTCCCTTAGTCGCGATTGTTCGATTTAGAGATGGCAAGCTGGCTCACGAGCACATTTACTGGGACCAGGCATCGGTGCTTGTTCAGATTGGATTGCTCGACGCCTCGAAGCTACCCGTAGCCGGAGTCGAGAGCGCGCAAAAGGTGCTTGATCCCAAACTCCCAGCGAACGAGTTGATGAAACGCGCTGAACCGATCAAGTAGCATTGAGTCGAACAACAAATTCCAACCCATGAGCGTCATCGGAACTGTGGAGAGCCTCTGGCGGTATCCCGTCAAGAGCATGCGCGGCGAGGAGTTGGACGAAGCCTTCGCAGGGTATTCCGGAATCTATGGCGATCGCGTCTTTGCGTTCAGGAGTTCTGCGAATCATAAGGGATTCCCGTATTTCACAGCTCGCGAGCAGCGAAGACTTCTGCAATATCGTCCGCGCTTCCGCTATCCAAACAAAGCAGCGCGCCCCATCAACTTGGTCGAGGCGGAGAGCAGAGACGCAAATCCGCTCCTGGCGGATCTCGCAGAGTTGATTGTCGATGTTGACACTCCGGAGGGTAAAACGCTTGCGATTGATGATCCGGCTTTGATCGAAATGCTCCGAGCGGATATCGATCAAAAACATCACGTCACGCTGATGCAATCCCAGCGTGCCATGACCGATTGCCGTCCAGTATCGATCTTCAGTTTGCAATCGGCGCGGCAACTGGCTGAAGAGACAGGCATCGCGGTGGATAAGCGGTGTTTCCGAGCAAACGTCTACGTGGACTTAACGTACGCGAACGGGTTCGGTGAAAACGAATTTGTCGGCCGATCGGTGCGAATCGGCCCGAAGGCAGTTATCACGATTCTCGAACGGGATCCACGCTGCATGATAATCACGCTCGACCCTGATACCGGAGAACAAGCCCCTGCGATACTGAAGAAAATAGCGCAAGCTCACGATGGCATGGCGGGCGTTTATGGTGCAGTCCTGCAAGAAGGCCTGCTGCACAAGGGCGATTCGGTGGAGATGCTGGACTAGCGCTTCGCCAGTCCTGTAGCCACGGCGCTGTGCGCCGTCCTCGTGTAGGCAACTCGAAATTCAGACGTCCCACAGGGGCGTGGCTACAGTGCCCCGTTTCGATCGACTAACTTTAGATCGCTTTTTGCTTCGCGTGTTTCTTTGCGCGACAAGACTAACACCATGGCAAATGGCGAAATGATCGAGTCGTATGTGCCTGCGCGGTTGGACCGCTTGCCGTGGAGTTCGTGGCATTGGCTGATCGTCGTCTCGCTAGGTGCCACATGGATTCTCGATGGCCTTGAAGTGACATTGGCAGGAGCGTTAGGCGGGATTTTGACGCGATCGGAAACATTGGGATTAACGCCTGCCCGCATCGGCGCAAGCGCAACTTGCTACCTTTCAGGTGCCGTCCTCGGCGCGCTGCTCTTCGGTTACGGCACCGACCGGTTTGGACGCAAGAAATTGTTCTTCATTACGGTCGCGGTTTATCTCATCGGAACGGCGCTCTCTGCTTTTTCGTGGAACTTCTGGAGCTACGCACTCTTTCGCGCAATCACAGGCGCCGGTATTGGCGGAGAATACGCGGCGGTTAACTCTGCGATTGATGAATTGATCCCGGCTCGTGTGCGCGGCCGAGTGGATTTGATTATCAACGGTTCATACTGGGTCGGCGCGGCGCTCGGCGCGGCAGGGACGCTTGTGCTTCTCAATCCAAATTATGTGCCGATCTGGTTGGGATGGCGCTGCGCATTTGCAATCGGCGCGACGCTGGGATTGATCGTGATTTTCTTTCGTCGCTGGATTCCGGAAAGTCCGCGATGGCTAATGATTCACGGACGCAATGACGAGGCGGAACAAATCGTTGCTGAAGTGGAACGAAAGATCTTGGAAGCGAATGCGGCCGGGATCATCGATTCCGGCTACAACCTGGCATCACCCACGCGGATCCGAACCCGCACCCACACTCCCCGGCATGAAATCTGGAACGCGATCGTGCACCAGCATCGGCGCCGTTCGTTTCTCGGCCTTGTGCTCATGGCAACGCAGGCGTTTTTCTACAACGCAATCTTTTTCACCTATGCGCTTGTCTTGATGCGTTTTTATTCTGTGCCCGAAAACGAGGTGGGCGCCTATCTCCTGCCATTTGCGCTCGGGAATGTGCTCGGGCCATTGATGCTTGGCCATCTTTTCGACACGATCGGTCGCAAACCGATGATCACCATTACTTATGGGCTGGCCGGGATTCTGCTCGCGCTGACCGGCTGGCTCTTTCATGCGGGATTGCTTACCGCCTACACGCAGACGGTGGCTTGGACAATTATCTTTTTTATCGCTTCAGCTGCTGCAAGCTCAGCGTACCTGACCGTGAGCGAAATTTTCCCGCTCGAAATTCGGGCAATGGCCATCGCTATTTTCTTCGCGATCGGAACGTTTGTCGGCGGCGTCGGCGCACCGGTTCTCTTCGGGTGGATCATTGGCACCGGATCGAGCACGGCTTTGTTTTTGGGTTATTTGCTGGCTGCGGCGTTGATGGTCTTCGGTGCGGCGACGGAAGTATGGATTGGCGTGCCCGCCGAGCGACGCCCGCTTGAGGAGATTGCCGCACCGTTATCGAGCAAAGGGTTGTAATCTGTAGCCGCGTCTCTGTGAGACGCGCGAGGATTTGTTTTGGCAAAGACATCGGCGTCGCGCTTCACACAGCCAAGCGGCTACAATGGAGCGCTCGTCGATCAGAGATCGCCGCTACAGTGGACGGTAACTTCGCGGGTGTGAATTGGCCCCGCAGGACTCAGCTTGCTTGAGTAAAGATGAAAGGCATCAACGCGAATCATTCCTGCATCGAAATCTGAATGCGCTTTCAAAAACTTTCGAACTGATTGCGCGGAGACATCCCTGCAACGCGCGATCGTGACGTGCGGATGCCAGGGTCGAAGCTCCGGTTCGATCCCGACGGCGAGGGCGGCCTCCTGCACGCGCTTGTGAATTTGGAATAGATGCGGATGCGCTTTGCCCACGCCGATCCAGATGATTTTCGGAGCGCCTTTTGGCGGAAACGAGCCGACGCCATTCACGGGAAGAAAAAACGCTCCGAACTGGATTGCGCTGAGTTTTTCTCCGCAGCTTCAGTTCAATATCTTCGGGCACATCGCCGAAGAACCCGAGCGTCAGATGGATTTGAGCCGGATCCGTCCAACGCATGCCGCGAATGTGTGGATCAAGACCGGCAAGCAGTTGGCGCATTGATTCGGGCAAATCGATTGCGACGAAGAGCCGGTTGCTCATGGCTTCGCCACGTTAATCGTTGAAGCGTGAATCGTTAAATCGCTGAAATCCAGTTCCGATGTATCGGCGTAACGTTTTAACGATTCACGGACGACGTCACCTCTTCGTTGTTCAACTTTGTCGCGCGATCGGCGAGGCGCGTCATCCATCCCGGTGTTCTTCGTGGGAGCTCCGATCCAGCCCGCGATTGGCTCCCGCTGTCGCCGGCTGCGTCGGGGAGAAACCGATTTACAATTTTCATCGCGTAACCGGTGAGATTCGGAAACAGCGCGTTCCCGACGATCGCACAGCGGGCAGCAAACGTGAGTGTCAGCGATGGTTGACCGCGGCGGCAGGCGGCAAGGATTTTTCGCGCGGCGCGATCGGCGCCCATTGAGATCAGCGGGGCACCCGCGGAAGCAGAGAACCAGGTAAACTCGGCGTTGTGCTTGCCTTTGAACTTTGCATTCACGTGCGAGCCGGTGCGCAAGAGACCTGGCGCGACGGTGGTGACGTGAATGTTGTCGCGCGCCAGCTCGGCCCGAATCGCGTCCGAGAAACCCGTCAGCGCAAATTTGCTTGCGCTATACGGCGTCATGTGCGGCACAGCAACTTTGCCGCCGATTGACGAAATATTCACGATGCGTCCCCCACCCCAGATGCGCATTTCCGGAACGACTTGTGAAATCAATTCATAGGCAGCCCAAAAATGCAGCCGCATGGTGCGCTCAAAATCTTCGCGGCTCATGTGCTCAAGTGGACCAACTTCCATAATCCCGGCGTTGTTAACCAAGATGTCGATCCTGCCGAACCGATCGACGATTGTGCGAATAGCAGACTGAATCTGAACGCGATCGAGCAGATCGCATTCGACGGTAAGAGCTTTACCACCGCGTCGGCTCAGATCGGCTTTGGCACGCGCAAGTTCCCCACGGTCGCGAGCAATCAACGCCACATTCCCGCCTCGCTCGCAAATATGCCGTGCGAGCACAAGTCCGAGCCCGCGTGAGCCACCCGTGATGAGGACAACTTTGTCACGCAGTCCGTAACGAGCCGTCCGAAAAACCCGAGCGGTAATCCAGGCACCGAGTAATGCACCGCCAACCGGGAGCAGAACGCGAGTATTCATTTCCACGACCCTATAATCAGATACGAAACGTTACCAGTAAACGGCCGTGAACAAGAAGCGACGGCTTGCGCAACCGTCGACTAGACCCGACGGCTGGGAAGCCGTCACTCCTTGGGCGTTACGCGTGCTTGCGATTAAAACGCGCGACTTCACGCGCCGTCTCACGATCCACGGCCCGCTTTTTCAAATCAGCGCGTTTATCATGCGCAACTTTGCCAACTCCTACGCCAAGCTCCGCTTTCACCTTTCCATTTTTCCAGTAGAACTTCAGAACGACGAGCGCACGCCCTTTTACTTGCGTTTCGCCGTAGAGCCTGTCGATCTCCTGCCGGTGCAACAGTAATTTACGGACGCGTTTCGCAGCCGGGATTTCATGGCTCGCACGTTGGTACGGTTGGATATCGGCATTGTAGAGAAAGGCTTCGCCATTCTCGATTCGCGCGAACGCATCGCTGATGTTCGCTTTGCCTTCGCGGATTGATTTGACCTCGCTTCCTTTTAACTCGATACCCGCTTCGTAGCGATCGAGAACACGATAATCGCGGAGCGCTTTCCGATTGATGATGGAATCAGCTGCCATATTGCCAACGTTTCTCGATCCTGTCGATCGGTCGGCTGTTCGTTATAACGTCCGCTGTCCTCAGCGGAAAATTCAGTGTACGGCGACCCGGATTCCAGCAAATTGTCAGGGCGTCCGTGTCAGACGCTAGAATTCCAGAGCAATTTCGAACGTCCCTGTTACGCGCCGTCGCCGGAAGCTTCGAGCGATTCGTAAGTCAGTTTGCCAGCAATGATTTCCTTTAGCGCAATATCGGTCAGCGACATTCGCGGCGTAATCTCCACTAACGGACGATGTCCCAAGCCAAGCTGACGCACACGCTTGGAGACAACATTAATCAGAACTTGCTGATTCGGGATCACCTGTGCTGCTTCCTGAAGAAGTTGAGTGGTCATATGGCGCAAGAAACGAACGGGGTCCCGCGGCTGCGGGATCGGGAATTGAAGGATCGTCGACACGCTGCTTGTAAGCACGGATGGAACAAGTTGCGGCGCGAGCATGGTAAAAATGAGTGTTGACTTTCCAAATTAAGCAGCTCTTTGTCAACGCTTTTTGTCCTCGAAAGCACAATTGGTTTTCGGAGCCAGAGGGGAACGGGACCTCAACACGGCGGATTCTAATGACGCAACAAAGCGACCAATCGGTTGATGATGGCTTTGAACCCACGGCCTGTCGCCGCGGCGACCGCTCTACCAGAAGTTGTCGAACTCATGTCCTATCGCGTCGGATATTATTCGACGATCAATGCGAGTGTCGGGCTGGTGGGATGAACCCACGGTCTGTTGCCGCGGCGACCGCTCGAACACGACCTGTTAGCATCGTCGCCAGGTTTGATCGATAGGAATTCAATCGGGCTGGTGGGATTTGAACCCACGGCCTCCTGGTCCCGAACCAGGCGCTCTACCAAGCTGAGCCACAGCCCGAGAATGAATTCTTTGCCAGACCCGGCGCGCCTGTTACTTCGCGTATTTTAATCCAAATCGCAAGGACAGAGCTCCAAAGAGTGACGGCTTCGGCAGCAGTCCAGTTTTTCGACGGCTGGGCAGCCATTGTTTCTTATGTCCATCGATATCTGCTGAGGAAGCGGCCCCCTACAGCACGCCGCCTCAATGCTTGTATCCGCTACCGAAATAAAGTAAGGCGTTTAGAACAACGCCTCTACAATGATGGCCGCGCCAACGACTTTTCTCCCGATGCATTCCTCTACCACGATCGTGGGTATACTCATTGGCGTAGTGGTTCTGTTTTTCGGACGAAAGCTGTTCTGGCTTTGCGTCGCCGCAGCGGGATTCGCGTTGGGCGCCGAAATTGTGCCGCACCTTATCCAAGAGCCGTCTTCGATCCTGGGATTAGTCGTTGCTCTCGTCTTTGGTGTGCTAGGAGCGTTGCTCGCGCTCTTTCTTCAGAAAATTGCAATCGCAGTTCTCGGCTTTTTGGCGGGAGGCTATCTCGCGGGTGCAGTTGGCGCTGCGTTCTTTATTCATTCTGCGCAGTACTACACGATCATTTTTCTGGTGGGTGGGATCATCGGAACCTTTCTCCTGCTCGCCGTCTTTGACTGGGCACTCATCGTCGTCTCCTCTCTTATTGGCGCCCACTTGATTCAAAGCGCCATTGTGCTGCCGCCTACCGGCTCAACAATTGTGTTCATCGGGCTCGCGATCATCGGCATACTCGTGCAAGCGGCATCCTTTCGCAGAAGTGCGATATAGATTGCGCTCATTTTTACTGACAAATCTCCGCTCAATTCCCACAATCGCAGCATGAACTCACGAACCGTTGGATTGCGCGTAGCCAGCGTTATTTTCGGTGTTTTTGCGATCGGTCATCTGCTGCGACTGATTAATCAGGCGCAAGTCACCGTGGGAACGCATACGATTCCCATGGCGCTAAGCTGGGTTGCGTTGATCGTTGCCGTCATTCTTTGTATCTGGCTGTGGCGACTGGCTTCGCCGCGTTGAATCGTTAAATCGTCAAATCGTTGAATCGGAAATCCGATGTAAGGTTGTAACGATTTAACGAATCACGCCAGCCATTCATTGCTGCGTCACTTCCGAAGCCATTCGCGCGGAACATTTACGTAGGACTGGTCCAACTCCGCGACTGACGCGCAGCCAAGGAGCTTGAGTGTGCGCAGGAGATCCGACCGCAGAATCTCGATCGCGCGCGCAACACCTGCGCCGCCTGCCGCCCCGAGCCCGTAGGCATACGCACGCCCGATCATCACCGCTCGCGCTCCCAAACATAACGCTTTTGCAATATCGCTGCCGCGCCGAATTCCACCATCCAGCAAGACCTCGATGCGATCGCCCACGGCCGCCACCACTTCGGGCAAAACGCGCAGAGTCGGCGCGACGCCGTCGAGCTGCCGGCCGCCGTGATTGGAAACGACCAATGCATCTGCTCCCTTGTCCACTGCCCGGCGGGCGTCCTCTGCCGTATGGATCCCTTTTATCACAATCGGGCCGCTCCAGGCCTCCCGAATCCATTTGAGGTCATCCCAAATCACTACCGATTGCTCGAGAGCGGCAGTGACATCGGCATAGAGCATCGGTCCTTTTCCGGGAATGACCACGTTCTCGAACTTCATCAAACCGCCGTCCGCGAGAAAAGCCGCGAGCCAGCGGGGCCTAACGAGAAGTTGATTCACAAAAGGCAGCATCGCTCCAATGTTTCCGCTAAGGAGTTCTTTTGCGCCGTTGCGGAGATCGCGTTCTCGAAACCCCGCTACTGGAGTATCGATCGTCACAACCAAGGCGGAAAAGCCTGCCTTTCGCGCACGTTCAATAACGCCCAAAGCACATTCCCGACCGCCGATCAGATAGAGCTGATACCAGACTGCCCCGCCTGAGGCGGCTGCGACGTCTTCCAGGCGGCAGCCTGAGAGCGTCGAAAGCGTGCAGAGAATGCCTGCTTCACCAGCGGCGCGGCCTACTGCTTCTTCGCCCCGCGGATACATCAGACGGCAACTTCCAACAGGTGCGAGAATCAGCGGCATCGAAACTGAAGTGCTGAGCACGGTTGCCCGGAGATCGCACGCTGGCGTCGCAACTGCGCAGCGCGGCCGCAATGTCACTGCCTCGAATGCGCGGCAATTTGCGCGCAATGTCCACTCGTCCTCCGCCCCGCCGTCTATGTAATCGAACACCACCCGAGGGAGGCGCCGTTTCGCCTTGCGCCGCAAATCTTCAATGTTCAAAGCACGCGGCGATTGCACTAATCTGTCATGTTGAGCGAAGCGAAACATCTCTGGACTATTAGTGTGTAAAGCGGGTCCAAAGAAAAGATCTGAGATTCTTCGCTCCGCTCAGAATGACAACTGTGTGGCGGTGGCACGGGTCAGACATCAAACTCACGCGACGGCTACCGCACTAATGCCGGAAATGACGAACCCCGGTAAAGACCATTGCCATTTTGCGCTCGTTAGCGGCAGCAATGACTTCTTCGTCGCGCACTGAGCCGCCCGGCTGAATCGCGCACGTTGCACCGGCTTCGGCTGCAGCGAGCAGCCCGTCAGGGAACGGGAAAAAAGCGTCGCTTGCGACGGCGCTGCCTTTCAGTGAAAGTCCGCCCTCGTTCGCTTTCCAAACTGCAATCCGCGAAGCATCGACACGCGACATCTGGCCGGCGCCAATTCCAAGTGTCCGGTCCGACTTCGCGTACACGATCGCGTTCGATTTCACATGTTTGACGACGCGCCAGCCGAACAGCATCGCGTTTAGTTCGGTTTTCGTTGGCCGCCTCTTGGTCACGACGTTCGGAGTCAGATCCCCGTCAAGGTCCGCGTCCTGAACCAGCACTCCGCCGCAAACAG
This sequence comes from uncultured Verrucomicrobiae bacterium, assembly GCA_963791385.1. GTDB lineage: Bacteria > Verrucomicrobiota > Verrucomicrobiia > Chthoniobacterales > UBA10450 > Udaeobacter. Next base: position 266,353 of record CAWBSH010000030.1, read on the forward strand.
AGCGCAGATCAGTCGTGAGTCTTGCCTCTTTCGCCGGCGTCAATAGGCGAATGAGTCGCAGATTTTTTTTCTTTTGCAGGACGGCGCGCGCCTCGATCTCGAAATCTGGCGCGATGATGACTTCGCTGAAAATTTCGCTGATCACTTTTGCCACCGCCTCGTTCAGCGGCCGGTTGCAGACGATAATCCCGCCAAATGGTGCCTGCTTGTCGGTAGCGAATGCCTTCTCCCACGCCTTGCGCAGATCTGGATCCGAGCCGACGCCGCAGGGGTTTGTATGCTTCAGAATCGCGACGGTCGGCTCTTCAAATTCGGCGATCAAATTGGTCGCGGCGTTAACGTCGAGAATATTGTTGAACGAAAGCTCCTTACCCTGAAGTTTTTCGAAATATTTGTCGAAATCGCCATAAAGCGCTGCGTCTTGATGGGGATTTTCGCCGTAGCGCAATCGCATCGCTAATGGAAGCGAAAGTGAAAAGGAAGCGTCGGTCCTCTGTTGTTTGTTTAGAAAATTGGCAATCACCCGATCATATTCCGCGGTCCTGTTAAATGCCTTGATGGCGAGGCGCTCTCGCAATTTCAGCGTCGTGTCTCCGTCGTGTTTGCCCATATTTTCGAGCACCGTGTCGTAATCTGCGGGATCGACGACGACTGTGACTGATTCATAATTTTTCGCCGCACTTCGAATCATCGACGGTCCGCCGATGTCGATATTTTCAATTGCTTCGGCGAGGGTTACACCCTGCTTCGCGACGGTGGCTTCGAAAGGATAAAGATTGACGGCGACAAGATCGATCGGATCGAAACCGCATTCGCGCGCCTCCGCTTCGTGTTTCGCGTTGCCACGCTTGTAGAGGAGACCGCCGTGGACTCGAGGATGCAAGGTTTTTACGCGGCCGTCGAGCACTTCAGGGAAGGCGGTGAAACTTGAGATCTCGCGAACGGGAATCTTTTCCCTCTTTAACATGTCCGCTGTTCCGCCAGTGGAAATGATGTCCACGCCCTGCCGCTCAAGCTCACGGGCAAAAGCAGCAATGCCGGTCTTGTCAGAAACAGAAATGAGTGCGCGGCGGATTCTCACGAGAAAGTTAAAAGAGTTACAAGAGTTACAAAGTCAAAACGGCTTTGCTCTGTAGATTGTAACGTTTGTAACGATGTAACTTTTGTAACCTTTACCTCGATCGCATCAGCGGTCGAGGAGGACATTCCTGGCTGCCGGATAAAGCACTGGGCAGCAACCGACGATTTCGCAAAATGCTTTGCTGAAATGACTAAGGCTTGAGTAACCTACTTCTGTCGCAGCCTCAGTGACGTTGTAACGTCCCGTGCGCAACAATTCCGCTGCGCGTTCGATCCGCACGTTGCGCAAGAATTGTGGAATCGTGAGACCGGCTTCGCGCGAAAAAATTCTGCTCAGATAAAACGGACTACAGCCCACCTCTTGCCCCAACATTTCCAGCGTTGGCGGGTTCGACAAATCTCGCCGCAGAATCTCCTTTACGCGTTCCACTCGTTCACGAGCCAGTCGTTTCTGACGCATGCAGAAAAATTCAGGATCCTTTGGCGCAAAGAAAAATTGCGCCATCAGCTCCATGGCTTTGCCTTGATACCAGAGAACCTGCGCGGCTTTCGCGACGGGAGGTTCCGCCAGGTTCGCCGCCACGCCGCGTTGCTGCATGGTCATGGGACGCGCGGGCGCGACTACGTTCTCCTCTTTATCTCCAAAAATGACCCGGCGAATCTCCGGTTCAAGATCCGCCTCGTTACGCGCAAGCTGCTTTCGTAAATGTTCGCGTGAAAATTCGAGGGTCACGAATTGGTGATGATCGTGTGCGCGTCGTGAGGCCGGCAGCGGTTCATCGGCGACAGCGTAATAGCCGCAATTGCCCGGAAGATAATCGCTGCGCGCACTGGCAGTTCCGCCGACTGCTCCGTGCCCATTGAGATTCAAGCAGAATTCCAAGCTGTTCGGATGAAAGGTGCGTCCCCAGTTAAACGAATGCTGAACACGGAAGTCGTGCCACTCGATAGCAACGCCGATCTTGTCCACATCGCCGTACAATGGACGCCATCCATCTTTCAGCTCGCGCCAGGCAGCTTGTTCCGCTGCGCAACCAGGGTTCATGTTGGTCAAATTACGGGCGCGGATGCGTAAAATGCAAGGAAGGTTTGATCTCCTCCAACGCGTCGCGGTCCCACTTTCCCAGCGTCGAGGCGGCGTCATAAGTGGTCTGCGCGAAATCCAGCAGGACTTCATCCGGCTTTTCAGCCGTGCGCACCGAGTCGTAAGGCAGCACGAACTCGCGGAGCTTCGGTTCGTAAAAGGCGGCTGCAGGTTGGACCTTCGCTTCTGCAAATCCGGCCGGCTCCGGATAGGCATAGGAATAAAAAATCGGTGTCGGCCCGGCGGCATTCCCAGGCCAGAACCCGAGGCTGCTCACCTCCTGGGAGTACGCTTCTCGCGTAATCTCATCCGGCAGATGCGGGATTCCGCCAGGATGTGGCGGCGCGGCCCTCCCGGAAAAGCGCGTCACTGCCAGATCAAAGCTGCCCCAGAAAAAATGCACCGGGCTGCATTTGCCGCAAAAACGCGAGCGGAACTCCTTGAATACGCGGTCGCTTTGAACAAGGACGCGCCAGAAGCGATTGGCAAACTCACGGTCGTAAGAACGGTGTTCTTCATCTTCATCGAACGGGATTGGGTTTTCGATCTCGTTAGGCACCTTGTTGATGGGCACCGGAAGACGCAATTCGTCGAGGCTCTTCGTCACCGCTCTGTAAAAATCGGCTACCGACCGCGGTTTCAGTTCAATCGTTCGCCGCTCGCCATCGCTCGTGTCGATGCGCAGTTGGTGATCGATGAAATCAAAGTTGATCTCGAACGTGCGCGCGCCGTGCGGGATCGGCGAAGTCGTTAGGCCGCGAGAAGTGACGTAAAGAGTAACGTGCCAGGAGTGGTTGGTCCATGGACTGAGCGTCAGCCGAATCTTGCCGACAATCTGCGTCCACATGTGCAGCGTGATGGCGGTATCCTTCCACTCTGCAAAAGGCAGTGCCGGCCACGGATTGGAAGGGCTGTTCATGATGTCGGAAAGCGTGTGGGACGCCTCGTCCTTTCTAGGGGAGAGGGGGAGGGTGAGGGTTTGCGCTTTATGCGGTTCGGCACTCCAAAACCCCTCACCTTAATCCTCTCCCCTCCTGCAAGGGGAGAGGCGGCTAAAGCGAGATCATGGTCAGTGTGCATATCAAACCTGTTTTGCAGACCCCTACTCCCGGTTAATGAAATCTGAAAACGACCGCTTCACCCTCTCAAACATATCTCGCGCTTCGTCCTGTGTCCGGTGAAAAGCATCCTTGACACGCCTTTTGACGCCGCTGAAAGGACCGCTTTCCTCGTCGCTGTCGTAATCGTTCTCCACATCTTCCATCGTTGCGCCTGCAAACATTCCTTCCGTTCGCTTCACGGTGCCTCGCATCGCTCCGATATGAATCGTGCCAATTGGACGCGATGATCGATTTAGAAGAGTGATGATCCACACCGGTTCACCGCGCTCGTCTGTGCGCAATGTATAATCGACGGTTGCGAAATTGGCGTGCGACAGGTCCGCCGTGTGGTTCGCCACTTCAAAGGCGCCGTTGGAATCAAGATTCAACTGTGAGGTATCAATCGTCGCACCCTGGGTGGAACCTGTCACAGACCGGCCTGGCCTGTGTTCGGAATCAATCTTTCCATCGGCGACTTCCACTTCGCGCACGCCGCGACCATCAGGGTCCTCTAAAATAATTTTCCATTTTTCCGGCTGCGGAGCGCCTTTCACGCCGGTGATTGACACAACGTGATTCAGAGCGCCCCGGCCCAATTCAGTGCCGACCACGCGCAACGCCTCGTATGCAGTCGCGTTTTCCTGCGCAAGCGCAGGCGTGGCGAAAAGCAAAAGCACACCCAAAAATCTCCACATGAAGAAAATTGAACAGCGTTTCAGCAAGTGTCCATCATGTTTTCATGAGCATGTGATCAATGCGATGCATTCCACGCGCCGATCTACTTGAATGAACAGGCGAAATCTGCTCACCTTTTCATGCGGTACTGATGAAGAGAAGCAAAGTGGAATTCAGCAGTCACACTGCGAACCTGGCATTGCTGCGGAAATGCGTTCGCGATTTCCTGAACGGCTACCCGTTTTCCGAAAAGGAGCGACTGATGATGGTGCTCGGCGTGGATGAAGCCTGCACCAACGTCATCCGTTACGCGTACCGTTTGCGCGACGATCAACTCATCTCGTTGCAAATGGAAGGATTGCGCAAATGTGTGCGCGTGCGGCTGCGAGATTACGGCGAAAAAGTTTTTCCGCACAAGATGAGAGGCCGATCTCACGATTTGATCAAACCAGGCGGACTCGGTCTTCATCTCATTCGCAACGCCTTTGACCAGGTGGATTACATTCACAAAGGCCGCGGCACCGAGCTGGTGCTGACGAAGAATCTGAACAGCGTTGAAGGGTTAAACCGTTAAAGCGTTAACAGAAACGATTTCGCGGCGAGCACGCCTCTTTTTGCCTCGGCGGTTGACAGGTTTGCCGCTAGGTTATCCGCTTCAACGCTTCGACGCTTTAACGTTTTAACGACCATGAAACCGCAGGAACCAGATGCTGCTTTTGAGATTTCGCTGCGACCGCCAGCGTTCAGCGAGTTTACCGGCCAAGTAAAGGTGCGTGAACGGCTGGAGTTGATGGTGGAAGCGGCGAAAAAACGCGGCGACGTGCTCGAGCACATTTTATTGAGCGGACCGTCCGGGCTCGGCAAAACGACGCTCGCCTACATCATCGCCAACGCGATGGGCGTGAACATCAAAAACACGAGCGGCCCGGTGATTGAGAAGGCCGGCGAGCTCGCAGGGCTTCTCACCACCCTGGAAAAGGGCGATGTGCTTTTCATCGACGAAATTCACCGGCTGCAACCGGCCATCGAAGAATATCTCTACCCGGCGATGGAAGATTACCGGCTCGACATCATCATTGATCAGGGACCGCAGGCGCGCAGTCTGCGTCTTAATTTGCCAAAGTTCACATTGGTCGGCGCAACGACGCGCGCGGGAATGGTGAGCGCGCCATTGCGTTCGCGTTTCGGAATGACGGCGCGGCTCGATTACTATAACGCCGAGGAAATGCAGAGGATCATCATGCGCAGTGCGCGTTTGCTCGGGGTTGAGATCGATCCGCCCGGCGCAGGCGAAATCGCCGCGCGCTCACGCGGCACGCCCCGGACGGCGAACAATCTTTTGCGTTGGGTGCGCGATTATGTGCAAGTGAAAGCTGAAGGAAAAATCACCGCGGAACTCGCCGATCGCGCCCTCACCATGCTGGAGATCGATCGCGACGGGTTCGATCAATGGGACAAACGCATCATCGAAACATTGATCCACAAGTTCAATGGCGGTCCCGTTGGCCTCAATTCGCTGGCGGTCGCAATAGGCGAAGAAGCCGGCACGATTGAGGAAGTAAACGAGCCATACTTGATCATGGAAGGCTATATCAAACGCACGCCGCAAGGCCGCGTCGCCACCGCAAACGCCTACCGCAAGCTCGGACTTAAACCGCCCACCGGCGCGCAACAGGAGCTCCTGTAGCCGCCTCGCTGTGTCGAGGCGTTTGATCCCCCTACCCTACGCACGGCGACATAGCGCCGTATCTACAACGCCGACGCATGTTACTGCCTTATCCCGCAGATCGCCGCTATAGTTTCTCCAATTGAACGTTGGACGTTCTGCATTCGGCGTTGGACGTTGAGCGTTAGACGTTGGACGTTTTCTTCGATGCCGCTAACCAGCGATCTCTTCCCACAATCATCGAAAGTTTTCACCGTCTCCGAGCTAACGCGGCAAATCCGCGGCACACTTGAAACGAAATTCGGCTGCTGTGTGGGTGCAGGGCGAAATGTCGAATTACAAACTGCACCCGAGCGGCCATCAGTATTTCACGCTCAAGGATCAACGCGCCCAGATCTCGTGCGTAATCTGGCGCGACACCATGGCTTCCGCCCCGACAACGCCTGGCCGATGGCGCACAAGTGCAGGTTTACGGCACCGTCACCGTTTTCGAGGCGCGCGGACAGTATCAGCTCAATGTCCAAATTATTCAGCCGCGCGGAGTGGGTCTGCTTCAGGCGAAATTCGAAGCGCTGAAACGCAAACTTGAGGTGGAAGGATTATTTGCGCCGGAGCGGAAACGGCCGTTGCCAAAATTTCCGCGGCGTATCGGAATTGTGACCTCGCCAAGCGGAGCAGCCGATCCGCGACATGCTGAACGTGCTCCATCGTCGCGCGCCATGGTTGCAGATTCTAATCAACCCGGTGCGCGTGCAGGGAACCGGCGCAGCGCAGGAAATCGCCGTCGCCATTCGCGAGCTTGCGATGCCTAACGAGGAGTATGCGCCTGTCGATGTCATCGTCGTTACGCGCGGCGGCGGGAGCATCGAAGATTTGTGGGAGTTCAACGAAGAGATCGTCGCACGCGCGATCTTCCATTCCGCCGTGCCAATCGTCTCGGCGGTCGGTCACGAGATCGATTTCACCATTTGCGACTTCGTCGCGGATCTGCGCGCACCGACCCCGAGCGCTGCCGCCGAATTAATCGTGCCCGATATGATCGATCTTCAGCGACAGATCGACGGTTGCGCGCGTGCTCTCGCGCGCCAGTTCCTCAATCGGGTGCGGGACGCGCAACAACGGCTGGATCACGCGCGCGAAACGTTGCAGCGTTGTCTCGCACACAGGATCGATAGTTATAAGCGCGGTCTCATCCACATCGCGCGTGCGTTACAACCCCGAAAGCTTTCGGGGGAGCTCATGATCCGCCGTAATCGTTTTGCCGATCTGCATCGGCGACTGGTCGCCTGCACCGCGCCTTTGATTGAAAACGCAAGACACCGTTTCAATCGCATCGAAGGAATGCTGCGCGTGCTCGGACCCGACGCGACATTGCGCCGCGGTTACAGCGTTACGATGAACGAGCACGGACAAATCGTTCGTACAATCGCAGCAGTCCGCCCGAACATGAAAATCCGCACCCGCGTCAGCGACGGCGAATTCGGCTCGGAAGTTCTGTAGCATCACGGAGAAGCAGACCACCGCGGATTACGCGGATTTCACGGATAAGAACCGGAACTCAAATCACGAATCAACACCAATTCACACGAGGTAAGGCAGCAACCGTTTAGAAAAACTTCGTGTTCATTCGTGTCCATTCGTGGTTAACCTTGGTCCACGTCTTTGATTGATTTCATTCGCACGATGCCAGACGTCGGCGACGGCCGGGTCTTTCGCAGGCCGAAAATTGAGGCGCGGCTCGATCTTGAAACAGCGGAGCGATCCGGCGGCAGCAGAAGCACTGGAAAAATGGATCGCGCGACTCGTCCACGACCCCAATTCCCCACAGTGGTAGTGCTGCCACTTGCGACAGGCGGCGCTGTGGCTGAATTTATGTCCTCATTAGACTCTAATCGTCATGGTTCGGGTTGATGGTTTAATTCATCTGGATCCACAATTGGCTCTTAATCGCTGCCCTCACTTGTGACCCGGTGTTGGCGACTGAGACGACTGCACACAATGGGACATATGAGAGATACTGGATAGTTTACGTGTGCTCTCGATGCGGCGGGCTCGTAACGGCTTTTTCGGAGCGTGAGCATGGCTACGTTGCGGAGATATTCCCGGGAGCCGCTGTTCTAGACGATTCGATTCCAGATCCTGCGCGAAGCTACTTGCAGCAAGCAACGGATTCTCTGCATTCGCCCGCCGGTGCCGTTATGCTAGCTGCGAGTTCAGTGGATGCCATGCTGAAGGCCAACAACTACAAAGATGGTTCACTTTATTCACGTATTCAGCAGGCTGCGGACGATCATCTTATCACACCTGAAATGGCCAAATGGGCGCACCAAGTCCGCCTTGATGCAAACGAGCCACGACATGCCGACGAAGCTGCCCCTTTACCCAATAGCAGCGACGCTGAACGCTCCATTCATTTCGCACAGGCGCTTGCGATGTTCTTATTCACGTTACCTGCCAAGGTAACACGCGGGCTTAAAGAAAGCTCGCCCAAGCCAATGAAATTAAAGCATCAAGCAGCCGATGCAGGGTGAAACCGCCTAGCGATTGGTCGTTGATTTGTCGTCGACCCTGTGCGCTGATCGCCCATTCCAGCTCGACAAACGCCGTCAGTAAATCATCTGCACGCGCGACGAAACGCTTTCCGTTGCCGCGATGCGCATCTGCAATCCAGATCGTTCGCCCGTTGGAATCAATCGCTGAGAAACAGCCCCAACTCCAACCGGCTTTGCTGAGTTTGTCGGCGATGATCTTCCATTACTTCATCTTATGTCGAGCGTGGCTCTTTTTCGTAGAACAGCGGTGGTAGCTAGGACAGGGGTTTGTGCCAACCCGGGGTTGACTCGACTGGCTTCCTTCGTAAGATTCGCCGCTCTCCCCGCTCGGGAGAGAGTCCCCTCAATGGAATGGATAAGATTCGTAATATCGCCATCATAGCGCACGTCGATCACGGCAAGACAACGCTGGTCGATCAACTGTTGCGCCAATCGGGCACGTTTCGCTCCAATCAAAAGATTGAAGAGCGCGTGATGGATTCGATGGATCTCGAGCGTGAGAAAGGGATCACGATTCGCGCGAAGAACGCCGCTTTCGAGTGGAACGGCTATCGGATCAACATCGTCGATACCCCCGGTCACGCGGATTTTGGGGGCGAAGTCGAGCGGATCATGAAAATGGTGGACGGCGTGCTGCTGGTGGTCGATGCGCACGATGGACCGCAGGCGCAGACGCGTTTTGTTTTGCGCAAGGCGATGGAGAACAAGCTGAAGCCGGTTGTTGTCATCAACAAGATCGACAGAGAAAACGCGCGCCCGCACAAAGTCCTGGACGAGATTTTCGATCTCTTCGTCGAACTGAAAGCGACCGACGAGCAACTCGATTTCCCGATCATTTACGCCAGCGCGAAGAACGGTTTTGCCATGCGCGAACTGCACGAAAACAACGAAGACATGACGCCGCTTTTTCAAGCGATTGTGCAACATGTGCCGCCGCCAGAAATTTCGAGCGAGCCATTCTTTCAAATGCTCGTCTCGAATCTGGATTACAGCGATTACCTCGGAAGAATTGCGCTCGGGCGCATCGTCAGCGGTCGCGTCGCGGTCGGGGACTCCATCGTCTGCATTCATCGCGATGGCCGCCATGAGCGGGCGACAGTCACAGCGCTTTTCACCTATTCGGGATTGGAGCAGGTGGAAATAAAACATGCGAGCGCCGGCGACATCGTTGGGCTGGCCGGTTTCGAGGAAGTTTATATCGGCGAAACCCTTACCGATCGCGAAGAACGGACGCCGCTTCAATTTGTGGATATCGATCCGCCTACGATTCGTATGCAAATTCTGGTCAACGATTCGCCGTTTGCCGGGCGCGAAGGAAAATTTGTGACGGCGCGGAATATTCGCGAGCGCCTTATTCGCGAAACGCGCGGCAACGTTTCACTCCAGGTCAACGACACGGAAACAGCTGGCGCGTTTGAGATCAATGCGCGCGGCGAGATGCAGATTGCAATTCTGGTCGAGCAAATGCGACGCGAAGGTTACGAACTGATGGTCTCCCGGCCCGAGGTGATTTTTCATCGGGCAGAGAATGGCTCCCTGCTCGAGCCGCTGGAAAATCTTTATGTCGATCTACCGAACGAAAATCTCGGTGACATTTTGCAATTGGTTGCCAATCGCAAAGGCGAGGTTGTGAGCATGAATCATCACGCGACGCGCGTGTCGATCGAGGCGATTATTCCGACTCGCGGCCTGATTGGCTTCGAAACCGATCTTGTCAACCTGACCCGCGGCGAAGGCTTGATGAGTCATCTCTTTCGCGAATACGCGCCGTTCAAAGGCGAAATCGGAGGACGCGGTCGTGGTGTCATGGTCTCGATGGAATCGGGAGTCAGCACAGCTTACGCGCTCAACAACATTCAGGAACGCGGCCGGCTTTTCATCGGTCCGCAGGAGGACGTTTACGAAGGAATGATTGTAGGCGAAAACGCGCGCCCGGAAGATTTGCCAGTCAACCCCTGTAAAGCAAAACATCTCACCAACATGCGGAGCCAGGGTGAAGGCAAAGGGATTCAGCTCGAAGCGCCGCTATGCATGAGTCTGGAACGCGCGATTGAATACATCGACATTGACGAATATGTGGAAGCGACGCCGAAATCGTTGCGTTTGCGAAAGCGTATTCTCGACGCAACCGCCCGGAAGCGCGCCATTGTGATAGCTGCTTAATTCAGCTGACAAAGCACGATTTTTTCGGTCTCAGGGCGTGAACTGGTAGACGCAACCGTCGTCCGTTGTGCCGCCATGAACAGTGGCGCCGTAGAAGTTTCCGAACGGATCGACAACCATGCCGTTGTAGGAAAAGCCGCCATCCGGCGGGCCCGCGAAGGAATGAACAACAGTTTCGGTCCATTGACCGCCGCCACTGGGGCTTAGCTTAAAGATTATGCCACTGCCTAACCCGCCTTCACTTGTGGTTCCGTAAAGATTTCCGGCCGCATCACGAACCAGATTGCTGATGGGACTGTTGCCGTCGCTTCCGTTTTGAAAGCTATAAATCACTCTTTCACCCCATTCCCCAGTCGACCGGGGAACCAGCTCGTAAGCAGCGCCGATACCGTTCGCACCTCCGTAGTAGGTGGTTCCAAAGAGTTTACCCGAAGGAGCCTGGAGCAACGCGCCATAAGGAAAGCTTCCGTCCGGTTGCCCGTGGAAGGAATAAAGCGTCGTGAAATCCCATTCTCTACCTGTTGTTGGTGTGAGTTGGAAAACAACTCCGGCTCCATAAAGGCCGCCCGTAGTCGCTGCGCCATAGAGCACTCCATGGCTCAGCAACATTCTTCCAGCCGAACCGCTGGATCCGTCCGCGCCGCCCGTAAAGGTGTGAATGACTTGAAAGCTCCAAGTCCCAGCGTGTGGATGGATTTTGTAAATCGTGCCCACGCCGTATGTGCCACCGGTGGGAGTCATCCCATACACATTTCCGCTCCGATCGACAGTGACTCTCGCGCCTGGGCCAGATCCATCGTCGCCGCCAGCGAACGCATGGATTACCGTTTGAGTCCACGTGCCGCCTGAGTTCGTCAACTTGTACACTACACCGCAACCGCCTTCACAACTGCCAGACCCGCCCGTGACTGCCGTGCCGAACAGGTTCCCCTGGCGATCGATGCTAACTCCTTTGTACGGCTCGCCTCCATCGGCGCCACCAGTGAAACTATACAGGACGTTCTGAATCCATCCGCTAGGTGTCGGGCTGAGCTGAAACACTGTGCCACTTCCATGATCGCCGCCAAGCACCGTCGTCCCATAGATATTCCCCGCGCTGTCCGTCTCCAGATCGGTGTCAGCGTATTCGCCGTCGTCCTCGTCAAAGCTAAAAATGACGTCTGTCGTCGTCGCTCTAGCAGTGACGAGCGACAGCGCGATAACGAATAGTGGAGCTACACTCTTAAATCGAATTAGTGCATTCATTGCTCTTCCTTCCCTTCCCTGTTTGAGTTGAGTTTTTGAAATCGGATCCGAAAAGGCAAAGAACCTAGCGGGCCAAACGTCCTCCGCGCCCATTCAGAATCCGCTTTTACGACATCGAGTATGCAAGAATTGTTTTCTGTTTGTCAAAACAATTCGGGCGATCAGATCGAGAAAACGTAGCCGCGCTATTAGCGCCTCATGAGTCGGAACCGGCGTGTCGCACAAGACGCGGTGAAAGTGGCGACCTTTCAGTGTCCCCCGGTAACTGTGTATTTGGCAGCTCGTAATTCTTCGGCCAATTCCGTTTCCATCTGGACCGCGGCTTCGAACGGCATCGGATTCAAGTGTTCGTAAAGCTCCGGCATCAGTCGCACCCCATATTTGCGGACGACCCAGGCCGATTTGTAGCCGTTTTTGTGATTTTCAAACCGGTGATCGACCGGAATTCCCGTCATGCCCACATACACGCAGGGCTTCAGTGGATCGCGTTTGGGATTGAGCCGCAAAACAGAAGGATGCTTTGCCACAGCGTCCTTCAGCAGAATCACATAAACGTTGTGGTGAAAGTCCTCTTCCTTCTGACACGCTGGTTTCTTCGGCTTCAATTCGCAGGGCCGAATATACTTCGCCGGGAGTAGCAACGTCTACGTTTTTGCTCTGCCGTGACCGTGCGGCCGCCACGATTTCGCGCCAAGGCTAACGAATCATTGCTCCAGTTTGAACGCGACTGTAGCTAAAGGCGGCAAGTGAATTACGATTGAATTTTCGCGGCCCATCCACTCCCGGGCTTCGCTCTGGACGCCGCCGAGATTTCCTACGTTGCTGCCGCCGTAGGTTTCGCCGTCGGTGTTAATGATCTCCCGATAGAAACCGTCCTCCGGGACACCGAGTCGATAATTGTATCGGACCACGGGCGTGGCGTTGACAACAAACGCGACGATATCGCCGTCGCGCGATTTTCGCAGGAACGAGACGACGCTGTTATCGGCGTCGTGAAAATCGATCCAGTCGAATCCGTCATAAGTGTCATCCAGTTGCCACAAAGCCGGCTCGTTTTTGTAAATGTAATTCAAATGTTGCACCAGGCGGCGAAGGCCATCGTGCCGCGGCAGTTCAAGGAGTTGCCAGTCAAGCTGCGTGTCGTGGTTCCATTCGTTCCGCGGACCGAATTCGCCCCCCATGAAGAGAAGCTTCTTACCCGGCTGCCCGTACATCCACGCCAGAAACATCCGGAGATTGGCGAACTTCTGCCAGTCGTCGCCCGGCATCTTGGACAACAAGGAGCGCTTGCCGTACACCACTTCGTCGTGGCTAAGCACAAGAATGAAGTTCTCCTGGAACGCGTACAGCAGCGAGAAGGTAATATTGCCGTGATGATAACGCCGGTAAATCGGGTCGATGCTCATGTAGTGGAGGAAATCGTGCATCCAGCCCATGTTCCATTTGAACCCGAACCCCAGCCCGCCGAGATATGTCGGCCGCGTCACGCCAGGCCAGTCGGTTGATTCCTCGGCGATGGTGATGATTCCGGGGAACCGCTCGTAACAAACTTCATTGAAGCGTTTCAGAAAATGGATGGCGTCGAGATTCTCGCGGCCGCCGTAAACGTTCGGGATCCATTGCCCTGGCTGGCGCGAGTAATCCAGATAAAGCATCGACGCCACGGCGTCCACGCGCAGACCGTCGATGTGATATTTGTCGAGCCAGAAAAGCGCGTTGCCGATGAGAAAATTGCGGACCTCGTTGCGTCCATAATTAAAAATGAGCGTGCCCCAATCCTGTTGTTCGCCCTGGCGCGGATCCATGTGCTCGTAGAGGTCAGTGCCATCGAACTCCGCTAGCGCGTGCGCATCCTTCGGAAAATGCGCCGGAACCCAGTCCATGATCACGCCGACCCCGGCCTGATGACATTTGTCGATGAAATGACGGAAATCATCGGGCGGACCGAACCGGCTGGTAGGCGCGTAATAATTTGTGACCTGATATCCCCAGGAACCCTCGAACGGATGCTCGGCTACCGGCAACAGTTCAATGTGCGTATAACCCATCTCCAACACGTACGGCAGCAACGTGTCGGCCAGTTCGAGATAAGTGAGCTGGCGATTTCCTTCTCTCCGACGCCACGAGCCAAGGTGTACCTCGTAAATGCTGATCGGACTTTGCGGCCAGTTCTTTTTTTGCCGCGCTTCCATCCATTCGGCGTCGCTCCAGGTATAACGCTCCAGATCATACACCAGCGATGCCGTAGATTTGCCGTGTTGATTGAAGAACGCGAACGGATCGCTCTTGAGCAGCACCGCACCGGCCTGAGTGCGTATTTCAAATTTGTAGTGCGCTCCCTGCTTGATGCCGGGCAAAAATAATTCCCACACGCCTGCGCTTAACAACTTCCGCATCGGATTTACGCGGCCATCCCAATCGTTAAAATCGCCAACGACGCTGACGCGTTGCGCGTTCGGCGCCCAGACGGCGAAATAGACGCCCGTCGCATCGCCAATCGTTCGCAAATGCGCGCCGAACTTTTCGTAAATTTTCCAGTGTTGTCCTTCGGCGAACAAATGCAGATCAATGTCGCCCATGATTGGCCCGTACTGATATGGATCGCGCATGAGCTCTTCTGAGCCGTCCAATTTTGTGATGCGCAGACGATAGGGAACGTCGCGCTCCGCGCCGGGAACAGTGGCGCAAAAGAAACCTTCTTCATCGATCCGTTCCGCAGCCAGTGGTTTATCCGGTTCTCGATCGAGCACGACCTCGATTGCGCGCGCGTCCGGGCGAAAGACTCGGATCTCCACGTCATCGCCGACCTTGTGCGGACCTAACACGCTGAAAGGATCAGAATGAAGCCCTCTGACAAATCTGTTGACTTCGTCGCGAGGGACGCCGGCAATATCGAAAGCTTTCATTATCCGTCGAAAAGCACTATTCACTAAGAACGACCACGAATAAACCTAAGGCAGGTTTGTTCGCAGCCAAACATCCAACGGCTGCGGTCCAATCGGGCGCCTTTCGCCGGCACTCGGACTGAATACTGCGGCTCCTTGAGGACACATCGTAAGCGTGCGAATTACCCCCGTGAAAAAGTTTTGTGCCGCTGCGTACTTTCTCGGCATCAGCTCCGTTTTGGCTGCTCCGGTTATCCCCATCGCACCGGGGACCAGCTGGCGATACAACATGACGGAAGAAGTCGGAAAAGGGTTTAGCCTTTCGAACGTCAAAGCAGACGCCGACGGCAAGATTCGCCTGCCAGTTTTGTATCGCGTTGAGGGAACGGAGAACGTTGATGGCAAAGATCTTCTCAAGTTTGAAATGCACCGCGCCGGCGCGATCACTAACACTGACCTGTTGAGCGTGGACGACCATGGAATTACTTGCTGGGCCCGAATCAATCTGGATGGCGAGCTGGTTAAGTTTAATCCGCCGCAGACCATGATCGCGGTCCCACTCAAAAAAGGCGCTGCCTGGGACTTCAACGGACAGGCCGGCGAACTGAAGGTGCAACAGCATTATGCTGTGGTGGGCGAAGACAAAACCGACGTGCCCGCTGGAGAATTTCACGCCTATCGGATTCATGGCGAGCAAACGACGCCGAACCGAATGACAATCGATCGCTGGTTCGCTCCGGGCGTTGGAATTATCAAAGACGTTACGACGATGCAGGACGCAAAAGGCGATTTACTCCAGCGCATTTCGCTTGAGCTGGCGGAAGGCCCAAAAATTGTCGAGCGCCCCGAAGTAAAATCGGACGCCACTCCGAAACAGCTTGCAGTGAGTCTTGCGAAAGACCGGTTCGGCAAACCGGTGACGACATTCTCGTCGAACACTCCGGAAATTTATGCGCGCTGGCAGGGACAGCGTTTGCGGCAAGGAGCTAGCGTGAAGGCCGTGTGGATCGCGGAGAATATCGGCGAAGATTTTCCTCAAGATTATAAGGTGGACGAGGCTTCCGTTGTCGCTGAAAGCCCGACCGCACACGGCGCGTTCACGCTCGCGCGGCCCGAAGACGGCTGGGCGCCGGGAGATTACCGCGTGGAGTTTTATGCCGATGATGTTCTCGTGGACGCGGTGAAGATGAAAATTGTGCAGTGACCGCAAGGAGCAGCGGTTTCGAGTCCACCAGCGGTACGCTCTGCAGAGGCACCCATCCCTGAATTTTTGTTGAATCCAAACCGAGGTACCGGCGCATCGTAACAGAGAAGTCGAATTCCACATGAAAAAGATCACAATCGTTTTGCTCGCTGTGAGTGTCATTCTGATTGCCGGATGCCACTTGCCAGGAATCCGCGGCAATGGCCATATCAAAACAGAGGAGCGGCAAGTCGGCGGTTTCGCGAATATCGACGCCGGTGGCGCTTTCGAGATTGAATGGCAAAGTGGAACGCCCAGTGTCCGAATCACGACAGACGAAAATCTGCTGCCTTACATCGAGAATAATGTTTCCGGCGACACACTTCATCTGCGCACCCGCGAGCATGTTTGGCCTACGCACGGGATCAAAGTTGTTATCTCGAGTCCGACACGGGCAGGCGCTAAACTCAGGGGCGCCGTCAAGCTGACCGCAAATAAGTTGAGCGGAGCAGCGTTTGCTGTGGAATCAAAGGGGGCGTCGGAGGTCTTACTTGATGGCAAAATCGACAGACTCCTGGTCGATATGACCGGCGCAAGTCAGTTAGCAGCGGATGGATTGCAAACTAAAACTGCCGAAATTTCCACCACCGGCGCCGGCGACGCGGACATCACCGTCAGCGAAACGTTGAAAGTCATTATCACCGGTGCCGGGAAAGTCACCTACTCCGGGAATCCGGTGACGATCCAGAAAAACATCACCGGCGCGGGTTCAGTTCGCCGCAAGGACTAGCCGTTTCGTTGTAGAGGCGTTCGTCGCGGCGAGAACGCTCTACGACTTTCTTTTTGAGTCGCTCCCCACGTTGGCCGGCAAGAGGCCTTTACAACTTAAAGATTCGACGGCGCCCAAGGCCATGGACAAAGTTATTGCGCTCAAATGAATCGACCGTTCGCCATTCGAATCTTGACGTGGTTCGCAGCATTCGCCTCGGCGGGGATGTTCATATCGATTTTTCTCGCGATTCTGGACGTCGGCCACACACTTGATGGGCGGCGAAAAAGTAAGCCGCTCGGAATGGTTGCATATGGCCGCGCCACTCGTTGCGATGATTGGCTGCCTGATGGCTTTGATCGCCTACGGTCTTGGCGCCGGCAAACCTGGTCGCGTCATCTGGTGATGGCGATCATTTATCTTGATAATCGTTTATGCGTCGGCGCTCGGCGCACTGAATATGCTTCGGCACACAATCATGTGGCGCGCCATCGTTAACGCTTCCGTGTTCGGTGCTGTTGCCGCCTGGTACTTCTATTTAAAAGCAAACGTTGCTGCGTATTTTCGTGAACTCGCAAACCGATAGGAATTTCGGGGCGGATTTTCTATTGCACTAGCGACGCTGCAATGCGACATGCACGATCAAGAAAAAACACATCATGCAGAGGTTCCCCTTAATTTTTGTATTGCTGCTCGTGGTGAGTCTGGCGGATGCCGGTGATGAAAGGTCAATCAAAGATCTGGCCAAAGCTCTGACAGGACTTGGGGCGGATGTCGATCCGGCTGAAGCCCAGGCGTTGTCTTACACTGCGCATACAACCGCCCGCCGACTCAAAAAAGAATATCGTGTCGTTCTCAACCCGGAGTTTACGGTTTTCCTATACAATGTCGGCCTGCGAAAGCGCGGCTGGTGTGGGCATTGGGCCCGGGACATCGGGGAGGAATTGAAAAAACTCGAGCCTAAGACGCTGGTGCTCCACTGGGGGGAAGCATATCCAAACACAACGAGCGAAAACAACGCGTTGGTCGTGACCGCGCGTAATCAGCGGTTCGAAGATGGGATCCTTGTCGACGGCTGGCGCAGGGCCGGTCGATTGTTCTGGTGCCCGGTGAAAAAAGACGACGAGTACGAAGTGGAACAACACTACGGCCATTCCGGCATCACGATGTGGAGAGAAAACATGAAATGGAGCGCGTGGCTGCAGGATTACGCAACGGCCGAGCAGACACCGAAAACAGCCAGCGCGTCTCGGTGAATCGCGTTCGGCCGCAGAGTTGTACAGGCATAGCGCCGCCACTGAAAATTGGCGTTTCACAGAAACGCCATGCACATTCTTAGGTGCAGGACGTGAATGTTCAGACCGAAAAGGCCGAGGAGTACAAGGCGCCAACTGAAGAGACCGCTTGGAGCCGGATAAAAAAGGCGCTGGGCCCAGTCGCTGTGATCGGCGTCGCAATCGCAAAATTTTTCGCGAAGCTCAAATTTGTTCTTCTGCCGCTGCTCAAGTTTCTGCCAGATCCTGCTGAAGTCCGGCGGCACGATGCTGCTGATGATCTGGGTGTACACGCAGTTATGGGGTTGGCGAGTTCGCGCTCGGTTTTGTCGTTCTCTTACTGGTCCATGAAACAGGCCATTTGATTGTCGCAAAAAATTTGGACTCAAGGTCGGAGCGCCTGTTTTTATTCCGTTTATGGGCGCGTTCATCGCCCTCAAAGAAGCGCCGCGCAATGCCTGGATGGAAGCATGCGTGGGAATCGGCGGCCCAATGCTCGGGAGCCTGGGCGCGTTGGTCTGCAACGCGTTGGGTGAATTCTTCGCTGCTCCGATTTTCATCGCGCTGGCATGGTTCGGGTATTTTCTAAATCTGTTCAACCTCACGCCGGTCGGAATGCTCGACGGCGGACGCATCGTGACGGCGTTGTCGCGTTGGTTGTGGTTGCCAGGGTTCGCATTGCTTCTGTGGTTTGGGTGGAAATATCCAAACTTCATCATCTGGCTGATCGTTCTTTTGTCGTTGCCACGGATCTATTCGCTCTTTCGAAAACGCACGGAGGAAGAACAGCGATACTTCGAAGTCACACCATCCCAGCGCTGGATAATGTCAGTATTGTATTTTGGTCTGATTGCGGTTTTGCTTTTCGGAATGCACGTGGCACAGCAGGATCTGAACGAATACGGCGTTCGATCGCACGGCCACGGCCGCGATGTAATCATGCAATAGGCGTTGCTTTAGGACGTCTGTGCCAGCCCCGAATCCTTTCTGGGTTCACATAAAGTCAAGACTGCTGTTAATCGCAAAGACCTTTCTGAGGTTCGAGCCCGATTTTCTTGACGATCGAACGAAACGCTTGTCCCGCCGGAGAGGAGAAAATTCAGGAGCGATCCCTATAAAGTGTAACGATGATGAATGTTCGTCGTACGCACGCGCCAGTTCACGCATCGTGTCTTCATATTCTTCCAACACTACATGCACATGTGCAGTCGCGTCCCCGGGCGTGTAACTCCCGCGACTTGCGCAAGCGGCCACGAGAATTGCCCGTCGCTTCGCTCCGAAGATTCATCTTCGCGTAGGTGATCGCGAGACCAATGGGCACTCGCCCACTGAGGTCTTGCGACTTTTTGTATAACGCGATGGCGTCATCAAAGCGTCCCATTTCCCGGTAAAGCGCGGCCAGCAGCGGTTCACTATAAAGAAATGTCGGATCAAGCTGCAACGAGCGCTCGCCAGCGGCCATCGCCTCATCGATCAATCCGAAGTATCGGTAGATCTCGCAGGCGAAATTGCTAACCCAGAGCGAGCCAGGATCAATTTTCGCCGTGCGGCTTAAATACGTAAGGGTTTTCTCGCGCTCGCCGATCGCGGCGTAAAATGCAGCGATGAAATAATTCGAGGTTGTAGAATTGGAATCGATTTCAAACGCGCGGAGGTATTCGGCTTCGGCGCCACGCAAGTCCCAATCGAGGATCCGTTTGGCTTCCGCTAAGATAAACATGCGCTTCGGCTTCGTTATCGTCGATGTTGATCGCGTTCAGCGCGGCCTGGCGGACGTTAGAGTAGGCTTCGACCGGTTTTACATAAGCATCCGCCAGCCAGAGCCACGACTTTGCAATCCCGGTCCAGGCGCGCGCGAATCGCGGATCTTTGTCGAGGGCGCGCCCGAAGAACTCCACACTCGTCCGCAGCGCTTCCTCAGTGCTTTTGTCGGACAGGAACAAGCCCTGCAAATACAGGTCGTAGGCATCTGTGCTGCCAGACCGCGGCGGAGGCGAGATCTCGAGCTTAAGTTTCAGTGCATCGACGATCGAACACGTGATCTCATCTTGTAGGGCGAAGATCCCATGCATTTCGCGCTCGTACGTCTCTGACCAAATCGTGAAACCGTTTCGGGCATCAATCAGTTCCGCGGCGACCCGGACAAGATTGCCGTCACGCCGCACGCTTCCCTCGAGCACGTGATGCACATTGAGCCTTTGCGCAATCTCCGGCAATTCGGCCTCTTTTCCCCTGAACCAAAACGAAGAGCGCCGTGCCGCTACTCGTAGGCCATCGACTTTTGCCAGCGCTGTCAGTATCTCCTCTGCAACTCCGTCGCTAAAATACGCATGATCCTTCCCCGGACTTAAATCGGTAAACGGTAGCACCGCGATTGATCTATCGGTGGGATGCGAAGGTTCAGCCGCCTTTCCCCTCCCCTCAGGCCGGGCCTCTTGGGTCCGCACGATCCCATGGCTCGTGATGTCATAAATCCACGCAAAGACCAAGGCGATCGGGAGACCCAGCACAATAGCGATGATTACAAGTCGCTGAGCCCAGTTGGGTACTTCAAACGGTGGAAATACCTGCGTCACGACCTGAATCAGCAGCCACGCCACAACTGCGTACGTGACTGCGACGCTATAAACTCTTCTTCGCTTCAGCTCCGCAAAGAATTTTTTAAGGTTCACACGGGACATTTACACCGCGCCGGGGATTTTTGCCCGCCTTGCTTTTATAACGCGAGGGCGATGGGTTTGCACGCGAATCTCAGCCCGATCCGTCAGCTATCCTGAGTTCTTATGGCGCGCTTTGCCCAATTAACCTTTGAAAGCGCGGATCGTTGCGGAGCGGATCCCATTCCCAACGATATTTCAGATCGTTAACGGTAATGCTGTAGTCGGCGCTATCGACCGCGCCCGGTGTTTTGAGCAGACGCTCGATCAACGAAATGGCCAAATCATTCTCGCCGACGCGAGCGTAGATGAGCGCGAGATAACTTTCCATAAGCGCACCGTCGAGCGCGTCCTTGGATTGCGGCTTGAGTTCGACAGCGCGGCGTCCTTCACGAATCGCATCTTCCTTGCGTCCCATGAATGCGTAAAGCCATCCGAGAATCGCGTGTCGCTCGGCGTTGGCCGGCGCTTCTTTCACGGCGGATTCGAAAGCTGGTCTGGCCTGTTCGAATTTCGTCTCCGCATTGACATGATCACCTTGCGCAAGGTAGGTGCAGCCTTCGAGGAAATTTTTCGGAATCAACCCAGACGTAGTATAAGAGATCTCGTCTACAGGCGCGGTGTGAAGAACCTCTTTTGCTGCGGAATAATCGCGCTGGAGCATGGCCAATTCCCATCGAGCCGCGGTGACAGCGCCATCGGGATCGACGCCGGTCGGCACTTGATCCACCAGCGACTTCAGCAGTTTCGTGTCGCCTTTCCACCAGAAATCGATGTAGCCGCTTTGGACTTTTGCCACCAGGGATGCCGGCGCCATTGCACGCATGCGCTCGGCCCAACGCGCCGCTTCCGGCCAGCGGCGCATTGCCGTGCATGTGTTGATGAGTTCCCGAAGGGTATTCGGATTTTGCGGATCGATGGACGCAACCCCTTCGTAGGATTGAAGCGCCTCTTCCCACTTGCCTTGGCGGCGCTCAATCGCCGCGATCAGCCGGCGAGTATCTCCGTTGCTCGGCGACAAACGCGAAGCGATCTCGAATTGTTCCAGAGCACGCTCGTAATCCTGATCCATCCAGTAGATGCATTGGCCCAGCGCGAAATGCGCTTCTGCAAGGTTCGGCTGTAGCCGTAAAGCAGTTTCGGCTTCGGCACGGGCTTTCGTTTTCCAACTGTCGGTCGGCTCGTAATAATGGAAAATCCCAGCGTAAACGGATGCCAACTGCGCATGGGCAAGCGCAAAATCCGGATCGAGCGCGATAGCCTGGCTGTAAAGCTGTTCGGCAGTTTTGTAATCCTCGAAGAGCGTGTCGGGATTTCGCGAGATTTGATTTGCCCGTAAGTAAAACACGTAGGCATCCGCGTTCTGCGTCGGTTTTGCGGTGACGCGTTCTTGTTCATCTGCACTCAAGGTAGCGCGCAGCGCGTCGGCGATTTCACGGGCCAGTTCGCCCTGGAGCCCAAGCGAATCAGCGAGCGTCCTGTCATAACGATTCGCCCAGATCTGCCGGTTGTTTCGTGTATCGATCAATTGCACGTTCACCACCACACGATCGCCTTCTTTGCGGACGCTGCCCTCAAGAATGTTCGCCACACCAAGTTTCCCGCCGATCTGGCGCAAGTTCTGGACTGCAGCTTTACGGAACGCCATCACCGAGGAACGACTAATGACTCTGAGGTCTTTGATCTTTGCCAAAGTCGTTAGGATATCATCCTGGATGCCATCTGCGAAAAATGCGTTGTCTTTTTCCGGGCTGAAATTCTCGAACGGCAGCACCGCGATGCTTTTCTCCCTGGACAGCAGGGCTGCTGGCTTCTGCCAGGAATAAAGCCAGATGGTCGTACTAGCGGCAGCAAGCAAGAGGACACAGGCAATCATCGCTATGTACAGACGCCGAAACGTCGGTGGCGCGGTGCTACCGGCAGCTTTGGCAGCTTGTTCCGACTGCGATTGCTGAACGAGTTTCGGCAACTCAGGGTTCCCAATGCCGTCGCCATGGAAATTCACGAGGAAGATCGGGACACCGTGTTTTACCGCGCATTCCCCTAAATCGTGCAGATATGGGGTCCACCGGCGCGAATGGGCCAAATCCTCGGCGACCCTTTTGGACAAGAGGATGTGGCCGCCATCTCCGCAGTCCATCACACGCCGGGCAACATTGATTCCAGCCCCTGCAACGTTTGTTCGATCATTAACGTCGCGAACTTCATTGATCGGGCCGCTGTGAACGCCCATCCGAAGCTTCAGTTGCGGATACTCTTTCAACTTCTTGCTGACCTCAATCGCACACCGCACCGGCGCTTCGGGACTGTCGAAGAAAACGAGCGCCATGCCATCGCCCGAGGGAAGCCGAATCAACTTTCCTGATTCGTTTGCCACGCGCACCTGCTTTGTACCACGAACAATTTCGGTTAATTGCTCCTGGTGCTGGCGCTGCTCATCGAGAAGCAAAGTCGAATAACCGACCAGATCCATAAATAGAACGTGGCCAATCTGTAATTGGACGGACGATCCAGATTCAGGCGGCATAAGTTAAAACCGGAATCTCAGCGATTTTTCCGATTTCTAAAATCCGATTTGCACGAAGCATAGCCATTGGGCTCATCAGAGATCAAAGCAGGCCGCGACGCTACGGGCGATGTTGTGCTAAAATTGGTGAATGCCATTTCAGCTTGAATCCAACTTCGAACCTCGAGGCGATCAGGGCCAGGCAATCGCGAAGCTGTTGAAGTCTGTCGAGGCGGGAAATCGGCATCAGACGCTACTCGGCGTGACCGGCTCAGGCAAGACCTTCACGATCGCCAATGTTATTCAGCAGCTGAATCGTCCGACGCTTGTGATCTCGCACAACAAAACGCTGGCGGCGCAACTTTACTCCGAGTTCAAGCAATTCTTCCCGCGTAATGCAGTCGAATATTTCGTCAGTTACTTCGATTACTACCAGCCGGAAGCTTACATTCCGCGCTCCGACACCTACATCGAGAAGGATTCCTCGATCAACGAAGAGATCGAGCGCCTGCGACTCTCCACTGCCAGCGCGCTGTTGTCGCGGCCCGATGTGATTGTGGTGGCGAGCGTGTCGTGCATCTACGGAATCACGTCGCCGGAGGATTACGAACAGATGTTGCTTACGGTGAAACGCGGTCAGCACATCGGTCGTGAAGCCGTGCTCGGTCGTTTAATCGACATGCTTTACGAGCGCAACGACGTTAATTTCGCGCGCGGCAGGTTCCGCGTGCGAGGCGACGTGGTCGAGGTTTATCCGGCGACCGCCGATGAAGAAGGAATCCGACTCGAATTCTTTGGCGACGAAATCGATGCGATCAGGCGGTTCGACCCACTGACAGGTCACACGCACGAATCGCTCAACTTCATTACATTTTTTCCAGCCAAACAGTTCGTGACGCCGGCGGACAAGCTCAATCGCGCGCTGCGCACCATTCGTGAAGAGCTTGAGCAGCGCATCATCGAACTCGAATCGCAAAACAAATTGCTCGAGGCGCAGCGGCTGCGGATGCGCACGGAGTACGATCTAGAGATGTTGCAGGAGATGGGTTTCTGCAATGGGATCGAAAATTATTCGCGCCACTTGTCCGCGCGCGCTCCCGGCTCGAGGCCTTACACAATCATCGATTTTTTCCCGGAGGATTTCCTGACGGTCATCGATGAATCGCACGCCACCATCCCGCAGATCGGCGGCATGTACGAAGGCGACCGGTCGCGTAAAACCGTACTCGTAAACTACGGATTTCGTTTGCCGAGCGCGCTCGATAACCGCCCGCTCAATTTTGATGAGTTCATGAAAATGACGAAGCAGGGCATTTATGTCAGTGCAACACCGGCAGAATTCGAGATTCAAAACAGCGTCGTGGGAAACCGGGGATACATCCCGCATAGGCGGCAACGAATCGGGGAGGAGGAACACGTTCCCTTTGTTTTACCCGGAGGAAAACGCCCAACGCCCAAAGCCCAACGTCCAACATCGAATTCAGCGGTACTAATTTCGAGAACCGACGAGCCGCCGGAGAGATTTGATGTGCACACGCCGGGCACGCCGCTCGTGGTCGAGCAGATCATTCGGCCAACCGGGCTTCTCGATCCCAGAATCACTATTAAGCCGCTGAAACATCAGATCGATGACACCATCGAACTATGTCGGCAGCGCGTTGAAAAAGGCGAGCGCGTTTTGGTAACGACGCTGACCAAGCGAACAGCTGAAGATCTCGCCGATTATCTGCGCGATGTGGGATTGAAGGTGCGCTACTTGCATAGCGACATTGACGCGATCGAGCGCGTTGAAATTTTGCGCGGATTACGCGCTGCGGATTTCGACATTCTGGTGGGAATCAATCTGCTCCGTGAAGGGCTCGATCTTCCCGAGGTTTCGCTCGTCTGCATCCTGGACGCGGACAAGGAAGGCTTTCTGCGCAGCCAGACGTCGCTCATCCAGACGGCAGGTCGGGCGGCGCGTCACGTCAACGGCGAAGTAGTGCTCTTCGCCGACACAATCACGCAGAGCATGGAAGCGCTCATGTCGATTTCCGAATATCGCCGCACGAAACAGATGGAGTACAACGAAAAGCACGGCATCACGCCCCAAACCGTCCGGCGCGCCGTGCAGGAAAGTCTGCACACGATTTTGCGCGGCCGCGAAGTCGAATCCTCAGTCATCCGCGAAACTGGCGGCGATTTCAATTTAACCGAGCTACTGCGCGAGCTGGAGCAGGAAATGCAGGAGGCTTCCGCAAATCTCGAGTTCGAGCGCGCGGCGCTGTTGCGCGATCAGATCATGGAAGTGAAAAGCGGCACGGGCCTGACAAAGATCGAACCAAAGCGGCGACCCGTGAAATATTCGCGCAATGCAGGGCGACGCCGCTCGCGCGTGTAAAGTGAAAAGGTGGAGCGCATCGCTCCGTGCGCGCCACACTGCGAACGGCGTGCAGAGGGACTGCCCGCCCTGCCAATTCGCATCCGTGGTGCTCTTTGCAATCTTGTAATCAATTCAAGCCATGCGATGAAATCGGCGATGCCGAAGGCGAAAACCAAATCCGACACCGCAAATATCTGCGGAGTTGTTGGCTCGGATGAAGGGGAGGTAAAACGCGTCGCCGCGGAGTTGGCGCAGAAATTGGTACCGCAAGATACAGGCGATTTCGGCTTGGAGGTAATTGATGGGGCCGCGGACAACGCCGAACAAGCGGACGCGCGAATTCGATCGACGATCGAAGCACTGCAAACGTTGCCGTTCTTCGGCAGCACAAAAGTCGTCTGGCTCAAAAATGCGAACTTCCTCGGCGACGATCCGAAAGCGCGCTCGGCAGCCGTGCAATCCGCGCTCGAAGAATTGTCCGCGCTGATCGACAGTGGTTTCGGTCCCGGAGTTACGCTTCTGATCAGCGCCACCGAAGTAGACAAGCGACGGTCATTCTACAAGACGTTGGTGAAACGCGCGGAACTACAGGTTTTCGACCGACTCGATTCGGCTCGAGCCGGCTGGGAAGAGGGAGCAACTGAAATTGTTCGGCAACGCGCAAAAAAGCGAAAACTTCAATTCGATGACGACGCGCTGGATTTGTTTATTTTGCTGACCGGGGGCGATACACGACAGATCGAGAACGAACTGGAAAAGATCGACACGTTTCTTGGTAAAGACCGCTCGGTGCGTGTCGAGCTTGTTCGCGAGTTGGTGCCACTTTCGCGAGCCGGCGTAATTTTTGAGTTAAGCAACGCGCTGGCCGCGCGCGATCTCGACCTGGCGCTGACGCTCGTCCGACGTTTGCTGGAGCAAGGCGAAAGCGCTGTGGGCATTTTGCTGGCGGCCATCGTGCCAACCATCCGCAATTTATTACTGGCGAAAGATCTGATGGAGCAGCATGGGATTCGGCGTCCGCATTCGCCGTTTCAATTCATTGCTGCCATGAACCGGCTGCCGGCAAAAGCAACCGAGCATTTGCCTCGTAAAAAGGACGGCTCGATCAACGCCTATGCCCTGGGAATCGCCGCGCAGCACGCGCATGAGTTTGAGACCGATGAATTGATCAAGGCGATGCGCGCCTGCCTCGATGCAAACGTCAAGCTCGTGACTACGCAACTCGACCACGAACTGGTCTTGACGGAAGTAGTCGTAAAACTGCTGGTGAGAAAAGGTAAGGGCGATTGACCTCCATCGCCTGGGCGGTTGTAAACCACCTCTACCATCAAACCGCGCCCTCTATCTGTTTGCGCGCAATCGGGCCGATGTAGGGGATGTCCCAGCGCACGTTTGTAAATGCTTTCACCATCGCGACAATCCAGAGAACGAGGAAGACAATGTAAGCGAGCGCCACGACGATTTGCCAAAAAAATACGAGGATGCCCCCGATACCCGGAATTGCGTTAAAGACACCGTGCACTATCAGAGCGGCGATATAAAACACGAACCACGCCGCGCCCAGAATAATCGATTGCATGGCGTAGAAGCGTACAAAGCTGTCGTGCTTTTCGAGAACGTAAAAGATGATGCCGCCAATTAGCGGGATGCAGGCGATCGCCGCAGCTACGTTCGAAGGTAAACCCGTCGATGTGGATTTGGGACCGAGCTCCGGGCCGGGACTTGGTGGAGGTGGAATAGGCTCTTGGTCGGGCATGATCTACATACAGCGAATGCAAAATGTCTTGTCAAGCAATCTTGCTTTTGCAGCGTCTTTTTCGCTTTCGCTCCCCGCCCAAGCACAATATCCTGCGCTCCTAACCACAAAAATCTATGGCCAAAAGTTCCCCTCCCCGCCGTCAGCGCGCCTTCACCCTCATCGAGGTGTTGGTTGTAATCGCGATCATTGTCATACTCGCCGCGATCCTCATTCCATCCCTTAATAGTGCCCTTGAGAGCGCAAAAGCGACAAAAGACTTGAGCAACCTGCGGCAGATCGGAGCCTTGATGCAGACTTATCTCAACGACAAGGACCAGATTCTTCCCGCTACGGCGATTTGGCCGGGGACAAGTACTACGCCCGTGCTTTATCCCAAATACGTTGGAACCAGACGCGTTTTCCAATCGCCTTTCGATAAGCGGCCAAGTTTGGAAACCGATATGGCACCGGTCAGCTACGGCATCAACACGAACATGTATGCGGCATCTCCGGGGATAAGCGGCAACATGCTAAAAGTTGCCTCACCCGCTTCAACGTTTTTCATGGCACCTAAATACGCCGGACCTCCGGGAAACGCCGCATCGTGGACCAGCACTGCTGCAAACGCACCGGATTTGCCAGCAGGCGGTACCTGGGGAACCAACTGGAACTCATCGTAGTGGCCAGAAGATCAATGTCCTATTCTGCGACTGGCACACAGAAACCCTGACATTCGGCCCGGCAGGCACAGAGGGGACATTTCAAGATAGAATGCTTCCGCTCGGTCTGAAACATTGGGACCCGACGAAATAACAAGACGGGTCTCTCGCGCTATCATTTTTGTCGGTAGACAGGGTTATGCTGTGCTGATCGGGGCGGATCTGCTTCGCGAATTCGGCGGGTACGCGCGCAAGTGTTTGCCTTGCGAGAACTGCGCGATTATCACAGACAGGAATGTCGCGCTACTTTTCGCTGATCGCGTAATAGAAAATTTAACGTCAGCTGGGTTTCATCCCACACTGATCACGATTCCGGCCGGCGAGAAATCGAAGACGCTCGAGCGAGCCGCCGCGATCTGCGATCGGATGATTGGTGCGGGACTTGATCGCGAATCGTTTGTCGTTGGTCTGGGCGGCGGAATGATTGGTGATGTCTCCGGATTCGTCGCGGCGATCTATCACCGTGGCATTCCGCACATTCAAATTCCAACGACGCTGCTCGCCATGGTGGACAGCTCAATCGGCGGGAAGACCGGTGTGGACACACACGCGGGGAAAAATTTAATCGGGGCATTCCATCAGCCGTCGCTCGTGATTGATGACGTCGATGTTTTGAAGACGCTGCCGCCGCGCGAATTCAACCAAGGGTTCGCCGAGATCATCAAGCACGCCATTATCGCCGATCCGAAAATGTTCCGGATACTGCAGTCGTGGAAGGCAGGCGCAGCGCGTCCCCTACAACGGCTGATCAAGCGCAATATCCAAATCAAATCCAGAATCGTGACGAAAGACGAACGTGACCGCACAGGCGAGCGAGCGCTTCTGAATTTCGGCCACACAGTCGGCCATGCGATCGAACGCGCCGGAAATTACCGGAAATTTCTACATGGAGAAGCGGTGAGCCTTGGAATTGTTGCCGCTTGCGCAATCTCGATGAAAAAAGCTGGCTTGCCGCCGGATCAGCGCGCCGCGATTGTTGATCTTCTCGGACAATTCCGGTTGCCGACGCGATTGCCTTCGAACTTTCCGCGTAAGAAGATTCTGGATGCAATAAAGTTCGATAAAAAATTCGAAGACCGAAAAATCCGTTTCGTTGTCACGCCGCGCATCGGCGTGGCTTATGTCGCAGATAATGTGACGATGGAAGACATCCGCGAAGCCATCGCACAATTGTAGGGCAGGCGCATCGCCTGCCGTGCCGACGTTTGGCAACCGGAGCGGTTGCCCTACAATCTATTTGCGCGCTCTTGAATAATAATCGATCAGCCCTTCCGCCACGCTGTCGGCGTATTCGCGGAAAATACTTTTGCCTTCGATGCCGCTAATGTCTCGCGTTCCTTCGTAATCACCGGCCTGGATGCGAGCGAACACATCTTTGCTGTTCATGACGTATGGTTCGCAGTACACGACAGGGCAACGGTAAAGCCGTGTGGCCAGTAAATTGCGCGCATACACATAACCGCTGGTGCCAACCTTGGTCGTGCTGTTCGTAGTCGGATACTCGTATGGCGGGAGGCCTGTCGCACGGGCCATAGCCGGCGCAATCGTGTCCGCCAGCGGCAATTCCTCATCGTAGACCCGGCTCAAAAGCCGCCGGACCATTTCAAAACGTTCGTCATCAAATTCGAGTTCCTCTGCCAGATACGACCCATTCACAAGCAGATGAAGATGATTTGTGTCGGTCAGGTTCGGACTGTTCGGGTCGCCCCATCCTTCGGCATTGAAATGCAAACAAAGCACAAGATCAGGATGCAATTTGAAATTCACACGCGCCGCGCGGCGTCGTATTTCGCTATAGCGGTAGAACAAAATTTCGCTTTGCCACCGGATGGTCTGCTCTTTCGTCGGATCATTGGGATCGAGAACGTCGGCGCGCGGCTGTGGCACACCGTTTTTGATCAGAATTTTCCTGGCTAGCGCCCGAAAATCATCAGGACGCTTCTCTGTGGTCGGCTCATCACTATTTCGGACAAACGAAACTGTAGCACCGAGTTCGCGTAATCGCGGGGCCAACAATCGCGCCACGCGCAGGGTCAAATCGCCTTCCTGCACCGGCTTGCTCCCTCCGACTTGAAACCACCGCTCCTCCATCTTTGCCCAGTTGCCGCCGAGATGGCCCGGGTCGAGCGCGATCTTTACGCCAGAAAGCGGTTTCTCCCGCGGCGCCTGCGGCAAAGACTTCGCTGGGCGCCAGAGTCGCGGCACCGGGTTACGGTCTGCGCTGTTGGCAGCAAACTGCAAGGTGAAGAATTTCTGTGTCTCGCGGTTGATGAGGATCCGCGCTGTTTTGTCGTTCATTTCGACTAGATCCGGTGCGAATCCGTGGGTGCAGTAAACGTCGTTAATCAGGTGCGCGAACTCGTCGTGGGTAATGGTTTGCTGGTAATGTTCGAGCACACTCCATCGCGGCTTACTCCCGAGCACGCTGATGTTGTCTTCGGCATGAAGAACCGGGAGAATGATCAGGAGCAGAAATAAGGGACCAGTCACGTTCGCCAACCGGCGGCGTGCCACGCGAAGAACGAAACACCAAGGAGCGCGGCGATCGCTCGATAAGCTTTTGCCATTCGGGCTTCGATATTCTTCCTTCATTCGTTTTTTTGATTTTGTAATAATTTTCACATCGACGTTTCAAACCGCTTTAATACGATGAAGGCACAATGCTGACCGTCCTTTTTCTTGGCGACATAGTTGGCCAGCCAGGCCGCGCCGGGGTGATTGCGCGGATGCCGGACCTTAAGACGAAGTACGCGTTTGATTTCGTTATCGTCAACGGCGAGAACGCTGCAGGCGGCCGCGGTATCACTGGCAAAATCACGATCGATCTTTTGCGGGGCGGCGTGTCAGTGATCACAACCGGCGACCATATCTGGGACCAGAAAGAGATCCTTTCGTTCATCGACACCGAACCGCGCTTGCTGCGTCCGGTAAACTATCCTGATGGCGCGCCGGGAAACGGCGCGATCGTGCTTGAAACCGCCAAGGGGAAAATCGGCGTCATCAATGTTCAGGCGCGCACCTTTATGCAGCCGATCTTGGATAACCCGTTTCGTGCCGTCGAAGCAGCGGTGACGAAAATGCACAGTGAGACGCGGAATATCATCGTTGACGCTCATGGCGAAACCACAAGCGAGAAAATCGCGCTGGGCCGTTTTCTCGACGGAAAAGTCTCCGCTGTGATCGGCACGCATACTCACGTTCAGACCGCCGACGAGCAAATCTTTCCGGGTGGCACGGCCTTCTTGTGCGATGCAGGAATGTGCGGACCGGTAAATTCCATCCTCGGACGCGCCATCGATCCGATTATGAATAGATTCGTCTCCAACCTGCCCGCTTCGTTCCCGGTAGCCGGCGGCGAAGTGCGTTTGCGCGGCGCCCTTGTTGAAATTGATGAGACGACCGGCCGGGCCGTGGGTATTACCCGGGTCGACGAGCCCGGGCTTAGTGCATCTGCGGCGTCAGAGCCGGAGCCAAAAGTGGATATTGATCAAGCGCCATCTCCGGAACAGACTTGAAACTGTTGAACTTACGGCCAACTATTGACGCCTTTAGGTTCGAATTGTCTAAGGAATATCAACGTCCAACAGAAAACCATGAACAAATCTTTAGCTTTTACTTTAATCGCGGCTGTGACCCTCTGTGCTTCACAGGTATGCCAGGCGGCGGAGAAAAAGAATCCCGAAGCGAACAAACTGGCCCGCGAGGGCGCCGAGGCCGCTAAAAACCAAGACTTCGACAAGGCGGTTGACCTCCTTAAGAAAGCCACCGCCATGGACCACAAATACGCGGACGAGCTCTCGGCAGTTTATCAACAACGCGGATACGCCGCTGCCAATGACCAGAGATATGGGGATGCCATCAACGACTATAACGAAGCGCTCAAACTCACTCCGCAAGAGGCGGCGCGTATCCATGAGCAACGTGCCGCAGTCGAAATGAAGATACAGGACTATGATAAAGCTCTCGCTGACTACTCTGAGCTTATTAAACAAAAGCCCGACGAGGTGCGCTATTTGAATTATCGCGCCTACATTTATGAGTTAAAAAACGACTTACAGAATTCGCTGGCCGATACCGAGAATATTTTAAAGTTAGACCCCAACAATCAGGACGCAAAAGCGCGCAAACAACGACTGGAGCAGAAGATTGCGGAAAGGGTGCCGCTAACTCCGCCGCCACGATCACCCACGGCTTCGCCTGCCCATTCACCAACACGCAAGAAGAAGCCCTAAGCAAGACCGGGGTAGCAGTGCCGCGCCGGTAAATTGAAACATGCAAGGCGCCGGAGCATCGGCACGCTCCAAAAACCAAGCGATAACGGCGCCTGAACCAACGGCGACGTTTTCAAGTACGGCGCTGCTGCCCGGATTTTCGCGGGTGGTTACTCTTGCAGGCTGTTCAGTGAACTAGCTTCGTCGCCCTCTTCATCCGTTTTCGGCTCCGCGGTAAATTTTCGCTTCCGGCGGTTTGCCGGCAAAGGCGCCAATGTCATGGTGATGTTGCGACCGGCGATCTTCGGCTCGGTTTCCACCTGCGACATGCTCGAAAGATCGTCGCGTACTTTTCCGACCAGCTGAGTCCCAAGCTCCTGGTGCGCCATTTCACGGCCGCGAAATTGCAGCTGCACACGGACCTTGTTTCCCCGGCCCAGGAATTCTTCAGCGTGCCTTACCTTCGTCAGATAATCGTGCTCGTCGATGTTAACCCGGAACTTGATTTCTTTCAGTCTCGCGCTGGCTGGCCTTTTGTCCTTCGAGTGTTTGGAAATGTCGTATCGGAACTTTCCAAAATCGACGATCTTGCACACCGGCGGATTAGCCGTGGGCGCGATTTCGACCAAATCCTGCCCAAGATTTTGAGCTTTGCGCAAGGCGTCGCTTAACCGCATGACGCCGAGCTGTTCGCCTGTGGACCCCAGAATGACCCGGACTTCGCGAGCGCGAATCCGGCCGTTTACACGAATTTGTGGTTGCAGATTAGATCCATCTCCTCACCGGCGAAACGGGAGTGCGCCGCGCCGCCGTGTTTTCATTTATCGCAATTTCGGGCGTCAGCATTCGCAAACGCCAGGTCACTCAATCTTCGCCGCGGCTGCGATTCGCCGCCACGAAGTGCTCGCATTACATTCGCAAGCCGAAGAGAAGTTGTAGGCAACAATTTCGCACTGGCAAGATCAAACTGCTGACAGCCAATCCAAGCTACAAACATTACGAAGTATCGACTCGCTCGAACGGAAGCTAACTGCCCCAAACTTCGCAACTCCGGTTAGCTTTTCGGCGGATCACCAAAGTGCGCTCTGTGGGCGGCGTACGCAGCGACATCATCCAGCATCGAATCGATTGTCGCTGCCAGTGGCTCAAGTCTGACGACCCCGGAAAAGATCGCACGATCGCCGATCTCAGTATCGATCACGAACGCCGGGCGTTGCGTGATTTGAAGCGCACGAAATTCGGCCGTAGATGCTCGAACGCGCTTTTCAATCGCGGGCGATTTTGCGCGCTCGAGCAATTTGCCGGCATCAATCGGACCCGCCTCGCCTCCAACCTCAGCGGCAACATCCCAGTCAGCAACTATTTTACCTTCGCGCAGAGCGGCGCGTGCAAGCGCCAGACGAACGCGATCATCAGTGAAACCAAAGTCTTTCGCCGCTTCGGCCACGCAATTCGGCGCGAGCCACTCCGGAAGACTCGGATCGTACCAATCGGTATTGAGCATGAATGGCGAACCCATCATCATTCCGCTGCGTCGATAAAACCATTGTTCCTGCTCGCGTGAAGTTGGCAAACCACTGGGGTCCATCAGCGCGATCTTCCACTGAAACTGAATCTTCCCGTCATAGCGCCTTTTTAATTCCGCCCACGTCGGCTCGGACCAAAAACACCAGCTGGAAATGACGTCGAGATAATCAGTAACGGTGATGGACATGGCTGAACGTTAGAAACGGTTACAACAGTTACAAAGTTAAAAAAGTTACAACCGTTGGAGCGGCAAACCCATGTAACAAT
The DNA here is from genome assembly GCA_963791385.1 of uncultured Verrucomicrobiae bacterium. Taxonomy (GTDB): domain Bacteria; phylum Verrucomicrobiota; class Verrucomicrobiia; order Chthoniobacterales; family UBA10450; genus Udaeobacter. Next base: position 300,016 of record CAWBSH010000030.1, read on the forward strand.
GTAACTTTTGTAACTCTTTTAACTCTCGCCTGTGAATCTCAATCACATCTTCCTCTTCCTTGCGATCGTTTCGCCGCTACTGGTGTTGGCTCGCGCGTGGCGGCCCGGCACGCCTTATCACGGCTGGCGGTTTGCCGCGCTCGTTATACTCGCAACTACAGGCGTGGCTTGGTTCTTCTGGCCGGATGCCGCTGGATACATTGGCGGCGGCGCATGGTTCTTTCTCCTGTTTCTGCCGGCGATTGGATTACGAAAAATGACGCAGCTCGCGGCCCACGGCGATTACGAATCGGCCGCAAATCTTGGCGCAGCACTTCAGATTTTGCATCCCAGCGGAGAGTTGCGCGAGAGCATCCGAGTCTTTCGGCGTTTGGGTTCTAATCCTGAACTTCGAAGGAATTTCAGTTCCGTTCCCGACGACGACGAAATGGCTCGTTCGGCTTGGCGCAATCAGCTCCGAAACACACCCGCAGTGTTCATCTTAATTTTAGTCAATCTTCTCGTGTTCCTCTTCGAAATGTCTGCTGGCGACTGGAATGATCCCGAAGTTCTGCACCGAATTGGCGCATTGGAGCCGTATGCCGTGGTCGTGCAAAGGGAATATTGGCGGCTGTTCACCGCGCTTTTTCTACATGGCGGTTTTCTGCACCTCGGGTTCAACCTTTTCGCACTTTACGTTCTCGGTCCCCCGCTCGAGCGCGCGATTGGGACAGTGAGGTTTGCTGCCTGCTACTTGATTTCAGGGCTCGTCTCCAGCGCAGGCGTAGTTGCCTTGACTGTCATGGGATTGGTTCAAGTGGCTCAAGTCATAGGCGCTTCGGGATGCATCATGGGAATAGTAGGCGCGTGGGCGGGATTTCTACTGCGAAACCATCATGCACCGCTGGCGAGGCAACGCCTCGCAAACATCGCGTTGATCGTCGCGATTCAGATCGCATTCGATCTTTCGACTCCACAGATCAGCATGGCTGCGCATTTGTGCGGATTGGTCGCGGGATTTTTCCTGGGGCTAATGCTTGCGCCACGGGTACCTGTAGCCGGGGACGTTGACCCCGGCAGAAGCTACTAGTTGTGCAATTCCAAAATCCTACGGCTCGAGATTACCCGCGACTTGCCTGATGAGGTTTTCTCGATTAACTGCGGCTCTGCTGCCTGGGGTATTCGAATGGTAATTCATCGAACCTGTCATGTTGGCAACCGGGATCACCGCCCCCGGCTACAATAAGGCCCAAACGCATGCCTACTTTTCAAACTTACAATGTGACGCCCATACTGCCGCCGGCGCTGGAGCCGCTGCGGGAGATGAGCTTCAATCTCTGGTGGACGTGGGAGCCGGCCGCCCGCCGCTTGTTCCGGGAACTCGACCCTGAGCTCTGGGGCCGCACAAATCATAATCCGGTACGCATGCTGCAGCTTTCGCGGCAATCACGGCTGGAAGAACTTGCACAGGACAAGAATTTTTTGCGCGAACTCAAGCAAGTCTTCCAAGACTTCGAGAAATATCTCGGACGCCGCGATACGTACGGGAAGCGTGGGCCCGGTGCCGCCATCAAGAATCCCATCGCCTATTTTTCCGCCGAATTCGGTTTTCACGAGTCGATCCCGAATTACTCCGGTGGACTTGGGATCCTGGCTGGCGACCATTGCAAATCGGCAAGCGATCTTGATCTGAATTTCGTTGCGATCGGTCTGCTCTACCGGCACGGCTATTTCCGACAACACATCGACAAGGACGGCGTGCAGGCAGCGATTAACCTCAACCAAAATTTCTATCACCTGCCGATCCGCGAAGTCCGCCGGGGCGAAGCAAAGCTTCTGATTTCGGTGCCAATTCTGGATCGGGAAGTTTTCGCCAGAGTTTGGGAATTGCGCGTCGGCCGCGTGAACGTCTATCTCCTCGACACCGACGTCCCGGAGAACAGCTCAGAAGACCGACTGATCACCGCTGAACTTTACGGAGGCGACCTTGAGATGCGGATGCGTCAGGAGATCATGCTCGGGATCGGTGGAGTCAAAGCGCTCACCGCGCTCGGAATCCAGCCGGATGTGTTTCACATGAACGAAGGTCATTCAGCGTTTCTGGGGCTTGAGCGCATCCGTCTCAACGTCGTGGAGAGGAAGCTGGATTTTTACTCCGCGCTTCAGGTCGTCGCGGCGGCCAATGTTTTCACCACACATACTCCGGTGCCTGCCGGAAACGACTCGTTCTCACGCGAGATGATGCAAAAGTATTTCGGAAAATTCGCCAAAGAACTCAACATTCCATTTGAGGAGCTGTTCTCGTTCGGCCAGACGCGGCTCAATCCGGATGAGCAGTTCAGCATGACCATCCTGGCGTTGCGTCTTAGCCGGCACGCCAATGGCGTCAGCAAATTGCACGGTGAAATTACTCGATCGCTTTGGAAAGATGTGTGGTCGGGTGTTCCAATCCACGAGGTGCCTATTACAAGCATTACGAACGGCGTGCATACAAAAACGTGGATGGCGCCGGAGTTTGCCGCGCTTTACCGCAAGCATCTCGGCGACTGGGAAGAACATTTGACCCAACCTGAATTTTGGCGTGGGGTCATTGACATTCCCGACACGCAACTTTGGGAGACGCATCAACAACTCAAACGCCGTCTCATCGATTTTGTCCGCGACCGCGAACGAGAACGCCGCGAACGACTGGGCGAATCGCCGGAGTCAATTCGCAGAGTGAATCGCATTCTTGATCCTGAAATCTTGACCATCGGTTTCGCCCGCCGGTTCGCCTCCTACAAACGCGGCACGCTTTTGTTCAGCGACAAGGAGCGATTGAAGCGATTGGTCAACGATCCCACACGGCCGGTGCAATTCATTTTTGCCGGCAAAGCGCATCCGCGTGATGAGGCCGGCAAGGCGCTGATCCAGGAGGTTTACAAATTCACGCGCGAATCGGGCCTGGACACTCGCGTTGTGTTTCTTGAGGACTACGACAGCTACATCGCGCGCCGGCTCGTGCAGGGTGTCGATCTCTGGCTGAACCATCCGCTGCGACCGCTCGAGGCAAGTGGCACCAGCGGAATGAAATCCGCGCCTAACGGCGGGATCAACCTGAGCGTGCTCGATGGCTGGTGGCGCGAAGGCTACAACGGCAGCAACGGCTGGGCCATTGGCGCCGAGATCGATGAGGGCACCACCGAATTTCAAAATGAAGTCGACACCAGCAGTCTTTATCACTTGCTCGAGAACCAGATCGTTCCGCTTTATTACGCGAAACCGGACGGCAAACTTCCCCTCGCCTGGCTGCAGTTGATGCGCGAATCCATTCGCAGTGTCACACCCGTGTTCAACACGCAGCGAATGGTCAAGGAATACACCGAACAACTTTATGTTCCGGCAGCCGAGGCGTACGAGAATTTCTCCCGTGACGGTTGCGGCGCCGCGACCCAGCTCAGCCAATGGAAAGCGCAGATGCGCAAGGATTGGCCGCAAGTTCAGGTGTCCAACGTGCAGGTAGCGAATAAAGATCGGCAAAGCATTTCAGTCGGCGAATCATTGCAGATCAGAGCGCGCGTGCACCTTGGCGCAGTCGATCCGCAACATGTCCGCGTTGAAGCCTACCACGGCGAAGTGGACAACGGCGACCTCCATAACCCTACCGCAACCGTGCTAAATCAAACTAGCCAAGCCGATGGCAACGGCACTTACGTTTACGAGGGCAGCGTTCCCGCGACCGAAAGCGGCACTTACGGCTTCAGCGTACGCGTCGTGCCCACCCACGCCTGCCTGATGCAGGCGCACGAGCTGCGCCTGATCACCTGGTCCTGATTCTGGGGAGCACAGGCTGCCACTATTTGTCGTCGAAATCGGCCGCGAAAACACGGCAGATGGAGCGTTCGCGCTCAGTCGTTAGCGTTTGGTTTGATGGCTGAGGAGGTGGCTAAAGCGAATCCCGAGTTAGTAGCACGCAATGCTTAAGGCCAGCCCGAGAGCGGCCATTACGAAATGGTCAACGCAATGCTGCCCAACGAATTTCTGAAGGAACATCGAAAAGTTGATGAACACTAGTCGCGCAGTAGAAGAAGGAGTTTGAAGCAACCGTCGGAAAGCAACGCAACGAATTTGAGGTATGTCTTCAAGACAGGACGCAAAAATTTAAAGGGTGAATGACTGGATTGAATTGACAAAACCCGTGGCGCGAATCGCAGCGAGTGATGAGTAAAAAACTTTTGTGGGTACAAGTTTCCAGCCGTTCGCCCGTGCCGAATCCATCCGCGCTGAGTACCACGCGCGTCTCGCGCGTTGGCGAGCGCGTGCTCGCGATCGTGAACTTCTCTTCTGCTCCCGAACTGCTCCTCCGATTCGAATCAAATGAAAGCCTGTTTCGACGCGACGCCGAAACCCGCACCCGGGACGCGTGCGCTCTCAAGAATTCTGATCCGTGACATCCGCGCGATCCGCGGCTTCCTTAACGCGAACATGATCGATACAAGTGAATCCATCGAAGAACGAATCGATCGGCTGCATTCCGAAGGGATCATCGACATGCATTTCGATTTGCCAATGGATCTGTACGAAAAACGCGACCGCGAAAATGTTCTGGAGAGGGAATTTTTGCCCGAGTTCGAAGCCGGGAACATGTCTGTTGTCGGCGTGGCGATCTATATCGAGGATCGGTATTTACTTGGGAGCGGCTTGCGCGTGGCACTTGATCAAATCGCGCGGTTGTACGCCGAAACCGAGCGCTGCCGCCGCTTCGCGATTTGCAAGAGCTATCGGGAAATTCAGGATGCCCGCGAAACAGGCCGAATCGCACTTCTCATCACAATGGAAGGCGTCGAGCCGCTCGGGACCGATTTGAACCAATTACGCGTCTTTTACGAATTGGGGGTGCGCTCAATCGGGCTTACCCACGCGCGAACTAACGTGGCGGGACACGGCGGAATTTTCGCATCGAGCGGTTCGCCACGAGAAGGTCTCACCGCGTTTGGTCAGGATGTCGTGCGCGAATGCGAGGCGCTCGGAATAATCATTGATCTTGCCCATATCAATCCAGCCGGGTTTGAAGAAGTTCTCTCGATCACTAAGAAGTCGCCCATTGTGTCGCACACGAACGTCCGCAGCTATTACGACATCGAGCGCAACATCAGTGATGAACAGATTAAGATGATCGGCGAGCGGCGCGGGGTGATCGGCGTAAATTCCATCCTCGTGAGCCCGCGAGCAGAAGAAAGCACCCTTGATCGGTACGTCGATCACATCGAGCACATCGCGAACTTGATTGGAACCGACAGCGTCGGGATTGGCTTTGATTTCTTCGAGTTCATCTACCGGCAATGGCCGGAGTCGCGGCAGAAAGAGCTCGCCGCAAAACTTGCGACGCCGCATTTCATTCGCGACCTAACAAACCACTCGCATGCGCGCAATCTCACCCGCAGATTGATCGAACGCGGATTCAGCGAAACTGACATGGAAAAGATTCTGCGCGGGAACTGGCTGCGTATTTTCGAAGAGCTGCTTTAGCGAGCGCCTGGTCGGGCCGGAACAGAAATCGTGTAAGTGACCAATGCACAAATGACTACCATGCCGATCATGGCGAAGATAAATATTCCATCGGCGATCCTTTCGAGACGATGCATTCGGTGCACGGATCGGGAACGCAGCGCCCAATAAGAAAGCAGACACGAAATCAGAAACAGCAGGGCATCTCCGGCCAAAAAGTCGTCGGCCAGGGTGTCTGCAGTTCCGAGCGTAATCACAACACGAATTAATCCGATCACGGTCAGACAAACGCCCACCATCGCCGAGGAAACGGTGAAAATGTGGATGCAGATATCCTGCTCCAGATGCGTGCTTTGGTTGCGGCGCCCATTCGTTTCTCCTTGCATGGTGGCGAGTTATTAGACCGCCTGCGAAACCGACTGTTCACACGCGAACGGCTCTGGTAGGAAGGATTGGAGGCCGACGGGAATCACATTTGAAATTCATTAATCTGACCAGGCGCACGGAGATCGGCGCGAATTCGTACTATCTTGAGATAGGCCGGCATCGGCTCGCCCTTGATTGCGGAATGCATCCGAAAAACACCGGTGAGGATGCGTTGCCGCTTTTCAAGACAATCGCCGACCGCGAGATCGAGGCAATACTGATTTCGCACGCGCATCAGGATCACATCGGTACGTTGCCGCTGGCCATGCGACGCTTCCCAGGCGCGCGAGTCTTCATGACCGACACCACGGCCGAGGTCGGCAGCGTCCTTTTGCACAATTCGGTGAATGTGATGACGCGACAACGGGAGGAGATCGGAGAAATGTCATATCCCCTTTTCACGCATCGGGAAATCGATCGCGCTTCAGAGCGCTGGCGATCGTGTCCCTTGCGTCAGCAAATTTCCATTGCCGGCGAACGCGCGCCACGTCGCGACAAAGACGCCTTGACGTTCGAATTTTTTGACGCAGGACACGTGCTTGGCTCGACTGGAGTAATGCTGCGCGCCCAGGGGCAAACGGTTTTTTACACCGGGGACGCCAATTTCGACGATCAAACGATCATGCAGGCGGCGGGTTTCCCGGAAGAGAAGATCGATGTCTTGATCATGGAATGCACCCGGGGGGATCACCCAAAACCCGACGGCTGGACCCGCGCCAGTGAAGAGCAACGTCTCGCCGAAACGCTCCGTGCCGCTTTCGAGCGAGACGCATGCGTACTGATACCGGTATTCGCGTTGGGCAAAACACAGGAGATTCTCGCGATGCTTTACAAGTTTCGGCGTCAACGACTCCTCGCCGAATTTCCGATTTATATTGGCGGCCTTAGTTCGAAATTTACCGATATCTATGATCGGCGCGCGCACACGACGCGCCGGCAATTGCCGCGCCTGAAACTGATGAGGGAAGTGGCGCCGTTCATTCTGAATGATGAAACGGTGCGCGATGCGCCTGTGCGCGGCGGACGCGTGTACGTTCTCTCCAGTGGGATGATGATTCCGAAAACGCTCTCGAATGTTTTTGCACGGCGAATCCTCGAGAATCCGCAGCACTCCATCTTCTTTGTCGGTTACGCCAATCCGGAGTCGCCCGCCGGCCTGCTGCGAGACGCGGGGACAGGCGGCGAGGTGGCGCTTGATCCCGATAAACCGCCACAGCGCATCCGGTGTAACATCGAACAGTTTCAGTTCAGCGCTCACGCGACGCGCGAGTCGCTCGTAGCGTATGCAAGAAAGATTTCGCCGAAGAAAATTGTGCTCGTGCACGGCGACCCGCCAGCAGTCGAATGGATGCGCGCCACGTTATCGAGCGAGCTTTCCGGATCGGAAGTAATTGTGCCCACGCCGGGCGTGGAGCTGGAATTGCGCGAAGTGAGTGGTGAGAGGTGAGCCGGCTTAACTTGAAGCCTGCCTCTCACATCTCAGATCTTACTCAATGAAAGTCGCGAGCTGGAACATCAACTCGCTGCGCAAACGCCAGGACCGATTATTTGCGTGGCTGGAAGCGACAAAGCCGGACGTTGTCTGCCTGCAGGAGACGAAATGTCCGGATGACCAATTTCCGGCGCTCGCGTTGCAAGCGGCGGGTTATCGGTCGGCGTATCACGGCGAGAAATCGTACAACGGTGTCGCGATTCTTGCGAAGACCCAGCTCTGTGAGATTCGATCGTCGCTTTGCGATGAGGTGGTCGATCCGCAGGCGCGCGTGATCGCGGCGACCATCGGCCAGCTTCGCGTGTTCTCGATTTACGCACCGAACGGGCAAGCCGTTGGCTCACCTACCTATGAATACAAACTGCAATGGTATCGGCGGCTTCGCGACTGCATTGCCAAGGAAAAATCCGCCGACATGGTCGTGTGCGGGGATTTTAATGTTGCCCCGGAAGACATTGATGTTTACGACGCAGAACTCTGGCGCGGAGCCATTATGGCTTCCGATGGCGAACGTGCGGCGTTTCGAGAATTATGCCGCCTTGGCTTGCATGACACGCTTCGAATCCATCACAAGCAAGGCGGAGTTTTCAGTTGGTGGGATTATCAAATGCGAGGCTTCGAAAAAAATCGCGGACTGCGGATCGATGCAATTCTGGCCAGCGAAAGTTTGGCAAAGAACTGCAGCGCGTCGGGCATCGATCGCGACATGCGAGGCGGAAAAGACCCTTCCGATCACGCGCCCGTCTGGGCGGAGTTTGAGGATTAGGAAAACGCCCAACATCCAACGCCGAACTAAGATTTTCTGAATTGGACGTTGAGCGTTGGACGTTGGACGTTCGACGTTTATGACTGACGAGCGCAGTCAGCGCGTTTCGAATCCGCCGCTAAAGCCGCTTTTGATCTGGGATGGCGACTGTAATTTTTGCCGGTTATGGATCGAGCGCTGGGGCGAAATCACGGCGGGTAACGTCGAGTTTGCCACTTACCAGGAAGCGGCTGCGCGTTTTCCCAAAGTTTCAGTCGATGAATTTCAGCACGCGATTGTCTTCATAGAGCCGGATGGCCAGGTGTTCGTCGCAGCGGAAGCGGTGTACCGGTCGTTAGCCTGCGAGCGTTCGCGAGAATGGCTGGCGTGGAGCTACGATCACCTGCCCGGATTCGCCGCCGTTTCCGAAACGCTTTACAGACTCATAGCTGGCCACCGAAAGCTGGCCTCAGCGGTTACGGGATTCCTCTGGGGCAAAGACGTGCGACGGCCTACTTACTTTTGGGCGCGCCGCTGGTTTCTGCGGGCTCTGGGCGCGATCTATCTGATCGCGTTCGTGTCGCTCTGGGTTCAAGTGGACGGCCTTGTTGGCAGCGACGGCATGTCGCCTGTCAATCAATTTCTGCCGGCAGCTCACGCACAAATCGGACGAGACGCTTACGCTCTGTTGCCCACGCTTTGCTGGTTCAATTCGAGCAATGCCTTCCTTCATTTGCTTTGTGGCAGCGGCGTTCTTTTTTCATTGCTTTTGATCTTCGGCATCGCACCGGCGATTTCGCTTCTAGTGCTTTTCATCTTTTACCTGTCGCTCACAATCGCGGGACAAATTTTTTTCAATTTCCAATGGGACGTGCTGCTTTTGGAAACCGGCTTTCTATCGATCTTCTTCGCACCGTGGCAACTCTGGCCACAGGAACTTTCGTTATGGCCGGGATCTGCGATCCTGACCACATCGCAGGTTTCGCGGCCGGGTTTGTTTTTGCTCAAGCTTCTTCTGTTCAAACTGATGCTGATGTCCGGCGTGGTGAAACTGACCAGCGGCGATGATAGCTGGTGGAATCTGACGGCACTGGATTATCATTACTGGTCGCAACCGTTGCCGACGGTCTTCGGCTGGTGGGCAGACAAAAGTCCGGAATGGTTCAAGCATTTTTCCGTGGCGTTTTGTCTCGTAGTCGAAATCATTGTGCCGTTGTTCATCTGGGCACCGCGACGGCTGCGACTTGCTGCCGCTGGAGTAATGATCTTTTTGCAAGTGGGAATCGGGCTCACCGGCAATTATTGCTTTTTCAATCTTCTTACGATCGCGCTCTGTTTGTTATTGATTGATGATTCGGTGGTAGGGACGCTGCTCCGCAGCGTCCGCGGACAGCGCGGAGCGCTGTCCCTACCCGATCGAGTCGCAGCATGGGGCGCAGTTACAGTCGTCATTTTGACATTGCCAATCAATGCGTGGTTGATTTTCAGTGCGTTTCAACCGCTGGCGCGCCCACCACGTGCGTTGGACAATGTGTACGAACGTCTCGCAGCGTTTCGAATTGTGAATGGCTACGGCCTGTTTCGCGTGATGACAAAGGACCGCTGCGAGATAGTGCTCGAAGGCAGCGCCGACGGCGTCGATTGGCTGGCGTACGAATTCAAGTGGAAACCGGGCGACGTAAAGCGCGCCCCGGGCTGGTGCGCGCCGCACCAACCGAGACTCGACTGGCAGATGTGGTTCGCCGCATTGGAAACACCGCGGGAAAATCCGTGGTTCATCGCCCTTGTCTTCCGATTACTCCAGGGCTCACATGACGTGAGCGGCTTGCTCGCATACAACCCATTCCCCGATAAACCGCCCCGCTACGTCCGGGCGATGTTTTATCGATACCGCTTCACAACAGTGGACGAGCTTCGCCAGACTGGCGCGTGGTGGAAACGCCAGGAGCTTCGCGAATATCTGCCAACGCTGTCGCTGGATCAGTTTCGGTGAAAACGGCGCCAGCCTTGAGAGGCACGCGTTGGCGCGTATATTCGCCTCCCGATGGCGAAGGAAGAACAGATCGTCACCGAAGGCACAGTGACTCAGGTTTTGCCCGGCACCATGTTCCGTGTCGATCTTCCTGGCCAACGGAATGTGCTCGCTCATATCTCTGGTAAAATGCGCAAGCACTTCATCCGGATCGTGCCCGGCGATAAAGTCTCTGTGGAGCTTTCGCCATACGATTTAACGAAGGCGCGGATCATTTTCCGCGAACAGTGATTTTTGCTTTGTTCCTGTCGGTAATAGCTTGGCAGCCGAGAGTTCTCAGGACCAAGACCGCTTTAACGCTGAAACGCGTTTACCCTTTTTGCGACAACTGAATGTTTGCCCGTTTACCAAACCACGCGGATAGTTGCAGCTAATAAACAACTGGAGATTACCAATGGCAGAAGAAAATAAAACAGGAGAGCAGACACCATCGGCCACCGGCGATGCGCAGAATAAATTGCACAGCAGCAGAGAACATGCTCGCAAGGCAGCGGAAGACTTGAAATCAGCCGCAGGCGCTTTTGCAGAAGAATACCGCGGGAAAGCAGAGCAGGCCTGGGGCGACGCACGCGGCAAGGCAGGACAAGCTTGGGGCGATGCCAGGAGCCGCGTCCGCACGTTTCAGGAAGATGCAGAGCATTACGTGCGCGAAAATCCGACAAAGGCGGTGTTCACGGCACTTGGAATCGGATTCGTGCTGGGTCTGATCTTCCGGCGCTAAGTCGGAAAGCTCTCGACGATGAGTAGCGAGAGCCCTGGATCTCGCAATCCTGCGGGGCATTCCGGTTTGCTTGGGAACGCGCTGGCGCTATTGAGTGCCCTCGCGGACTTTTTTGAGAGCCGGTTAGCATTGGCTGCCCAGGAATCGAAATCGGCGGCAATGCAAATCCTGATACTGATCGGTTGCCTTGTTTTCGCGGGGGTGCTGTGCGCGATGGGCTACGTCTTCCTCGTGGTCAGTGCAATTGTCGGCCTGGCACATCTGGCTGGGACGTCATGGCCATGGATCGCACTGATCGTTGGTCTCGTGCATTTCATAATCGCGATGGTGCTGTTGCTTGTCGCACGCAGTCGTATCACTAAGCCGATGTTCCGGGACACCGTCGATGAACTCAAGAAAGATCGCGAATGGCTGAAGAATCTGAATCAATCAACGAACTGAAAGCGGAGATTGCGCATTCCCGTGAACGGCTGGAGCGCGAGTTGCGCAGCCTCCGCTATGAATTGGATTTCCCGGCGAAATTCCGCAGGTCATTCCGAAAACAGACCGGGTCGTGGATCTCTGCAGCAGCCGCAGTCGGAGCGCTGATCGCGTTAGCGCCCATGCGAAAGAAGAAAATCTATGTCGATGCAAGGGGCCGACCTACGAGAGACAAAAAGCTGATGGAGACGGGCGTTGCGCTGGCGGCAATGAAACTTGTAACAAACCTCGCCCGGCCGGTGATTATGGAGTTTGTCAAAAACAGGTTTTTTTGTTCTGGTGAAACGTCACGCGGCAAGAAATAATGCGCGTCTGTCCTGTGGATCCTACGTGGCCCATGAGACCGATGAGTGTTTTGCCGCATGATGTCACAGGTTTCCGCCCCTGGAATCGAATCGCATCCGCTGCCGCACGTCGATAATTATCTCCAAGCCGGGCAAAAAGCGGGCGCCTCGGACGTTCACCTCGGCGTCGCCGCGCCACCCATCTGGCGAGTGCACGGAACATTGGAGCCAATGTGGCCGGACGCACCAATTCTGACCGGGGAACAAACAGTGTCGCTGGCGGAGGCGTTCATGACCGAAGGGTACAAAGAGGAACTCAACGCACGCGGCGATTCTGATTTTGCCTACCAAAACGAGCACGGTCGTTATCGGGTCAGTGTGGTCAGACAGCGATTAGGCATCGAGATTGTCTTTCGTCTCGTCAACACGCACGTCCGCACAATGGACGAACTCGCATTGCCGCAGTACCTCAAGTTACTCACCCGTTATCAGAACGGGCTGATTCTTGTCACTGGTTCGGTCGGCTCGGGCAAGTCAACGACGCTCGCCGCCATGATCCAGCAGATAAACATGGAGCGACACGATCATATCATCACGTTAGAAGACCCCATCGAATACGTTATTCGCTCAAAGAATTGCCACGTCAGCCAACGCGAAGTGTTCACGCACACAAAGTCGTTCTCCGCGGCGCTTCGCGCTGCGCTGCGCGAGGATCCGGACGTGATCATGGTGGGCGAAATGCGCGACCTCGAAACGATTTCACTCGCCATCACTGCCGCCGAGACCGGGCACCTTGTTCTGGCAACACTGCACACGGCGAATGCGTCGCGCACCCTCGCCCGGGTACTGGATGTGTTTCCGCCTGAACAGCAGGAACACGTCCGTGTGATGGTCGCCGAATCATTGCGCGGCGTCATCAGTCACCAATTGATACCGCGAAAAGATGGAACCGGCCGCGTGCTCGCATTGGAGATTCTCACTAATACGTCGGCTGTAGCGAACGTCATCCGCGAAAACAAAACATACCTGTTGCCCGGAATTATTCAGACCGGAAAGAAACAAGGGATGCGTCTGATGGACGACACATTGATCGACCTCTACGAACGCGATCTGATCAGCGCAGAAGAAGTCTACGCGCGCGCCGACCAGAAACAGGTCATGCGCCAGCATCTGAAAATGTAGACAACATACAATGGCTGATCTCGATCAATTCCTGCAAACCGTCGTGCGCCAGGGCGCATCGGATTTGCATATCGCTGAGGGGCAACCGCCAAAGATACGCACACATGGCGACATCATGCCGATCCGATCCGCGCCTATGTCACATGATGAAGCCACGCGAATGTTGATCGAAGTCTGCGGCTCGCGTAACTGGGAAATGTTTGAGCAGCAGGGCGATCTTGATTTTGCCTACCAGATGGATGAACACTCGCGATTTCGCAGCAACTACTTTAAGCAGGCGGAAGGTTACGCCGCAGCATTCCGCTTAATTCCGACGAAGATCTCGACACTCGAAGAGCTCGGTATTCCCGTAGTAGTCAAAGATTTTGCCTACTTGCGCGGCGGACTTGTCCTCGTCACCGGTCCGACAGGTTCGGGCAAAACAACCACGCAGGCAGCGCTAATCGACTTCATCAATGACAATTTTGCCAAACACGTTATTACGATCGAAGAACCGATCGAATTCGTGCATGACAATAAGCGCAGCATCATCACACAACGGGAGGTTCCGGCCGATTCGATTTCATTCGCCGCCGGACTCAAGGCGGCTTTGCGTGAAGACACCGACATTGTACTGGTCGGCGAGATGCGTGACTTGGAAACGATCTCACTCGCTTTGACCGCAGCCGAAACCGGTCTTCTGGTGTTTGGCACGCTGCACACAAACAACGCGCGGAAAACCGTGGACCGCATGGTGGACGCTTTCCCTGCCGACCGACAGCCACAGGCGCGCGCAATGCTGGCAAACTCACTTCGTGGCGTGGTAGCGCAGTTACTTCTGAAAAGATCGGATCGGCCCGGGCGCATCGCTGTGAACGAAATTCTGATCTCGAACGCAGCTGTCGCCGCAATCATTCGCGAAGGTGCCACGCACAAACTCCAGGACGTGATCGTCTCCGGCAGAGCCCAGGGTATGCAATTCATGGATGACGCCATTTGGTCGCTGCTGGAAAAGGGCATCGTTTCCGCGCACGAAGCGTTCATGAAGGCGATCGACAAAAGCCGCTTCAAACCGTTTCTTTCGCCCGAAGATGAATCACTCGCCTACGCCGCCGGTTCCGTCCGCGACGACGAAAGAAGGGCTGCCGGCAGTGTTGTTAAACAGTTCGCCACGCCTGCGCGGATCGGAACGCGGTAGCTCCAGGCAACGCTCGACGACGGCAACTTGTTCTCGACAGGTTGCCGGAACTTTTGGGATAATTCACGCATATGAAAACCAAAATTCAGTCCATTGTCATTGTAATCACGCTCCTGTTCCTTGGTTTTTTGACGCCCGTGCAGGGAGTCAGCCCCGCACCAGACGGGTGCTATCCCAATTTCACCACAGCGGAAGGATGCGACGCGCTTAGTCTTCTCACCACCGGGGCTGGAAATACAGGACTGGGTTGGCGTTCGCTCTCTTTAGATACCAGCGGTAACTTCAACACCAGTGTTGGCGGCGGAGCGCTCGCCCTCAACAACGCCGATTCCAACACTGCAGTGGGCGCGGCAGCGCTTTTGCTCAACACAAGTGGCTCTGCCAACACTGCCATTGGAAGTAACGCGCTCGTCTATAACGACAATGGCGGCGGCAACACCGCCAATGGAGAGTTCGCACTTTTTAGTAACACCACCGGTAGTCTCAACGTAGCCATAGGTTTGGATGCGCTGCCTAATAATGATAACGGCAGTGGAAACGTAGCGATTGGTGAGGAATCACTGGTTAACAATATAAGCGGCGGTGATAACACTGTCCTGGGTGCCGGAGCCGGTGCTAACATACTAGTAGGTAGCAATAACGTATATATCGGCTCGGGAGTGGACGCGAACGGACCCTTTGATGAAAGCGATACCATCCGCATTGGCAGACCCCCAAACGTGACTTCTCCCGCGTTACACTGCTTTATAGGTGGTATCGCTGCGGGTGGAGTTACAGCAAACCTTCAAGTCGATCCGACCACGGGCGAGCTCCTCCAAGTCGTCTCGTCCGCGCGGTACAAAGAAAACATCAAGCCGATGGAGAAAGCCAGCGAAGCGATCTTCGCGCTCAAACCGGTTACCTTCCGCTACAAGAGGAAGCTCGACGCCAAAGGAATCCCGCAGTTTGGATTAGTAGCCGAAGAAGTCGCCAAGGTGAATCCTGACCTGGTGATTCTCGATCGTCAAGGCACGCCAGACTCGGTGCGCTACGAAGGAGTGAACGCGATGTTGCTCAACGAGTTCCTGAAAGAACATCGCGCGTTTGTCGAAGAGCAACGCAAAGTAACGCAACAACAGAAGCAGATCGATGCCCTGACCGCGCAACTCAAAGAACAAGCCGCTCAAATCAAGAAAGTGAGCGCGCAGGTTGAGGTGAGCAGATCTTCACAGCAAGTAGTCCGGATTCCGTAGCAGGGCGTCGGTGGGTTGATCGACGTCCATTGCGACCAGGATCGCAGGAAAGCTGAGGGAAAGCGCGCTCGCTCCGATCTCGAGCGCGCGCTTGCCCGGTCCCGCGGCGACCGCTCCCAGACCTTTCGTTCTCGACAACTTGCCGAGATGTTTTCAAACTCAGTACATGAAAATAAAATATTTAGCAATTTATATCGTACTAACGTTTGGATTCCCAGCGTTTTTGTCAAAAGTGCAAGCGGTGAGTCCGGCACCGGACGGGTGCTATCCCAATTTCACCACAGCGGAAGGATGCGACGCGCTTAGTCTTCTCGCCACCGGGGCTGGAAATACAGGACTGGGTTGGCGCTCGCTCTCTTTAGATACCAGCGGTAACTTCAACACCAGTGTTGGCGTCGGAGCGCTCGCCCTCAACAACGCCGATTCCAACACTGCAGTGGGCGCGGCAGCGCTTTTGCTCAACACAAGTGGTAGTGAAAACACGGCCATTGGAACTGACGCCCTCATCTATAACGACAGCGGTGGCTTCAACAGCTCAGTTGGCGCCTTTGCCCTTTTTAGCAACACCATGGGAGCATCCAACAATGCTTTTGGTGATCATGCGCTCTTTGCAAACACCACCGGCTTCCTTAATGTGGCTGTCGGTTCCTCTGCGCTCGCTGGCAACAGCAGCGGTAACAACAATATCGGCATTGGTTTTTTCGGCGGCTCTAGTATCACCACTGCCAATAACGTTATTGCGATCGGCACGTCCGGTGTCTCTTCTGCTTTTGGCGAGGTGGATAACGCCTGCTATATCGGGGGCATCTACGGTCAGGCGGTTGACGCCGGAACCTACTATCTTGTGGCCGTCGATGCCGATGGAAAGTTAGGCACGTTCCTCGTGGATGCCAATGGAAACAAGGCGACTGTGCCTTCTCCCTCGAGTCTCCAGCAGCAAGCAATGCTCAATCGCAAGGTTGAGGAACAGCAAGTCACCATCGCGGAGTTGAAATCGACCGTCGCGCAGCAACAGAAAGCAATGGAGGTTTTGACAGCTCAGCTCAAAGAGCAGGCCGCTCAAATCCAAAAAGTCAGCGCACAGTTACAGGTGAACAGTTCTGCCGGGCAAGTGGTTGCGAATAAACGCTAAGCGCGTGCAGTGTGCGTCCGGGTAGCGTGACGCGCGTCACTCGCTTTCAGAGTTGCAGTCCCATGGCCATCCTCGGGGAAACCCCTGCCTACTGATTCACAACCAGAACGGCAGTGCCTTTCAATTTGCCGGAGCGAAATCGGTCCAGCGTGGTGTTGGCTTCCTCCAACGGGAATTTTTCCGTGTGCGTTCGAACAGGGACGCGCGGCGCGATTGCGAAGAACTCGTCGCCGTCGCGTCGGGTAAGGTTTGCCACTGAGGTGATGACGCGTTCTTCCCACAAGTCGGCGTACGGAAATGAAGGAATGTCGGTCATGTGAATTCCGCCGCAGACCACGACGCCGCCTTTCGCGAGGGCGCGCAGCGCCGCGGGCACGAGCGGACCGACGGATGCGAAAATAATTGCGGCATCGAGTTTTTCCGGCGGCATCTCGTCAGAACCGCCCGCCCATACCGCGCCCAGTTCTTTTGCGGCCTGCTGTGTTGCATTGTCGCCGGAACGGGTAAACACGAACAGTTCGCGTCCTTCGTAGAGCGCAATCTGCGCGATCAGATGCGCAGCGTTGCCAAACCCGTAAATACCGAGGCGGCGCGCGTCGCCTGTTTTGCGATACGACCGATAACCGATCAGTCCGGCGCAAAGCAGTGGCGCGACCTCAACATCATTGTAACGATCAGGCAGACGAAAACAGTATCGCGCGTCGGCGACGGTGAACTCTGCATAACCACCATCAATTGTGTAGCCGGTGAAGCGCGCGTTATCGCAGAGATTTTCTCTACCCGATCGGCAATAGGCGCATTTGCCGTCTGTCCAGCCAAGCCAGGGGATGCCCACGCGATCCCCGATCGCGAATTTCGAATCTTCTTCACCGATCTCTTCTACGCAGCCGACAATTTGGTGACCCAGGATTAATGGCAGTTTCGGCTGTGGTAATTCGCCGTCGACCACGTGAAGGTCAGTCCGACAAACAGCGCATGTGCTAATGCGCACCAGTAATTGTCCCCTGCCCGGCTTTGGCTTCGGCACGTCGCGCAGTTGCAATGGCTGTTTCGGCTTGTCGAGGACCATGGCGCGCATAAGGCAACCTTAATGATGCGTCACAGATGACGAATGACAATAGCGCCGCAGCTGTAGTGTCCGCTGTTCTCAGCGCCGTGCTAGCAGAAGAAATTATGCGCTGAGGACAGCGCACCCTACAGCGTTGGCGAAGAGGATGATCAACGCGCGCCGGCTGGCTCAGGTCGCATGTGTCCCCGTGCTGGCTCACCTTCGTGCTCGTGATAGTGCGCGCTGCGCAGAAATGGCACCTTGTCGAGCACGTGCTCCTGGAACCATTCAAGCCATAAATAGATTACCGGCGTAACGAATAACGTCACCAATTGCGAGAAAATCAGGCCACCAACAATAACCAGACCCAGGGGCCGACGCGAAGCGGCATCCTGACCGAACCCCAGAGCAATTGGAACCGCGCCCATGAGCGCGGCGAGTGTGGTCATCATGATCGGCCGAAACCGTTCGACACTGGCTTCGTGAATGGCCGAGCGGAGATCCCAGCCTTCGTCGATTCGTTGCAACGCAAAATCGACGACCATGATTCCGTTCTTCTTTACGATGCCTAACAAGAGGAAGAGCCCGATCACGCTGTAAAGCGACAGCACCGAGTGGAAGAGATACAATGTTGCCAGGCCGCCGACCACCGCAGGGACAATGGCTGGAAACAAAACCGTGAACGGGTGCACATAGCTTTCGTAAAGAATTCCCAAGATGACATACATGACGAAGACTGCGGCAAGCAGCAAGAACGGTAATGATTGGAATAATTGCCTGAATACGAGCGTTTCACCTTGGAATATGCCCTGCACGGTCGGATGATGGGGCTGGAGTTCCGCAAACGCATCCTCGATGTATTTCGTGGCATCGCCGATCGCGACGTTTGGCAACAGGTTGAAATTAAACGTGACACTCGTGAACTGGTTGAGATGGTTCACGGCTTGGGGGCCGATAACTTCTCTTGTTGATGTTACAACACGCATCGGGACGAGGCTTGACATGTTACCTGTAGTCGTGGCGATTGTTCCCCCACCCGAGCCGCTCGCGCTGAAATTCCCGCTGGTACTGGCGCGAACGTAAAGATCGTCGAGGTCGCCAGGATGGGCGCGCTCCTTGTCTTTGACTTCAAGGATGACCTGGTATTGGTCGTCGGGTTGCTTGATGAGATAGACGTAGTTTTGGGAGTAGGCGTTGCGTAACAGACTTTGAATCGCTGAAGTAGAAACCCCGTAAGTCGCGGCGCGATCGCGGTTGATGTCGATCCTAAGATTAGGCGTGTCGTGGTAGTAATCGGAGCGGACACTGGCGAACCCCTTGAACTGTTGCAGCTTTTTCAATAATTCGTCGGCCACGGTGTAAACGTCCTGGGGCACGATGCCGCTGATGGTGTAGGCATATTGGCCCTGCGTTTGGCTAGTCGCTCCAACGCTGATTTGCAGCACGGGAGTCGGGGTTAGCACTGCGGTAATACCGGGAATCGTGCCGATTGATTTTTGCAGCCGTAAGATGATTTGATCGATCGGCGGACGCTCACTGCGCGGCTTGAGAAAAAGGAACATCAGTCCCTGCGACAATGCGCTACGCGAGGCAAAACCAGCTAGCGTGAAAAACTGCCCGACGGCTGGATCCTCCTGAATTTTTTGATTCACCTGCGTTTGAAAGGCATGCATCTGTGCCGGTGACGACCCTTCCTGAGCAATGAACACGCCGCGAATGAATCCGCTGTCGCCAGGCGGCAGCAACGTGAAAGGGATATGCGTGAAGAAAAACCAGAGACCGAGAATGCAAGCGATCAGAATCGGCAAAGTCAGCCAGGCCCGATCAAGAAACCTATCAAGCACGCGGCCGTAAGCAGCGATTACACGTTTGATGAAATTACTGGTGTGCCGTTCCATCCAGGCCCGCTTATGGCCAGCTCTGCGCTCACCCAAAATGCGCGCACACATCAACGGCGTAAGCGTTAGTGACACGAGTCCGGAGGCCAGAATGGCCACGATGATCGTGACGGAGAATTCGCGAAAGATGCGGCCAAGCAGTCCGGGGATGAAAACCAGCGGAATGAAAACCGCGGCGAGCGAGAGCGTCATCGACAGGATCGTAAAGGAAATTTCACCGGCACTGTTGAAGGTCGCTTTGAGAATCGACTCCCCGTGCTCCGCCCGGCGCACCACGTTTTCCAAAAATACGATGGCATCATCGACAAGAAAACCAATGGCCAGGGTCAACGCCATCAAGGTGAGATTATTGATGGAGAAATTGAGCATGTACATCACCGCCACGGTGAGCAGCAAGGACATCGGCAGAGCCACAGCCGGAATCAGCGTGTCAGTCGCGCGGCCGAGAAACACATAGATCACGATCACTACCAGCACGAAGGCGATCAACAGCGTCCATTTCACTTCGTCGGCGGAATTCACAATCGTTTGTGACCGGTCAAAAATTGGCGTGAACATGATCGACCCGGGCAAACTCGCGCGCAGTTCAGGGAAAAGCGCTCTGACGGAATTAGCCACTTCGACTGCGTTTGCGCCGGCCTGCCGTGAAACCGCAAGCACAACCACCGAGCCGGGCGGCTTAAAACCGCGCATCCAGAAAAAGCGCGAGATACGCTCGTCCTGGACGCTCTGGCGCACATCAGCTACATCGCGCAAGTAGACCGGCGAACCGTTTGGGTTGCGCGCCACGATCAGGCTCCGGTATCCCTCAGCCTGATCGATTTGTCCATTCGGTTGCAGGACGAAGGTGCGATGCGCGCCGTCGAATTGCCCCGCGCCGGAATACACTGTGCCGGCTTTGATCGCGCTGGCCAGATCATCCATCGTCAACCCGCGCGCAGCCAGCGCCGACGGGTCGGCCTTGACTCGAATCGCTCCCTGCACGCCGTAAATACTCACCTGCGACACGCCCGGCAGGATGTTGATACGCTGCGCGACAACGGTGGACGCGTACTTGTACAGGTCCCAATCGGTCAGCGTGTCTGACAACAGGCCCAACAAGTAAACGGCCTGGTCATTCGGGTTTGTTTTTGTGAACGTGGGCGGACTTGGCAGATCGATTGGTAGTTTCCCCGTGGCACGTTGGATCGCAGCCTGCACGTCGGTCGCAGCGTCTGTGATGCTTTTGCTGAGCACGAACTGCAAGGTCAGTGACGTGTTGCTCTGCGTGCTGTTGCTGGTGATGATGTCAAGCCCGGGGATTTGTAAAAATTGCTTCTCCAGCGGCGTGGCGATGTTGTTGGCCATCGTTGTGGGATCCGCGCCGGGATACGAGCACGTAACTTGAATGACCGGATAGTCCACTGCGGGCAGATCGTTGACGGCGAGTTTTCCGTAAGTCGCGATCCCAGCGACGATGACAGATAACGTTAGCAATACCGTCATGACCGGCCGGCGAATAAATGGCCCAGAGAGTCCCGATCCTTTGACTTGAACTAGTTTTGCAGTCGGATCCGGAGCGTCCGCGCGAACCGATTTCGACCGGGGGCGGTCGTGATCTTTTACTTCCCGTTCGCCGTCATGTTCCTCGGCGTCATTCATACGACATCCCGCTCTTTGGGCCGGCAGAGCGATCAGGTGTGCCCGGGGTTTGAGCCGCGTAAGGTTGCGGCGCTATCTTTGCTCCCGGGGAAAGCGCAAGCTGGCCCGTGACAACGACGGTCTCATCGGGTTTGACACCGTTCTCGATAACCATGAGGTCGCCCTGCTGGCGTTGCCCAGGTGTTATAGCACGAAGCTCGACCGTGTCGTCCGTTTTTACCACGAAAACGAAAGGCCCGCTCTGGCTCACCTGCACGGCCTGCGACGGCACAAGCTTGGCGTCCTTGAGAATGTCCAGAATGAAACGAACACGCACAAACTCCGACGGCCAGAGCGCGCGATCCGGATTCGGCGTAACCCCGCGAGCCCTAACCGTTCCGGAACCGGGTTGCACCGCGTTATCGATGAAATACAAATCACCCATGCGCGGCGCGATCGAGCCATCGGCGAAATACGTTTCCACTTTCACGTTTGGGCCGCCGAGATATTTTCGTACGAGCGGAAGATCGTTCTCGGCCACCGTGAAATCCGTGTAGATCGGGTCCAACCCTTGGATCGTTACAAGTGCCGGACTGGAAGGACCAACCAGGTTACCAACATCAACATTGCGCAGGCCGATTCGACCGTTTATCGGAGATTTGATGAAGCAATAATCCAGGTTCACCTGGGCAGCTTCCGCCGCCGCTTGCGACTTCTGCGCGTTGGCTACGGCGATGTCGTAGTCCTGCTGCGCTATGACCTTTCTCGCGCGCAGGTCCTCTTGCCGCTTCAGCGTCACCTGATCCAGCGCGTTTTGCGCCTTGGCCTGGTCGAGCGCCGCCTGATACGGCCGAGGATCGATCGTGAATAGCAAATCGCCTTTCTTCACGTCGGAACCATCCTGGAAGTGCCGCGCCATGATCACGCCGTTCACCTGCGCCTGCACCTGCACCGTCTCGTATGCCGCACATGTGCCGATCTCATCCAGGTAAAGCGGCACGTCCTTTGTGACCACCTTGGCGACAGCTGCCGGGCGGGCTGGCGGCTGAGTAGTTTTGATTTCCGCGGCCCTGCGTTGAAGAATTCGGTAAGAGACAAACACTGCCAGAACGATGAAAAGCAAGTACGCCCACTTGGGAAGCTTATGACTCGCAGCACGGCTGCGTCTCATTTGAGATCTTGCTGAGCGCGGGGCATCGCCGCGATGCAACGTCTGAACATCGCTCGTCTCCGTATTAAGTTTCATTTGAACCCTCCGTTTGCACCACGATGCGCCCTTCTCTTTGGATTCGAATGTGCCTGTTTGGTATGGCCGTTGTCCTCGGATAAAACGCCACCTGAAAGCTGGCGCGCGCTGGACTCCCTTCGTTCGCCTTTCTCTGCCCGGTCTCGAATGCGCTCCAGCACTCTCATGCACGTTTGGAGATCGGATTGCGCGATGTCAGCTAACAGTTCGTGCCGAAGTTTCTCGGCTGTTGCGCTGATTTGCGTGATCACACGCTGGGCGCGCCGACCGAGCAGCACCATCTTGCAGCGGCGATCATGTGAAGAATTTGTGCGTGTAATCCAAGCTTCCCGCTCCAAGCGATGCAATAATGTCACGACTGTTGGCTCTTCCACGCCTAACCGCGCTGCAATTTCGGCCTGTGTGAGAGCTTCCTGTGCAATAGAAAGATGCATTAGTGTCCGCCATTTGGCCTGACTCAGACCCATGGGCTTAAGACGTTGGTCGAGCTTTTGCCGCCACGCGCGAGCGGTGCCATGGAGTAAATGACCCAAGGTTTCAGCTGTCTCACCTGCGGACATATTGTAGGGGTAAAATTGGTTAGTATGCTAACCAATTCGCAATGTGGCACCCTGTCAATGATTGTTCAGGGCGCCACTTTGAAAAGGACCATCTCGCGTTTGCTGTAATCATGCACGCGAGCGATTGGCTGTGCCCGGAGCGGCGCCCATTTTTGCACGGCTAACGCTTCGGGTTCCTTCTGCGTTCGAACGAGAAAATACCGCGTGTCCGGCGGCAGATTCTCGATGTAGCTCACGTACTCCACGTGCTCCTTTACATAAAAGAAGACTGGCTGATAATCTGGATCCACCGCATAAAGCGTCTCGGTCGCGGGCACGAGCGAATTGATCTCCGCAGCAGCCTTTTTCACCTGCTGTCTGTCTCTCAAAATTATTGCGGTGAGCGGATAACCAATGGCTCCAATGGCAAGTCCCAGCCCGACGAAAGCGGCCACGACTTTCGTCCATTCTCGGTCGTTCCTCAGCCAAGCCTTGGGCCACTGCAATGCGTGGTCCGCGCAGATCATCGCCAGCAACCATGAGGCTGGAACGATTGCCGGCATACTGTATCGGGCGACCCCGCCGGGAACGAGATTGATCGCCACAAAAGGGACAGCTATTCCCCAACCCATGGCGCGCGCGAGCCGTCGCTTTGATTCGTCTGGAAATTTTGAAAAACGCGCGAACGGAAACAGGACAACCCAGGGAAGAAAATAGACGAGACTGCGTGGGATGTTTTGAATCCAGCTCAAGAATTTGAAATCAATGCCTTTTAATCGCCCGGTGTACTGAGCCGACCACTTATTGATGGCAACCTGCGTGGTCGTCATGTGGACAAAAGGAATCGCCCACGCCGCGGCGATACCGAGCATGATAACGAGGGCCATTAAGTGCGCGGGATGAAAAAGAAGCCGCCAATCTTTCGCATAGACAACCACAGCGATTACGACTCCATAGAAAAATACGAGGTGCGTCGGGCCCTTAGCCAGCAGACCCAACCCGAGAAAAACGGACGCCGGAACCCAGATGAGCCACGGCGATTTCTTTTGGAGAAAAAAGCTCAGCCAAAAAATAATCGCCAGGCCACAAAGGGAGACATACAGCGCTTCGATCTCAATCAACCGTCCTTTTTCTATCATCCCGATGTTGGTCATCCAAATCAGAGCAGCAAGGAGCGACCCTTTCGGGCGGAGAGTGGCCCGAGCGACGGTGACAAACGCAATGGCGACGGCGAGCACCCATAACGCGGAGGGCAGCCGCGCTGTCCATTCATTACGCGCTCCAAGGATTTTGAACGATGCAGCCACCAACCAGTTCACGAGCGGCGGCTTGCCGTAATACGGATAACTCCCCACTTGCGGGACGACGTAGTTACCCGTTTGGAGCATCCGGATTGCCGGCAAAATTCGGCGTCCTTCTTCGCCCTTGATCGCAATCGAGCCGAGCACCGGTAAATAGATTATCGCCCACACCAGAACAACAACCGCGACCGCTCGGAGCCGCGAATTCACCAGGGTTTGAAAGGTCAATGGCACGCTCGCGACTTATCCGAAACTGAGCACCGAACGTCAAATGAAACTGAACCGCGGCTTGACGGAAAGCCTTCGCGAAGGTAACCTGTAGGTCTAGTCCGCGCGCTGATTAGAGTGGGAACTGGTGTCCCACTCTTTTTAGTCTGCGGGCTGCATGTTTTTTATGAACGCCGAATTTATTGCCATGCTCGATTACCTGGAGCGGGAGCGCGGGATTAAACGCGAAATCCTGCTCGAGGCGGTTTCGAACGCTTTGCTCTCGGCCTCGAAAAAGAGCGTTGGGGCGTCACGCGATTTGCACATCGACATCAACCGCAAAACGGGCGAAATCCGCGCACTCGCAAATTTGGTCGTAGTCGATCAAGTCGAGAATCCGCAGGATGAGATTGAGCTATCGAAGGCGCGCAAAATCAAGTCGGACGCTAACATCGGTGACACCGTGGAAGTAGAAGTCACTCCCAAAAACTTTGGACGCATCGCGGCGCAGACGGCAAAGCAAGCCATGATGCAGCGGATTCGTCAGGCTGAAAAAGAAATGATTTACGAGGAATTCAAAGATCGCGCCGGCGAAATCGTCAGTGGCACGGTGCGACGGTTCGATCGTTCCGACGTCATTCTCGATCTCGGTAAATTTGAAGCCGTGATGCCGCAGCGCGAGCGAGTCGCGGTGGAAGACTACAATGTCGGTGACCGTCTCCGCGCGTACGTAGTCGCGGTAGAAAATGGCGTGCGCGGTCCGGAAATTATCGTCTCTCGCAGTCATCCAAATTTCGTCCGCCGCTTGTTTGAACTGGAAGTAAGCGAGATCGCTGACGGCACTGTGGAGATTCGAGGTATTGCGCGAGAAGCCGGTTATCGCACTAAGATTGCAGTCTGGAGCGCAAACGAAAAAGTGGACCCGGTGGGCGCATGCGTAGGCATGCGCGGGTCGCGCGTCAAAAATATTGTTCGCGAACTGAACAACGAAAAGGTCGATATCATCCGGTGGAGCTCAGATCCCAAGGAATATGTTTTAGAGGCGCTCAAGCCAGCAAAAGTTAAGAATTTGGTGTTCGATACCGAGAAAAAGAGCGTCCAAATCTCTGTTGATGAAGATCAGCTTTCGCTCGCCATCGGGAAAAAGGGACAGAACGCACGACTCACTTCGCGGCTCACCGGCTGGGAAATCAATATCGGCAAAGACACGTCGGCGACTACGGTGGTGGAACAGAAGGTCGCGCAAGCCGCACAAACTCTCGCCGGTGCTCTTCCAGTCACCGAAGAACAGGCGCTGACTCTGGTGAAATCCGGGTTTACCAACCTGGAAGGATTGCGCGATGCGGACGTGCAGGATTTGGTGGATATTCTCGGGGTGGACGAAGCAAAGGCGCGCGAGATTTACGATGCAGTGCATCGGGAAGAAGTCGTACACTAGCATGGCTCCGTTTGAGGAGGCTTGAGCCATGAGCGAGATTTTAAAGGAACAACAATGGCAACAAAGACGAGCAGCAAAACCGCAACGCGTAAGCCAGCCCCGAAAGCTTTCGGAGCCGGACGCAAGACTACTGCTCCTCAGAATCCAGCAGACGTCGCGCCAAAAGCTAAGAAGGGACTAAAAACGGATGTTGCCGCGGTGGCCGCACCGCCATCCGTTCGGCAGCGCACAAC
Organism: uncultured Verrucomicrobiae bacterium; assembly: GCA_963791385.1. Classification (GTDB taxonomy): domain Bacteria; phylum Verrucomicrobiota; class Verrucomicrobiia; order Chthoniobacterales; family UBA10450; genus Udaeobacter. The sequence continues at coordinate 325,915 of CAWBSH010000030.1, forward strand.
CAAGCCGCAAAAACCCGGCATTTCCGGACAGGCGAGCCCCCAGCCGGAGAGTGTCTCGCTCATCGATCGAAAAAAACCGGCAAAAAAAGCCCAAGACGGCGAAATAAAACCGAAACGCACTGTTTTACCGCCGATCTCGCGCATCCGCGCGTCGCTCGAGGCGACTTCTATTTCCCAAAAGCCTCCGCCAACCCCAGCCGAGCAAGCGCCTCCGCCTCAAGCCCCCTTTGCTGAACCGGCAGAGAAACCGCCTGCCGAAGCGACTTCGATTCCTGCTGAAGTGGAGGCCACGCCGGAGCAGAAGGTTCTTCTGATCAAACCGCCCATTGTCGTTAAGCAGTTCGCAAACGAGCTCGGACTAAAACCGCATCAGCTAATCGCGGAGCTGATGACGCATAATATTTTCGCCAACATCAATCAGACCATCGAGCCTGATATCGCCGCGAAGATTGCAGAAAGCCACGGGTTTATTCTGGAAAAAGAGCGGCGAGAGAAGGGCGCCGGCGTTCACAAGGTGGAACAGCAGGTGGTCGCGCCGCCTCTTCCGGTGATTGAGAAGAAAGAGGAACTCAAGCCGCGCGCACCGATTATCACTTTCATGGGGCACGTCGATCACGGCAAAACCAGTTTGTTAGACGCGATTCGAAAGACGCGGGTCGCAGCTGGCGAAGCCGGCGGGATTACGCAGCACATCGGCGCGTACAGCGTCGATCACAACGGCCACAAGATTACGTTTATCGATACACCGGGGCACGCTGCGTTCACCGCAATGCGCGCACGTGGCGCGAATGTGACCGACATCGTTGTGCTGGTGGTTGCGGCCGACGACGGCCTTATGCCGCAAACGGTTGAAGCGATTAATCACGCCAAGGCCGCGCCGCATGTGAAGATCATGGTGGCCGTCAACAAGATGGATCTACCGGGTGCGAACCTCGATCGCGTGAAGAAACAACTGCAAGAGCGCGGTCTTACTCCGGAGGATTGGGGAGGAGAAACGATTATTTGTCCAGTCTCGGCAACCAAGGGCACTGGAATCGATCACCTGCTTGAGATGATGTCGCTTCAAGCAGAGGTGATGGAACTGAAAGCTTCGCCGACGGCCAGACCACGCGGCACCGTTATCGAAGCACAAGTGGAAGCCGGTCGAGGGCCCACCGCCACCGTAATTGTGCAGATGGGCACATTGAAAATCGGTGACGCATTTATCTGCGGCGACTACAGCGGAAAGGTAAAATCCCTCCTGGATGATCGCGGCCAAACGGTCAAGCGAGCCGGACCTTCGACGCCGGTGAGAGTTCTCGGATTCACAGGACTGCCGAATGCCGGCGACGAATTCCTGGTCATGGAATCCGAACGCGCCACGAAGCAACTGAGCGACGAGCGACTTGAGACAAAGCGCACCAACAAGCTTTTCGTTCCGCAACGCGCCACGCTCGAGACCTTGCTCGAAACCGCCGGAGGCAAAAAAGTGCTGCGGATCGTTTTGAAAGCCGACACGCAAGGCTCCGTCGAAGCAATTGTCAACGCGTTGAAACAGATCGAAACCAAAAAAGTCGATCTGGAAATTATTCACTCAGCGGTCGGACCGATTTCGGAATCCGATATTCTGCTCGCCAGCGCATCCGAGGCAGTCGTCGTCGGTTTTAACGTGAAAGTTGAGAGCATGGCGGTCCCGGCTGCAAAACGCGAAGGCGTGCAGGTTAAGCTTTACAGCATTATTTATGAGCTGCTCGATCAAATGAAAGACGCCATGGCCGGTCTGCTGGAACCGGAATTGCGCGAAACCGTCATTGGACACGCGGAGGTCAAACAGATTTTCCAGTTGAGCCGAGGCATCGTCGCTGGTTGCCTCGTGACCGATGGCCGGATCGCGCGCGCTGGGCGGGCTCGCATTCTGCGAAAGCGCCAACCAGTCTACGATGGCGGGCTTTCGACACTGCGCCGCTTCCAGGACGACGTGAAAGAAGTCCGTTCTGGTCTGGAATGTGGAATCAAGCTGGGCGACTTCAGCGAATATCAGGTAGGCGATGTGATCGAGTGTTATCAGCTCGAGCAAATCGCCCAGAAATTATAGGCCATCCGCCGCGGCGGACGCCGGCGTTTCCCAGAAACGCCTTCACACATATGAAACATCGGCAACTACGCGTAAACGAATTGGTGAAGCGCGAGCTGAGCGGAATCATTGCGCGCGAAATTAATTTCGAAGGGGCACTGGTCAGCATTAATGCTGTCGATGTTGCTCCCGATTTTAAGAGTGCGCACGTTTTCGTGAGCACTCTCGGAGTCGCGAATGGCGGCAGCGTAATCGATAAGCTGGAAGCGTATCGCCCGGCGTTGCAGGCGGAGCTGTCCCGGCACGTCGTGTTGAAATACACGCCGCATCTCATTTTTCATCTCGACGAGTCCATCAAACGCGGTGCGCGCGTGCTTGAAATTTTGGACGACATCGGCAAACGCGACGGCCAAGACGAGTGAGTAACACGACGTTCGAAGAGATCAGCCGCGTCCTTCGCGAACATCAGCAGTTCGTTGTACTCAGTCATGTTCGCCCCGATGGCGATGCGCTCGGCAGCCAGCTCGCGCTTGGCCTCTCACTCCAGAAACTTGGTAAGGGAGTACGCATCTGGAACGAGGAAGGCATGCTCGAGAAATATTCGTTCCTCCCACGCGCTGAATTGGTGACGAAACCGCCTGCGACAGCACAGCACGTGGATGTTGCCATCGCGCTCGACACCGCAATTCAAAACCGGTTGGGCACAACGCTCGCCGCCGTCGGGTCGGCGAAAATCTGGATCAACATCGACCATCACGTCACTAATCCCGGCTATGGGGACTTGGTGATCATTGATCCAAGCGCGCCCGCAACGGGAGAAATCATTTTCAGACTGATCAAGAGCCAGGGCCTACCCTTCGACCCCGATATCGCGGAAAATCTCTTCGCTGCGATCTCAACTGATACCGGGTCGTTTCAATATCCAAAAACCAGCGCGCGCACGTTTGAAATTGCTGCCGGGTTGGTGCGCGAGGGCGATCTAGACGTTGGGACAATTAGCCAGCAACTATACGAGAACTACCCTCGGCGCCGACTCGAACTTTTGCGCGAGTTGTTGCGAACGATGCGCTTTAGTGAATGCGGCCGAATCGCAACGTTTGGCCTCAGCTTAAAGACTGCGGCAGAACTTGCTGTGATTCCCGAAGACAACGAAGGATTAATCGATCATCTCCGGGCAGTTCGCGGCGTCATCGTCGCTGTTTTTTTCGAGGAACTTTCCGACGGCAAGGTACGCGTAAGTATGCGTTCGAAAGACGAGAGGGTCGATGTCTGCGCGATCTGCCAGAAATTTGGCGGTGGCGGCCATACACTCGCTGCCGGTGCGCGCGTTCGCGGTGCCCTCGCCGAAGTCGAACAAAAAGTTCTGGAGGAAACTGGTGAAGCCGTTAAGCGCGCCTGCGTCTCCTGACGGCGTTCTGCTCGTGGATAAAGCTGAGGGGATGACGTCGCACGACGTCGTGGCACTGGCGCGGCAAAAGCTTGGAACAAGAAAGATTGGCCATTGCGGCACGCTCGACCCGATCGCCACGGGACTGCTTCTGCTCACCGTCGGGCGCGGCACAAAGGTTCAGGATTTGCTCATGAGCGAGGACAAAGAATACCGGGGCACGTTTGCGCTCGGTGTAACCACTGACACGCAGGACCGGGAAGGTGAAGTGATTCAGCAGCGGCCAGTTCCTGCGTTGGATGAAAATCAGATCCAGACCGCGTTCGAAAAGTTCCGGGGCGATTTTTACCAGCTGCCGCCTATGGTCTCTGCAAAAAAGCATGGCGGCGTGCCATTGTACAAACTAGCGCGGCAGGGAAAGGTCGTGGAGCGCGAACCGCGCCTCGTTCACGTGTATCGCTATGCAATCGACCGGATCGCTTTGCCTGAAATCGATTTCACCGTGCTATGCAGCAAAGGCTTTTATGTCCGCACGTACGTTCATGATATCGGCGAAACGCTGGGTTGCGGCGCACATTTAACGTCGCTGCGCCGGACAAGATCCGGTCGCTTCGATGTGGCAAACGCGATGACTGTCGAGAAACTGAAAAATGCGGCGCGGGAAGAGATTTTGAACCGGATGTTGACTCTGCCGGAAGTCTCGAAGATGCGCGGAGCTTGACGATGAGGACCCGTACCTGCCAGCGTGATCCGCTATATCGTTACATCGTTACATCGGCTTCGCGTTGTAACAGCTGTCACGCTGCAACGATTCAAGTGCCTAACGATTCAACGCGGCGAAGCCATTCGTCATTCTCATGATGCAGATCCTGCGCTCGATTCCAGAGCTATCGCATTTGCCCGGCCCGCTCTTTTTGGCTATCGGAGTCTTCGACGGTGTTCACCTCGGTCATCAGGCAGTCATCTCAACTTCTGCGGAGCACGCGCGGGCCGCAAATGGCACCCCCGTCGTGGTGACGTTTGATCCGCACCCGGAGAAAATACTCCGGCCTGAAAAAGCGCCGCATTTGCTTACGGCCACGCCGCACAAGATCGCTCTGATCCGGACTCTTGGCATGAGACATCTTCTAATCATAGCGTTCGATCGACAGTTTGCCGCAACCGAACCTGGGGATTTCGTGCAACAGTTGGTCCAGTATTCGAAGCCGCTGCGTGAAATTTGCGTCGGACACGAATGGTCTTTTGGTAAAAATCGCCGCGGCAATCTTGAATTGTTGACGAAATTGGGTGCCAAGTCCGACTTCAACGTTGTGGGAATTCCGCCGGTGACGGTCAACGGCGAGATTGTGAGCAGCACAACGATCCGCCGCGCAGTGGAAGCAGGAGATCTAAAAAAAGCCGCAGCGATGCTTGGCCGCGAATACACAATTTGGGGGACAGTTGTGCACGGCGACGATCTTGGGAAAAAAATCGGGTATCCAACCGCAAATCTGAGCGCCCATAGCGAACAATTCCCGCCGAATGGCGTGTATTTCGCTGAAGCGATTCTTGACGGCGAAACGCTTCCAGGGGTAGTGAATCTCGGTTTTCGCCCTACTATGGGCAGCGGCAAATCAGACCGAGTCCTTGAAATTCACCTGTTCGATTTTGGGCAGGACATTTATGGCAAAGATTTGCAGTTGCGTTTCGTCTGCTACCTCAGGCCCGAGAAGAAATTCGAAAATGTTGATGCGCTAGTGCGGCAGATCGAGCGCGATGTGCAACAAGCGCGCGAACTGGCCGCGTTGCAATCGCCCAGCACCTCTAAAACTCCAGGCGAGTAAAATCCCGTACTTCGGGCGTCTTGCGGATCGCGAAGATGACAGCGAAAGCGCCGACCACAAGCCCGCAGCCAAACGCGAACACCAGCAACAGCCAAATTGGAAAATCCGCCATTTGGATCATGCCTTCACGAACAACGCGACCGCCGCCGGAAAGCAAGTAGGCGACTCCGCTCCCGAGTAGCGCGAGGCCGACCAAAACCATCGCACGCAGCCATCGCGGCTCGCGCGGCGCTGCCGGCATGTTGGCCATAACCCGCACCGTGAATCCGTCGTCGTCTACATACGGCACTGCTTCCCGTAACTGTCGGTCGAGCGTTTCGTCGTCGATCATTGGATTCATTGTATCAATTCGGTGCCCACGCCGCCAGTGTGCGTTTCAATTTTTCACGGCCGCGCAAAACGTTCGTCTTCACGGTGCCAAGCGGAATATCGAGGACGCGCGCGGCTTCATCGTGCGACAGACCGTTTTGGCAGCAAAGCACAATCGCGGTGCGTTCATGTAACGGAAGCAAACTCAGCGCGTGCATAAGATCGTGTCTTAAACCAGGATCGACAGTTTGCGGGTCTTGCTCAGTCTGCCACTGCTCCTCATCCAGACCAACCAGTTCCTTCCGGCGGCGCGCGTCCTCGCGAAAGCAGTTGTATGCGATTCGATAGAGCCATGTGGAAAATCGCGCTTCACCGCGAAAGCTGCGGATGTTTTTGTAAGCACGGAGAAAAGTTTCCTGCGCGAGATCGTCGGCCAAAGCAATATCTGTGCGGGTGAGTTGCCGCAGCAGGCCGCGCACGCTGGACTGATGCCGACGCACGAGTTCGCCGAAGGCGTGATGATCGTCCTCCGCAAGGACTCGCGCAATGAGGGCCGCATCGGTAAGCTCCACGGCCCCAATATTACGGTCGCGGTGGCGGAGGAGGAATGTCCTTTTTGCCTTCTAATTTCCATACAATCAAATAGCCAAGTCCGATCAGAAACGGAATCAGCCCGAAGGACCATACGCCGCCTTCCCAGTCATTAACGGCCGCAAGCCAAACCATTAAGCCCAAGCCTACCATCGTCCAAATAACCCCGCGCCGCACATCCGAGCGCCGGCGTACGCGTCGCACCTCAGGTGCAAGCAGTTCTGCGGGAACAGGCTGACCTTTCTCCACCATCATCCTGATCGTCCGCTGTCGCATTCGGTTCCCTATAAGGGCAAATATCCCTATCGTAAGAACGATCAGCACGGGCGCGCCGAATATCGACAGGAACACAATCGCCACGATTGGAATGGCGATAAAATCGCGCATTTTTTCAAGATCGGCATCCTCATCTTTACCGCCGGTATCAATGATAATGCCGTGCTTGCCATGAAGCTCTTTCTCTAGCTTCTGGTGAATTTTGTCGGCGAGATCCGATGAAGCGGCACTCGCAGTAGCCGTGGGTGCTGGGGTAGCCGTTGATGTTAATGCTGGCGCTGCGATTGAAGTTGCTGCCGTGGCCGCTGTTGCTGCTGCCGTTGTTGTCGGGCTGGCAATCGCCGTTTCGGTTGGAGCCTGCCCAAACAAGCTGCCAGCCAGCGCCAGTGAGCAAGTGCAGAGGAAGAATAATCTTTTCATAGGGTGTTTGATCATAGGATGCAGCAAGTGTCCCATTTGGATTCAACGACTTTGCATCTCCCGAGGCAATTAAAAGGTTGCGTGGCGCGGCCGACTGGACATTATTGTTCCCTCTCAAAACTGCGGGTGTAGCTCAGTTGGTAGAGCACCACCTTGCCAAGGTGGACGTCGCGAGTTCGAGCCTCGTCACCCGCTCCCGCCTTCGCTTGCAGCGCAGTGGCAAAGCGGAGACGGGAGCGAGTGCGCAGAAGCTTTAGCGAAGGCGGACCGCCCAAAACGCAAAGCTACGGCGGGCAGGCCAACCTTCAGATGTTTTACGTTTACCTGTTGAAGTCGGAATCTCATCCGAAACAACCATATGTAGGCTCGAGCCGGGACCTGCGACAACGGCTTAGAGACCACAATGAAGGCCGCTGTCCGCACACGTCCAAGTTTCGGCCGTGGACTCTTATTGCTTATTTCGCATTCCTGCAGGAGCGGACCGCGATCGCTTTCGAAAAATACCTCAAGTCAGGTTCGGGACGCGCATTTATCAACCGGCACTTTCTCTAGTGCTGTCCAATAATGTTTCTCTGGCGAAAATCTGCAGAACGCGGCTGGGTTGAAGCATACAGAGAAATTCTTCAGGCGGCCGCACAAGGGGCACTGGTGATCGTAAAACGACCGGGACACAAACGGTTCGAGCTTGAAATTGCATGCAACACACGAGCGGGGTCGCGAGCGCTGCTCGAACAGTTTGGCGGGCGTGTCGAGGAATTGCCGCGCAATTGGCTCGAGCGATTTGCCCGCGCGGGCAAATCGAAGCCAATTAGGATTGGAAAGCGCTTGATCGTGGCGAAACCCGTAAACGAGCGGGGAGGCTGTAGCAGCCGCCGCCGTCAGCGGAATCCGGTTCGCTGCGCCAGACCCGATAAGATGAAGACAGCGCACGCTACGGCCCAGATCGGCGAAACACCGTCCCTCGTCATTCCCGCCTCTATCGCCTTCGGAACCGGCGAGCATGCTACAACCACAATGGCGCTTCGTCTTTTGGAAGAGCTGACGCGACATTGGAAGCCCGGCTGGTCGCTTACAGATCTTGGCACTGGCAGCGGAATTCTTCCTCTGGCTGCGAAACGTTTCGGCGCCGGGCGCGTCGTAGGCATTGATATCGATCCCACAGCGATTTCGATGGCTGAATCAAACGCACGACTGAACAAAATTCGTGGCGCCACTTTTCAGTTAGCCGATGTGCGCAAATGGAAACCGGCGCAAAAGACCCACGTCATCATGGCAAATTTATACTGCTATCTGTTGATAGAAATCCTACCGAAATTGAAACGCAGCGACTGGCTGATTCTCTCAGGGGTGTTGCGCAGCCAGGAAACCGAGTTCCTCCGCGCCCTCTTGCAAAACAAGATCGAGATCATCAGCATTAAGCGTCGCGGCAAATGGATCGCGATTCTGGCCCATTGTAGCGGCGCTCTGCGAGCGCCGGAACTTGCAGCCGGCAAGGTTTTGCGGCGGTCACCGACCGCCCCTACATTAAAAACCGATGCAAACTGAACAGCTTGCTTACGTCATCGTCACGCCGTATTCGATTCGGAAATCGCGCACTGGCGGCATTGTTGGCCGGCTAATTTCTCGCACCGGACTCGATTTGGTCGGCGGACGAATGTTTGCTCCCGATGAGGAATTAACCCGCCGTTACGCCGACACGATCGTCACCGAAACAGATGTGCGGCATCGCGCTACGCAGCAATTGATTCGCGAATACGTGCTTAGCAATTTCACGGGCGAAAAAAATGGCCAGCGGCCACGCATGTTGTTTCTAATTTTTCGCGGACCGGACGCGGTGGAAAAAGTTCACCGGGTGGTGGGGCACATCGTGCACGAGCGGACCAGCGGGGAGACGATCCGCGACACCTACGGCGATTATATCATCGATGATTCGGGTAAGGTCGTGTACTTCGAGCCCGGAGTGGTCACCGCATTCGAACCCGGCGCAGTTGAGCACGACTTACAACTGTGGGCGAAGTTTTCTGATTCCGACGGCGGTATCGTGGATTACGCAGTGCCGTTCCCGCCCGATACGCAAATCGAAAAGACGCTCGTCCTGATTAAGCCGGACAATTTCCGTTTTCCAAACTTACGTCCGGGCGGCGTGATTGAAGTCTTTTCACGCTCCGGGCTCTCCATTATCGGCTTTAAAGTTCACCAGATGAGCGTTGCGCAAGCGGAGGAGTTCTACGGACCAGTCCTGTCCGTGCTTGAGCAAAAACTTGGTCCGAAAACCGGCCGCGAAAATTGGGAGAGCATCATTGAATTCATGGCCGGCAAAAAACCCAGCGAATGTCGTCCGGACGAACGCGATGCTCCAGGTACCGAAAAATCGATCGCCATTGTTTACCAGGGCGTGAATGCCGTGCGCAAAATCCGGGACGTACTCGGTCCCACTGATCCGGCAAAAGCGCCGCCGGGTTCTATTCGAAAGGAGTTCGGACAAACCATCATGATCAACGCCGCGCATGCATCGGATTCAGTCGAGAATGCGAAGCGCGAGATGGCCATCATCCAGGTCGAAGAAAATAATTTCAAACCTCTGATTGAAAACTTCTACCGTCGCCAATAGTTTGCGCTCCCATTTTGAATCACATCATGCCCATGGAAATTTCCGAACGCGCTGCTCAACTGACTCCGTCGCTTACTCTCTCCATCGATAGCAAGGCGAAGGCCATGAAAGCCGAAGGCATCGACGTCTGCGGCTTCGGTGCGGGCGAGCCGGATTTTGATACACCCGAGCACATAAAAAGGGCCGCAATTGAGGCGTTGGAAGCCGGGTTCACGAAATACACGCCGAGCGCTGGCATCCCGGAACTTCGCCAGGCGATCGCCGACAAATTAGCCGCCGATAACGGACTGAATTACCGCGCCACTCAAGTGATCGTGAGTAACGGCGCGAAGCATGCATGCTACAACGCGATCCTCGCGACGTGTCAACCCGGTGATGAAGTTATCATCCCGGCGCCTTATTGGGTCAGCTATCCCGACATGGTTCGGCTAGTTGGGGCCGAGTCGGTGATCGTGCCCACCAGCGAGCGCAACTCCTGGAAAATGCGCCCCGAAGACTTCGAAAATGCAATGACCCCGCGCACGAAGATGCTGATCATGAACAGCCCAAACAACCCAACAGGTTCGGTTTACACGCGCGAGGAATTGGAGGCGATCGTCAACGTCGCTGCCGAAGAAGACATTTACATTTTGTCCGATGAGATTTACGAGAAACTCGTTTACGACGACGTCAAACATGTGAGCATCGCGTCGCTGTCTAAAGAGGCGTACGATCTGACAATCACCGTCAACGGATTCAGCAAGTCCTACGCCATGACAGGATGGCGGCTTGGGTATCTCGCCGCGCCGGATCCTGTGGCGAAAGCCGTGGATTCGATCCAAAGCCATACCTCTTCGAATCCCTCATCTTTTTCGCAATACGGCGCGCTTGCCGCGCTCAAAGGCGATCAACAACCGCTGGCCGATATGCGCGAGGAATTCGATATGCGTCGCAACTACATGTTTGATCGCATCTCGAAAATTTCCAACGTCACTGCTGTTAAACCGCAAGGGGCGTTTTATATCTTGGTAAACATCAGCCAGCTTGGCCTAACGTCCCAAAATTTCGCCGACCGGTTGCTCAGCAAAGCAAATGTAGCCGTCGTACCGGGCGCTGCGTTCGGGGACGATCGCACCGTCCGTTTCAGTTACGCAACCAGCCTCGACGTGATTAAAAAGGGTCTCGACCGCTTCCAAGATTTTTGCCGGACGCTGTAGCCCGCCATCGCGAGCGAAGCGAAGCGCAGTTGAGGGACCCCGCAGCGCACATCTAAAAGCATCATATCGGGATTCCTCGACTTCGCTCGGAATGACGGTGTAATCGTCCGAAATGCCGCCTGGTCATCTCGCCCTCATTCTTCACGCGCATCTCCCCTTCGTTCACCACCCCGAGCACGAGCATTTCCTTGAGGAAGAGTGGTTCTTCGAGGCGATCACCGAAGCGTACATTCCGCTACTACGCATTATGCAGCGACTCGTCGACGATGCTGTGCAGTTCAAAGTCACGATGTCGATTTCGCCGACCCTGTCCGCAATGTTGCAGGATGAACTGTTACGCGACCGGTACGTACGGCATCTCGATCTTTCGATTGATCTCGCTGCACGCGAGCAAAGGCGAAATCGTGAGCATCCGCAGCTCCGCGAATTGGCGGATTTTTATTTCGAGTTCTTTTCGGAAAATCGTCGGCTTTTCATAGATGAATGGAAATGCGATCTACTTACGGTCTTTCGTGAACTCCGACAAAGGGGCGCGCTGGAAATCGTCGCCACCGCTGCCACGCATGGTCTGCTGCCAATTCTTCAACAGCAATCGTATCAGGCAGCGCGTGCACAGGTTTTGATCGGACGCGACGCTTATATCGAAGCGTTCAGCGAAGAGCCCTCGGGATTCTGGTTGCCCGAATGCGCTTACGCTTCTGGTCTGGAAGCGATTTTGCAAGAAGCGAATCTCCGCTGGTTCGTTATCGACTCTCATGGTTTGCTCTCTGGAAAACCGCTGCCGTGCCGCTCTATTTACGCGCCTTGTTATACGCGGGCGGGACCGGCAGCCTTCGCCCGAGACCCCGACGCGAGCCGCCAAGTCTGGAGTGCTCACGAAGGGTACCCGGGAGATCCCGCTTACCGCGAATTTTACCGCGACATCGGTTTCGATCTTCCAATCGAACATTTGGGACCGACCGCGCGCGGAATGAGAAAATTTTCCGGCATCAAATATCACCGCATCACTGGACAGTGCGACGACAAACAATTGTATGACAGAGTGGCAGCCGAAAATACGGCCGCCAAACATGCGATTCATTTTTTCGGACAATGCCGTCAGCAGATTCGGGAAATCGGCGAACTCGGTTTTGACCCCATCATTGTCGCTCCGTTCGATGCGGAATTGTTCGGGCATTGGTGGTTCGAAGGACCAATTTTCCTGGAACAATTCATTCGCCACGTCGCAAACAAACCAGATTTCCAGTTCACCACGCCGAGTGAATATCTGGCGGTGCACCCCACACAACAAATCACCGAGCCCGCTCCTTCGACATGGGGTGAGAACGGCCATCTTGCCGTTTGGCTGGATCCCAGTAACGCCTGGATTTATCCACATCTGCACGCGGCAGCCCAAAAAATGAGCGAACTAGCACGAAAATATGGATGCCAAATTGCAGGGCAACCCCGAAAGCGTTCGGATTTGCCAGGCACGGGATTGGCCGGCCAAGCGCCTGCCCTACCAGTCACTGATCGTGTGTTGAAACAACTCGCCCGCGAACTTTTGCTGGCGCAATCGAGTGATTGGGCGTTTCTGATGAAAACCGGGACCGCGCGCGAATACGCCACCAAACGGGCAATCGATCATCTTGCTCGGTTCAACCGCTTACACGATCAGTGTATCGGAAACAACATCGATGAAGAATTTTTGGGCGACTGCGAATGGCGCGACGACATTTTCCCAAAGGTAAACTGGCGGTACTATGCTTAGATTGCGGATTGAGGATCGCGGATTGAGGATTCTAACTTGCGTCGCTTTGGCCGCTGTTGTCCAAATCGCCGCCGCGCAAGAATCACCGATCCCAGTTCCTTCGACGACGGCGGAAGAATCCGCCTCTGGATCGGTCTCGCCACAACAGTCTGTGCCACTGTCCCCCACTCCAACGCAAACTCCTTCACCCGCCCCTTCAAGAAGGGTCCGCATCAGTTTCGTTCCGCCGCCTTTGGAAGGTACGATCAGCCTCGGGATTTACGACAAGACCGGCAAACTCGTTCGCGTTCTGGACCAACAGACTCAACTCAATCAATTCGCGATTGGTGCAGACGGACTTGTAACGGAGTGGGACGGCAAGAATGACAACGAGCAGGACTTGCCTGCCGGAAAATATCACGCACGAGGGTACCTGATCGGCCCGCTCAAACTGCAAGATCTAGGGGAGAGTTCGCCTCCCGCGGTGGAAAATAATGCTGATTCCATGGTCAAACTGCGACTTGTCCCCAATCCGTTGCGAAAAGAGGCAAGCCCGGTTGTCGAACTTCGTGTTGCTCTCGATACCAACGGCAGTTACCTGCAGACAATCGACAAGCTGCCGCTGCTCACGCTAAGCGAAGCGCCGAATCTGACTCGCGCATGGATCGCAAAGAAAAGGGACAATGTCCTCGATGTCTGGCAGGACGACGGCACAACCGTGCATCAATTCCGCATCACGAATGTTGATCAGATCATGGCCTTCGATTGCGGCGAATTCGAATTAAGGTGACGCATCTCATTAACACTTCGCTTTAGCGAGGTGTGTTGGGCGATGTTACGAACTCGAACCGCTAAAGCACGGTGTTAATGACACCGACAGGTCAGCTTGCGCTCTCCAGAACACCGCTGGTCACGAACCAAAATTTCTGTTACTTAAGCGCGCGATGGCCACTCCTGAATTTCAGCAGACGCTTGGCAAAGTTGCCGGGTTTACCGGCACCGCGCTTCACACGGGCGAAAAAGTCGCGCTCAGACTTCTTCCCGCCCCGGTGGATCACGGAATCAAATTCAAACGCAAAGATTTGCAGGAGGAGCCCACGATTGATGCCAGGATCGACAATCTCAAAACGGTCGAGCGCGCCACGACCATCGGCGAAGGCTCGCTGCGCGTGCACACAGTCGAGCATGTGCTCGCCGCGCTTTGGGCGATGGACGTGGATAACGCCATTGTGGAAATGGACGCAAACGAACCGCCAATCGGGGACGGCAGCGCGCAACCGTATGTCGATCTCATCAAAAAAGCCGGCGTAACAACTCAGGAGGAGCCGCGAAAATTTTTCGATATACGCGAACCGATGCACGTGGAAACGAAAACAGGTGCGCTGCTCGTTTTACTGCCGGACGACAAGTTTCGCATTTCGTGCACACAGGCCGGACCAAGCAATCAATTCACGCAGTTTTTGTCATTGGAACTTACGCCGTCGATTTTCGAGCGCGAGATCGCTCCGGCGCGCACATTTGTTTACTACGAGGATGTTGAGCCACTCATGGAGAAAAATTTGATCAAGGGCGGCAGCCTCGAAAACGCGATTGTCGTGCGCGGCGAGGCGGTCTTAAGCAGGGAACCATTGCGTTTCCCAGACGAATTCGTACGGCACAAAATCCTTGATATTATCGGCGATCTCGCGCTAGTCGGCCGGCGTATCCGCGGTCACGTCGTGGCGGTTAAGCCCGGACATGCTGCGAATGCGGAATTGGCTCGGGCGCTCGCTCGCGAGCAGACGCGAAGAAGCGCGATGAGCGCACCGCGCGCGATCCCAATAGGCGATTCCGGTCTGGACACTGGCGAAGTGATGAAGATCCTTCCGCACCGCTACCCTTTTTTGATGGTTGACCGGGTCATCGGCTTCGAGGGCGAAAATAAAATTACGGCCATAAAATCCATCACGATTAACGAGCCGTTTTTTCAGGGGCATTTTCCCGGTCATCCAGTCATGCCTGGAGTAATGCAGGTAGAAGCGATGGCGCAAGTGGCCAGTATTCTTTTGTTCAAATTGACGAAGACTTCGAGTCGTGTCGGCTATTTCATGAGTGCGGACCAGGTGAAATTTCGCAAACCGGTTTTTCCGGGCGACACGATTTTCATTCACGCCGAGCTGACCAGAGCGCGTGGCAATCGCATGGCGAAAACGAAGTGCCACTGCGTAGTGAACGACGCAGTCGTCTCTGAGGGCGAACTGATGTTCACGTTTCTCGATAAATGAGCGGAGCGAACCCTCACCCTACCCTCTCCCTTAAAAAGGGCGAGGCGTCCTGGATTCCGCGCCGAACGCAAACACCGCCAGACGTCGGCGCAACAAATTTCCGCCTCTCCCCTTGGCAAAGGGAAGAGGAGTGAGGTGAAGGGTTGCAGATGAACGACACACAGATTCATTCTACAGCAATCATCGATTCGCGTGCCGAAATCGGGGCGGGCACAATCGTTGGACCGTACTGCGTCATCGGACCCTACGTCGTGCTGGGCCCAAGCTGCTGGTTGCAACATCATGTTACGCTCTGCGGACCAACGACGGCCGGAGCGAAAAACAAATTCTACGCCTACTGCTCCATCGGCCAGCAGAACGCAGGATCTGAAATATCGCGGCGAACCGACGTATCTGGAAATCGGCGATGAAAACACATTTCGCGAATTCGTTACGGTAAATCGCAGCACAACGAGCGAAGGCAAAACACGGGTCGGCAATTATGGAAATTTTCTCGCGTACAGTCATATCGGCCACGATTGCAGTGTGGGCGACCACGTCGTTTTTTCCAATAACGGCACATTAGCCGGCCACGTTCAGGTGGGAGACCACGCGGTAATTGGCGGCCTCACAGCCGTGCATCAATTTTGTCGGATCGGAAGATTCGCTATCACCGGCGGCTGCTCGAAAATTGTGCAGGACGTTCCACCGTTCATGATCGCAGACGGCAACCCGGCCGAAATTCGCGGCGTTAATCTCATTGGTTTGGAACGGAAGAATTATCCGCCTGAAAGCGTGAAACTGATTAAGGAAGCGTTTCGTTTGATTTACCGATCGAAATACAACACGCGCCAGGCAATTGAAGCGATGCAGAAAGAATTACCTCAAACCGAAGAGATCAGCGAAATCATCCAGTTCATCGAACAAAGTGAACGCGGAATTATTCGATAACATTGTGACCACCGGCGATGCGGATGGAAAACTTCTGGCATATCTTTGTTGGCTGCCAGCACCAATGTCCCATTTAGACGAAAAGCAAAACTGTCGACAACGCCTTGGTTGGTTGGGGGGCGAACTCTTAGTTGTATTTGTCGCTGTAAGCGCGGCCTTCATGGTTGAGAACTACCGCGACAACAGGAAGCAGATTGCCGAGATGCAACAGGCCATCGCCGGGATTATCACAGAATTGGTGAGCACCGAAACTAAGGCACGCAGCTATTCTGATGCGATTTTGGCGGACATCGCGCGCTGGGAAGCTGCTGATCGTACCGGTAAGCGGGCTGTTCCGGGTCATTTTAGAATTCCTGGTGCGCCACATCCGCCATCAGCAGCATGGAATAGTGCAGTCGCATCCGGCATAGCTCGCATGCTCGAGCCCAGCCTGCGCTGGGACCTCGGCTATTTTTATAGCGAATTCGTCGGTATTCATGACAACTACGTCCGATACAACGAATTCACAGAACGCGAGCTATTGCCGAATGCGCTCTTAGGGCCGGATGCGTTCTACGGACGGGACGGGCGTCTGCTCCCTTATTTCCGCGTTCACATGGACTTGCAAAAAGAGTTTGCTGGAGATCTGCTGAGGTTAAGCAGTATGGCGCGCGACCTTCGGAGTCGACTCGAGGCCGTTCAATCTTCAAAGTAGAAGAGGCCCAAATGGCCGCGCAGCCAACTGCTGCAACGCGCGAATGTCGATTATCAATTCCAGTGGCAACCAATCCTAAGCACCCAGCGAGTCGATGACGCCCTGGTGCCTATCTTCAAGAGTTGAAAGTTGATTCTTGAGGGTTTGAAATCTTCCAGACAAACGAACCCTTCAACCTCAACTTTTCTGCCATGCCCGCCGTCCTCACTCTGTTGCGAATCAAGAATCTCGCGCTCGTGGAAGAACTCGAGTGGCAGATGGGGCCGGGTTTTATCGCCGTCACAGGTGAAACCGGAGCCGGCAAATCGATCATCATCGGTGCGCTTCAACTTTTGTTAGGCGAGCGCGCCGACAAATCGCTCATTCGCACCGGCGCGGATCTGTGCACGGTGGAAGCAGTTTTTAGCGGAAACGATTTGCAAAAACTAAATCCGCAACTGGTCGAAGCTGGCGTTGAGCCGTGTGAGAACGATTTGATCATCAAGCGCAGTTTCTCGGTTACCGGAGGCACGCGGCAGTTCATCAACGGTTCGCCAACAACATTGTCGATTCTGAAAAATCTCGGCGATGAACTTGTCGATCTTCACGGACCACACGATCACCAGTCTTTGCTCTCGCCCGAGACGCAGTTGAGTTTGCTCGATTCGTTCGCGCGCGCGGACGAACAGCTCGAGGAATATCGAAAGCATTACCGGCAATTGCAGACGTTCGTCGCCGAACATGCCGCGCTCAACACGGCGGAAACAGCGCGCGAACAGGAGCTGGATCTTCTTCGTCATCAGATCGCCGAAATCAAATCGGCAAATCTCGTCGCGGGCGAGGAAGAAGAGATCGAAACGCGCTACAAACTGGCGAGCAATAGCAAACGGCTGATCGAGCTTGGCGGCGCCGATCGCGAACAAATTGTCCGAGGCAGACGATTCCGTATCTCTCGCAACTGGGGGAAACGCAGCGGCTGTTGCGTGAACTGGAAAAGATCGACAGCTCGATCGCACAATTTTCATCGACCCATGCTGCTGCTGTCGTCGAGCTTTCCGAGATCGCGCGCACCCTGTCCGCTTACGCCGAGAAACTCGATCTCGATCCGCAGCAACTCGCAGCGCTCGAGCAGCGCGTTTCTGTTTTTGAAACTCTGAAGCGCAAATATGGCGGATCGATCGCCGAAGTAATTGCATTCGGCGAACGCGCCGAGGAACGAATGCAAAAAATTGAAGGACGCGATGCGGAGCTGGAGCGTCTAGCAAAAGAGATCGAGAACGTTCGCGCCCAAATGAACCGCGCAGGCGAAGCGCTGCGCAAGCGTCGAGCAAAAGCTGCTCCGAAACTTTCCGAAAAGATTCGGCACAACCTTCGCGATCTCGGGTTCCGCCAGTCGGAATTCGAGGCAACCCTCAGCGCGATCGATGAGCCGCGCCCGAGCGGGTTCGATTTGGTGGAATTGCTTTTCGCGCCGAACCCAGGCGAACCGCTCAAACCGCTGCGAGCGATCGCATCGAGCGGCGAAATCTCGCGTCTGATGTTGGCAATCAAATCCGCGCTGGCTGCGCATGACGCAATTCCCCTGCTCGTTTTTGATGAGATCGACACGAATGTCGGTGGCGAGATCGCACATGCGGTCGGCGCAAAGATGCAAATGTTGGGGCGTGATCATCAGGTGATTTGCATCACCCATTTGCCGCAAGTCGCAGCGACCGCTTCGTCGCATTTTGTTGTGACAAAGGACGTTTCAAAAGGTCGCACCTTTTCCAATTTACGTGAAGTCACAGGCAAAGTGCGCCAGGAAGAAATCGCCCGAATGCTGGGTGGCAAAAGTGAATCGGCGCTCAAGCTCGCGGCCACGTTGCTTAAGCAGAGCTAATCCGCTCTGGGCTGTAGGGGCGGCCGTGTCGGCTGCAAACCGCTGGCTCTCGCCGGCGGCACGCATGCCACTACGGAAGATGGCAAGGGATAATTATTTCATCACTGGACCGAGCGGCAGGACCACTTTGCCGTAGATTTCGTTGAGCACCTGCGCGAGGCCGGCGTAGATCGCGGAGAACCCGCAGAAGATTCCTTCGTAGCCGGTGAAATGTCTGAAGCCAGGACCGGCGTTGATGAAATCGCCGATCGCGAGGAGAAAAAACAGAATTGTCAGCGAACCGAAAACGACTTGCCCGGCGACATGCAGCCGTAGCGTGCCAATGAACATCACTGCAGTGAACAGACCCCACATGAAAAGATAAGCCGCCATCGCAGTGTCGTTGGAAGGCGTGGCCCACCCTAACTTCGGCAGCACAATCAGCACCACGAGCGAGAACCAGAATAAGCCATAGGAAAGAAACGCAGTCGTGGCAAATGTGTTGCCTTTCCGCCATTCCATGGTGCCGGCGAAAATTTGAGCGGCGCCACCGTAGCAGATTCCCATCGCCAGAATCATACTGTTGAGTTCATAAAACCCCGCGTTGTGGAGGTTAAGCAACACAGTGGTCATGCCGAAGCCGAGCAGCCCTAGGGGCGCCGGATTCGCTGTCGGGTCCTTGAGTTGAGTGAGCGGTTCATTCATGGCGACCGCCAGTTTGCCGAAATGAAGATCGAGAATGCAATCATAATGTCGGCAGGCTGGTTGCCTGGTGAACACGGCAGGCCGGGGAGGCGGTGGCAGCCGCCTCCCCGAGTCAGTGAGACAGCCTGAAATCCCGTGACCAACATCCCGACTGCCAATCGCGCAACCATACCAAAATGTAATCTATTAACGATTTCGCTTGTCGGCGCACGTCCGCTGAAATTATGGTCACAGTTTCGTATATGATTCGGCGCGATTATCTCGTCGTTGGTGCAGGTATCGGCGGAGCGAGCGCATGCGAAGGGATTCGCAAATACGACAAGCGCAGCTCCGTCACTCTGATTGGCGCGGAAGTTTCACCGCCTTACAAGCGTTGGATACTTTCGAAGGACTTTTTGCGCGAAAAGGAAGCGAATCTGAAAAAACTCCCGGAATTCGATGAGCGCTGGTTCGGCGCGCATAAAGTCGAGGCTCGCTTCGGCACAGTGGTGACGCAACTTAACATCGAGCGTCGCTTCGCTGTGCTGGCCAACGGCGAAAGCATCGAATTCACTAAAGCATGTCTGGCGATGGGCAGCCGTCCGGTGCGGCCGCCGGTCGCAGGAACAAGCCTCGGCAACGTGATTTACTTGCGAACCGTCCGCGACGCGCTCGCCCTACGGGAAATGTCGAGCTTGGAAAAAACCATGATGGTCGTCGGAGGCGGATTGCTCGCGTGTGAGACAGCAGCGAGCCTGCGCATGATGAAAATGAAGGTCGGCCTGATGCATCGTGACCAGGTACTTGTTGGATCGCTACGTCGATCCCGACACTGGTAGTTGGCTGACCGATTATTTCGCCAAGCATGGCGTGGTGCTCTCGATGGGAGAAGCCCTCAACGGATTCGAAGGCAAGACCGTCTTGCGCAACATTCAAACCAAGAGCGGCAACCGTTTTCCGGTTGGCTTAGCCGTGGTTGCGTGCGGCGCAGAACCGAATCTCGATCTTGTGCGCAATACGCCGCTGGCAGGGCCGCACGGGTCGCCTGTCACCGAATATCTCGAGACAGAGGAAAAAGGAATTTACGCCATCGGCGATCTCGCCTTTTATCCCGACCGAATCATGGGCGGTATGCGACGCCAAACACATTGGGAGAATGCGCGCGAGCAAGGTCTCGTGGCAGGCGCAAACATGACGGGCAAGAAACGCATTCGCTACGAGCAGGTCCCCTATTTTTGGACAGAGATGTTCGATCTGCGGATGGATTTCGTGGGAGATTTCACTCTGTTGCCCACACGCGTCAGCCTTGACGGCTCGTACGCGAAGAGAAAATTTATCGCCCGATATTACCAGGGTGACAAGCTACGCGGGATTCTCCTTTGCCAGCAAACGGCGCGCGAAGTCGACGCGGCCAAGAACCAGTTGAGGCAGGCTCAGGGAAAATAAAACCCTCCGGCCTGCGAACCAGGTCATCATGTCATTCTGAGCGAAGCGAAGAATCTCGGATCAGCTTTTGCGATCCATCCTGTCACCGGAAATAGCCAGAGATGTTTCGCTCCGCTCAACATGACAGGACCATGTATGAGATGAGTCAGTACACGTCAGCCGGGATTTGAAACGCCGGGTTGCTCACGCGCACGAGCTTCCAATCCCACGGTTTACCCGAGATCCGCCGCCACTCGAACTCGAAAGGCGCAGGCAATTTGTTAACGCGTTCGTCGAGCACTTCCATTACCCCATCGTCGCTGCTATAGACCACGATTTTGCCAACCCAGATCGCGCGCGGATGTCTCAACCTGCACTGAAGGGTTGGCCGCGGTGATCCTTGACCCGCGCACCCATCGAAAACCTTCTCGCATACGCTCGAGAAGACGCGCCCGATCGTTGTCCCACTGATCGTGATAATCACCGCCGATGAAATCAGCGACAGTTTCCCAGTTTCTGCCATCAATTGCGTGAAAGAAATTTTCCGTGTGCAGCCGGACCTGATGCTCAGGCCGCCACAGCCAGAACAGATATACGCCGATAGAAACAAGCAGTGCTGTTCCACCAATGAATGCTCCACGAAGTGTAATCGTCACATACGAGGGTCGATCAGGCGTTTCGACCCGGCAAAATTGATCACGATTTCTTGAAAGATGGCTCGACCGGTTCTTTCACCGATTGGTCTCGTTCCCAACCTTCGTTCTCGAGTATGATGTGCTCGATCGCGATCGCATTCGCGTTGGCGTCGAGGTCGGGCAAGATTTCATATTCTGAAACCCAGCATCGATAAATCTTGTACGCAAGGACGATCTGTCCGGCCTCGTTATAAAGCTCCAGAACGATGTCCTTGCGGAAGTCCTTCAATGAAACTTCCGTACCAAGTCCGGCACCAAGGCTCCAAACCTTGTTCGCCCAATTCTCGAATTCAGGATCGTGAGTGACGCCACGTTCTAACGTGATCGGTGCGAATTCAGTGAGTCCGGGAGATTTGCGAGTAGTGCTGGGATCGCCGCCCTCTCGGTGGCAAATCACTTCGGTTGTGCGGCGCAAGCCACTGACCTTGCTAACTCCTGCAACGTAGCGGCCATCCCATTTAACACGGAACTTGAAATTTTTGTACGGATCGAAACGCTTTGGGTTAACGGTGAATTCAGCCATGACGCAACGGGCGTCATACAAAACCACACTGGTTCTGTCAATCTTCCAGAAGTCGACAGCTTAACCTGCGTCGCGTGCGTACCAATCAATTCTTCGCGTCACGTACATACGGTTGACAGCACGATAAAGAGCGCGATTGCGCACGTCGCCGCCAAGGAAGAATCGGCAGAACCATGTGATCAATCCTGTCGATGCCACCGCGGGCAATCAGATATGCCCAGCTGAATCCGATAAACTCTGAAATCGACAGCAGTAGCAAGTAAAACAAACAAAGCACAGCGCCGATCATGAGATATTGAAACGGATGGATTTTCTGTTGCGTCGTGACTTCGAACAGAAAGAACGCGGTGAAAATGATTACGAGAAAGAGCGCGCCGACTCCGAGCAATTTGAGAATCGTGCTATGGCGCCGCCCGAAGAACGGCTGCGATTTTGGCAAAGTCGGCGGCGCTTGAACTTCAGGCATGCCGCGAGACTTAAACAAACGAAATGGATTACGCAATACCCTTCACGCCGGCTGTCCGGCGTTGTATCGTACGCTATCCTCAGCGCATCCAACGAAACACGTTGGAGGCGTCGCGATACGATCTGCGCCGAGGAAAAGCGGATATAACCGCGATTCGCCGGCGGATTCGCGCGGCTTCGCGCATGAAGTCTGGGTTCCGGATTATCTTCGTAGCATTTTGCGGAGCTGAGTCGCTTCGGACGAACAGCGACAAGCAATCGATCAAGCGTCTGCCTCGCCAGTTCACGAGCTCCTGACTAACGCAATGCAGCCCGTTCTGCCGGCAGAGAACTCGAAACAACTCAGCGGTCATGGCGGGGTTCCGATGATGCGCCCAATCGAGAATTTTTGCTTTGATCAACGGCTTTGCTAAAAACTCCGGGAGCCGTTCGCGAGGTGAATTAGCGTATTCGCCAAAATTGGAGTGATGAATGAAACCCTTGCCGCCGTTTTTCAATTTAGCACCAAGTTCGCGCAAATACCCTTCAATGATTTCGCGGTCCGGATGCACAAAAGAATCGAAACTGAACACGAAATCGATCGACCCCTCGGGCACCATCGATAACGAGCGGCCGTCGTTCAGGCAACAGCGCACATGCGAATCCGCCGCAAAACGCTGGCGACACGCGTCGATGCATTCAACCGATTTATCAACGGCCCACAGTTGCTCGCAGTAATCCTTCAGATAATGCGTCCACCGTCCGAAGCCGGGCGCAATTTCCAAAATCGTGCCAACCGGCAAACAATCGCGAATGCGCGGAAAAATTGTGCCGTTCCATTGCGCATGCGAAGTACCCCACGGTTCCGACCATTCCTCGCCTGCCTCTTTCCAATCGTATTTCATCTGCTCGCGACGGATTCAAACGATCTCATAAATGTGATTCTGAGCGAAGCGAAGAATCTCTGATGAACCTCCGTCTGTCGCCGCCGATTTCCTCCAGCGCCTAAATTTGTGACATCTGAGCGCTGCTCTGTGAACAATTGGGGGCGTCGAAAATCGAACCGCCGACACGTGAATGTTGAGTCAATGTTTCCCACGACGGAAAACTTCATCAAAATTCGCGGCTGTTACGCGTGCGGTAAATTCATTTGCATATCGCAGTTTCGATGTAAGATATGTGGTCGTTTGAACTTCGCCTTAACCCGCAATGCACACGCGATTCTTGTTCCGTGATATAACTGGATGAGATGGCGATGTTCATCGCTCGCAGCACAGGCACCGGAGTTTTGCTGCGAAGAGCTCTGACGGAATTCGAATTGCTTCATTCGCGATAGCAAATCGTTATCTTCCGCCAGTCTTATCAAGCAGATGACATTGCAATATATTACCTGAAAATTTAGGACATTTACGAACTTGGACACTTCAACAACCCACAGTCACCTCATCCCTCCACACGGAGGCGAACTCATTAACCTCACTGTAGACGCCGAAAGAGCGGCCGAACTAAAAGCCCAATCGAGGGATTTCCCTTCGTGGGATTTGACGGCCCGCCACATCCGCGATCTTGAACTGCTGCTGAACGGGGGTTTCTCTCCCTTACGCGGGTTTATGAACCAGGCAGATTGCGAAGGCGTCTGCCACGACATGAAGCTCACGAGCGGCGTTCTCTGGCCGATGCCAATCACGCTTGATGTCACCGAATCTTTCGCTGAAACGCTGAAACCAGGGAGCAGCAAAATCGCGCTGCGGGATGCAGAGGGAGTAATGCTCGCCGTACTGCACGTCGAAGACGTGTGGCAACCGGATCGTAGAGCCGAAGCGAAGGCGGTTTTTAACAGCACCAGCCCGGTTCACCCGGGGGTGAATTATCTGCTGAACAAAGAAAACCCATGGTACGTGGGCGGGCGTATCGAAGGTCTCCAGCCGCCGGCGCATTACGATTTCAAGGATCTCCGGCTAACTCCGGCTGAACTGCGGGTTGAATTTGCGCGGCTTGGCTGGCGCCGTGTCGTGGCATTTCAGACGCGTAATCCCATGCATCGCGCGCACGTGGAGTTAACTCTCCGCGCTGCGAAACAGGTTGAAGCTAACCTGCTGCTCCATCCCGCGGTTGGGGTGACCAAGCTTGGCGATGTGGACTACTTCACGCGTGTCCGTTGCTATCAACGCCTGCTCACGAAGTACCCGCATGGGACGGCAAAACTTTCCCTGTTGCCGCTTGCCATGCGCATGGGCGGACCACGGGAAGCGATTTGGCACGGCTTAATTCGCAAGAATCATGGCTGCACACACCTGATCGTGGGACGCGATCACGCCGGCCCAGGCAAAGACGCGGACGGAAAGCCATTTTATGGGCCATACGAAGCTCAAGAATTATTCAAAAAACACCAAGCTGACATCGGCGTAACCATGGTTCCGTTTAGCATGATGGTCTATGTGGAAGATGAAGATAAGTATTTTCCGGAGGACGAAGTTCCCAAGGGTACACACGTTTTACATCTCTCTGGCACAGAATTGCGTCAGCGATTAAATGAAGGGCGCGACATACCTGCATGGTTCACATATTCCGAGGTCGTACAGGAACTGCGGCGCAGTTTTCCACCACGGCACAAACAAGGCCTGACCGTCTTTTTCACCGGCCTCTCCGGCGCCGGTAAATCGACGATTGCCAGCGTTTTGGTCACCAAATTTCTCGAAGTGGGCGGCAGACCAGTGACGCTTTTGGATGGCGATCTGGTTCGCAAGCATCTTTCTTCAGAACTCGGCTTTTCCAGGGAACATAGAGACCTCAACATTCACCGCATCGGATATGTCGCTTCCGAGATCACCAAGAATGGCGGCATTGCAATTTGCGCTCCAATCGCGCCGTATGACTCGACTCGCAAACATGTGCGCGCTATGATCGAGCCGGTTGGCGGATTTATCATGGTGCATCTCTCGACCTCGGTTGAGGTATGCGAAAAGCGCGATCGTAAGGGTCTCTACGCGAAGGCGCGGGCTGGAATTATCAAGGAATTTACCGGTATTTCGGATCCCTATGAGGAGCCTAGCGATGCAGAAGTGGTGATCAATACGGCCGAGCTCACACCCGAAGAGGCTGCGCAGGAAATCATCCTGCATTTAGAACGCGAAGGCTTCATCGGACCTAATGAAGAACTGGCCTGAACGCGAACCGAAATTCATTTTGAAAATCTCGTCGCAGGACGCGCGCATCTCTGCGTCGGCGGCAGCGGTGCACTTGAGAACATCGTGTTGAAAACGATATCTTCACCTCAATCCGCGCCGGATGCGGAGGACAGAGTCATTCTAAGAAACTTCCGCCCGGAAATTCCGTAGAAGAGTGATGAAAGGAGAGTGCTTAGAGAC
>CAWBSH010000031.1:0-18473 GCA_963791385.1 uncultured Verrucomicrobiae bacterium
ACGAACGGCTTGGCGAAATTTGGGAGACACAGCAGGCCGAACATCCGGAAGACTGGCTTTTGTCGATGGAAATTTTCGAAATCCTCGATACAACCGATAAACAGCCGGAACTGAAAGGGCGAGTCGCGAAATTGCTCAACGAGAAGAAGGGAAAGACCAAAGATCTTTCGACGCTCATTGGCTGGGGCTTTCGTCTCGTCGATTATCACCAGAAACCGGAATACCAGGCGGTGCTTCACGCTTCGCCGAAATAAATGTAGCCGCTTAGCTGAGCGAAGGACGAGAGTAAAGGGACAACAGCCGTTCAGGTTACGGTGCGCCGCCGACAGCGCTGCAGCGCAGCGTCCCTACTACCCTTTGTCATCCCGAGCGAAGTCGAGGGATCCCGGGGAACTACCTCAAGGATTCCGCTACGGGATTCCTCGACTCCGTTGCGCTTCGCTCGGAATGACAATCGGGCCCGGTAACCGCTAAACCGCTTCGTCCTTGAAATGACGTTTGCCTTTTAGCGCCTTGGCATATTCATCCTTACTTAGGATATTCTCATCGAGCTGCATATCGGTGCGAAGAAAGTTTTGGAACCACGTTGCGATTCTTTCACGATCCCGGAGCACCTGATCGTGTGTAATTGGAATCGATATTGATGCAAATCGCGCCAACGATTCCGAACTCCTTTCGCTTAATCGGAATCGTCGTGCATTTGAATTTTCGCGCGCCGATGCTCAGCTCGTAATTCAATTTGTCCTCGTTCAAGAGCTGCCGGCGTTTTAGATCAATTAGCAGATTTGTTGTGCCGTCGCGCAAATGCCGGCCGGTCACATTGTTTTCGAGCGTGATTAGCGAGTGCGCGGGATCAGCCAGGTTGTGCAACAAGATCTCGATTCCGGTGTTCGGAAATGATTTGCCGATCAGGCGCACAATGCGTTCGTAGTTTTCAAGAAATTCGTGCGTGTCATCGGTGACCTTTTTACCGTCATATTTCTCGAATAGCTGAGCATAAACCTTTTGCTCGGCGGGCTCGAGCTGTGCGCGCACATTATTTTGCTCGCCGATAAAGATGAGCTGTCTGGCGGCTGTATGATCTTCGTTTTTGAGGAAGTAATGCATGCCTAGCCGGAAATCTTTCAGGCTGAATTCGCCAAAGTTTTCACGAGTGACTGTGAATGGATAGAAATCGTATTCCTCCAGGTTTCTGCCAAACTTGCGACGGCGCTCCTTGTATTTCCCCCAAAAGAAGCCTAGTGCGAGGAAAAGTGCCGACACGATGATCGACGCGATGACGTTGATACCGAGCTCGCTCTGCAAGGCATTGATCATGGGATGAGTACTTTCTGCGCTGCAGCCATCGGTTCGCCGCAGGACGAATCCGTCCGGTGTGCGGACCTGCGGCCGGTCTCTTGCGATGTTCCCCGAAAACGGCTCACAGAGCCGTGGCTACAACGTATACTGACCCCAAATTGCGCGATCATCACAGATTTCCAACCAGACTGGAGAGGGTGATATTCTCAATCAGCGTGTCCGTCGGACGCGCCAGTGCGAACGCGACTGCATCAGCAACTTGCTCGGCGCTCATCATTCGCTCACGCGGCCATTGGCCTTCGAGTTGGCTCCAGATGTCGGTGTCTGTCGCGGCGGGGTAAACGTTGATCACACGAATTTTGCGGTCGCGCAATTCCTCGCGCACACAGCGCGAAAAGCCTTCGAGTGCAAACTTGCTCATGCAATAAGCGCTCCAACTCGGGAACGCCGTTTTCGCTGCCACGGAAAGAATATTGACCACGCTCGAACCCGGCGGCATTCGTGGCGCAAAGCGCTGTGTTAACAGGAATGGCGCGGTGATATTCACGCCGATAGTTTGCTCCCATTCGACCGACGTAATCTCAGTAAACGGTTTTACTACTGCTATGCCGGCGTTGTTTACGAGCAACTCGATCGGTTTCCGGCCGACTTCGGCGATGAGATCGGAAACGCCGCGAGCCGTTGCCAGATCGTAAATCAACATCGTGACCCTGGCGCATTTCGGTTCGACAGTTTTGCGGGTCTTCGCGAGAGCCACCGTATCGCGTCCGTGCAGAAACAACTCCACATCTCTGCCGGCGAGTTTTTGTGCGATTGCGCGACCAATTCCGCGGCTCGCGCCGGTGATCAGATAACGTTTCATTCTCTTCTGGGGAAAACGTCGAACGTCCACTGCTCAACGTCCAACGCCGAATTGGAGAAACTGTAGAGGCAGGCGTGTCGCCTGCGAAGTCACCGAATTGCCAGCCGGCACGGCTGCCGCTACAGAAGACATCGCTATTATGTCCTCCGCAATGTAAACCGGTTATTGGCCGTTTCCCACAGACGCAATCGCACGAGTCGTTGATCAAGACGATTATCAATCTTTGGCCAAAGCGCCCGGACGATATTTTCCCCGGTCGAAGGCCCGCGTCGAAAATCATCTGTTTCCAGATCGAGATGTCGATCCTGCCACGGCTTTAGTGATTCATGGATCGCATTGTTCAACGCAACGAAATCGTAAAGCGTTCCACTGCGCCCATCGTACTCGCCGCCGATCGTTGTCTCGGTCAGATAACCGTGACCATGGCCGCCCGGATTATTGCACTTGCCATACAGCCTCAGGTTCTCGGCATCGGAAATCACTCCCGTATGCAATCGATGTGCCGCGTAGAAGGGTGCCTGCAACCCGAGAAAAATCGTGTTGCCTCCCCACGCTTCCGCGAAAAAATCGGCCCGCTCGTGCAAGCGAACGCGATGCACCGGCATCATTGAATTTACGCGTTCAAAGATGTATTCGGCCAGACTTTCAGTGGTGATAGGACGTTCTTTCAGGCCGATGACCTCTGCGTTCAGATAGCGGTGATCGAGCTCGGCGCGCAATGCGCGGATACAAGTGTCGATTTCATCGTAACGGACCAACGGCGGTTTCGGATCGAGTTGTTCCACTCGAAACGTGAGACGGCATCGATAATTGTGCCCGTGCAGCGCAGTGGACGGCCCAAACAAGCGTGCGTTCTCATCTGCGCTTAACAGCGGCGACATGGTCCTGCGCGCCGCTGAGAATTCGAACCAGTAATTTGCCTCGCTGGCGCCGTTGAAATAATAAGTCGCGCTCCGCCCGGCTGACTCGGTTACGTGACAAGCGCATAGTTTTGCTTTCAGACCGGCGAACAGCGGCGCTACATCATTGCAAAGCTGCCAGGCCACGTTCTCCGCAGTCGGTGGGACGTCGTGGAAAGCGGGACTGTCCTCGTTCAAAAACTTGTGATCGAAGCGTTCGCGCACAATCTTGCCCGCCAGTTCCTTGATTTCGCTGATGTTGATCAGCATTCCTGTCGTCGAGTCCACCGACCCGGTGAAAATGAAATACGCAACGTAATTGCGACCGCTGCCATGCAGCGCTTCCGTTTCCGGACCGAAAGCGGCCAGGTTCTCCTGTTCGCTCCAACTCTTCACATGCAGACGCCGCGACGCGGAGAATTCCAGCCGTTTGCTAACGGTGAGGAGCATGATTCAGCAAACACGCTACGCGGCCTCGCGCAAGCCTAACCACTTGTCATCCCGAGCGCAGTCGAGGGATCCCGTTGAACTAGGGAAAAATTGCTCCGCGGGATTCCTCCACTCCGCTGCGCTTCGGTCGGAATGACAGGGGAATTAATCTTTCAGCAGCGACAGAAATTCGGAACGGGTGCGCGCATCTTCTTTGAAAACACCGAGCAAACACGATGTTTTCATCACCGAGTTCTGCTTCTCCACGCCGCGCATCATCATGCACAGATGTTTTGCCTCAATCACCACACCAACCCCGCGCGGATGCAGCGCTTTCATCAAAGCATCGGCGACTTGCATCGTCAGGTTCTCCTGGATTTGGAGCCGTCGCGCGAACATGTCAACAATCCGCGCCGTCTTCGACAGGCCGACGACTTTGCCGTTCGGTATGTAAGCAACATGCGCTTTGCCGATGAATGGAATCAAATGGTGCTCACACAACGAATAGAGTTCAATGTCTTTGACGAGAATGATCTCGCTGGCTTCGGACTCGAAAAGCGCGTCGTTGATTAGTTCGTCCAGGTTTTGCCTGTAACCTGCGGTCAGAAATTCGAACGCGCGCGCCGCCCGGGCCGGCGTTCTGACTAAACCTTCGCGCTTTGGATCCTCACCGATCGCTTCGAGCAAACTCAGAAAGGATTGTTCCATGCTTGCGACCCGAGCGACACCGCAGCGCGGAATTTTGCTGATGCGGCGTTCAGCCGCTTGCAATTCAGTTTCGGTCTCGGAGTTTCCGTCCCGCATGCGATTAACTTAACTCGCCTCGGCGGCGTCACAAGGTGCGCCTGTCGGCTCTTCGAACAATCGAAAGCCCGCGGCGTTTCCGGCTACTCCAGCCAGCTCTGCGGATATTTTTCGTCGTCGAGCGCGACGGCTTGTTCGGTAAGCTCGAGCGTGTGCTGTGTATCGAACATCACCGCCAGTTCTTCCGTGCGCATGGCATTCCTGCTTGCCATGATTGTGCCCGGATGCGGGCCGTGCGGAATGCCGCGTGGATGCAATGTTATTGAAGCTGGCTCGATCCCGCGGCGGGATCCGAAATTTCCGCGCACGTAAAATAAAACTTCGTCGGCTTCTACGTTATCGTGCACCCATGGAATCTTTACGGCTTCGGGGTGCGTATCGAGCAGCCGCGGCGCGAATGTGCACACGACGTAACCGCGAATCTCGAACGTCTGATGGATTGGCGGGGGTTGGTGAACTGTGCCGGTGATTGGCTCGAAATCCTGCGCGTTGAATGTGAACGGATACACGAAGCCATCCCAGCCAACGACGTCAAATGGATGATGCGCCATCGTCACCTGGGTCCATCGTGGGCCGTCCTTTACTAAAATTTGCGTGTCCTCATCCTTGTCGATCGCGAGCACTTCGCTGGGGCCATGCAGATCGCGCTCGGAATAAGGCGAGCCCATTTTGATCTGCCCCTCTTTGTTCAGATAACGTTGCGGAATCCGAACCGGCCCAACAGATTCGAGAATCAGGTAATCTTCTTCTTCAACCTTGTCCGGCACGAGCTTGTATGTGATGCCGCGCGGAACCACGATGTAATCTTCGGCGCGATAGCGCTGTTTACCGAAGATCGACTCGAGTGTGCCGGCGCCTTTGAAAACGAAAATAATCTCATCCGCGCCGCCGTTTTTGTAATACTCGAATTTCTCGTATGCCTTTGCGGGGCGCGCGCGATACGCGATCACATCCTGATTGAACAAAATCGGAACGCGCCCCGTGTAGAGATCGCCTCTGCGAGGAATATCCGCCGTTTTGAGATGATGATGGCGGAGCGGACTATCGGTAACTTTCTTCAGCTCTTCGCACTTGAGCAGCTTCACGTTCCGAACACGCGTCGGCGGCCGCAGATGATACATGATTGAGAACGCTTCGTTAAAACCTTCCGTGGTAACTACGTGCTCGTAATAGATTCCTTCGTTTTTGTAACCAGGTCCCGCGCCATTGCGATGGAACCAGATGTGATGCTTCCGCGGTATCTCGCCAAGTTTTTGGTAATACGGCATTTTCGAATCCTCCTCTAAAATCGAACCAACTCCTCACCCTCCCCTCTCCTCTTGCAAGGAGGAGAGGCGACCCGCTCGCCTAATTGCAGTGACATGAATACGCGTATGCTGCCATCCGCCTCTCCCCTGCGAGGGGAGAGGATTAAGGTGAGGGGTGAACTCTTTTCCATTTCTACAAATTACCTCTTGCGGCCTGTTCTCGCTCGATGGCTTCGAACAGCGCCCTGAAATTGCCTTTACCGAAGCTCTTCGCGCCTTTGCGCTGAATGATCTCAAAAAAGAGCGTCGGCCGATCTTCCACAGGCTTCGTAGAAAATCTGGAGGAGATAACCTTCGTCGTCACGATCCACTAGAATTCCGAGACCTTTCAGCGCATTCAGTTCTTCATCAATGTGACCTACGCGATCGAGCAGCGTATCGTAGTACAGTCGAAGGCACTTTCAGGAACTCGAGCCCGCGATTCTGAAGATCGGTCACTGTTTCGATGATGTTGTTCGTGGCCATGGCGATGTGCTGCACGCCTTCGCCGTCGTAAAACTCCAGGTATTCTTCCACCTGCGATTTCTTTTTACCTTCAGCGGGCTCGTTGATCGGAAATTTTACGAACCCGTTTCCGTTACTCATTACTTTGCTCATCAGCGCCGAGTACTCAGTCGAAATGTCTTTATCGTCGAAGGTAAGAATGTTGCGGAAGCCCATCACTTCCTCATAAAACTTCACCCACGGATTCATCTGATTCCATCCAACATTGCCGACGCAATGATCAACGTACTGCAATCCAGTTTCCGGCGCTCGAAATGATGGCTCCCACTTCACAAACGTCGGCATGAAAGGTCCGGTGTAATCATCGCGCTCGACAAACACGTGCACGACTTCGCCGTAAGTATGGATACCGCTCAGGACGATTTTGCCGTGGTCATCTTTCAACGTTTTCGGCTCCATGTAACTTTTGCCGCCGCGCTTCGTGGTCTCCTTCCAGGCGGAGGTCGCATCTTTCACTTTCAACGCGATCGCCTTCACGCCGTCGCCATGCTGATGAACGTGATCGGCGATTGAATGCTTCGCGCGAATCGGCGTGGTCAGAACAAACGTGATCTTGTTCTGCCGAACCACGTAGCTGGCGCGGTCTCGCACCCCGGTTTCCGGTCCGCTATAGGCCAGCGGTTGAAAACCAAGCGCGCTCTGATAAAAATGCGCCGCCTGCTTGGCGTTACCGACGTAAAACTCTATGTGATCTGTCCCTTCAAGCGGCAAGAAATCTTCCTGGACCGCCAGAGTCTTTCTGGTTTTTGGAGCAGCAATCGTCGTTGGCATAATGACCTCCTAACTTCTTTTGCGCCGAGCGCGCCTTCCCAAATATAAGATCGACAGTCACCCGTCGCAAGGATGGTAGGGACGATTGACCTCAATCGCCCGCGGGCAGGTTCGGTAAACCGCCCACCAGATTATTTTTGGCGTGGGCGAGGCAATCAGTTTTTGGAACGGTCGATCGCTACGGAGCGAATCGAACATGGGATCGAGCCGCAGGAGGGCAGAAGGCGCATGTGTGCTATTCGGGATGGGCTTCAACCGCCGTATTGAACTACAAGCCGTTAGAGGGTTCATTTTGGCGACGAAGCAACGAGTTCTTGGAAAGCAGGATCGGCGCGCAACGGGTCCCAGATCGGATCGAGCCTCAAAAGCGCAGGCGTAACGGGCACCGGGTCGTAAAGCCAACTACCGTATGGCCTTTGTAACAACCGCGTGAGCGTCGAGATCGCACGGCTATTCTCACCGAAAATCGTCTGAATGAACGCTAGGTTCTGTTCTAAGGAAGGTCCGGACACGCGATCCTTCGCACTCGGCAAAAGCACGATCGCTTGTTCCGCCGCCTCGAGGGCCAGGTGCTTCTCTCCCATTGCAGCATAAGCTTGAGACAGTGATGCCGCAAAAACGAAGTTGTCTGGTTGATCTCTGTACAGCGGCTCCAGTGTATCGCGCACCTGTTGGGCGGTAACTCTTGCTCCCGCCGTATCGCCAGCAACGTGCTGCATGAAAGCAAGCCACACTGGATTAAGGGCCTTTTCGTACTGAGAATTAAAATGGAATTGAGCCTGTCGCGCTTGTAGCAGTCGAACGCACTCGCTGTAACTTCGCTCAAGTCTCAACTGAGTGATCTTGACGTGAAAGGTCTCCTCAGCAGGAGTCTGTTCGTTTATTTCTGATAGCAAGCTGGCGGCTTGTCGCAGGTTACCCTGGGCCTGATAAATGCTCGCCTTTCCTGCCATCACATCCGGATCGCTTGGCGAAATGTCCAGCGCTTGATCATAGAGCTTTAGCGCCGTCGCGAATTGTCGAAGCATGCCGTAAGTCTCTGCCGCGGTAATGAGTAACTCCCCATTGCGTGGGTCCAGCGTGAGGGCTTGCTCGAAGTACGCGATGCTTTGATCCCAGTGCCCCTCGCGTCGGCTAATTAAGCCAAGGGCCCTTGGTACCTCGCTGCTGCTTGGCAGCATTTTGCTGACGCGACCGAACGTGGTTTTGGCAAGCTCGTATTCACGCAGCACCCAGTATTGATTGTAACCCAAAGCAAGCAGTGTTTCAGGTGAGTTCGGCTCCAGTTTCTGCGCATTTTCCAAAGCACGTTCCGCTGCACCGCGCCGAACGGCGGTAGTAGGGTCTACAGGGTTAAAGTAGAGAAAGGCGTCCATGCGAGAAAGCCGCGCCCATGCAAGCGTAAAATCTGGATCAAGCTGCACTGCCCTCTCATAAAAACCTATCGCATCCAATACGAGGTCGGCAGAAGTAAACCAGGAGGGAGCGTGGCTGCGTGCTTCAAAAGCCAGGCCCCGCAGATACGCATCGTAAGCCTCTGGATTCTTTGTTGGTTTAACTGCTAACTCCTGTTCTTGGCGATCTGTTAGCTTGGCCCGTAACGACTCCGCGATTCGTTTGGCAATGTCGCTCTCAACGTCAAAGATGTCAGTCAACTTGCGGTCGAAGGTATCGGCCCAAATATGGGAATCAGTGGCTGCCTTGATCAGTTGCACGTTGACGCGCACGGCATCGCCGCTTTTCTGCACGCTTCCTTCCAAGATGTGAGCAACGCCAAGTTGCCGGCCGATCTGAGACAGGTTTTCCGGCGCGCTTTTATAATGCTGCGTGGATGTGCGCGAGATCACCTTCAGGTCAGCGATCTTGGACAAGCGGGTGAGAATTTCGTCCTCGATACCGTCGGCAAAGTAAGCGTTCGCCTTGTCCTCGCTCCGGTTTTCGAACGGCAACACGGCGATGCTCTTTTCCGAAATGGCAGAAGTGGCAGTTTTGTCTCGGGCGTTTCCCGTATTTTGCGATTGGTTGCTCCAGAAAAAGAGCACCCCGATGCTGAGCGCAAGGACCGCCAACGTCGAGAGCAGGATGGGTCGAAGGTTTCGCGGCTCACGGGAGTTGGCTTCGTGAGCCTCGCGAAACGCCGCGTTCAACTTTGTTTCGGCGGGCAACGCCTCCGCCAGCGTCTTGGAGAGCACGCACCTCGAGTCATCAGTCCTGGGTTCGTTCTGAGGCTCGGTTGCCTCTCCGGACGTTCGGACATCCGGGGCAAATCGATAGCCGCGACCAGGCACGGTCACGATGAAGCCATGTGAGGCTGGCGTTTCGCCGAACACCCGGCGCAACGTGGAGATATTTTGGCTGAGGTTGTTTTCTTCGACGATCGAGTCGGGCCAGACCGCCGCCATCAGCCGTTCTTTGTCGAGCACCGTGCCTTGGTGCTCCACCAGAAATAGAAGCGTGTCGAACACGCGAGGAGTCAGCGGCACGGGGGTTCCATCGCGTCGTGAAAGGAGATGATTCGCAGGCTCGAGACGAAAATCGCCGAATTCGTAAATGGAAGCGGACGACGCGTTCATCGCATTTTCACAAGATTCACGAAAAATTCAGCCGCACATTAAAGACTTTCACAACCGTCTGAGGAAAATTTCTCCTCACACATACACGGCGGGAGAGAACGCCTGCCAAAATTATTAACCAACACAAAAGGAGATTCAAGATGGCAAATCCAATCGGTACTCAATCGGCGGACCCTAAGGTAGCGGCACTTAAAGGCGAATGCACAGGTAGCGGCGGTTTGGGTGTGTGGGGTGTCTGCGATACGGGACATGGCGTACATGGCGACAGTAAATCCTCACGCGGTGTTGTCGGCACGAGCCAAGACTTCCACGGGGTTTTCGGTAAAAGCACAAACAATGTGGGAGTTGCCGCCGAGAGCACAAACGCCGAGGCGATGAATGCCATCAGCCATAGCGCCGGACACGCCGCAGTGGTTGCGATCAACGACGCAAACGGCGTGGGTGTCCAGGGTCGCAGTGGCGGCAATGTTGGAGTCGTCGGCGAGTCAAACACCGGACGCGGGGTGATGGGAATAAGCAATGGCAACCTTGGTGTATCCGGCGAGAGCCAACTTTTCCCAGGGGTGCGTGGACACTCGGTAAATGGCCGAGGAACCGAGGGCTTTAGCGACAATCTGGAAGGTGTGGCCGGAATCAGCAAGCAGGGCACAGGCGTCCTGGGCATCAGCGAAGCGGGCGGCGACGGCCTGAATGGCCAAAGCGCTTCCGGCATCGGAGTACATGGCAAAGGGGGCAGGCTTGCCGGCTTCTTTGAAGGAGACGTCGAAGTTACCGGCGACATTCGCCTAGCCAACGCTGACTGCGCTGAAGACTTCGAGGTTTCAAGCGCGGATAGAGTAGAGCCAGGAACGGTAATGGTCTTGGTTGACCAAGGCGCTGTGTCTGAGAGTCGACAACCCTATGACAAGCGCGTCGCAGGTGTTATCTCCGGCGCGGGTGCTTACAAGCCGGGGATTATCTTGGATAAGCAACAATCGCCGGCCAATAGACAACCCGTCGCATTGATGGGTAAGGTTTTCTGCAAAGTAGATGCGCAGTTTGGCTCGATTGAAGTAGGCGACCTGCTCACCACATCCATCTCGCCCGGTCATGCGATGAGAGCGGCCGATCCGTTCAAAGCGTTCGGGGCAGTCATCGGCAAAGCCCTGCGTCCGCTCAAAAACGGGCAAGGGTTAATTCCAATTTTAATCGCATTGCAATAGGAGGCTCACAATGAACCTGCTCCACGAAATCGGTCCTGGCGTAACCAGCCTCGATTACGTTCGCTCTCAACTGAGGATGGATCGTCCCGTTTCCGTGAAGGACCTATTAACGAAGTACCGCGAGCCGATTGTTCTCGACGAACCACTGATCACGCCCGATGGCGTCGCGCTGGGCGGTCATCATACCGTCACACTGGAGCGAAACGGTCACTTCCGCCACGAGGGCCACATGCTCGCCACCGGATTCCCTTCGTTCCGGTACGGTGTGCGGACGGTGATGGGAGACGCCGCGGGAATACCATTCGTTGCGGCCGCGAGCGGAGAGGTACACGGCTCAAATGAGTTCGGGCACGACAGGTCAAAGTGGGACGAATCGGGCGAGAGCAGTGGCATCAAGTTGTACTGGGCGGTGTTGAAAGGTGCCGATCACAAGACAGACATCAATTTCGAGTCCGATTTCTTCGGCACGATTGGAGACGTGGCTATGTTTGTGGCGACGCTTGCCGGCGGCTTCTTCGTAGCCGGATCCGTCGGCGTGTGCTTCGTGCTCGGTGTTGATGCCGCCGATGCGATCGGATTGGATGAGGACCTCGGTACAGCTGGCCTCGCCGGAGTGACCGTTGCGGCCGGTGTCCTGATCGTCTTCGGACCAAGCGCCATCGTCCCCGCAATTGTGGCGGGCGTTGCTGCAGGGGTCACGGTCGAACTCGCGCTGAGGCACCGCAAGCTCACGGATCGACCAGAAGAAGTGGACTTCGCTAATCGCGTGTTTCAAGGCACTCTGCCCGTCGACCGGATCGTCCTCACGAACATGCTGGGAATAGGTGGGCGACCGTTCACCATACCCAGTGTAGGCAACACCATTCTCGTGAATCTTGGCGAGGGATTCGACGATCCCGTCCGCTATGAGGGAAAAGGTGACCCGGCCAAACCCACCAAGCAGGCTCCTGGGCAGCTTTTCATTCATGAGCTCGTGCATGCCTGGCAGATCGATGCGACGTTTTTTTTGCCGGGTCTCATGTGTGGCGCGATCCTGAACCAAGCGACCACGCTCTTCGGCAACATGGACATCTACCGGTATGGGAACCCTGATCGCGCCTTCGGCGAGTTCAATCTGGAACAACAGGCAAGCATCGTCGACGAGTGGTTCGGCGCCAACGGGCCAATGCAATTCCGCAATCGACAAGAAAGCGAGGACAGTCCGTACTTCCGCTACATCAGAGACAACATTAGGAACCGCATCTTATAAGGCTTACTTTTTGTGAGAAACACGCCTTGGATAATACTGCTATGCAAGTTTAGTGATGATCCCAGAACGGCTACTCTGAGGCCCATCGCTGACTACGCGGCTTTCTTCGGTAGCGACCATCCCGAGAGTATCCCGTCCTACTGGCGGGACGTGTCTTACGGGGAGTTAGACTTGGTCACAGGGACTGAAATCTCACCCTGGCTGCATCTGCCGCAAAAGCGCTCGGATCACGCAGGTCTGAACACTCGAGAAGACTTGTTTGGATGGGCAAAAGCTGCCGGAAGAGATGCAGGCATCGACTTCGACCGTTTCTTTGGTGTAGTCGCCTTCTTTGCTGTTCAAACGGATTTGTTTGGCACATCGGACAATCCGCATGTCGTGTGCGATCTTCTCAGTAGTCCTGCGCAGATACTTCAGGAATACGGACACGCTTACGGATTGAAACATTCGCGGTCGGTTTCGAATCCTGTTGATTACGAGAATCCGTTCTGCATAATGAGTGGATTGAGGTTCGGGGCCGATGACGAGATATTTCGTGGCGTGGATCCGACGTTCGCCAGTAAATGGGGACCGTCCGGACCGGGCCTCTGTTCCCCCTATGTTCTTCAGTCCGGATGGCTGCCCGAGCCCCGGTCATTGACTGTTAAGTCGAACGGAACCTATCCATCATCCACTATTCTCGACTTGGCTCCGTTAGGTGAAGCGGATTCTCCGCATCCGCAGATGGCAATGGTAGAGTTTGATAAACCTCAGGCTGTACGTTACTGCATCGAATATCGCCACGGCGGCTGGGATCGGGGCATCTTCTATGACCCGATCGTAATTCACCAACTAAGACAAGACCGGATCTGGTACCTACGCCGGAATCATTCGCCCCCTCAAAGCCGAAGCGAATGGACGTATAACCCATCGTTTACCCTTAGTGTCCGCCGGCAAATGGTACGTAGATCAACAATACGATTTATCCGTCGAAACGATAGGTGTAAGTGCAGATGGGCGCAGCGTCACCATTCGGATCGCTCCCGCAGCCGCTGCTGGCACACTCAGTGTTCGCTCGATCGCCTCTTCCAAGTTGGGTTTGACGGGCGGATTCTCAATCGGCAGTCAAGTGTTAATGCAGGAGGAAGTTTCGGTGCGTAATAGGCTGATTGAACTTTTGGGCCGATAATAGCCGGACGCACCTCGATGAAGAAGAGCAAGAAAACAAAAGGAGTAACACCATTATTATTTATCGAATCAAGCTGCCGAACTTCGAAAGAATGAATTAATTCCGTCTCATCCAAACATATGAACAGCATGAATCATCCACACACTCACGGTCAGGCACATCACGAATCGCCACCTCACAACATGATGGTAGTTGGAGAACAGAGTATCTTTCTTTCACATCTTCCTATGTTTATGTCCCCTCACAATTTCCAAGGCATCTTGGAGGTATCGTTTACGAAGGACGGGAAAGCTGTGGATGAAATCTATTTTAAGGATAGACAAAGCCACCCCAAGGTAAAGATGTACACCTTGAAGCCCAAACCTATCAAACCCGTCAGTGTCTTTGGGTTGGACTTCAAGCCAACGTCCCGCTCGTTCACGGGGACCGTCTTCCGCGGCCACTTGGAACGGGGAGGCCAGATAATTGACGCGCTCAGAGACGTTGATGTCACTGTGAAGAGAGTTGTCTATTCCCGAAAGTTTGACCTAAAACAACTCCAGAAATGGGAAGAACTCGACTACATCTTGTTTGGAAGTGGCCAGGAACTATTTCTAGCCCATCTGATCTCCGCCCCGCCGGATTTCGATCAAATCTTATCTATCAAGATCGATCGTACGTTTACCGACGAAGAGATAAGCACCAGGGTGCGTATTGTAATTCCGAATCGAACCAATGCTGCATCCCAAAGGCTCAAGGCAAGGGAGAAAACCCAAGCGCGAGGCCATATCACTGGAGCGCATCAGTTCTTAGACTTACAGATCGAAGCGGGTGTGGAGTTTTACTTCGAGGAGGGAGAACTTCTTAATCCGGCGACTTTCGATCAGACCGCTGAGGAAAAAAAGGCAGGATTTTAAGAACATCGTGGATACGACGGCATGCGGGTTCGGCTCGTTGAAAGTGCTCAGTCGCACGAACAATTCGTGTCAGCTCATCGATATCTGCGCGTTGCTCGTTAATCGAAAGTTTTGAATAACCAACAATGTCGATGAACAAAACATGCGCGATCTCAAGCTGGATTTCTTTCTTGGTCTCGTCGGACATGTTCCGATGCGTCTGTAATCGCTGGATGTAATTATCCCATTTTGGCGCTGTCGGTCGAGCGGATAAGGTTGACGCCTTTGTTTCGCAAGGTTGTCGCGTATTGACATCGTTGTTACCGAATACATACACCGGGGTCGGTTGCCCCGGCATTTGTGCGATGCATACTTGATAGCGCGCCGGAGTTCGAATGGCAAAAACCTCTCTACCCCACCATCTCGTCGCCCTGTGGTTTGCTGACATCGCGGGGTATAGCGCACGCGCCGCGCACGACGAACGCGGCGCGCTGCAGCTGATTGAAATCTTGCAAACGCTCTCTCGCAGCATTGTGCAACGCTACGAAGGTCGGGTCGTCAAATTCCTCGGAGATGCCGTTCTCGCCGAATTTTCAAGCACTGAAATGGCTGTCCGCGCAGCAACCGCGTTGAGCAAAGAGTATATTCAAGAATCAGCCAAGACTGGTCGCGCACACGATCTGCGCATCGGTGTTCACGTCGGCGATGTCGCCGTAGACGCAGACGGCGACCTCTACGGTGATTGCGTCAATGCGGCGGCGCGGATCGAAGCAGCCGTTGATCCTGGCCAAGTCGTCGTGAGCGAGGACGTGTGGCGTCAAATTCGAGGTCGCGAAGGACTGCGGTTCGAAGAATTAGGTAACAGGAGCCTGAAGGGCGTGGGTTTGATCGATCTGTACGCCGTCACTCTTGACGAAAGTCCCACGGCGTCGGGGATTTCAGACGCGAGAGGCGAGCGTCCCGATAAACGGCAGGAAAAAATTCGCTCGATCGCGGTTTTGCCGTTCGCCGATCTCAGCGCAGAACGCGACCAGGAATATTTCAGTGATGGTGTCGCCGAGGAAATACTCAACGCTCTTAGCAAGGTCGGCGGTCTGCACGTTCCCGCCCGGACATCATGCTTTGCGTTTCGTGGAACCGCCCTCGACGCGCGGCAAATTGCGAACCAGCTTGGCGTGGAAACCCTCCTCGACGGCAGCGTTCGGAAGGTTGGAAAGCGAGTCCGGATAAGCGTGCAACTCATCGATGCAGCTAATGGATATCAACTTTGGTCTGAACGCTTCGACCGTGAGATTGAAGATATCTTTGCAATCCAGGATGAAATCGCTAGAAGCGTACTAGAGTCGTTAGGTCTGGCGCTCACCGGGCCGGAAGAATTCCGCTTTCTAAAGCCTTCCACAGCGAACATTGAAGCGTACGAATCCTATCTTCGCGGACGGAAGCTTTATCACAAATGGACACGTCAAAACGTGAAGTTCGCCCGGCAGATGTTCGCCAGGGCTGTTGAGATTGATCCTGACTTTGCCGCTTCCTGGGCTGGACTGGCCAACACTTACGTGGACCTTTTTCGCTGGGGACGTGACCCGCGAGACTTGCAAGAGGCGCAACGCGCAAGCAGCCGTGCGCTGACCCTCGGTCCCGATCTCGCCGAAGCGCACGTTTCCGCTGGACAGGGGCTGGCCATCCAGCGGCGCTTTACGGAGGCTGCAACGGAATTCGAGAGGGCCATCCAATTGGATCCTACTCTTTTCGACGCTTACTATTTTTACGGTCGGGCGTTATTTGAAAGCGGTGATATCGAGAAGGCCGCGAGATTTTTTGAAACAGCGCAACAGGTACGTCCGGAAGACTATCAATCGGCGAACTTTCTTGCCTTAGCGTTACACGAGCTAGGGCGACCGGAGCAGGCTCATCGCGCCGACAAGATTGCAAGTGACCTGGTTAAGAAACATCTCGAGCTCAACCCCGATGATTCACGTGCGTACAGTCTCGGAGCTAACGCGGTCAACAGGCTGGGAGACAAGGAGTGTTCGAAACGATGGTGCGAGCAGGCGATGGAACTCGCCCCCAATGACCCATTGGTGCTCTATAATGCTGCATGTAATTTCGCACTGCTCGGCGAAAGCGACCGCGCTCTCGATGGACTCGAACGTGCACTCGAAGCAGGCGTTGCTGTAGGAGACTGGATCAAGCACGACCCGGATTTCGAAGGTCTCCGCAGCCATCCACGCTTCCAAGCGATCGTGAAGCGAATCGCGCCATCATAGTTTTGTAAACCGCACGGCGATTCGCCTGTGCTGCGGCGAGAGACGCGACTATTTCGCAGCGAGGGAGGCGACGATTTTCTCGAAGCGCGGGTCGCCCCGGAGCGGATCCCAAAAGGGCGACAGTTTCAACACGCCGTAACTGGCGATCAAACTTGCCCCGGGTGTCGGCGCTGCGACCGCCAGATACTGCAAGGCCAAATCCTTTTCACCGACCCACGCTGCAATCAGCGCGAAGTAAACACGCATCGCCTGCCCATTCACTGCATCCTTTTCCACGGGGAGCAGTTCCATTGCGCGTCGACCTTCCTCAATGGCAGCTTGCTTGTTACCCAGCCCGGCATCGATCACACCCAGCACGCAAAGAGCCGGGCCATAATCCTTCTGGTTTTGCGCTACCTGCTCCTGCTCGGCTCGTGCGGTACCGAATGCTTTGCGCGCACGAGCTTCGTCATTCATCGCACGCGCAAGCAGGCCCTCGCCAAAGTGCCGGCTGAAGCTAACGGCATTATCAACCCACCAAAAATTGCTGCCCAACGCCGTAAGCGCCTTCTCGGCTGTGACCCAGTCCCTTTGCGCGAGCGCGCAATCTAACCAGTTATCTGCGGCCTCGCCCAACGCTGCGGGCCGTTCCGCGCGCAGACGCTCAATAAATTGATGAAAAGGCGCCGGATCGGCGCGCCACAAAAAATCGACAAAGGCACCCTCGGAGGCTTCGCCCACATCGTCCGGCGTAATCTCCAGGACGCGCTGAAGCGTTGCCTTCCTGTCCGCATAACGGCGCAGCAATTGATAGGTAATCGACAGTTGCGAGAGAGTGAATGTGTTGCGGGGATCGAGCGTCACCGCCTGTTCCAGTGCGCGTAATCCTTCCTCATAATTACCCTGTCGGCGGCAGATGAAGCCAGTCATGGCGAATACGCGAGGGTCGTTAGGCAAGCCAATACTCGCGAGTTTCAGTTCCGCTAACGCGCCTTTGTAATCTCGAAATGCATAATAAAGATGCGTTCCGCGCGCCAGGTGAGTTTCGGGTGCGTCAGGGCGAAGATCGGTCGCGCGTTGAAGAGCAGCTTCGGCAGCCCGCAGACGTTCCGGGGTGTGATCGCCCACGACCGAGTACAACCGATCGTGCGCACCGACCAACTGGCAAAACGCAACGTAAAATGATGGATCCCGAGCCACCGCGCTATTCAAAAGGTCAGTGGCCTGAACCAACGCCTTGTCTGCCGACATATCCATACTGGTCGTCAGGATTAGCGTTTTGGCGCGCGTGTACTGGTCGAATGCGATCAGGTCAGAAGTTGGCGGTCGCTCGATTGCAGTTTTCTCGGCCGGCGAGAGCCTGGCCTGTAACTGGTCTGCGATCGCCTTGGCGATCTCGCTTTGAATTGCGAACACGTCGGCAAGATCACGATCGTAAGTCTGTCCCCAAAGGTGGGCGTCGTTATGCGCATCGATGAGCTGCACGTTGACCCGCACCTTATTGCCGGAACGTTGGACGCTGCCTTCTACCACATGCGCAACCCCTAACTCATTTCCAATCCTGCCCAGATTACGCGCGCTTCCGGTTTTGTACTGCATGACGGAGGTCCGGCTAATGACTCTCAGATCGGCAATCTTTGCGAGGTCGCTAAGGATTTGGTCGTGTACGCCGTCAGCGAAGAATGCGTTCTCTTTGTCGCTGCTCAGATTATCGAACGGCAAGACCGCAAGACTTTTAAGGGGATGTCCGGATTCGATCGAGGAGGCACGTTTGGATTGCAAGAAATGTTCATAGCCAACCACCCCAATAGCTAGGAGGAGCACTGCGATGGTGATCGCCGCGAATT
This sequence comes from uncultured Verrucomicrobiae bacterium, assembly GCA_963791385.1. GTDB lineage: Bacteria > Verrucomicrobiota > Verrucomicrobiia > Chthoniobacterales > UBA10450 > Udaeobacter. Next base: position 18,036 of record CAWBSH010000031.1, read on the forward strand.
CGAACTTTCCTACCGGCCTGTCTCGGACGGCCGCAGTCTCAACATTATCTGTGCGCTTGATCCCTTCGGGAGTGAGATCGAACAGCCACGCCAAAACCAGCGCAACCGGGAACCCAAGCGCTATCAGCACGACCGTCAGGCGGATCGCCCAAGTCGAGATGTCGAAAACTGGGAAAACTTGCGCTATCCCCTGAGCCAGAGCCCAGCCAGCGATAACATAACCGACGGCGACCCTGTAAACGTGACGCCGCTTCAATTCGCCAAGGAACGGCTTAGCATTCATGAAGTGACTATCTAATCGCCGTTGCTGGCGTCGAGTTTGCACGCCCCGTTTAGAGGTTACACGATTGTTACTTTTGCTTGGGTCTATCCGGTCGCATCGCTCTGATCAAATTGCGAAGGGTCGCCTCCCATCGTGACGATCTTCGGATCGTAAAT
>CAWBSH010000032.1:0-154567 GCA_963791385.1 uncultured Verrucomicrobiae bacterium
ATCGGGTGGTCATACAAGGTGCCGGCCTGGTCGGGGTGCTGGGCGGCGCGCAGCAGCAGCGCGCGTGTCCGCCGGTACCGGACGTCGCGGCCGGTGTTGCCGCCGACTTGTTCCAGGTCGGCGTAGGAGACCTCGGGAAGGGCCAGGCCGAGCTTGCCGCGCAGCAGCCGGATCAGGTCGGCGGCCCCGCCTGCCTTCACCTGCGCTTCGAAGACGGCCCCGCGGGCGAGCGCGAACGGGGACTGCGAGGCGCCGGACGTCTGGGGGAACCCGGCGTGGGCGGCTATCAGCGCTTTGTCCGCGCCGGCCGCGTCCAGCACCGCCCGGCGGGCGCACCCGGGGTTGGCGGTGAGTGCCGCCACGGTACGGGCGGTGTGGCTGAGCGGCGCGGTGGTCCCGCGGAGCGTGTCGAGCTGGGCGTCTGCTGAGGTCACGGAGTTGTCCTTGCCGGAGAAGAGGCGGGACTTTCGGTCAGCGGCGGGCGGTGCCGGTGCCAGTGCCGGGGATGGCGGTCAGCCGGGTTCCGAACAACTGCTCTGCTTCATCGAGCTGCTGCCTGGCGCGGCGCGCGGCCTGCGCCCGGTCGTCTTGGTCTTGTGCGGTATGGATGTCCAGCTCCGCGCGTGCTGCCGCGGCGATAGTCTTCGCGGCCACGCTGCCGCCAGGATGCGCCGGTCCGGCGCCGGGGATGTTCATGGCGAAGCGCCGCAGCAGCCGCTCCACGGTGATGCTCGCCGGGGCGGTGCCGCTCAGGGCATCAGCGGCCTCAGCGGTCCGGATCGCCGCGGACAGGAAATCTGCACGCGGGCTGAGTGGTCCCATGATCCGCTGCTCCAGCGGCCAGGTACTGACGCACAGCAGCGCCCGGGCAGGTGACAGCATGTCCGATGTCAGCGCCGGGGACAGATAGTAGGGCCTGGCGCCCGGCGCGGTCCGGTAGGACCTTTCCTCATCCCGGCGCAGGCTGGCCAGCCGCGACGCGGCGAGCTGGCCGGCGAAGAAGGCGGAGTGGACCGCGCCGATCAGCTTGGGCGCGGCTGGCACGCCGACCAGCGTCAGCGCCTGATGGACCTGCTCCCGGGCTGGCAGCAGCGACGCCAGCCCTTGCCGGTCCTCCTCCTGCCGGTCCGCCGGGGTGACCAGCGCGTCCCAGGAACGTTCGGTCCTGCGCAGTTCCGCCCGCAGCTCGCGCACGCGATCCTGTTCGCCAGTGGCCAGGGCGCGGCGGATGGCGCGGCGCAGCTCCGCGATCCGGTTCTCAAGTGCGTCGAGCGCTTCCTTCATGACAGCGGACTCTACCAGAGGTTCCAGAGTTTTCCAGAGAACTCCAGAGTTTGGTGTAGGGTGTCGGGCAAGCTCGCTGAGGCGGCGGGCGGCTGCGCACCTGAGCAGAGGGGAGACCTGTACATGCGCTTGCTGCATACCTCTGACTGGCATCTTGGGCGGACTGTGAAGCAGCGCTGGTCGCGGGATGCCGACTTCGACGCGGTGCTCGCCGAGATCACCGGGATCGCCCGCGATGCCCGCCCAGATCTGATCATCCATTCCGGAGACCTGTTTGATTCCATCCCGCCGGCAGCCGCCGACCTTGCCCGTTGCCTGCATGCACTCAGCGATCTGTCCGAGGTGGCACCGGTCGTAGTGGTGGCAGGCAATCACGACTCGCCCGTGCTGCTGGAGGCCCTGGAGTTCGCCATGACAGCGTTCGGGGCCAAGACCAGGCCAGGCGTGCCCAGGCTGAGGTTCATCACCCGCCCACGGCAGCCCCGCGACGGCGGGATACTCGACTACCCGGCACCCGACAGGGACCAGCGGATCCGGGTGGCGGCGCTGCCGTTCATCCACCAGAACCGGTTCCTGGACGAGTTCGCCAGCCCGGCCAGCGGCACTCGCGACTACGCCCGGCGCCTGCGCGATATCCAGGCCGAAATGCAGCGCGGGCTCCTCGGCGGCTACCGGCCGGACCGCGACATCCTCATCTTCGCCGCCCATCTATATGTCGAAAACGCCCTGCCCTCCGGGACCGAGCGGCCCGTTGAGATCAGCGACACTTACCTGACTGAAGCCGGCGCCCTGCCAGCGGTCAGCTACGCCGCGCTTGGCCACATCCACCGGCCGCAGGCGATCACCCGCGGTGGCCTGGTCGCACGCTATGCCGGCAGCCCGCTGCAACTGGACTTCGGGGAGGCTGGGGAAGACAAGAGCGTCGTCGTGGCCGACGCCGAACCCGGCCGCCCGGTCAGAGTCGAGCTGGTGCCCTTGCGCGCCGGACGTCGGCTCGCCGACTTCACCGGCACCCTGGAAGAACTGCGGGCACAAGCTGCCCAGATAGGCGACGCGTTCGTCCGGGCCCTGATTGTCAGCGAGCAGCTAATCCCGAATCTCGCCGCGGCGGCGAAAGACGCCGCACCGCAGGCCACGTTCGTGTCCGTCGACCCACGATGTGCCGCCTCCCAGGTCGCCGTCCTGGAGCGGACCGAGGCAGACGGTGAAGAGCCGGACCTGCCGGACCTGTTCCGCGAATACCTGACCGGCCGCGAGCCAGCCGGCGTGGTCGCCGGTGACATCCTGGCGGCCTTCGCCGGCCTGCTCGCCGATGCCGCCAGCGAAGTGCCCGGGATCTTCCGCGAAGAAGCGCAGCTAAGGTCGGTCCTCGGCGAAGAGACCGCCCAGCAGCTGCTGAGCGGCGAATCGCTCAGCACGGCCCAGGAATCACGCTCCAGCGCTTCGCCCGTATCCGTGAGGGAACACGCATGAGACCCTTGCAGCTATCGTTTACCGGCATCCGAAGCTATCCGGGGACCGTCGGCCCGCTGGACTTCACAGGCAAGACGCTGATTGCCATCCTCGGCGATACCGGCGCGGGCAAGTCCACCATCCTGGAAGCGATCACGCTCGCTCTATACGGCAACTGCACCTGGACCGACCGTGAGCACAAGGTGCTGATGGCCGAAGGCACCGCCCGTATGACCGTCGACTTCACCTTCACCCACGACAGTCAGCGCTGGCGAGTCCGCCGCGTTTATCACGCCAACACCACCCCCTCCAGCCACCTGCTGCAGAACCTCGACACCGGCGACCAGATCGACAACGCGAGAGCGGTCAACCGCAAGATCGAGGCCCTCCTGCACCTGGACTTCGCCAGCTTCACCAGCGCCGTGCTGCTACCGCAAGGCAAGTTCGACCGGCTGCTGACCGCCACCGGCGGCCCGCGCACTGCACTGCTCAAGAGCATCTTCGGCGTGCAGGCAATCGAGACCATGCGGACGCGGGCCGGCGATGTACTGTGAACGGCTAACTGAGCTGATTCACCAGGCCGACGGTCAGCCCCTGGCCGAACTCTGCTCAATGACCCCGCCGCTGCCGCCGCCATGGCGGCCAGCGACGCCGCGCAGGCCGAGCGGGCCGCCCAGCACTTCCACGAGGCCCTGGGGCGCTGCGGATATCAGCAGCAAGCATCAGCTGCGCGCGACCGCCATACCGATACCGGTTCGGAAAACGCGCGGAGGCGAGTCATGGTCATTGGACTCGACTGCGCAGCGCCGGAGCTGGTCTTCGACCGCTGGCTCGACGATCTCCCAAACCTGAAATCACTTTACGACCACGGACTCCACGGGTCACTGCGTTCGTGCGATCCGCCGATCACCGTGCCGGCCTGGTCGGTCATGATGTCTTCGAAAAGTCCGGGCTTGCTCGGCGTCTACGGATTTCGGAATCGCGCGGATCACTCCTACGATCGGTACTCAATCGCCAATTCGCTGGCGATCAAGGAAGACCGGCTCTGGGAAATCCTCTCTAAAAAAGGCAAGCGGTCCATCGTTATCGGGGTCCCTGGCACCTATCCTCCCAAGCCGCTCAACGGCACGATGGTGGCCGATTTCCTCACTCCCGATATCTTGTGCGAGTACACCCATCCGCCCGAACTCAAGGAGGAGATCGAGCGCGTGGTTGGGGAATACATTCTCGACGTGCGCGATTTCCGTTCGGGCAACAAGGAGAAAATTCTGGCCGATATCTACGAGATGACCCGCAAGCGCTTTCAACTCGCGCGGCATCTCCTAGCCAAGGGCGATTGGGATTACTTCATCATGGTCGAGATGGGGACCGACCGCATCCATCATGCCTTGTGGGACAACATGGACCCGGCCCATCGCTTTTACGAATCTGGGAACAAGTTTGAGAACGCGATTCGCGATTACTACAAGGAAGTCGATCGCGAAATCGGCGAGCTCCTGAAATTTGCCGATGAAGGGACGGATGTGTTGGTGGTTTCCGATCACGGCGCGAAGCGCATGGATGGCGGCATCTGCGTCAATGAATGGTTGATGGCCAATGGCTATCTCGCCCTGAAAGAGCGGCCCGCCAGTGCGGTCCCTCTGTCCAAGGTGAAGATCGATTGGTCGCGGACCAAGGCATGGGGCGATGGCGGTTATTACGCCCGTGTTTTTCTAAATGTCGCGGGACGTGAACCGGAGGGCACGATCGCACCGGAAGATTATGAGAAAGTCCGCGATGAACTCATCGCCGGGCTTAAGTCCATCCCCGACGAAAACGGGCGCGACATCGGCACACAAGTTTTTCGCCCGGAGGACCTCTACAAAGACGTGCGGGGTGTGGCCCCGGATTTGATCGTCTATTTCGGCGGTCTCTATTGGCGGTCTGTCGGGACCATCGGTGGTGGAAAGTTACACACTTTTGAGAACGACACCGGCCCCGATGGGGCAAACCATGCAGAGAACGGTATGATCCTTTGGCGGCCGGCGGGTGGCGTGGCGGGCGCCCGCGAACTCAATGACGCGAAAATAACCGACATCGCGCCAACGATCCTCGAGATTCTAGGCCTGCCGATTCCGTCGGATATGGAGGGCAAAGCACTTGCTTCCGTCTATCTGTCATGACTACCCAGTCTCGTAATTTTCTTAGGGAGATCAGAATGGTGCGCGCCCGCGCACCTCTACGGTTGAGCTTCGGAGGAGGCGGTACCGATGTCTCGCCATACGCCGATACCCGCGGCGGCTGCGTGCTCAATGCCACAATCTCACGCTATGTCTATGGTACATTGGTGCCGAAGTCGGACCGTTCGATCGGCTTCCGCTCGTTTGATTATGGGAAGGTCGTTTATTGGACTGAGGAGGCGCACTTTCGCTTCGATGGTCAAATGGATTTGGCCAAAGCGGTGCTGAAGCGCTTCGAACTCGACAAGTTGCGCTCAGCCGGCTTCGATCTTTTCGTCCATGCGGACGCTCCGCCGAACTCGGGCCTCGGCAGTTCCTCGACGTTCACCGTGGCGCTCATTGGCCTGTTTCGCGAGTTGCTCGGGCTGCCCATTACATCCGGCGGGATGGCTAAATTGGCCTACGAGATTGAGCGCAATGATGTGGGAATTAAAGGTGGCAGGCAGGACCAGTATGCCGCGGCTTTTGGCGGCTTCAATTTCATGGAGTTCCATGGTGAAGAGGTGATCGTCACGCCGCTGCGGCTCAGTGAATTCGTCATCAATGAACTCGAATATAACCTACTCCTCTGCTACATCGGAAGCCGCGAGACCCAGCCAATCATTGAGAACCAGATGGAAATTACGAAGCAGGAGAATGCTGCGCCGCTTGCGGCCATGGACAAGTCAAAAGAAATCGCCATCGAGATGAAAGGTGCCCTGCTGGGAGGAGATCTCGATCGTTTCGGTGAAATGCTCCACGAAGGCTGGGTGCACAAGAAAAAGACGGCCCCGGGCGTCACCACGGCACGGATCGACGAACTTTACGCGGAAGCCCAGAAGGCCGGCGCCATCGGGGGCAAGATCACCGGGGCCGGCGGTGGCGGTCACCTGTTACTCTACTGCCCGTTTAACAAGCGTCACATTGTTAGCGAGCGGCTCAGTGCTATGGGCACACGGGCCACCGATTTTCGGTTTGACGCAAGTGGGATGCAGACTTGGCGTGTATATCAATGACGTGCTTTCAACCCCACGGCGAGGAGTCTGCTAAAGTTGAGAAACCTCTGGAGGCCCTAGGCTACCTCGAATAGCCCGAGCCAGGAAAGTTGATCCACTATGTTCGGAACGATTCGCGCCGATATTGACCGCAAAACCCGCGGGTACGGCGTGCGACCACAGGATAAGACGTTTTTCCGTAAGCGTATCACGCCATTACTCGAACTGGGAACATTCGCAGTGGTCGTGTATCGGTTCGGCCGCTGGGCTTACAGCCTCAAGATTCCCGTGTTCCGTCAGTTGATGATCGCGATTTATCTCGTTATTAACACCGTTTGCCTGATGCTCACCGGCATTCACATCCATCGGGAGAGCGACATCGGACCGGGGCTGGTTGTCCACAATTGCTGTGGCATCTTTCTTCTCGCCACACGAATCGGGCACAGTTGCACGGTTAATCAAGGTGTAAGCGTCGCTAGCGTCCGCGGCACCGGCTGGCCCACCATCGGTAACAATGTTTTTCTCGCTGCCGGATGTAAGGTAATGGGCGGCGTGACCGTGGGTGACAACGTCGTAGTGAGTGCAAATTCCTTGGTCGTTTCGGATGTGCCGAGCAACTGCACGGTAATGGGTGTACCCGCTCGAATCATATCACGCACACCCGCCAGTCCATATCTGGAATCTCCCGTTGCGACAAAGTGAGGGAGCCCGGACTGTATGCAAGGAACGGGCCGAACCGCGATTCTGTAACCATGGTCGCCGCGTCTCGATTTCCCACCAATCGCGGCTTGGGATTGAGCGTTTGAGAGGCCTCCGATATCTAACCCACCAACATTTTACCCGATGGCGTCGCCAATTGCACACAGCTTCGCTGGATTCTGGACTTTTCTCTGTCAGCGAGGGCACTTCAAAACTCGACTAACTGCGCACTGGCGCCAATATCTCCCGCGTCTTGCAGTGCTGATCATTCTCGCTAATGCGCCTGATTTAGACTTATTCCTAGGAAACGCACTGCATCACCGTTTCACGCACAGCCTGACGGTTGCTATTTTGATATCGCTGGCTTTAAGCTGCGCGTGGCGAATCGCGCCAGGTTTCTGGCGAAGTAGCATTCTCTACTTCACGGCGTACAGTTCACATATCCTGATCGACTTCTTTACCGGAACTAAGATCGGGTGGACTAATACTGGATTTGGTATGCCGCTGTTCTGGCCGTGGGGCAAAACTTTCAGCTCGCCGTTGATATTGTTTCTTGGTATCCACCACAAAAATTTTGCCGCATTATTTAGCCTCGACAACGTTTGGGCGTGCACTTATGAATTCCTGACCTGTGCTGTAATTACGCTAGTAGCGGGTTTACTATGGAAACGAAAACTGAAACCGCGGACATTAAGGAAGCGAAAACTGAAGTCGCGGACAAACCGTCCGACATTGAAAGCCCCGACACATCTTCTTTGCAAACTGCAGCACCAAAAACGAGAAGCCTCGAGCCATCTTCTTTCCAAACTGCAGGACCAAAAATGAGACGCTCGCACTGGGTAATCTTTGTTGTCATCTCTGTTGTTCTAGGATTTCTCGTCCTCTATACAATTCTCCACATGATCAACACGAGTACCGGCATCGCTCGCCACGTAAATGCACCGTCGCCAGTCGAGACGGTGCCGGTCCGCCGGCAAACACTTGAAGAAGTTATCGGGGGCAGCGGTGCAGTCGAGCAAGCTGAGACCGTCAACCTGATTACTCAGCTCACCGCACAGGTCCTTGAGGTTCCAGTGAAGATTGGTGATCTAATAAAAAAAAGCGACTTGCTCGTTCGCTGGGACGACCGGCTCATCAAGACGACCGTCGAGGCTAACCACGAATACGTGGAGGCCGATAAGATTAAGATCCGGAACGAAACGCGCCAGGTCGAGCGCTACTCCACGCTACAGAACAAGAATATGGGGACGGCGGTAGACTTGGAGAAGTATGAGATGGCCCTGGCCGACGCAAAAATAGACCTCGCCAAATCTACAGTCTCACTCCAGCAGGCTGAGATCGATCTTGAACACGTGAAGCAGTTATCTCCCATCGATGGAATCGTCCTCGAGCGACTTGTCAACCCGAACGAGTTCACTAAACCCGGTCAGGTGATCATGAAGCTTGGCGTTCTCAATACCGTGTTAATGGCAGCCAAGATCACCGAAGAAAAAATGCATTCGGTGCAGTTAGGACTCCCTGCCGAAGTGACTTTTCCAGCGTTCCCTAGCGAGATTTTTAAAGGTACGATTTTCAAGATAGACCCGAACATCGACCCGGTCACGCGAACCTTCACGACCTACATAAAAATTGAAAATCCAGGTTTTCGGCTAAAGCCCGGTCTATCGGGCTTCGCACGCATCCGGCGGACTGCCAAGGATGTCCTAGCCGTGCCAAGTATCGCGATCATGAATCCTTCGGGCGAACAAAACCAGGTTTTTGTCGTCGATGGCACGAACCATGCAAAGCTGCGTAGCGTGCATCCCGGCATCGTGGTCGACGCCATGACGGAAATTACTGATGGGCTCAAAGAAGGAGAAAAAGTCGTAACTGTTGGGCAGTTTTATCTAAGAGATAATGACAAAGTTCATTCTACGTTTAGATCGATCTTTAAATAACGTCGCTGCCTATCTGGCGGCGCTGCTGTCCATCCTGCTATGTACGTCGGAGGCGGGAGGGGCCTTGGAGGCTACTTCGCATCACCCGCTAACGCTTCACGAGTGCATTGCTATCGCATTAGGCGAAAGTCCGGCTTTGGAAGCTAGCAGGTTCGATGTGTTGGCTGCGGCGGAGGACGTCCGCGCCGCGCAGGGAATGGCGTTGCCGCTATTGACCGGATCGGCACAGTACCAGGTTTTCTCGGGCAGTCAGGTTAGTAAATTCGGCGTGCTTAATCTGGGAAATGTAACTGCCAACGGGACCGTAGTGACCGCGAATCCGGTGGGCTGGAATCAAGTCGAGTTATACGGAGCTAATTTGAGTTACCCACTCTTTGCGGATGGAAGTATTCTAGGTTTGAACAATCCGCCTGCGGTCGCCGGAAAGAAGGCAAAAAGACAGGCTCTTGCGTGGACTGTCAATCTGACACGTGAGGAAGTAATCTACCGCATCACCGATGAGTTTGTCACGACTGTTTCGGCACGAAACCGAATGGGTTTAGCCGAACGCAGGGTAAAGCTGCTCGACCAGTCGGTCAGTATCACCGAGGAACAGCAAAAGCAGGGGCTGAAGTTACCGATCGACGTCAAGGTTGCAAAGGCGCAGTTCAGCTCAGCGCGGACTCTTCTGACGCTTCTTCGCGAGCAAGCCACGGCAGGGTCACTGGCGCTGTCAAAAACTCTTGGCTTGTCGTCTTCGTCCCACCTTGCGTTGTCCGACACGCTCCCTGATCCACCTGACCCACCACCGACCACCGAGCAGTTGATTGGCGCTTGCCTCAACCACCATCCATCGCTTGAGAAGCAGCGGGCCGTTATCGATCAGGCAAAGCAGGATTACCGCCTGGAGCGATTCCGGTTGTATCCATCAGTTCACCTGGAGGGCTCAGCTAGCTATATCGACGATTTTAGTGGTGTTGCTAACAGTAACAGTTTCTTTCTTGGCGCGATTGCCGTCAGCGTGCCCATTTTCGACTTTGGGGCGCAGCTCGCTACCACCCGATCGAAGTTGATTAAATACAAGGCTGAACAGGCCAGGCTTTTCTCAACGGCCGATGAGGTGAACTACGAGGTTCTCAAGATCTACCAAGTGATTTACATCCAAACTCAGGACATCCTGGGACTTCAAGGAGACCTCGCTAAGGCTCAGAGGGATGTGCAAGTAATCCAGGCTCAGCAGCAGCAGGGTATTGGTGAGCCGCTGGTTGCGATTGAAAAGGAGCTGCATCTCATCGCCAAACAAGATGAGCTTGAGGGGATCGAAGCACGCCGCCTCAGCGACTACGCACGCCTGCAGAGAGCAGCAGGTGGCGCGTGGAAGTGGATTCCATGAAGCAGTCGCAGAGGATCGTCAAAAACTCGATCGTCGGCTTTGCTGCGGGAGTGATTGGCGGGCTGGTGTACCTGGCCACCACGGTGGCGATCGCGCGCAACGCTCACGTCAGCATTGCCGAGTTCGGCGAATATCAGTGGGTTCTCGCGTTTGCGATGATCGCCCAACTCGTGGCTGACTCCGGCCTGCCGCGAATGATGATACGTGAGATCGCTAAGGATCCGGAGTGTGTCGGCAAGATAGCTGGCGCCGCGGCGGCTTTGATCTGGGTGATCTCACTCGTCGTGTGTCTCTTAGTTGGAATTGTTGCTCTTTTCCTGCCCTATCACGCGGACGTCAAGATTGCCCTTCTCCTCATGACTTTCGCGACCCTTGCCACGTTTCATGGGGCCGGATACAGCGCCGTTCTCCGTGCCTTCGAGGACAATGAGCTGAACTACCTCGGGTTTATTCTGCAGAAGATCCTACTCTTTGCCTTCATTCTAATCATGCTTCATTTCAGGACGGGACTGATCGGATTTGTTGTCGCCCACCTGCTTTCAAACGTCCTATTGTGGAACTTCTACCACATCGTTGTCTCCCGCTTTTACACCAAAGTGAAGCTGCAGGTGGATTTGGCGCTTTGGAAAGAACTCTTTTTAACCGCTCTCCCGATGGGAGGCGGAGTCATGCTTCGGCAACTGGCATTAAACATTGACATCTTTATCTTGGGCATAATGAGCAAGAACATGACGACCGTAGGCCTGTTCGGCGGTCCCTATCGCCTCAGTTGGTCGCTGCGCACGATCCCCCAAACTCTTTCCCTTCCGCTCTATCCTCTTTATTCTCGCACCGCCCATTTTTCCCCCGCACGCTTTGGTGAAGTTTATCGTCAGAGTCTGAAGTTCTTCACGCTTATTAGTGTCCCGTTTGCGGCCTTCTTTATGGTCTGGTCGAAACCGCTTCTGACACTGGCCCTTGGACAAAGATTTCTTCCTGCTCTTCCCGCCATGCAGCTGCTTGGTTTGGGATTGATCCCATTCTTTATATCGACGCTCTTTCAATACCTCTTCGCCGCGCTCGATGCCCAGAAAAGCTTTTTCGTAAGCACACTGATCGGTTCCGCGCTGCGAATTGTTCTTCTTGTTACTCTGATCCCGAAGTATAACTTTGTCGGCCCTGCTATTGCCTTTGTCTGTGCCGAGACGGTAACGGTAGGGATGTGGATCTACCAGGTGCAAAAACTGGGTTACCCGGCACATCTGGTCAGTATGCTTTGGCGTCCAATCGTAGCTGGAGCCGTCATGGCCGCGGTGCTTGTTTCGTTTCTTAATTCGCCAGTAATCTGGCAGTTGGTCGGAGCAGTTCTCTCAATTCTCAGCTACGGCGCGGTGCTCTTTGCTGTGCGCACCTTCTCCAGGGAAGAGATTCATCAGGCCCGAGAGGGCATTGCTTTTGTTTCACCTTTTGTCGAGTCCTGGGCGAAGAAACTTAAACGCAACACATGAAGACCCCCAATCGCATCGAGACGCCGCCGATGTCAGCGCGGGCCCAAGCTGCCGCCGCTTGGAGCGCATTATATTTAAAATGGAAGAAGCGTTTCGAATCTTGGGTGATCCCGAGTCGCATGCCACCGATGTCGGCGCGGGCCCAAGCTGCCGCCGCTTGGATCGCCTTATACTTAACATGGAAGAAGCGTTTGGAATCTTGGGCAGAGTTTTTGGCCAAGTTCTGGGCGGCTTACTGGCTGCTCATCGTTGGGAGCTTTCTGATTTTTGGTTCCGCTATTCTTAAGTGGGTTCAATATCCTCTGACTTCGAACCTTTCCGGTCTGAAGTTCCCTTTGTTCCATGACTCAGGCGTTATCCCGCACATGACTCTTCTCTCTTTCGGCGTTCTTGGGATTGTTGTCTTGATTGCCGGAATTCTTTTGCTTCGATTTTCTGCTTGGGCCCTCGGCCTTGCCGCAGCCGTCCTCATCACAATATGCGTGCTGACGCCGGCCCACATTGCCTTTCAACAGCCGATGATGCTCCGCCGTCTGACTGATGAACTCCAGGCGATGCCATGGCATAAAGTCTTTACGAAGGATTACCTTCCCCAAAATTACGGTTCCCCTGAAGTGGTCCCGAACCAGCTCATCCTTTACACCGCGAGCGGGCGCCTTCTTGCTGCCTATTCCTTCCTCCGGGTCGGCTGGACCTGCTTTGCGCTCGGCTCGCTGTTGGTTGCTGTATATGCAATGCGTCGTCTACCGGATGGAAAAATGGCGACTGGACTGGCGCTGGTCTGCCTTCCCGTCGGCGCGCTCGCGGTCGCAATCACGCCGGCAATAATCGGGCAGCATTACTTCAACCGTGGCTCGATAGCCAAGGCGCGAGGCCACAATCAAGAGGCAATCGCCAACTACCGAAGGGCGATGAAGTGGGATGCATGGCATGCGCAGGATATTGGTCTCTACGCAACAATTGGCGACCTCCAGAAGAAGAGTGGTATCGAAAATAATTCACCGGAGCGACATATTGACCGAGCGCTGGAGTTACAAAAGGTAAATGAGTACGAGCCAGCGATCTTTGAGTTTAGCCGGGCAGCCGAAGCGGACGGCACCCTCGCAGCGGCCGTGCGGCGCGAGTCGGCGAAGACTCGTATAGCGCTCGGTCTGGCCCTGTATCAAGCGGGCGGCATTGGCAGCGCCGTGACTAGTTGGCAGCTTGCGTTCGTTGATGATCCCACGCAGGAGGTCTATGTCCTCCCATATCTCGCCCGTGGCTATTTTGATCTCGGCCGTTATGAAACTGCGCTCCAGACGATCGATCGGCTCGTTCAAATTATAGCGGATCATAGCTCCATGGTGGCCGACGCCTACTCACTTGGCGGCGATTGTTATGCGAAGCTCGGCCGCGACGTCGATGCCCGCCGCTATTACAACCTCTCTTACGCCAAGGATTGGATAGTAAATTACTGGGCACTAACCCGACTGGCCGGCGAATAACTCATGCAAATTGTATCGACTCCATCTAAGCATTTACCCTCACGTGCGCGGCGATGGTCATGGGCCCTGGTGCTGGCCTGCGGGCTCATGCTCGGCTACTATGTACAGCAGACCTACTTCAGCCCGAAGCAGCGCCAGTATCAACTGGACTTCGGCGATGCCCAATGGATAGAACCGCCGGAGGTCGCTCCGACCGCTTATTTCAGAAAAGAGGTGTTTCTTAGCGTGCCGCCTGATCAGGCCTGGCTGGAGATTGCAGCGACTGATAACTACGTACTTTTTGTTAACGGCAGCGCCGTCGGAAACGAATCCGGTCTGAAGACACGGGTAGCTGGGATCTATGACATCAAAAGGCGTTTGAAGGCTGGAACCAACGTCATCGCGGTTTCGATTTCGCGCATATCTTACCCGGGCTCGGCGCAGCTTCTCGTTCGCGGACTTATCAAAGAACCGGCTGGCAGAGTAATCCCATTGGTATCGGACGAGCATTGGAGAGTCACCTCACACAAGGGCATTGTACAAGGCTCGGAGGAGTGGACCTCTTCCCTGGTAGAAGAAGAGCTTTGGCCAAACGCGCGGCGGTCCGTGATTAACAGAAAGCCGGTTCCGATCGCGTGGGTCGACACCAATCCGCTTCTGCTGCAACTGCCCACCTCCGGTTCATGGATTATGGCAGGGAACGCCGGAACCGAGGCCGTCTTCTCGACGTCGATCAACGCGGACCAGGCCCGGCAGGATACATGGATTCAGGTGGCGGGTTCGGGAGATGTCGATCTCCTTGTCAACGGACACCTCATCACGCCCGCAATCCCTTTCTCAAGTCAAGGGAAACAGCTTCCCCATCTGGCCGTCCCGACCGCTTCGCCAAGTCAAAGCCCTGAGGAAACGCAACCTGGCGTCAGCGCGAATGCGATCGAGGCTCCAACCAAAACGACCCCGGCCGCCTCACCAAGTGAAAAGCCTGAGGCAACGCAACAAGGACTCAGCGGCGAAGGGAGTGAGGCTCCAAGTAAGACGACCACCGCTCTTTTTGAACCCGCTATTCTGTCCGCCTATGATATTAGTTATTGGATAAAAAAAGGCCAAAACACCATTGTTGCGACGGTTCGCGCTGATCATATTCCGGCCTGTCTTTTTGCCAATGGTTTCCTCGTGCGCAAGGATGGCACCACAGCGCGATTTGAAACCAACTCAGCCTGGCGGATGGGAGATCAATCGGCCGCTAACCAACCCGCGCAGAGTCAGCGCCCTATCGAATTCGGGAAGGACGGATCGGCGCCATGGGGATATCTTAAGCAAGAGTTAGCAAGACCACCCGATCATTCTGGGTTCGCGACTTTAGCCAAGGCTTGCATGGTAATTTCGTCAACGGCCATCGCCGTCGTGGCTGTTTGGCTCTTGGTATCCGCAATTGCAGCTGGTCGCAGTGGGGAACCACTCGTCCGCACTATGGCTCGCGACGCGCTCTTTCATGGTCCGATCGCCACGGGTTTGGTTTTATTGATTCTTCCAAATTACGATCTCCGATTTCCAACGGGCTGGTCATTTCAACCGAAATTTGTAATTGGCGCAATTCTGGCCCTATTAGTTATCCGCTTGCTTCACTTCTGGGCGAACGGCCGAACAGCCTTTGGCTTGAAGAGCCGGATGGCGCAACTCCGGCAGACCGATTTCCGCGCGGCTTTGCCCTACCTACTATTCATAGCGATTATGTTGCTCGGGGTTGGTCTACGCTATCACAATCTCGGTTACATGTCCTTCGATCACGACGAGATGGGTCTGGTGACAAAATCGAAGGGTATCTTTAAACTTGGTTTTCCGTATGAGTTGTTTGCGGGGGAAGTCCGCTGGGCCACCACCTATGAGGCATGCTTTTATCCGCTGGCTCTGTCCAGCTGGATCTTTGGCTATTCGGAGTGGGCAATGCGGTTACCCGCCTGCATCATGGGGACGCTGTGCATCGGGGTCGTCGCCCTGATGGGCCGTCGCCTTTTCAACTGGCGTGTCGGACTGTTCGCCGCCTTCGTTTACGCTTGCATGCCGATGAATATCCGCTGGGCGCAAAACGCCTTTTACCTGTCGCAATGTCAGTTGATGTCGATATTGACCATGTGGTTGTTTTATGAGGCAATCAGAGTTCGTCCGCTGCGCCGCCGGTATCTGACCGCCGCTTCGGTCGCGTTTTGCCTGGCTTATCTTTCATGGGAGGGAACCGGCTTTCTTCTGCCCGCTTTTTTCATTGCCTTGATGGTTGTCCGCCCGGGGGAGTGGTGGTGGTTAAAGGAGTTTCATCTTTACCGCTGCCTCTTCTTCATGGGTGCCGTTGTCGTCGCTCAGGTACTGCTCGCGAACGATCGCCAGCGCGCCCTATCTTATGATAGGCTCGGGGCTTTCGAATGTCGCCGGCCCATCGCTCTTTTTTCTGACGCCAGCCTATAGTCCGGAATTTTATATAGACAAGTTATGGTTGTCGGAAAACCACGTCTTCTTCACGCTCATGATTTGCCTCGGTCTTCCATTCTGCTGGGCTCAGCGCGCATTTCGTTATGTTTTCACGGTACTTGTTACGCTGTGGTTTCTCCACACAAATTTCCTGGCCGCTTTGTCTCCACGCTATTGTTACTACTTTCAGCCACTTCTTCTTCTTGCCGGCACAGCCGCCGCAATAACACTTTATGATCGCGTTGTTTCTGCTCGCTCACCATGCGGGTAACTCGACCGTCGGCCGCGTTGCTGCGCATGCCACCGGGCTTGCGGTGATGACTCTGCTCTTTCTGCAAAGCAACGAATCGCTGATGAAGGAGTACGCCCTTTCCCTGAAAGGTGATGAGCCGGGACTCATGACTCGCATGAATACATATCGCTACGACTACCGCGGCGTGGCGGACTATGTAAAGAGTCACCTCCAGCCGGGAGACCAGATCGTGCCAGGCCTTCCACACGTGTTCCAGTACTACACTGGAATAACAGACGGTTATGTGTTGGATACTCTTCTCGGCACGAAAACCGGGTATAATCAGTTACTCGCGGAGCCGAGATTCGTCGATAAGTTTGCTGGCTTACCCGTGCTGCGTAATCTGACCGAGCTGCGGGAGATCGTTTCCCCGGCGCGTCGCACCTGGGTTGTCTTCGCGCCTTATGCTACCTTCGAAAAATTGGATAACCCGAAAGTGGTGGATTATCTCAACCAAACCGGTAAGCTCGAATTTGAAACCTATCGTGCAAAAGTCATGTTGGTTCAGCGCGCAGACCAACCGAAGAATGTCGCCAAAACACCTTAGAGACTAGATACTCGAATAAGCCCTGTTGATGGCTTTCCGGCTAGCTGCACGGATCGAAAATAAAGCCGAGCTAAACGGGGTCTGAGTTCGCACTCGCGCCGCTTCCAACTCACGCGTGATCTGCTTAACTTCGGCAGCGTGTGTATTGATGGCGGTCTGAAATATGTTTGTGGCGCACTCGTAGAGCGCGAGGTCAAAAGAGTTCTTCGTGACGATGAGATCGAGAGCGGCTTGGGAAAGATCGTGTTTCTTTGGTCGAGCGCGAGTTACATTGAAACTCGAATAACGCCGCAGCTTCCAGCCGAACCGCAACTTCATCAACGCCAGACTCTCCTCAAAACGCTCGGATAGACCGACCACGCTAAAGTGCCTGAAGAGGTTCTCCTTCGCCTGTTCAAAAATCTCCTCTGTGCAAGGTGAGTTATACTCGGCTCCCGCGAGAATCTTGCATTGGACGTTTTCCCTTGGCAAACGCCTGACAAAATCCTCGATAGTCCATTTTTCTCGCCTGAACTTCCAATACAACGGATGCAACGTATAGCTGCGCATGAAGTAAAAGGCGGAGACCACACGGTCGATTGGGTCGCGCAGCACCGTAATGTAGGTTGCTGGTTGCGGAAGGATCTTATGAAGCCCAAACAACATATGACCCTTGAACATACGAGTTTTCTTCAAGCGCCGCGGAGGCAGCCGCCACAGATGGGACGCGGACCATCTGAAGAAAACGGGATCGATTGAGTATATCTCAGAGAGAGCATACTCCCATTCGATTAGCCGATTGAGCGTGGTGCCCGCGGTTTTTGGCACGTGAAGAAAGATAACTGCCTCTTCAGCAGCAGCGGCTCGGGTCATTCGTCAAATTCTCTATGAGTCCCAAATTTAAGAGAGATTGCTCTTCATCTGATCCTGGTTGAAGAACAGTCATCATCGTTCGCGGTATTTGCCTTCGGACATCAGTTTTTTCTTGTAGGCGTCGTAACCAATTTGTCTGGCCTCTTCCCAGGCTCTGGCGACGGCGGTTGAAGTTTCCACGCTCATCCCATCGCCATGCCACAGTTCCCAGTATTCGCCCTGTGCATGGACCATATTGAGGGCTGCCATTTCGATTGAACCCATCCTCGCATTAGGATAAGACAGACTCGCCAGACTTTGAAAGCCATGATGCGCGAGATCACGATACTTTTGTATTATATCATAGGTCATCATGCCGGTGTCTTCCCGGCGGCCTGTCAGCTGGCAGTTTTGAATCGTGAACCGCGGCCGGATATTTGCTTAACCCATAATCGATGACGCGTTCACAGAACTCCGGAGGCAGGTCTAGCACCTTGGATACGTGCAGGGATATCTCCTGCTTTGGAAAGGCCTTCGCCCATTCATCGGTGTACTTTTTGTAGACATCCAGCAGCTTCTCTTCGTAGTTTCCGAGCGCTTTCCATTTCGCAAGATCTTCACGCGTCTTTGGCAGATGCATTTCTGCACTCAATGCAATTCGCACATGTAAGCACAACGCTTACGCACAAGGGATCGCTGGCATAACGTTCTCCCAGTTGCTCGATCACCCGCGAAAAGTTTCGCTGATAAATCGGGTCCCAAGGAACTGGAACCACGATCGCCTGCCCAAAAGTTGGCCGATAGGGATTCATCACGCGAGTTTCAAAAGACTGAGCGCCCTCTGCATAGACAGAAGGCGGCGTGTTGACGCCAGGCTTGAGACAGAGCTGATATTTCATTCCGATACCCCGTAGCACGGCCACGAAATTATCGATCGCGCTAAAATCGGGTTTAGCCAGCTTCTTTTTCGACTTCTTTCCAAGGAACGTGAAGGCAGACCCCAGTCAGTTGATGGTTTGCGCGAATGCTGTTGGTGAAAACGTCTAAGCCGGCGCGCATCTCCGGATACCTTTTGCGTGACCCATAAACCTGTCCGGCTCGACAGGTCTCGCGGGCGCGGCGCACTGAAAATGGAGCAGTAGCCGTGACGAGCGAAAAGGCAATAGCTCACCAGCAGAAAATGTAGCAAACTGCGATGGCTCAGGGTTGCAGCTCATAGAGTTACTATTGGCTGAACCCGGCTTGAGATACTTGTCGAAAAAAGGGACGATTTCCTGGGTGAAAGCTGGGCCTCCCACCCCATGTCCTCTGTCTCAGGCGCGATTCCAGGTCATCTGCACGCCGGCGGCTTTCAGTCTGCTGGCCAACACTTCGCTTTGAGTCACCGGAACCGTATATCGTTCTCACCATGGATGATGAGAAAAGGCGGATCATCCTTCACTGACATAGATGGTAGGACTGGCGGCAATCGCTTTGTCCTATTTTGTTCAACCGAGCCCCCAGAAACTGCTGCGATAGCTGAGCTGGCTTTGCCGGGCATACCCCCGTGCGAATTTGACACAGCCTCGTAGAATGCAGCCGAAATCCGACGGACCGGACATATCACAGACTGCCTGCACCCGACTTGAAAAGATAGATTATCGCCATTGCCCTCCAGCTTCGGCTACGCCTCCTGAGGTGCCTAGGAGCGCAGCCAGATGCCCACCAGCGGGGTAATCCCCACGCGCCGACATGATAGGGATCGAAATGATAATCAGCGGCATTGGCCCGAAGCCATCGGACGGCTGCCTTGCAATCTTCGATTTGCGCTGGAAAAGCGGCGACGTGGTAAGACGATAATTAATGCTCGCGACTGCAAATCCATCGTCCACCATCCTAACAGCGGGACATCGCTCTTTTCTGCTCCTGCTCCAGCCTCCACCATGGATCCAACTGATCACTGGCAGCGGACCCGAGACCTTCTCCGGACAATAGAGGTCGAGGGTGAGAACTGCGCCGTTGACGCGTTTATATACCAGGTCTCGCTGAATTGTGGCATTGGCAACCTCTGCAGGCTGATGCTTCGCCGATAACCGGTTGCGCGATCGGCCCACCTAGCACGGGTCGCAGCGATAGTGACAGCTAGCCAGCGGCGCTGTCGGGCTTCAGCCAGTTATAAGATATTTCGTTCTCACAGGGCAGACGTGATTTTACTCGCCAAGAAGCGAGTGGCGCTCTACAGTTGAATAACAAAACCTCTTCACTGGTCCGGGCTTGGGAATTGAGTCTAAAGCAGCCAATGCTTGTCTCATCATGTCTTCCTTGTTGTGCAAACTATATTCAAAACGCTTTCTGGCAAACTCATAGAGCTCCATATCAAAGCGATTGTGCTCTTGAATCATATTCACCACACTCGGCTCGAGCGCGGCACGAACCTTTGAAACTTTCCGATTCTCGTAATAAGGAATTTCCCAGCCAAAAGTTTTCGCGATAAGTATCAAGCTCTCTTCGAATCTTTCACAAAGCCCGACTACACTGAATGATTTCGTGATATTTTCCTTCGCGATATCCAGGACACGCTGGTCGCAGGTCACGTCCTCGAGTCCGGCCAGGATTCTGCATTGAAGATTCTGGCGATTGGGCGTGAGCCGAATAAAAGCCTCGACTCCAACTCGCCCACGCTTCAGCTTGCGGTGCATGGGGTTAAGCGGGCGTCGCAAAATAAAGGAGTAAGCCGATAGCAATCTGGCCACTGGGTCACGGAGCATTGTGATATAGGTAGCGCCTTGGGGAAGAAATTCGTGAATGCCATAGACCATATGTCCCCGCACCACGCATAAATGCCGCCGTCGTCGCTCTGAAAGCATCTTAAAGCGTTCGGCTGTGGCACGAACCCCGTGGGGATCGATCGTAAAAATCGAAGAAGGGCTATATTGCCAGTCGATGATCCGGTTAAGGGTCGTTCCCGCTGTTTTGGGAATGTGAAGAAAAATTAGGGCCTCGCGATCCATCGCGGCACAAGGATAGCGGCATGCTCTTGCTCGTTCAACTGCCGCACCCTATCGTGGCGGCAGCGCGCAATGTTCGTCCTTTCACTGGCTCTTCTTGACGCGACTCATGATCTGTTGTGCTATAATGTACCCTCAGTGCCCGGATATGCTGCCAGCGTTTTGCTTGCCACACCCGGAAGCGCGGAGATCCCTATTTAAGATTACACCGCGCAAGCTCATGAATCCCTGCTCAAAGGCGGGCCTTTTGCTTGGCTGATTTGCTCCTCGCCCTTCGCCTTGACAACCGGTCTCCATTTCCAGTAACTGAGTGAGGCAAAGAAGCTACAAGGAGGTCTAATGACGATTTGTCGGTTTGCGTGGTGTTTTATTTCGTTAATGATGGTGCCCGCGATTCTCGCCGACAGTTGGTCCCCGATCACGATCGTGAATGCGCCTACCGCGCGCGCGGCGCATTCGGCGGTCTTCACTCGCATCGATGGAACCGAGTGACATGGCACCAATAATCCAACGGGAAACCAGTTCCGATTTTGTCCGTTGATTCGATCCCGACAGAATATTGCCGCAATGAGCGCGATTCCCGACCATCGACAACGTGATCCGCAAGAAAGGCTATGAGGGACTCTAGTCTGGGCTCTATCGTCCACGAGCGAATTCGCCATTCGCAAGGTGGAACAACGGATTTCTTGAAATTTTGGTTTGTTCGAATTTATTCGATTTGGTAGAAGGGGCCATTGTGAACCC
Source organism: uncultured Verrucomicrobiae bacterium (assembly GCA_963791385.1). GTDB lineage: Bacteria > Verrucomicrobiota > Verrucomicrobiia > Chthoniobacterales > UBA10450 > Udaeobacter. The sequence continues at coordinate 20,752 of CAWBSH010000032.1, forward strand.
TCGCCAAGAACAGATTGCTGAATTACGCGCGGCAATCGCGGCGCAGGAAAGCATGCGCGCCACCTTGGGCGACGCGATCGTTGAGCTCAGCCTCAAGCCTCTTCGCAACCTACTCGAATCTTTGCTCACGCAGGAGTCCGTTCCCCAGCGTGAGTCAACCACCCGCGATCAAGCCTTGCTCGCGGAATTGCAGAGATACATGCCAAAACAATTGGCCGATAAGATTCGGGAGAGCGGACATATCCAAGGCGAGCGGCGTCAGGTAACTGTTCTTTTCGCTGACCTCTCTGGGTTCACCGCGCTGGCCGAACGCCTCGATCCGGAAGAAGTCGCTTCCGTTTTGAACGAGTGCATGAAGGAATTGATCAACGCTGTTTACCAGTACGAGGGAATGGTAAACCAAATTATCGGCGATTGCGTTATGGCAGTTTTCGGTGCGCCCGTTGCCCACGAGGATGATGCGGAGCGGGCGTTACGCGTTGCGTTGGCGATGAGAGAACGCTTAGAAGCATTTAACAAACGCTGGATCAAGACATTAAAGGAGCCCTTGGCTCTACATACGGGGATAAGCTCCGGCACAGTTATCGCAGGTAATGTCGGCACAGACCAGTACATGAGTTACAACGTGGTCGGCGACACCGTAAATGTCGCCTCTCGACTGGAGGGCGTTGCGACCGGTGGCCAGATTTTAGTGACGCAAAGCACTTATCGACTAACACACGGTATTTTCGAGTTTCGCCCTTTAGAGCCGATTCGCGTCCAGGGAAAAAGGGATTCTCTCGCTGTCTTCGAATTGATCGAGGCAAGAACACGGCGCGGTACGATGCGTGGCCTCGAGGGACTGATGTCGCCGCTCGTGGGCCGCGAGTGGGAATGCAAGGTAATGAGAAAAGCTATGGGCGCGACCAAGCTGGGGCGCAGTGCCCTTATTCTCGTATACGGAGATCCCGGGGTGGGAAAGAGCCGACTCCTGGACGAAGTACGATTGAGCGAGTCTGAGGGCTTTACCTGGCTCGAGGGGCGGTGCTTCGCCTCTACTCAAAGCCTGAGCTATGGTCCGATCCTCGATCTTCTCCGGCGCCATATTGGAATCGCCGACAAGCAACACGTCGAGGAACAGCAATCCGCGCTACATCGTCATATTGCCACTAACTTTTCCGGCGATCCGCAGGTCTATTCAGTCCTGGCGCAGTTGCTTGGTCTTCCCATGACCGAAACAGAAGCGGAGCTATTAAAAACACTCAAGGGAGAAGCGTTCCGGGCGCGCTTCTTCGCCATCGTGGAGCAAGGATTTATTTCCCTGGCCGAACAGCAACCGGTCGTAGTGATGATCGAGGATCTGCATTGGGCGGACGCAAGTTCGGTTGACTTGTTAGCTTTCGTTCTGCCTCTAATAAAGCGGATCCGCTTGACTTTCATCATTGTTAGCCGTTCGCGCGAAAGTCCGACGCCTCTTTGGAAGAGACTGGGCCCTGCCTTTGATGATTGTCGGGACCAAATGATGGAAATACCACTCGAGCCACTGTCAATGAACGAAAGCCGGAGCTTAATGGAGGGATTGCTGGGTGGCGATTACCTGCCTGAGGCGCTGGTAGCGGAAATCCTCGATAAATCGGAAGGTAACCCTTTCTTTCTCGAAGAAGTTCTGCGTTCGTTAATCGAAAGCGGAGGACTCGCCTTGAGCAACGGAAAATGGGCGCTAGCGACGCCCGTCGGCATTCTCCGCGTCCCTGATAGCGTTCAAGGAGTTTTGCTTTCACGTTTGGATAGACTTTCGGAGGAATTAAAGCAATTGACGCAAAAGGCGGCGGTGATTGGCCGTGTTTTTCACTACCGAATACTGGAAAGAATCGCGAGTGCTAGGAATTCACTCCGTGAACAGTTAGCCAGCCTCGAGATATCAGATTTAATTCACGAACGCTGCCGGTTACCAGAGCTCGAGTTCATTTTCAAGCACGCCCTGACACAGGAGGTCGCTTATCAAACCCTTCTTATCCCTGCCCGTAGGGCCTTACACCGCAAAGTAGGCGAGGCTTTGGAATCGATTTTTCAAGATCGGGTCGAAGAGTTCGCGGGCGTGCTCGCCTATCATTATTTTTCAGGCTGAGTCGTGGCAGAAGGCACTCGATTATTTGATCCGATCTGGGGACGCTGCTTTCAGAGTGTGCGCTTATGCCGAGGCGCGCGGCCATTACGGCCGTGCCTTGGAATGCCTTAAGCACCTCGAGGATGACCCGAAGCACCTTGGCCAGAAAGTCGAGATTACCATCCACCTTGTTGGTGCTTCGCTCCAAGCCGAGATGCCGGAGAAGAATCTCGTTCTGCTTCTCGAGGCCGAGAAGATCGCTCAGTTGCTGAATGACCAAGTCGAGGTCGCACGCGTGCAGTTATGGATCGGCCGTGCGCACTATTACGGAGGCAAGCTAAAGGAAGCCGGGGAGTACTTTCGGAAAGTTCTTCTTTTAGCTCCTCAACTAAAGGATCCTGAGCTTGCCTCTTTGCCTGGTGCAGTGCTGGGCCGCGTTCTCTTCATGCAAGGCCGGTTCAGAGAGTCGGTGCAAATGCTGAATGAGGCAATACCGCTCCTGGAGCGAGAAAAAAACCAGCACGAACTTCTCTTCGTCTACGTCGTTCGCGCTGTGGCACAGACTTGTCTGGGCCACTACGCCGCCGCGCTATCTGGCTTAAACCATACGCTCGAAGTCGCCTGCTCGAGCCGTGATCAAAACGGTGAAGTGATAGCGCATACCGGACTCGCCTTCGCCCAGGTCTTGGCAGGAGAGTACAGAGAGGCCATCGCCAGCGCACATGAAGCGCTGGCCGTAGCGGAAAAGAGCGGCGATACGTATTATCGTTACGCTTGTAATGGTTTCATCGCATGGGGCACATCCCGGCTAGGAAGGGCCCTTGAGTCGTTGCCGTATTGGGCAGCAGCCAAAGAGGGCGCGAAGGCTCTGGGTGGACGGCTTCTTCTCGGAGAATGGTTTGTCGCGGCCGAGGCCGAATCGCTAATCGACGCGGTTGATCCAGCTACAGGACTGCGCCGCGCCCAAGAAGCTCTCGACCTCTCGCAAAATACCGAAAGCATGATCGGAGAAGCTCTAGCGGAACGAGCAATCGGCCGCGCTCTTGCAGCTGGAAAAGAAGGTCCGCAAGAAGCTTTATTGCATCTCGTTAGGAGCGTGCAGATTTGTGAAGAAATCGGAGCGAAGTTCGAGCTCACGCGGAGCCTGCTGGCCTTGGGCGCAGTACACCTGGCCTGTGAGAATCGGACGGAGGCTGCGACCATATTGACCAAGGCAAGGGCTATGGCACAGGAATGTCAATTAGAGCAGGAAGAATCAAACGCTCAGGATTTGCTGGCAAAACTGCGGCTGCCTTAGGAGACTTATATTGTTGTGATCCGGAAGCCGTGCGTAACTATCGGGATCATGCTACCTATGACATGGGTTTTACTCCTTGATACAGTCCGCCAAGAAACTTATTCCTTCGCTTTCAAATTGGATTCGGGTGCACGGACGACCAAAAAGGGAAGCCGTAGACAGCCGATGCATCTTTTCTTCCGATCTGTGAAGTAGCCTCCACTCCAGAACGTAATCCATCAGTTCTTTGCAATAGTTATTCTGATGAAAGTTACAAAGTATTACTTTCCCGCCCGGACGCAATCGACCATGGATCCAGTTCAATAACTTAACGACAAACTTGTCATTGAAGTAGTCGGTTAGTCCAATGCTGTAAATCAAGTCCTGTTCGTTAAGCTCGAGCTTCTGTCGGCCGAGCGCGAGATAGACCAGGTTTGCGTTTATCAGATTCATCCGATTCTGTAGCCCCGCTTTGTCGCGCCGATCGGCCGCATGCGCCAGAGCCTGAAGATCGATATCGACCAAAGACGCATACAAGCGGCGGCGGTCGTCAAGCTCTTGAAACACATCGAAGATTTCCTCGGCTGGACCGCAGGCAAGGCTGGTCACATGAGCCGCGCCATCCTTTGCCTGGACGATTCCCTTAATTTCCTTGCCAAGTAAAACACGGCGATTGCGGATGGCCTTCGCTGTCGGCGAATTCAAAAAGCATCGATCGACTAATGGTCCAATCCGTCCCATGCCGGTCGGCCGATTCTCGTAAATCATGTTGATTGTCTGAAAATCACCGGCGTATCCCCTGGGTTTCGAGTAGAACCGCTCGGTCGTTTGCGTCAGCAATATGAAAGGGAGCATTTCCCGCTGCAATCTTGCTCCCAATTCACTCTTGACCGACGAACTCTCGGCCGAGGAACCACCAATCGTGGCATGAATCACCCGACAGAAATCCAGAAAAGCCCTTTCCGCGGTCAGAGCGGTTGCTTCCGGGACCTGGCCACCACCTTTGAGAGCCTCTCCATCGGCCTGAATGAGGAGGGATTTGAACCGCTCGATCGCGGAAAAGAAAGTTTTCGACGTTTCACCACTCAAGCTTGTTGCGTCCAACTTGGCAAGGAACGACGTCGTCAATGAACTGACCCGTTCTCTAACGCGCCGCGAATTGAGAATGGCGAGCGCCCGGTAAAACTGTGCCCCAAACGAAGGAGTGGCTTTTAGTCTTTCGGCAAGCAAGGCGCTCGGAATCTCAAGCAAGAGCGAACTTTCGATGGCGATCACCGTTGCGGAAGGGAGCATGTTTTCAAGGAATGAAATTTCGCCAATGATCTCCCCCGGGCCCAATCGGCCAATCTCCACATCGGGAACCGAAGCAACCCGGACCCCGAACAAACCCTCAAGAACGATGTAGAGATAAGCGAGTGGTTCGCCCTCACGCACAATCACGGTGTTTGCAATGACCTGGCGTTCGAAGCCAGTGCGGAAAATCCAGTCAACGTCTTCTTCGTTCAGCTCATTCAGCAAACCGAGCGCGGTCTGCATGATCGTGAGATCGTCAGTTTCGCTGCGCTCAATTCCCTGAGTTCTGGACATACATCCTCCCGTTTACAAAGAATGCCAGCCCTCTGCAAGCCCGAACGAAGCGATAGCGGATTCGATACCGTTGCCGAGCAAGCTCACAGGCTCGCACGTAACAAGCAGCGTTCACCTGTGGAGAAAAGATGCTGCTCTGTCTAGCCTGATTCCAACCGCCTCTTGCCTCGACTCGACTCAAGCGGGATCGCATCGGGATCGCACGCCGGTTTAAAGCAGGAAAATGGCGACCATTCCCCGGAAACCCTTATCTCACGCGGCGGCCGCCAGGAGGCGATAAAACTGCACGAGGTCGAGGCGGCGTTGGCAGAGCGTTGAAGATCCCGTTTACTGCGAGAGTTAAGTCATTGATGATTCCGGAACCAGTGTATTCGGTAAGATCAACGGTCGAAGTAAGAACAGTGTAGAAGCAGGAGTTGCCATCCGGCTGCGGCGGGATAGTTGCTGTGTACGCCAGACCGTCACCGCTAGGCGAGGCTTCAATGATGTGAGAGGTAATAAACCAGTCGTTCGACCAGCGTAAATAAACTCGCTCTTCAATCGACCTAGGTTGGTTCGTCGTCATAGTGACGGTGATCGGATCGCTGGATGTTGGATACTGTGGAGTTTGTCGGGTGCGGCTGATCGTCACAGGCGGAGCGGACGTTTTCATCACTGCCAGAGACATACCTATGCCAGATTGAGGCTGGCTCGCCGTATCCACCACGCGCATTGAGTAATAAAGGCCGTTCTCAAGAGTAATGGTATTCATCGGCCCAAGCTGAGTTCCTGAAAAAGAAGGGATTTGTGTGACGCCGTCGATCCGGATCGTCGCACCACCCCATTGGGTGGCATAACTCTGATGGCCAACGAGCACGAATTGGTGCGTTCCGGGCGTCGTATCGCCACCGTTCGCTGCGGCATGGATTGTATTTGTGAACCAGTTATATGCGTCGGGCGTTCCGACCGGGTCAGGCGCCGTAATTTCGGTGAAACGCCACGGCGGACGGTCGTCTCCTATGTTGAATCCATCCCAGTCGCCAGCGACGACGAGAGGCGACAGGTCTCCATCCAAACTTTCCTGCCAGATGGCAGGCACCGCGATACGCTGCCATTGGTTATACAGGGTTTGGAGCGCGGCTACCTGGCCTGGCTGTTGCTGAGATAAATCTGTTGTCTCGCCGATATCTGTTGCAAGGTCATAGAGGGACGGGGGCTGAGTCTCCATGGCTCTTTCGACCACAAGTTTCAGAGATCCGTTGCGCACCGCCCAGATGGTGTTTAACGCTCCCAATGGCCCGTCCGAGCCGAGGTCAAACCACCTCCAGTAAAATGTTCTAAGAGGGCTCATCTTCTGGCCAGTCAGATACGGCATGAGGTCCATCCCGTCGTAATCGCGATCGGTTGGCAACGCTACACCCGCGGCGGCCGCGACGGTCGGCACAATGTCTAGGGAAGAAACCATTCCATGATAGCTGCTCTGCCCGTCGAGCCGCGCAGGCCATTGCACCGCAAAGGGAACACGAATTCCACCTTCCAGCATGTCCAATTTATAGCCGCGCAATGGCAGATTACTCTGCCTTGTTGCGGTTCCGGACGGCGCTCCGTTATCGCTCAAGAAAATGATGAGCGTATTGTTAAGAATATTATTTGCCGTAAGCGTTTGCACGACCTGCCCGACGCCATCATCCAGCGCAACGACCATGGCGGCATAGAGGCGACGATCCGGATCCGTGATATAGGAAACTCGCTGTATGTATTGATCAGGGGGAGTGTCATATGGCTTGTGGACCGCGTTATAAGCCAGGTAAAGAAAGAATGGCTGACTCGCGTGAGCATTGATGAAGGAGACCGCCTCCTGCGTGAATTCATCGGTTAGGTACCTGTGCATTGAAAAACCGCGTGTTGTCATTGTAGAGCCAAACATTGTAATAGTTAGATTTGCCATCAAGAAAGCCGACAAAATGGTCAAAGCCGCGCTGCCATGGGACCATGGCCGGAGCGAATCCAAGATGCCATTTCCCAATAGCGGCGGAAACATACCCAGCCGGCCTTAGCAGTTGCGGCAGGATAATTTCGCTGAGCGGCAGCCCCAAGGCCGAATTATCATTGGAGCTCGGAGGGTCGCAATTAAAACCGTAGCGCTCCTGGTATCTTCCAGTAAGAAGGGCGGCACGTGACGGGGCGCAGAACGGCTCCGTCACGTACCCATCGGTACAGGAGACACCGTTCGCCGCCAGCGCGTCGATATTGGGCGTAGGGATATCCGGACACCCATTGAATCCGACATCGTTGTAACCGAGGTCATCGGCGAGGATGATAACAATATTTGGCGGCACCTCCTGCGCGAACAGTGGCGCGGTCAAACAGCAGATAGAAAGGGCGAGTCCGACTCTCCTTATGCTGAAGCTAAGCAGCCATTCCGGGATAACAAGAGCCTTCATCTGTTTATTTTCTTTCGTTTTCATATTGGATTTTGCTTTCCAGGTTTTTCCGCTCGGGGTTGAGCGGATTTGTCTTCACTCTTTCCAAAAGAAAAATGCGACCGAAATTGCAAAAAAAAGTGTGGACCAGAGAGGAAGATCCCTCCTGCCAGCGGTCATCGACTACGCAGCGTGGCGTAAAGGTGAGACCTACGTTTTCAACCACCGATTGGGTGCGCCGCGGATGCCGCCAGAAGCGAACCGCAAAGACTTCACGTGACTCTCCCAGCCACTACCAGAGGCGTGATCGCAAAGCGACTAGTTTGGCCGCACCGGGTTTGGCGAATAACGGAGGTCGGCAGTGCGAGCAAACTCGGCGGGGCAGCAAGCCGCCGGATTTCAGGATCGGCGCGGGCCGAAATGAACTTCAGATCATCTGATTTGCCAGAGCACCAGGTCTGCGTGGGAAGAAAAGCCCGCGCAAAAACAGAATGAATCTTTCACGGTCGTTTTCTACGGCTTGGAATTTTTTGGCTGCCAGATTTGGACGCCGAAAATCTGTTGAACAAAACGTCGCCACTTATTGCCAGATAATTGTCGCTCTGAGGCGGCAATTGGCTATTACTGGCATCACGGAGTCGTCACCTACCCGTTGCAGGTGGGATAGTCTAACCGGTATAACGATTAACATCAACACGGAGGCATCATAATGAAGAAAACAAATGTCACAGCCGCGTGTTGCGCGCTGATTGCGCCGCTCGCATTGCTTTCGCTGCTGGAAAAGACATGCCTGCCGCCGCCTCCGGACACCGAGAAGTGGCAGTTCGCACCAATCATGTTGTTGCATTTGCGCGGAAGCGGGCAGAGCAATACGCGGGGGGCATGCCGGTGAAGTCGGCCTTGTTTAGCGACGATTGGGTCGGTTTTGGCATTGCGCGCCTGTACGAAAGTCTAATGAAGCAAACGCCGATCGATGCGCAGGCATTTCGCGACCGCGCGAACGCAGCCGTCTGGCTGGGTGTGCCGGCAGAGATTTTGAAACTCGAAGATAAGCCGGGACCTCCCCATTAGGCTTCATTTTTGGGACTGACTGGACGAGTCGCGCCGATCGAGTTTTCGGTAGGATGAAAGTCGATTCCAAAATGTGCTTCTTACGCCAGTCCCGGCGTGTTACGGATAAGGCACATCACGGCCTTCTTGTGAACCGAAACGATCACGCTTGGGCGGCCGGTCTCTGTGTATCGAGGGCGCCGCCGGCTAGCGCTGCGACAGGGGTAGCGTCAAAGCCGTTCTTTCTAATCGTCGCAGCAGTTTCGGGTATCCGGTTCCTCTGCGCCGCGAACGCCGCGCCGTGGTGGGCGACGAACGACCTAACGACAGGAAATGTCCAAGAGAAAATTAGCACATTCAGCTGTGTCACTGCTCCGAACAACGCGGCCACAGCATCGAACAATCTCACGGCTGCATCATCCCGGTGGTCGCTCGCCGAATTGGACAAAGTGCTTGGCATCAAGGGCTGGAACTATGCCCCCCCGTCGTTCACCGAGTCGGTCACGCAGGACTATGGCGGCTGGCGCTCGAGCCTGGCATCAGTGGGCATCGGCCTGATCGAAGCCGACATCACCCGCTTCCAAGCTAATATGTTGGACACGCCGCGGGAAGGGCCGCGATACAATCCATTCTTTGAAAGCACGCAGACTTATTGGGGGCAGAAGCCTTCGTTCTACGACGTCAGCGTCCTGGTCCTGACCTATGACTTGAGCCGCTTCGGCATTCCGGAAGGCCAATTGCAGCTAGCCGGCGACTTCAACTACGCGACGTATGAAGCCTTCAATCCCGATTGCGCGACCTTTCACTATCTGTGCCTCTACCAGACGTTATTTGATCGACAGCTGGAAATTAAGTTCGGCCTGCTGGGCAACCAGAATGAATTTGTCGGCCAAAACATTGGCGGTGCCTTCGCGTCAACCGGAGGCCCGGCAAACTCCATCATCACGTTGCTTGGAATGTCAGTCAGCCCGGTCTCGACGTGGTCGTTTCGCGTGACCGGCCATTTGGGCAAGTTCTACAATGAAACGGCGGTGATGCGCAGCCTGGTGGTGAACGGACCTACAGGCAACGGCCTCTTTGATACCAATGAGCTTAATCCGACTCGCCTGCAGTGGAATGTAAATACTTCGGACTACAGTCCGACCGCTGAGGTGGGGGCGCCTGGAACGGGTGAGCTCTTCGTCAACGAATTTGGCTACAAGCAGGACGCGACGCCGAGCTCGCTCTACACGTGGGCACGCCTGGGCGTAATGTATAACAATTCCACGTTCCACGACTTCACGAAATCCGTCGCAGACGGTGGATTAACGCTGGGCGCGATCGGTCCGACGAAAGACGGAAACGCCGGCTTCTACTTGCTGGCGGATCAGGAAATCTGGCAATTGGCGCCAGACTCAGCCACAACGGCTTCGCGCGGACTGTACGCTGGCGGAACGATCATGTATGCGCGTGCAGACAGGACGCCGATCACTCAGTATTATGAGGGACGCCTGTATATGAAGGCTCCTTTTGAATCCCGGCCGAAAGACCTCGTGTCGCTGGTTTTCTTCTATCAGGTCAACAGCCCTTATCTGGTCGATAACCTCAACACACTTAATGCCGTCGGGACATACGGGAAGCCCGAAACATGGTCGGCGACCTTCGGTTACCTGGCGCGTCTTCGACCCGGAGTTTCCCTCTCCCTTGGCTTCAACTACACGGCAAATCCTTCACAGGCATTTTACTTTGGTCCTTCGAAGGCAAACCCCTCGCAGCGTTTCGAAGGAAATGCATTAAACTTCCAGGCAACTCTTTTCACAACGTTCTAAGAGAAGATGGACGAGCACATCGACAAGACTTGGTGATCCGCCCGTTGCCGAACAGTAAGACTTGCGTCTGCGGTCCTTCTGATCTGGATCGCAGGCGCGTCGTCCGCGTTTGCGGAGAAACGACCTTCGAAATATTCACCGGCTGTGGTAGATCGGCTGTTAGCGTCTCTGGATGCCGGTCTCACACAAAAGCAAGCCTGTATGGCCTGCGGTATTTGCGAGAACACGCTGGCAACATGGCGTAAGCAGTACCGACGACCTAGACCCTCGCATTGATGCTGCTCGCGAGGTTGCGCGACAAACTACGTTAGAGGGCATCAAGACCGCTGGCGAGAAGGATTGGCGGGCGTTGGCCGAATGGCTAAAGCTGACTTTCCTCGAGTACCGATCGGGAAGCAGCATCAACGTGAACGCAACGGCAATGAACGACAACCGCACTGTCGTAGTAACAGAGGCTAAGCGAGCCGAGCTACAGGCGAAACTGAAAGAGATACAGGATGATAGCCGATTTTAGGCAGTGGTACGATGACGCGGACAACATGATCGAGAGGCACGAGCACGCAGGCGATTTCAAAGAGTGGTGAGCGTTACGCGCTGTCCAAACAAAAAGCCGCCACGCGGCGAAGCGTGACGGCTGATTGTGAAAATGCACGCGCGGCTTTAGGGATTGTTGACTACTTGCGCCGCGGGTTTGCTCGCTTCAATCTGCGCGCTCACCTTCTGAATTTGCGCGGCCTGCTCTTTGAGCTGCGCCGTGAGGACAGCCATTCCCTTCTCCAGCTCCTCGACTTTGCGGTGTTCTTTGAGGAACTCATTGAGCAACATCGCGTTCACCGCTTCGTAGCATACCGTGTAAGGCTTTTAAAAGCCCTTTTTGAAGCGAGGGTGGAGGCCGAAGTCACAGAATGACCTGTAACGTCTTTTTTAATTTTCCGGAGGGCGATCTGAACCCTCAATCACCAACATTTCTGGCTAAATCCGATTTTGGCAACACCCCCGTAGATCTGCCCCACGAGGAAGTGAGTTCACACCGCGGGAATGCAAAATCCAGGCAACATTGTTGCCGCGAGCCACGGAGAGACGTTGCCGCCAATCGAGACCGTTTCAGTCCCTTGGGAAGGCCGCGATATCGGGCTCTTGAGTCGAGCAGAATCGCCGAGTTCGAAAATCGGAGATCTGGCTCCCCTGTGGGCTCTGAACGAAAAACGGGCCTCCCCTGAGGACCGCTTCGTATCCGGTTCCCACTGGCATCGAAGGCCAGTGCGGCCACTCGAGATCATTCGTCCTCGGGGGCCATTGCGCGTTGGTCCTATTTCTTCGATAGTCTCACCGCTTCACCAGAGATCGTGGCAACCCCTGCCGGGTGAGCCGTCGTGATGATGAAAACTTGGCTCCCATCCTCCTTGACGACGAAGTTCTGGGATAGGCCCGGCACCACCGAAGTCACCATACCCGTGCAATCGGAGTTGATGGTATACGTTCCGTTGATGACTGGGAAACTGACGACGCCATTGGCGACGGCAGTCCCGCTACCGGTGAGCGACCCATTCCCGTCGGCGAAGACCCGATTCACTTGTACGTAAGGCAAGCCGTTCAGGGTCCCCGACTGATTGGACATATAGGCACCGTTCAGGGTTTCCTGAGAACACTCCTTTGAGTTCGATTCCATTACGCTGCTCTGCGTCCAAGCCGTCGGTGAAAGGGCAAGAGAGGCAAGCGCGAGCGCTGTGAGAACGAAGCCGCGCCCAAAAGGTGACCGGCTTGTTGATTTTTTTAAGTCTAGAGTTGTTATATTTTTCATTTTCATTTTCATTTTTTGTTGAGGTTGGATTGTTGAACTGCTTTAGCTGGGTATTAAGCCAGCAAATTAGTTAGATTGCAGGGAACAGAATCTTTATGCAGAAAATGTTTGAAATTCGTTGCGGTCGCGTAACTTCATCCGGAGACCCTTCAGAATATCGTGCTTGCGGCGATTGATGGTGGATTGATTGATGCCCATCGTGTTGGCCACCTCGATTTCTGTGCGTTCCTTCCAAAACAATTGTTCGATCAGTCGTCGCTGCGCAGCGGGTAAGGCGCTAACAACATCGCGCAAATGGTCATTCGAGGGGTGCGCCCCATTTACCTTTTCCGTAGATGAAGCGGTAAAATCGGGATGCTTGAAAGTCGTCGCTTCTTCGCGGGAATCGCTGACCGCAACATGCAGAACATATCTCCATTCCTTGCGATAACGCGCAAGGCAACGCGTCATCATGCGGCAATAAGCAAAACCCGCCAGCGGGACCTCCCGCTCGGGATCGAATTCACAGACAGCCTGCCATGCCGCAGCCATTCCGACCGCCGTTAACTCTTCAAACCAATCGCAGTTCGACCAATTTGGCGGCACGCGCCAGGACCGAATCCGCTTAAACCCGAATTGCAACGCAGTGCCAAGATCTTCGTCCCTCTCCGATAAGATATATGAAGTAATCATGACCCCTTCTTGCTCTTAGGTGTTCTCCGCTTGGCTGGAACGGATTTGTCTTCACTTCCTTCCAAAAGGAAAAAGGACCCGGAATTGCAAAAAAAGTGCGGAGAAGCCGAAAAAAACTGGGGCGGAACTCTCGCTTCAGCGCCTTGAGGCAGCGGGATCGCGTCGGTCGTGAACGTATCGAACTTGAAATCGAAGCTGAACTTCGCTCCTCCGGTGCAGGTGGTGAGAAAGGTGTCGGCACGGGGGGCTTTCTTCTCCCTGACCCACGCCTCTACCGTAAACACACTAGAGCACATGAGCGCCCCACCAAAATAGGACACGCCGGAAATGCTAAGACTGGGATCCCATTCAACATACCCCTTGATGCCATTGAACTCGACAGAGGAGTTCGAGTCGTCGGCAATTGCGCACGGCAACCCGAGAGAGGGGCTTCCAATGTAGGTTGCATCCCGCCGGTTTACCGACTCGTCGTAGGCGAACGGTCCGGCGGTTCGCCGAGGCGCCGGTACATAATCGGATGGTCGGCCAGGATCACATCCCGGTAGTTGAATGTGTAGGCATCTTGGTTGGAGACGTACTGGTAAAATCCCTTGGCCAATACGGCCTCCCCGAGATTGGGCTGTAGAGTGAGCGCGGTTTCGGCTGCCTGCCGCGACTCTTCACAGAGTGCGACCGTTCCTGACCTGTGAGCTTGGCTTGCAACGACGCCGCGATTCCTTTGGCGATCTCACTCTCAACCCCAAAGATGTCAGTCAGCTTACGATCGTAGGTCTCAGCCCAGAGGTGGGAATCGGTTTGGGCGTTAACCAACTGAACATTGACCCGCACCTGATCGGCCGCTTTTTGCACGGTACCTTCAAGAATGTTCGCTACTCCAAGTTGCTTCGCGATCTCGGCGAGATTCTTGGGGTTGCTCTGATAGTGCTGAGTGGAAGAGCGCAAAATTACTTTTAAATCCCCGATGCTAGCCAACCGCGTCAGGATCTCCGCCTGAATGCCGTCCGCGAAATAGGCGTTATCTGGATCATGGCTCAGATTTTCGAATGGCAGGACGGCTATTCCGTTTGTTAATGGACGGCTGATTAGTTCGCTTTCCCAAACGTTCCAGCCCATGTCTGCTGCCAAAGCAACCAACGCTGCAATCAACGCAGCAACAGCTGGATTCCGCCGCACCCATTTGCGGGCATGAGTGAAAAATCCACTTCGCTTCGCCAGGATTGGCTCGTGCTTTAGCCAATGTTCGAGGTCTTCGGCCAGCGCGAGAGCGGAAGAATAACGCCGCTGTGGGTCCTTCTCGAGACACTTGAGACAGATTGTGGAAAGATCGCGCGCGATCTTTCGATTCCAAAAACGCGGTTGCCGCGGTTCAGTATCCAGCAGTAGCTGGATCGTTTGATAGGTGGTTCCTCCGGAAAAAGGTGGATGGCCGGTGAGCAACTCGTAGAAGACCGCGCCAAGTCCATAGACATCCGTCGCCTTGCTGATCTTTGCGTGTTCCCCGGCGGCTTGTTCCGGCGCCATGTAGCTGGGTGTGCCAAGGACGTCAATCGTGCGGGTGACGCTGCTTTGGGTATCCAGCAAGCGGGCTAGCCCGAAGTCGGTGAGATGTGGTTCACCATTTTTATCCAGCAGAATGTTCCCCGGTTTGATGTCGCGATGCAGGATTCCGTGTTCATGCGCGTAATGCACGGTTCGCGCCACTTTTGCGATTAACTCCGCTGCTTGCCGTATCGACATCGGCGTGCGCCTGACTACCTCGTCAAGCTGGCCTCCTTCGATGAATTGCATGCTGAAGTAGCATGACCCATCGCGCTCGCCCACTTCGTGGATAGGAACGATGCTTGGATGATCGAGGCTCGCGGCGGCTTCAGTTTCTCGGCGAAAACGCTTCACGTGTGCTTTGCTCGCCCACTGACCAAGGCTAATGACTTTTAACGCGACGGTGCGATTGAGACTCTTTTGCCGCGCGCGAAATACCACGCCCTGACCGCCGCGACCGATTTCTTCCAGCAATTCGTAGTCGCCCAGTTCTCCCAGAATTGCGGCGAGGCGTTCGCTCCTGGTCGCGCGCTGCTGTCGTGCTACGTCAGATATGGCCTCCTCTTCGGCGGCGAGCAGATTAAGCCCGCTCTGGAGAAGGCAACCTGGGCAGCCTCCTTCTGGTGCATCGGCTGGGATTTCCGCGCCGCACTTCAGGCAAGCTCTAATTACACTGATCACGGCTTCTTTTCCTCGCAGAGTTTTTGGAAACGCGGATCACTCCGGAGCGGATCGAACATGGGATCGAGCCGGAGAAGCGCAGGAGTGAGCGGTACACCAAACGAGAATGAGCCTGAATACGGTGTAGAGAGAAGTTTCTGTAAAGCGGCGATGGCGCGGTCGGGCTCTCCCATGCGCGCCGCGACTCGCGCGAGGATCTCAATTGGAATGGGACCAGTCACGGCGTCCTTCTCGACCGGATTCGCGGCGATCGCCCGCTCGGACATAGCCAATGCGGCGGCCTTGTCACCGAGGCTCATATTGATCAGCGCGAGATCGCCAATGAGACTAAAATTGTCGGGCTGTTCTTTGAGAAAGGGTTCCATTTCGCTGCGCGCCTCCTTTTGTCTTCACTCCTTCCAAAAGAAAGAGCCGCGCAGAGTTGCAAAAAAAGTGCGAGAAGCCGAAAAAAACTGGGGAGGAACTCTCGCTTCCGCGCCTTGAAGCAGCGTGGAATTGAAGTCAAAGGCTACCGGGAGCCTCGACGATCAAGTGAATGAGAATGATGGGTTGGCGATGACTTGCCGGCAGCGCTGGAGCGCGGTTAAAAGCTCCCGGGCCGAGGCCGGTCGCCCGCCCGATTCAACCGCCAGCATTGAGCGAAGCAGAGTGGCTGATGTCCAGGTTGCCATGGTTGAAATTACCGGCGAAAACTTCCACCCGCGCCGTGCCGCCCGTTGAATCACCCCCAAAGAGAATGGCACTGCCAAAATCCAGTCCGTTGGCGATCAGCGTGGCGTTGGCGGCGGTCGAGGTGTCGGCAAAGGTCGTTTGGCCGGCGTTGCTGATGAAAGTGCCAGAGCCTGAGCTCGACGTGCCGACGAACACCGCGCCGCCACCCCCTGGCATTGTTGTTGGTGAAAACAGTCAGGTCGCCCGCCGTCGCGCTATTTGAGAATATTATCGATCCCCCCCTGGTCGCTCCCGTTAGTCACAAAGTTCTGCGTAATCCCCGAATTATTTGCGATTCCTACGCCGCTGATGGTTAGGGTCTGAGGGATTGAGGAGAATGAATCAAGGCTGATCGTGAACCCGCTTGCGCCGACGTCGAAGACAATGCCGTTGACTTCGATGCTTTCGTAGTATGGAGGTCCCATGGGCTCGCCTCAGCCGTCGGACCCTGGCAGATCTCGACGCCGTTCCCGCCCTTGCCAAATAATGCGGACCTTCCGTTAGTTTGCCCAACACTCACGCCCGGGATTGCGGAGCAGCAAGGCCAGGTCGTGCAGACCCCGCGTGGCTTTAAGGAATACAACATGTCTCTGATATCCAATAGTCCAATAGTCGCCCTGTCGTAAGAATAGGGAGTCATCCTGTGTCGAAGTAGCCGGACGATGTGAGGGAAAAATAGGGAGACTGTCCTGGTAGCTTTGTAGAGAGGGAGAGTAGGAGTATGCGACTGAGGTACCGTGGACCACAACACTTATCACTGGCGGCATTGTTTCCTTCACGGATTCCTGCCTTGGTTGAACCAGGCTTTGTTTTCGACTGCGATGCCTATCACATTCGTCATAGTCCGTCTTTCTTTTTTGTGAGGGCTTTCATCTCTCTCCAAATATCAGTTCAAATCCCTCCACAACCTTTGTTCCAATCTGCACCGCCAGCACCGCCGCGCCGCCAACCAGGAGCAGGACAGCAACAGCCATGCACAGGCAGGTTTCGTGGATTAGGTAGGGCATTTCCTGGACGAGTAAATGTATTCTGCTCTGAATGGTGCGATTTGGACGGAGATCGTGTTCTTTGGTCTTAAACGCCCGGACCGACGCTTCCATTTCGTGCGTCGGGGCGATTAGGTCCGTGAAGCCGTCGTGATTCATGTTGCTCGAAATCGGGTTTTGATTTGCAGGTTTGCCTCTTCCAGAACTGAACAGATTTGTTTTCAACTTCTTCCAAAAGAAAAAAGGACCCGGAATTGCAAAAAAAGTGCGAGAGCTCGAATAAAACTGGGGCGAGCTGTTGCTTCTGCGCTTTGACGCAGCGCGGAATGGCTGTCAGAAGCGGCCGAAAGCCACGAGGATCAAGTAAACGAGAATGACGGGTTGGCGATGACTTGCTGGCAGCGCTGCAGCGCAGTCAAGAGCTCCCGGGCCGAGGCCGGTCGCCCGCCCGGTTCAACCGCCAGCATTGAGCGAAGCAGAGTGACAACCGGCTCGGGGACGTGTGCCAGGGCTAATTGCTCCAGCGGAAGCCGTTCATGGCGAACCTCTCCAACCGAGCTGCCCCGAAAGGGCGCCCGGCCACAGAGCAAATACCAAAGGGTCGCGCCCAGGGAATAAATGTCCGAGCGGGTGTCGAGCAAGGCCTGGTCCGCGCGGAGTTGCTCCGGGCTGGCGAAGTCGGGTGTGCCGGAAAATCCAACGCGAGTCTGGTTGTCGTCAGTCAGAGTCATGGCGACAGACTTGGCCAGACCAAAATCGATCACTTTGACAACCAGTGCATCAGGGTCGCCGGAATCGTTACGAACGATCATCAAATTGCTGGGCTTGAGATCCCGATGCACCAGCCCATGCGCCTCAGCCGCGATGAGGGCGCGGGCCACTTGGACGGCTACCTCCAAGGCGAGATAAGGCGGAATGAGGCGATTGCGGCGGACATATGCCTCGACGGTTTCGCCTTCAATCAGTTCCATCGCATAGAAACATCGGCCAGTGGCGGTTTCGCCAAAATGAAAGATACTAGCGACATTAGGATGCCGCAGTTGTGCGGCCGCGCGCGCCTCGCGACGAAACCGCTCTCGCGTTTCAGGGTCTTCAGAGTAGCGGGCGGTTATGAACTTGAGCGCAACAAGCGACCCGAGCGTGAGATCCTGGGCACGGTAAGTAATTCCCATCGCTCCGCGGCCTAGCTCGTCAAGAGTAACTCCATCCTCGCGGCAGCAAATCTCATAGTCTTGAAAGCGACGATTCTCCGGGTGAGGCTCATTAGGTCCACCCAGGAGCAGGCAATTGAGACAACCCAGTTCGCTCGTCTTATTTTGTAGCGATGCGCCGCATTCTTCGCAATGCAACGGGTCTTGTTCGATTGGTGGCATTGGTGAAAAGTCCGCGCAGAAGCGCTCTTATCCGATGAGGATTTTGCGAAAATGACGCAGCTCCTCATCCACGTCGTCGGCGCTCCCAATGGTGCGGGCCACTTCTTCGCGCAACAG
Source organism: uncultured Verrucomicrobiae bacterium (assembly GCA_963791385.1). Lineage (GTDB taxonomy): Bacteria > Verrucomicrobiota > Verrucomicrobiia > Chthoniobacterales > UBA10450 > Udaeobacter. The sequence goes on from CAWBSH010000032.1 coordinate 38,841, forward strand.
CTCCGCATAACGCACACGGAGCCGTAAAAGGTGACTCCGCAATGTTCCGATAGGCATCTCCAGCCGCGCAGCAACCTCCGCCTGGCTCGGCAAGTCTGCACCGCCGCAAAGAAACGGTTTTAGTTCGCTGAAAAGGCGCGCCTTCGCTCCGTCGGAATACTCTTCACCCAGATGCGCGAGCGCACAGGTTACGAGCGTATTCGCCCAGCGCTGCTCATAAGCTTGTTCTTCGTCCGAGGCGGTTACGGGTTCGCAGATGTGACGCGCTTCGACGGCTTCAACATCCGTGTCGAGAAGGACGAATTCGCAATCGCCGCCACGCTTAAGCGCATGCTCACGATCCCAAACATTCGCCAGGTAATGCTTGATTGAAGCCAGGAGAAAAGATCGAAACTTGCCCTTGGCACGCTCGGCATGCATGTAAGCCTTGCTCTTAAGGAAGTAGGCGAAAAAGCCCTGGACGAGATCCTGCGTGTCGGCCGGAGCATAACCACGCCGGCGGACGAAGCTGTAGAGAGGTGGCCAGTAATCGCGACAGAGTCGGGTGAGAGCAGCGTGCGACGCGCCAGTGGCCATCTCGCCGTCATCCCGGCAAGCACCAACAACACTCCAGTGCGTGGTGCCAAAAGCCGCTCCGCCCTCCCGCAGCGTGCCTGGGGTCGCTTTCATCGGCCCAAAGAGTAGAATGAACCACGCAGCGCGCGCAAGAATATTCAGTGCGAATGACCACGGCCCCAACAGGGAACCGAATAATCATTCCGTTTTCGTCTGGTGTAATTGGCGAAACGACTTACTCCTCATCAGTGCCTTTGAGCATCTCTTTTTTCCGGGACGCAGAAGGGAAAAGAGTCGTCACGACCAACGAGGAAGGCCTTCTTTACGCGCGGGGATCCACCGTTATGCAAGGTTACTACGGCCGCCCTGAGGCCTCCGCGGCGTGTTTCATCCCCAACCCCTTTACCGAGGGCCGCGACAACCAACCATGGACGCCGGCCTTGTCTTTGATGCTCGGGTATCATATGGCAGATGCGATCTTGCTCACGAAAAATCGGCCAATGCCCAAGCTCGAATCGCAAAAGTTTTTGAACGGTCCGGGCTTCGGAACGGAATGCAGCGTAGTCAATGCCTTTCTGATAGCGTTCTCTTTCCTGCGCAGGCCTTCTTCAAAGCGCGCCTTAGCAAAATCATAGAGCTTCATGTCGAGGCGATTCTGCTCCTGAATCCTATCGATCATGCGTGGCTCGACCGCGGGCCGAGCCTTTGCGACTTTCCAATTCTCAAAATAGGGAATTTCCCATCCAAAGGTTTTGGCCATCAGCACCAAGCTCTCTTCGAATCTTTCGCATAGCCCAATCACGCTGAATGATTTCGCGAGATTTTCCTTCGCGATCTCCAGCGACCGCTCGTCGCAACTCGCGCCATTTTGAACTCCCGCAACCAACCGGCATTGAACATTGTTGCGATGAGGGAACAGTCCAAGATATTCCTCGATTCCGAATCGCTCTTTCTTCAGCTCCCGGTGCAGTGGATGCAGCGGCCTGCGCAAAATGAAGTAGTAGGGTGAGAGAACCCGAGCCACAGGCTCGCGGAGCATAGTCATATACGTAGCTCCCTGCGGTAGAAACTCGTGAATGCCGTATACCATATGCCCACGAACGACTCGCAAGCGGCGGCGCCGTTCTTCGGAAAGTGTCTTGAACCTTTCGGCGGTGGCGTGAGCTCGCGCATCCAGAGTAAAAATTGAAAGCGGATTATACTGCCACTCAATGATCCGGTTCAGGGTCGTCCCCGCTGTCTTGGGGATGTGCAGGAAAATTAGCGCCTCGCGATCCATTGTGACAGTACCGATGGTGGCGTGTGTTCGCTTGATCAAAAGGGGTCGAGCGACCATGCGCTTTGTTCTTGGAGACGCATACGTTGAGTCTCAACGGTCGATTCTTGGCGATATGCTTTCAGGGGGAATCCACTCACTAACGTCTGCGGCTTAATGCGCAAGCCAAGAAATGTCTGACCAGTCTATTTCGAAGGCGCTCCGTACGACTGACCGCCTCGACATCGGAATTAGTGCATTGGTCTCCGGGCAGCGCTTCTTCACCTCAACCGAAAATGGTACGCCGGTCGGGCTGACGGTGGAGGGCTGTTACAGAATCCGCCGGACCTCCTCCGATAATGATGATTGGTCGCTTCTTCATGTTTTCTTTGTTAGGCAGGTAATGCGGTTACGTGCTTTGCGGGATTTTTCTCACCACGTCGAGATTTGCAAGAGCGAGTGGCAAAACCGCAAAAGCGATTTACCGACGCGCTCCTGAATCGAATTTCTTGCGTTTGAGCAGCAAAACGCGGTCACCATAGCGCGCGAGCAATGTTGCCGCCGTCGAATCCGCCAGCCTGCCCCCAAATCATGCTCTTCTTAAGATGTTTGTCAAAAAACGCTTTATCATCGATAGAAAACTTCGGCCGCCCGCGGAGTGTCCGGAGGCGCCGAGTCGGTCGCCATCGAGATTGTGCTTGACCGCATTAGCACGAAGCCATCGTACGGCAGCCTTGTAACCCTCGATCTGCGCTGGAAAAGGCAGCTCGCCAGAAAGACGGTACTCGATGCTAGCTCCCTCGTAACCCATCGCCAGCAAAACTAAGAACCGAATTCCCTTGCGTTTTGTGGCCGCCGCTCCAGCCACCACCAAGGATAACAGGCAGCGCACGGAAGAACTCGTTCGGACGATAATGGTCCAGCATAAGCGTTCTCCCGTTGATTCGTTTGTAAACCAAGTCTCGCTCGAGCGCCAGCTACCTCCAAAGGATGACCCTTTGCCATGGTCGGTTGCGCTCCTCGTACCGCAATGCAACCGCAAGGATCATGACGGTTACCCATCCGTTGCACCCAAGCCTTGGACGAAGCTGCTGATTTTTCCGTGTCATATTGCGGATGCAGTTTGGGTACCGAAGCTTGGCTGTCAGCAGTTCGAATGCAGCGCCTTTGCCGGCCAGTTGGTTGCCCACCAAGCGAATTCTTTTAGAGAGACTCTAATACATCCCCTGCTTCTGCGCCGATGTCTGAAACCCTTAACCAACCCGGACTTAAACTTTTGTTAACAACACGCAAATTGCCTTTCCCACTATTCGCGTTGGCAAACCGAAAGCAGTCTTGGCCCTGCGCCGGTCCGGTTGGCGGCTTCGCCGACTTAACGATGCTTATTGACTAGCAGCCGTTTCGCGGCTGCGTAGCAACTTTGCGATGTTGAGCAATTGCATTTTAACCCCCACGAATCTAACACAAACTCGAGCACCTCCGCCACGACCGGTTACAGATTTCTAGCTATTTCAAGCAATAGTGTCAGTAGAAAACCATGATGCGCTATTCACCTGAAAGTCACAGCGGACGGTTCGTTCGAGTAGGTGGAATTAAGCGTCCCATTGGTCGCTCGGATTCTGTAATAATATCTTGTGTTAGGGTCAAGTCCATTTGTATCGCTGTAGCTTTGCACATTTGCACCCACCTGGTCGATCTGAGCATAAGTGCCAGCCGCCGTTCTTTTTCTTTCAATCTTGTAGCCTGTCTCAGAGGCTGAATTATCAATCCAGGTAAGGTCGATGCGGCTTGAAGACACTGCCGTTGCAGTAGCAGAGGTCGGTTTTGCCAGAGGTGTAGTGCCACTCGCTTCATTTGAAAATGCAGAGTCTCCAGCCGCGTTGGTCGCACACACCCGGTAGTAATACAACGTACCATCTCTAAGGCCACTCTTGTCGGTGTAGCCCGTTACGTTGGCTGCCGTTGTTTTAATATCGGTATACGTTCCTGTAACCCCTTGTTTCCGCTGGATTTTGAAACCTGTTTCATTTCCAGAGTTGTCGCTCCAGGAGAGAGTAACCTTGTTAGATAAAAGAGACGTAATCCTAAGCCCGGACGGCGGCGCTGGAATGTTGTAGAGGGTCGTAGCTGCCTTTTCATTCGAATAAGCGGATGTTGTGTCCGCATTGTAAGCCCGCACTCTATACCAATACTTGGTCGCTTCGCTAAGACCTGAATCAGTGAAAGACGTTGTATTGGCACCGACCGTCGCAATTTCTGTATAATTTGTATTCGTGACCGGGCTTCGCTCAATTCTAAAGCCGGTTTCAGTCGCAGATCTATCGGTCCAGTTCAAAAGCACTTGAGATGAAGATAACGCCTGTGCGGTTAACGTTCCGGGAGAAATCAGAACGGTCGTGACAGATTGTTCGTTAGAGTAGGCTGAACGCCCTCCTGCGTTAACCCCTTGCAGCCGATAGTTGTATTGAGTTCCCTCGAGGAGACTGGTAATGCTAGCGGCTGTTGTGTTCGGTCCGAGCGTGGTTACTAATTCATAAGTTCCAGTCGCTCCAATCTTGGACTCGATTCTGTACCCCAGTTCATTATTGGCATTGTCAACCCAGGTAAGGTCGGCGGACCACGCGTCGCTTGATGTCGCATTTAAGTTACTTGGTGCACCTGGAGGGGATGGGCTTGCTCTGAGAAGAGTATTCGCAGTGTCGATTACAGAACTCAGGCTTGGATCCTTCAGATCGGCTTCATAGATTTCCTGATACTGGGTCCCGTAATGTGTGCCAATGGTGATGGCGTTAAGCAGGATGTTCCGCTCATTGCCGGGGATTCCGCCGTTCATCCGATAAGTATCATCCCCGCTCACAAACCACAGCATTTGAGCAGCCACGTTTGGGCACTGATCGAAAAGAACTTGCCAGTTGAATAAATCAGAATAGCTACCAGACGGATCCGTAGTGGTTGCAGAGAGTGAATTCTTTTCAGTAATGAAGCGCCCGTATGTCGTTGTGGCGTAATCAACGGCTGTTTCTGCCAGGTAATCTTGGGTCGGATCGAGATCGCCGGCGCCGCGTCCGATGGACAAAGCAACGTTCTGGTTTGGAAAAGCGGCCATCGTGGCGTCGACGATCATCTCGCCTGCGTTCACCATTAGCTCGGTGGTGTACCCTGCATCCCGCCAATTCTGAAGGTCCTCCGGGGCATCGGGTATGCTCCAATCACCTGTCTGAGCGTTTGCAAATGAGCAAGTCACAACCACGATGCTGGAATGACCGGCAAAATGAGCCCCCGCCGCTTGAATCAACGCGATTTTCTTAGCCAGAAAGATCGGATCCCAGAAAACAGGCATCCTAAGTGGCTGTCCGTAGGTTGGACTGTATGGATTGGTATCGATAAATGTGAAGATTTGTACATTTGGATCTGCAAGAAGCCAATCGGGAACGTTAATACCTCCTGAGACTATTCGAAGAAGAACTTTCTTTCCATGAGCCTCCGCTTTGACAAGTTCACTGTCCACAGACGACCAATCATATACGCCTTCTGTTCTTTCAACCTCAGCCCAACTGTCTCCGAGATCGAGCCCCACGATTCGCGGATCGTTGAGGATTTGATCTGGAAATCCACCCGCTTCTGCAGCAGGCATAGAGAAAATACCTTTCGGAATGGGAGGAACGGTAGCCTCTACAACGGAAATGAGGCCTATCATCACGAGGCAAAGACTTTTCCGAACATTAAATTTTGGATTCATACTCAATAGAAAACTATAAATAAGTTATTTCACGGGAAAGTCACAGCAGATGGTGCATTCGAGTAGTCGGAATCAATCGTCCCATTGGTAGCTCGGATTCTGTAATAATATCTTGTGTTAGGTGCAAGTCCATTTGTGTCAGGATAACTTTGCACATTTGCACCCACCTGAGCGATCTGAGCATAAGTGCCATTCACCGTTGTCTTGCGTTCAATCTTGTATCCTGTCTCAGAGGCCGAATTATCAATCCAGGTAAGGTTGATTTGACTTGACGACACTGCCGTTGCAGTAGCGGAGGTTGGTTTCGCGAGAGGTGTAGTGCCACACGCTTCATTGGAAAACGCAGAGTCTCCAGTCGCGTTCGTCGCACAAACCCGGTAGCAATACAAGGTACCATCTGCAACGAGGCTATCGTTGTAGCCTGTTATGTTGGCTGCCGTTGTTACAATATCGACATACGATCCTGTAGCCCCTATTTTCCTCTGGATTTTGAAGCCTGTTTCATTGTTAGAGTTGTCCGTCCAGGAGAGAATGATCTTGTTTGATAAAAGAGACGTAATTGTAAGATTCGATGGCGCTGCTGGAGCATCCAGAAGTGTCGTAGCGAACGGTTCGTTCGAGTACGCGGAATCAATCGTCCCATTGGTAGCTCGAATTCTGTAATAATATCTTGTGTTAGGTGCAAGTCCATTTGTGTCAGGATAACTTTGCACATTTGCACCCACCTGAGCGATCTGAGCATAAGTGCCATTCACCGTTGTCTTGCGTTCAATCTTGTACCCCGTCTCAGAGGCCGAATTATCAATCCAGGTAAGGTTGATTTGACTTGACGACACTGCCGTTGCAGTAGCAAAGGTTGGTTTCGCCAGAGGTGTAGTGCCACTCGCTTCATTGGAAAACGCAGAGTCTCCAGTCGCGTTCGTCGCACTAACCCGGTAATAATACAAAGTACCATCTGTAACGGTGCTATCGTTGTAAGTTGTTACGTTAGGCCCGGGCGTTGCAATAGTAGCATACGTCCCTGTAGCCCCTTGTTTCCTCTGGATTTTGAAACCTGTTTCATTGTTAGAGTTGTCCGTCCAGGAGAGACTGACCTGGTTTGATAAAAGAGACGTAATTGTAAGCCCAGATGGCGGTGCTGGAGCATCCAACAATGTCGTAGCGAACGGTTCGTTCGAGTACGCGGAATCAATCGTCCCGTTGGTAGCTCGAATTCTGTAATAATATTTTGTGTTAGGTGCAAGGCCATTTGTGTCAGGATAGCTTTGGACATTTGCACCCACCTGGACGATCTGCGCATAAGTGCCAGTCGCCCCTGTTTTTCGTTCAATCTTGTACCCCGTCTCAGAGGCCGAATTATCAATCCAGGTAAGGTTGATTTGACTCGATGACACTGCTGTTGCGGTAGCAGAGGTTGGTTTCGCCAGAGGTGTAGTGCCACTCGCTTCATTGGAAAACGCAGAGTCTCCAGTCGCGTTCGTCGCACTAACCCGGTAGTAATACACCGTACCCATCCGTAAGGGGACTATCGTTGTAGCCCGTTATGTTGGCTGCCGTTGTTACAATATCGACATACGATCCTGTAGCCCCTATTTTCCTCTGGATTTTGAAGCCTGTTTCATTGTTAGAGTTGTCCGTCCAGGAGAGACTGACCTGGTTTGATAAAAGAGACGTAATTGTAAGCCCAGATGGCGGTGCTGGAGCATCCAGAAGTGTCGTAGCGAACGGTTCGTTCGAGTACGCGGAATCAATCGTCCCATTGGTAGCTCGAATTCTGTAATAATATCTTGTGTTAGGTGCAAGTCCATTTGTGTCAGGATAACTTTGCACATTTGCACCCACCTGAGCGATCTGAGCATAAGTGCCATTCACCGTTGTCTTGCGTTCAATCTTGTATCCTGTCTCAGAGGCCGAATTATCAATCCAGGTAAGGTTGATTTGACTTGACGACACTGCCGTTGCAGTAGCGGAGGTTGGTTTCGCGAGAGGTGTAGTGCCACACGCTTCATTGGAAAACGCAGAGTCTCCAGTCGCGTTCGTCGCACAAACCCGGTAGCAATACAAGGTACCATCTGCAACGAGGCTATCGTTGTAGCCTGTTATGTTGGCTGCCGTTGTTACAATATCGACATACGATCCTGTAGCCCCTATTTTCCTCTGGATTTTGAAGCCTGTTTCATTGTTAGAGTTGTCCGTCCAGGAGAGAATGATCTTGTTTGATAAAAGAGACGTAATTGTAAGATTCGATGGCGCTGCTGGAGCATCCAAAAGAGTTGTAGCGGACGGTGAGTTTGAGTAGGCGGAATCAATCGTCCCATTGGTAGCTCGAATTCGATAAAAATATTTCGTGTTAGGATCCAGTCCGGTGTCGGGGTAGCTTCGCGTATTTGCACCCACCAGAGCGATCTGCACAAAAGTGCCAGTCGACGTTCTCTTTCGTTCAATCTTGTAACCGGTCTCAGACGACGAATTATCAATCCAGGTAAGGTCGATTTCATTGGACGACACTGCTGTCGCAGTAGCAGAGGTCGGTGCTGCGAGAGGTGTCGTGCCACTTGCTTCATTGGAAAACGCAGAGTCTCCAGCCGCGTTGGTAGCAGCAACCCGATAGTAATACAAAGTGCCATCTCTAAGGGCGCTATCGTTATCGTTGTAGCCCGTTATGTTAGCTGCCGTTGTTCTAATATCGGCATACGTTCCTGTAGCCCCTTGTTTCCGCTGGATTTTGAAACCTGTTTCATTTCCAGAGTTGTCGCTCCAGGAGACACTGACTTGGTTTGATAGGAGAGACGTAATTGTAAGCCCGGATGGTGCGGCTGGAATGTTGTAGAGGGTCGTAACTTGCTTTTCATTCGAATAGTCGGATGTGGTGTCCGTATTGTAAGCTCGTACTCGATACCAATACGTGGTCGCTTCGCTAAGACCTGAATCAGTGAAAGAGGCTGTATTGGCACCGACCGTCGCAATTTCTGTATAATTTGTATTCGTGACCGGGCTTCGCTCAATTCTAAAGCCGGTTTCAGTCGCAGATCTGTCGGTCCAGTTCAAAAGCACTTGAGATGAAGATAACGCCTGTGCGGTTAACGTTCCGGGAGAAATCAGAACGGTCGTGACAGATTGTTCGTTAGAGTAGGCCGAACGCCCTCCTGCGTTAACCCCTTGCAGCCGATAGTTGTATTGAGTTCCCTCGAGGAGACTGGGAATGCTAGTGGCTGTTGTGTTCGGTCCGAGCGTGGTTACTAATTCATAAGTTCCAGTCGCTCCAATCTTGGACTCGATTCTGTACCCCAGTTCATTATTGGCATTGTCAACCCAGGTAAGGTCGGCGGACCACGCGTCGCTTGATGTCGCATTTAAGTTAGTCGGGGCAGCTGGAGAGGAGGGAGTCACTGTGAGGAGATAATTCGCATAGTCGATTATAGGACTCATGTCTGGATCTACCAGGTCGGGTGCATAAATCTCCTGATACTGGGTCCCATAATGCGCGCCAATCGTGATGGCATCGAGGAGGATGGTCTCCTTATCGCCGGGGATTCCGCCGTTCATCCGATAAGTATCATCCCCGCTCACAAACCACAGCATTTGAGCAGCCACGTTTGGGCACTGATCGAAAAGAACTTGCCAGTTGAATAAATCAGAATAGCTACCAGACGGATCCGTAGTGGTTGCAGAGAGTGAATTCTTTTCAGTAATGAAGCGCCCGTATGTCGTTGTGGCGTAATCAACGGCTGTTTCTGCCAGGTAATCTTGGGTCGGATCGAGATCGCCGGCGCCGCGTCCGATGGACAAAGCAACGTTCTGGTTTGGAAAAGCGGCCATCGTGGCGTCGATGATCATCATGCCTGCGTTCACCATTAGCTCGGTGGTGTACCCTGCATCCCGCCAATTCTGAAGGTCCTCCGGGGCATCGGGTATGCTCCAATCACCTGTCTGAGCGTTTGCAAATGAGCAAGTCACAACCACGATGCTGGAATGACCGGCAAAATGAGCCCCCGCCGCTTGAATCAACGCGATTTTCTTAGCCAGAAAGATCGGATCCCAGAAAACAGGCATCCTAAGTGGCTGTCCGTAGGTTGGACTGTATGGGTTGGTATCGATAAATGTGAAGATTTGTACATTTGGATCTGCAAGAAGCCAATCGGGAACGTTGATACCTCCTGAGACTATTCGAAGCAGAACCTTCTTTCCATAAGCCTCCGCTTGGGCAAGTAGACTGTCCACAGACGACCAATCATATACGCCTTCTGTGCTTTCAATATCAGCCCAGCCTCCGACGACATCGAGCCCCACGATTCGCGGATCGTTAAGGATTTGATCTGGAAATCCACTGGGTTGTGCGGGAGGCATGGAAAAGATACCCTTGGGAATCGGAGGAACGGTAGCTTCCACAACCGAAATGAAACCGATCGTCACGAGGCAAACACTTTGCCAAATATTAAATGTGTAATTCATATTCATATGTCTTATTAGAAAAGTTATATGTTTTATTAAATAATAATAACGTCTGCAATCAGGGACTCCCCCCTAAGTTTCAAAAAACATTCCCCTAGGGATTCGTTAGTCTGCACCAGGCGGCCGGAGAGGCCGGGCTGCAGTGTCGTTCGATCGGTCCTTATAAGACCGTAGCCGCCTTACCAAGGCACACGCGATTCGTGAATCAGCGGGTAGTCAAACTGAAGGACCTCGGACAGATGTTCTTTATCAGGATGTCAGAGACGAGTTATACGGGACATCGACGGTGGCTGACCGAAACCTGCCGTCGGGTTGGGTTTACCCCAAGAGCGCTCGAGGATGTTGAGATCGAACGAACGATCATCAAATCGGAAGCAGCGGGATTGGGCATCGCGCTTGTCCCAGATCAAAGAAGGAAAGTTCCTCACCAGAACGTGGTATTCCAGCCTCTCACCCCGACGGTCATAACCGAGTCCTGCATCGTCTGGAACGCCGATAATCCCTCTCTCGACAAGGCCCGCTCAGATCCAACCTCTGAATAGGTCGGGAATATCTAGTGTGGCTGGGGTAAGTCCCGATTAAGCAGTCCTCAGGGATATAATGTCAAACGCGAATTTCTGGGAATCTGCAGTTGATTTCAACCGTTTCACAGCCCTCTTCATGCATCGCAGCGGCGAACCTGGATGCTCGAAACACTGAATTGCTGGCACGCTTTAACCCGGTGACGCGAGCTCCGGCTTCGCCTCGAATACCCTGGGATTAACCTCGCGTTTGGCGGCTGAGCAGCAGCTCGGCGATGTCGAGCACCTTCACGTTTTCCCCTCCTTGCGCGCCCGCCATGCCGTCGGTCATCATGTTCAAACAAAACGGGCAGGCCGTGGCGAGGCTGCGCGCGCCGGTCGCGAGCGCTTCCTGTGCACGCAGATGCGAGACGCGTTGCTCTGGCACCTCGTCGAACCACATTCGACCGCCGCCCGCACCGCAGCAGAACGTTTTCTTCCCACAGCGAGGCATCTCGCGATACTGCGCGTCGTTGGTAGCTCCGATGACCGCGCGTGTCGCATTAACTTCTCCATTCACGCGAGCCAGGTAACATGGGTCGTGCAAGGTTATCGGCTCACCGTTGCTGCTGTCGTTGTTCAACCGTCCCGCTCCGACCAGTTCCGCGAGTAGGGTCGAGTGGTGTTGCACTTCGTAGTGTCCACCGAACTGCGGGTATTCATTCCTGAGCGTGTTGTAACAATGCGGGCACGGTGTCACGATCTTCTTCACCTTGCGGCGGGTAAGCGTCTCTACATTGGTCTGTGCGCGCTGCTGGAAAAGGAACTCGTCACCGATTCGGCGCGCAGGATCGCCGGTGCAAGTCTCCTCTTTACCGAGCACCGCGAAGTTCACTCCCGCGTCCTTGAGTAACTGCACCGTCGCACGCGCGACCTTCTGCGCGCGCGGATCGAATGACGCGGCGCAGCCTACCCAAAGCAAATAATCGAAGCCAGGATTTGATTCCACCGTCGGCACTTCGAGGCCATCCGCCCAAGCGAAGCGCTCGGAGTTGGGACGGCCATAGGGATTGGATTGGTTGCCGATCCATTGCAGCGCTTTTGCCGGCGGCCCGGAAAGTTTGCCTTCGCCGATCAAATCGCGACGCATGTCGCTGATCAAATCGACGTGCCCGATCAACACCGGACACTCTTGGACGCACGCCTGGCACATGGTGCAGGCCCAAAGCGTTTCATCATGGATTGTTCGATGCACATCCTCGCCACCTAACGACATCAGATTTCGCAGATCGATCACGACCGCTTTCGGCGAAAGTGGTTTGCCGGTGGCGGTCGCCGGACACGCGTCTTCGCACCGACCGCACTCCATGCAGGAATCAAGACTGAGAAGTTGTTGACGGTTGAAATCCGCAAGTTCGTGGACTCCCGTGCGACCCGTCTGCTCGACCTCTTCCATCTTCAACGGCACGAGCGCGCCCATGGGCCGCCCGGGACGGCCCGCAATGTTGAGCGGGCCAGTGATCACGTGCAGGAACCGATTCACCGGAATCGTGGCGAGGAACGCCGCCACCAGAATCGCGTGCAGCCACCAGGCCACCAGGTGCATTGCTTGTGCGCTGCCAACGTCGATACCGCGCAACAAGGTCACATCGATCAACCAGCCCACGATCGACCAGTGCGCTAAATCCGGCTGTACCTGGGTGTAATGAATGCGAAGTGCTTCGACCGTGAAACCGGTGAAACCGAGAGAAAGCAGCAGCCCAAGCAGCCACCAGTCACGCGAATTGTGACCCAGGCTTCGAGGCCGTCGAAAGGCGCGGCGATACATGGCCAACAGGCAACCGATGATGAATGCCACGCCGAATACGTCCATCGTCAGTTCATAGATCAGGTAATACCAGCCGTGGTGAAAGTAGTATGGCCCATCGTAGGCGATCGCCAACAGCGTGGTGCCGATCGTCAGCACGACAAAGCCACTAAACAGAAGCAGGTGGAGGAGCGCGCCGAGCGACTTGCGATGAACACGTTTTTGCGCCACCGCATACTCGAGGAGCCGCCGACTCCACACACGCCAGTCACGCTCAAATCCGCCCTTTTGACCTTTACGCCAGAGCAACACTCGGGCCACGACTTGCCACACGAGCACTGCGATACTCGCGGCGATCATGATGAAGAACACCACGCGCATCCATGGCGCGATGTTGCCGAACACTTCGCGCGTGGCGTTATTCATATCGGTCATCGCATTCTGGCTTAGCCTCGCCGAATCGATTCGATGAGTTGCGGGACGATCTGATGCAGGTCACCCACCAAGCCGTAGGTTGCCATCTGGAAGATGGGCGCGTCGGGGTCTTTGTTAATCGCGACGATGATCCGCGAATCCTTGATGCCGGCCAGATGCTGAATCGCGCCAGAGATTCCAAGCGCGATATACAACTCGGGCGCGATAACCTTGCCGGTCTGTCCGATTTGATAATCGTTAGGCGCCATTCCTGCGTCCACTGCCGCGCGAGTGGCGCCGATTGCGCCGCCTAACGTGTCCGCTAATCCGCCGACCAGACGCTCGAATGTTTCCTTGTCCTTTAGCGGCCGGCCGCCAGATACGACCACGCGGGCTTCGGTTAGATCAGGCCGGTCGGACTTGCGATCTTCGCGGGAAATGAATTGTATGCCGTTGGGGAGCGAAGCGGCATCAAAGTCGAAGCGTTTGATCGGACAGGGCGCTGCGTTCGCCGCAGGCGGTTCGAAGGCCGTAGCGCGGACGGTGAGCACGCGGCGGTCCCCCTCGACCTTGATCATGGCGAACATGCTGCCGGCGTTGATCGGACGCCGGTAGGAAATCGAGCCGTCAATCTCTTCGATCGCGACCACGTCGCTAACCATTGGCGCATCAAGCAATGCAGCAGCGCGCGGCAAGACGTCTTTGCTAAAGGTAGACGAAGTTCCCAAGATGTTCTTCGCGTTATGCTGTCGCGCTGCTTCCGCGATCACTGTTGCATAACGGTCAGCCAACGATTCCGCCAATAGCGGGTCGTCTGCGACAACCACTGCACACGCGCCGTAGGAGACAAGAGACGCGGCGATCCCGTCCAGGCCATGGCCGAGGACGAGTAGCGCATACTCCCCACCGAGTTGTCGCGCCAGCGTGATCGCGTGCAACGATGAACGCTTAACCTGTTGGCGATCGTGTTCGATCAATATGAGCGACTCGGCCATACTAAAGCACTTTCGCCTCCTGCTTTAGTTTCGTGATTAATTCTTCGACCGACTCGACGCGCGTGCCAGCGGCGCGCTTTGGCGGGCGCGCAACGGAGAGCACAGTTGTAAGCGGGCGCACAGTTACTCCCAGTTGATCACAGGTTAGAATTTCAATCGGTTTGCGGCGCGCCTTCATTAAGCCGGGCAGAGAGACGTAGCGCGGTTCGTTGAGGCGAAGGTCGGTGGTGATAATCGCCGGCAGATCGACTTCGACTACCTCAAGGCCGGCGTCCGTCTCACGCGTGCAACGGGCGCGCGACTTGTTGTCCAGAAACTCAAGCTTCGAGACGAACGTCGCCTGCGGCCAGCCTAACAAACCGGCCAGCATCTGACCTACCTGATTTGAGTCATCGTCCACAGCTTGCTTGCCCATGATCACGACGTGTGGCGCTTCCTTCTCAACCACCGCACCCAAAATGCGCGCCACCGCATAGGGATCAAGAGCGCGGGAATCGTCGATGCGAATGGCGCGATCGACACCCATTGCCAGTGCGGCGCGGATTTGTTCGTCGACCGCCGGCGCCCCGATGGTGGCGCCCACGATTTCCGTCGCTTCGCCGCGTTCGCGAATCCGCAACGCTTCCTCGATGGCGATCTCGTCGAACGGGTTGATCACCGACTTCGGAGTTGAAACCGCTGCGCCCGCGACGGTAGCGTCGTTAGGGTCGGGTACGCTCTTGAACGAAACCAGGATCTTCATCGACCGGCAGACGTCGCATCACAGTCCCAACATCGAGGCAACAATATTACGCTGGATTTCGCTCGTGCCGGAGTAGAGCTTACTACCGATCGCGTCGCGCAATTCCCGCTCAACCTCGTACTCGGTCATATAGCCGTAGCCGCCGTGGATCTGGATTGCATCCTCGCAGCATTTCACCCAGCAATCGCTGATGTGCAACTTGGTCATCGCGGCTTCGAGGTACACGGCCTTACGGTGGCCGCTCAACCACGCGTAATGATAAAGCATGTGGCGGGAGCTCTCGACCCGCAGTTTCATGTCGACGATTTTGCTGGCTACCAGCTGGAATTTGCCGATCGACTGGCCGCCTTGCTTACGCTCGTTCGCATAACGGATGCACGTCTCCAACAGTCGTTGCATCGACCCGACCGCGCTGGCCAGGATGCAGCCGCGCTCCCAAGTCATCGACCGCGTGAACAGAAAGGCGCCCCCACCTTCTTTGCCGAGCAGATTTTCCTCCGGCACCTCGCAGTTCTCGAAAAACACTTCCGCCATTGGCGACGTGCGAACACCCATCTTCTCAAGCTTGCGCGCAACGTTCATCCCGGGCGAATTTTTCTCGACCAGGAAGGCGCTGATGCCATCCGGACCCCGTGTTTTGTCCACCGTGGCAAACACGACGAGCAGGTCGGCGACGGGACCATTGGTGACGAAGATTTTGCTGCCGTTGAGGATGTACGCAGAGTCTTTCTTGATGGCGGTCGTAGTGAGGCTGAATGCGTCGGAGCCGCTATTCGGTTCGCTCATGGCGTTCCCGCCGATGAGCGCGCCGTTACAAAGACCAGGCAAGTATTTCTTCTTTTGTGCCTCGGAGCCATTATAGATTAGCGGCGTGACCGCCGTCCATAGATGCGCGTTAATGGAGAAAAGCAGTCCGTTATCCTTGCAGGCGTATCCGAGTCGCTCGAGAGCCGCCACCGTCGTGAGTGGATCCAAGCCGAGTCCGCCGTAATCGGTGGGGACGGGCAATCCCTGGATGCCGAAGCTCCCGCACTTCTTCCAGGCGTCGTGGTTGAAAACGCCGTCGCGATCGTTTTCGATTACGTTGTAGTTGAGTTGCTGGCTGGCAAAGCGGCCGACTGCGTCCAGTAACTCTCGTTGTTGGTCCGACCAAGCAAAGTCCATCCCGTTTGAGTTCTCCATCCGCCTGTGAACCGCTTGTCCCGTTCCCAAACAGCTTCGGCAAGGCCGCTGCTGTGTGCCGCGGGAGTCACGCGGGAGACGCGATAAGCAGCGACTCTACAGGTGGGCGGCGAAGCGTCAAGCAAGCGCACAGATCGGTAGTGCACTGATTTGGTCGAAATTAGGACACTACCCGCAGACCGATAGCGTTCCTTCAGGACCAAAATAGGGATAGCCCGGAAAGACTTGACTAATTACGCGAGTTCGCTCAGATGCAGTTCTGTGCATTTCTCACGGACTTGGGAGCAGGTCACTTTCCATCATTCGGTGTGCGACTTTGCGCGTTGTGAACTGCATCGAGGAGCCGACGGGAGAGATCGGACCGGCCGATTGTTAAAAACTAGGTAAAGAGGTCGTGCTCGCCGGCCACTCAGATTTTTAACTCCGATGGCGTACGTATTACATCAGCTTCTGACCGAAAGCGCAGCGCGCCGCCCGGACGCGGAAGCCGTACGGCTTCTGAATGAGGCTATCACGTATCGCGAACTTGAAACGCGCAGTAACCAACTGGCCCATGCATTGATTAAGAGCGGCGTGACCCCGGGTGATCGGATTGGAATTTATCTTCAGAAGTCACCAGCCGCCATCGTCAGCATATTTGGAGTTCTCAAAACGGGCGCCTGCTATGTTCCGGTCGATGCAAACGCGCCGGGACCGCGCCTGCTGGAAATTGCGCGCCAATGCGAGTTCCGCGCGTTGATTACGAGCTGTACGCTATCCGAGAAGCTCCGCAGCACATCAAGGGAGGAGTGGCCGATGTCGGCCATCTTTTTTGTAGATAAACTCGCCGACGCCGCGGCGCTGGCACCCCAAGCCTTCAGTTTTGCCGACGCGCTTCCGAGTCAATCCGTTACACCACCTTCAGTCAAGGTCATCAGCCACGATCTTGCCTACATTCTGTTTACTTCGGGATCGACCGGCACTCCCAAGGGAGTGATGCTTTCGCACCTCAATGCACTGACCTTTGTCAACTGGGGGTTCGAGACGTTTGCTATAACGGCCCAGGATCGTCTTTCGAATCACGCGCCGTTTAACTTCGATCTGTCGATTTTTGACATCTTCGTTGCCGTTAAGGCCGGCGCGGCGATTTCGCTCGTGCCCGAAGGACTTTCGATTTTTCCGGTGCAACTCTCCTCGTTTATCCAGGATCAACGAATCACGGTTTGGTATTCTGTCCCTATGGTGCTGAGCCTCTTGCAGTCGCGGGGAAAACTGGAGGAGCGCGACCTGAGCGCGCTCCGATTGGTTCTTTTCGCCGGGGAAGTCTTTCCGACGAAACACCTACGGACGTTGATGCAAAAGCTTCCTCATCCACGGTATGCGAACCTTTACGGACCTACGGAGACGAATGTATGCGCATACTATGAGGTGGAGCCGATCGCACCAGAACAGTCTGCGCCCATTCCGATCGGCAAAGCTTGTGCCAATACCGGCTTGGTCGCCATCGATGCGGATGGCCGAAAAATCACCGGGCCAGGGAAGGAAGGACTTCTCTACGCTCGAGGGTCCATAGTGATGCAAGGCTACTACGGACGGCCAAAAGAAAGTGCGGCCTGCTTTATCCGCAATCCGTTTGCTGCCGGCCGCGAAGAGAATCTCTACTGCACTGGCGACTGGGTGACCCTTGATGAGAAAGGCAACTATCTGTTTGTCGGTCGGAAAGACCACATGATTAAGACGCGCGGCTACCGGGTTGAGCTAGGCGAGATAGAGACTGTCATGGTAGCGCATCCTGCCGTCGAGGAAGCAGTTGCATTGGCGATCCCGGACGACGAAATCGGCAATGCGATCCGTGCGATTGTGACCCTTAGTGATAGCCGTTCGGTAACGTCGCCTGAATTGAAGCGACACTGTGCCGAGAAATTGCCGCCTTACATGGTGCCCGAAGCGGTCGAATTTTGTGACACACTGCCCAGAACCGGCACCGGGAAGATTGATCGACAACGGTTGCTTCGCGAAAGGACTACGGCCGCCACGTAAAAGGGAGTGCAGCAACCGGAATCTTCGGTGCGGGAGCTCCGACTTTTTCTGTTTTTTTACGCCCGAAACAAGACAATATGAACGATTTGACCGATCCACAAATCTGCGGTAAGGATCTGACAGCCAGCGGACCCCTTCATGCGTCTCGGCGAAGATTCAACCCCTCCAGCATATCGGTTTCAAAAACGTTACAAATTTTTTTCTTGCGTTCCTTTCTCTAACCGGTAAAGAGGCGCCCACAAATCAGCAACAGTAACAATCACCTGCATCGTGTCTTTCTGGGAGCAAAAAAAGGTTGTCGTGACAGGGGGGTACGGATTTATCGGCTCTCACCTTGTAGAACGGCTGCTCGACGCAGGCGCCGATGTGAAAGTTGCCGATTTCGCTCCAGGCGAAAGCTCAAAGAGCAACTTGGAAGCTGTCGAGAGCGATATTGAATTTCAGGAGGCTGATTTGGCCGATCCACAGGCCTGCAGCAAAATCTGCCGTGGAGCCGATGTCGTTATGCATCTCGCAGCGAAAATTCGTGGTGTCGGCTACAATGTGAAGCACCACGGTGAGATGTTCTTCTCGAACGCTCTGATGAATTTGTACATGATGGAAGCCGCGCGCCAGGCGTCCGTCGATCGCTTCCTGTGTGTAAGTACCGTCGGCGTTTACCCTAAGGAGTGTGAAGTGCCGACCCCTGAGGCGGACGGGTTCAAGGGAGAACCGGAGGCGAGCGGATTCGGCTACGGCTGGTCGAAACGACTCGCTGAGGTGCAGGCGCGCTGCTACAAGGACGAATACGGAATGAAGATAGCGATCGTGCGACCCTGGAACGTTTATGGTCCGCGGGTGGACTTCAATCCGGAAACGGCGCCGGTGGTTCCTTCGCAGATAAGAAAGGTCCTCGAGGCCGAAGAGGTCATTACTGTGTGGGGCAGCGGCGAGCAGACTCGATCGTTTACTTACGTTTCCGACGAAGTCGATGGTATGATGCTCGCGGCCGAGAAGTACCCGGAAGCGGACGCTCTGAATATTGGAGCCAGTGAAGAAATCAAGATCAAGGATCTGGTGCTGCTGATCGTCCAGTTGTCGGGCAAGAATCTGGAAATCAAATTTGATACCAGCAAGCCTTCTGGCGCAGCCCGACGTTGCCCAAATATCTCCAAGGCCCAGCGCCTGATCGGCTATGAACCAAAAGTGCGGATGGAAGAAGGCCTCCAGAAAACGATGGACTGGTATTTGGAGAGCACGGCAGCATGTCCAGTAAGCCCAGGGTAAAACATATGATGCGAGTAGCAGGTTTCGATCTCAGATATTCGGATGAAGAAGTCCGGTCTATCATGGCCGGGTTTGAAAAAATCCTTCGGACAGGATTTATCAGTATGGGGCGAAATGTTGAGGAGTTCGAGCGTGAATGGGCGAAGTATTGCGGGGTAAAATACGCTTTAGGAACCAGCAACGGCACCTGTTCCATCGAACTGATTCTCCGATCCATTGGTGTTCAGGGCGGAACGGTTGTGGTTCCAAGCCATACGTTCATCGCCAGCGCGGCGGCCTCAATCCATGCGGGAGCGAGGGTCATTTTTGTCGACTGCCAGCGGGAGACGTTTCAAATGAATCCCAAAGACTTGCGCCGCAAAATCCGGCCCGACACCAAGGCGGTGTTGCTGGTCCATATGAGCGGAATCATTTCTCCCCATCTCGAAGAAATCCGCGATATCTGCCAGGAGCATGACGTTGCTTTGATCGAAGACGCTGCGCACGCGCATGGTGCGACCATCGATGGTAAGAAAGCGGGTTCGCTTGGGCGGGCGGCTTCGTTTTCATTCTTCTCTACCAAGGTCCTCACCACCGGCGAAGGCGGAATGATTACCACGGACGACGAGAAGCTCTACGAAACCGCCCGGGCGCTTCGTGACCATGGCCGGTTTGGCCCCGAGCCAAATGTGCACGACGAAATCGGTAACAACTGGAGGCCAGGCGAATTCAACGCCGTCCTTGGTCTGGAGCAAATGCGGCGAGTAGAGAAACTTCTGCAGAAGCGCCGCCACATCGCCCAGAGCTACGATAAAAAGCTAAAAGAGAGGAAGATTCCCGGGATCAAGTTGATTGACATACCCTCGAACATTCAATCGGCCTATTACAAGTATGTCTTGTATTTCGAGCCACCGATTGAAAGAGAGAACCTAAAGCGGAAGATGAAACAGGACTACGGTGTATCTCTGCCTGGAGAGCTTTATAATCGCAGTTGTCATTCGCAACCAGTGTTTGCTAAGCACCCGGAACTCATTATCCCGCAACCGGCGGATAGCTTTGTCGAGACAGACTACGTGGTTTCAAATCACTTCTGCCTGCCGCTCTATTTCGATCTGAGCGACGACCAGACCGAGTATGTTGTTGACTCTCTCGATAGGGCGGTCCGATCGTTTTAGCCGCTTTCGTAAATGACGAGTTTCTCCATTGCCATGGTTGCTGCTTGTCCCTTTCCGGCGAACCATGGCACTCCTGGGGCCATTCGAGAGATGTCCGAGGAACTGGCTGGGCGAGGACATTCTGTTCGCGTTGTAACCTATCCACTTAGCCACGAGATCACAGTCACAGGCGTCGAGATTGATCGCGTCGCCCACGTGGGCTCCAATCGCGAAGTGAGCGTAGGACCAAGTTACCAGCGACTCGGCTTCGACGGGCTGATGCTTTTTAAGCTGCTCAAAGTTGTCCGAAAGCACAACATCGAAGTGATTCATGCTCACAATTATGAAGGAGCACTTATTGGCGGTCTCGTCGGCAAATTGACCGGAGTGCCGGTAATTTACAACGCGATCAACACGATGATCGGTGAACTGGCTTCCTTTAACTTTATCCGCCCGCGAGCGTTGGCGATCAGATTGGCCAAAGTCCTCGATTACGTCGTGCCGAGATTGGCAGATTTTATCATCGCCGATACAGAGGAATTGCGATCGTTTCTCATCGATCAAGGTATCGACCCGGCGCGAGTGGTTACAATCCACTCCGGAGTCCGCCCTGAAATGTTCGAAGGAGGTGACGGAGCTCGTGTCCGGAACCGTTTTGCAACCAATGGCGGCCCTTTAATAATTTACACGGGCACATTCGACGACTTCCAGGGCGTTGATTATTTGATGGACGCTTTCAAGATCGTCCACGAACGCAAGCCTGACGTCAACCTGTTGCTCGTGGGTAGTACGATTAATCCGACTCACCAGGCGAATTACGAGAAGATGGCGGTCGATCTGGGATTTGCTTCACGATTTGCGATCACAACGTGCACTCTGGATGACCTCCCAGACTTTTTGGCCGCAGCTGATATTGCTGTGGTCCCCCGACCCGATTCGGCTGGAATCCCTACAAAGCTCCTGAATTATATGGCGGCCGGAAACGCCATCGTGAGTTTTAAGCAATCTGCTACGATCCTTCAGCACTTGGAAACAGCGTTTCTGGTTGATTCAGCAACTGCGGGAGACTTCGCGAAGGGTATTTTAACTGTTCTCGACGACCGAACATTGGCGCGGCAGCTTCGTGCCAATGTGAAGAGCTTCGTGACGGGGCGCTTTGATTGGCCAAGTATTGCTGCGAAACTGGAAGGGATCTATGGCAGCCTGATTCCAAAGTCCCTCGCCGATGCGGGTCGGATTGATTCAGACAAGCCAAACATTAGCTTGCCCTCTCAGGCGAAAAACGAGAGTTGATTATTTTGTGAGACTAAATCGCTAAGAACGAATGAAGAATCCAAGAGTCATGATCGTCGGTTTGGATGCCGCCACATGGGATTTGGCAAGGCCTTGGGTGGCAGAAGGCTACATGCCCAACCTCGCTCGATTAATGAGCGAAGGAACCTCAGGTAACTTCCAATCCGTCTTTCCTCCCATAACACCGCCAGCCTGGACTTCGTTCACGACTGGGAAGAATCCCGGGAAACATGGAATTTTTCATTTCATGGAAGCCAAGCCGGGTAGCTATGCACTTGGTTATACAAATGCCAGCTCTCGCCGGACCCGGACGGTTTGGAAGATTCTCAATGATGCTGGCCTTACGACTGGCATAACAAATATCCCGTTTACGTATCCGCCAGAACATTTGAAGGGATACCAAACCTCGGGGATGGATACGCCTTCGGAGAAAAGTCCCTTCGTTTATCCACCGGAGCTTCGAGAGGAGCTCGAGAAGGCAGCTGGCCGTCCGTTGCAACTCGACATTCGCTTTCTGGGATTCATGACCAACGATCAACGTCGTTACAGTGTGCTCGAAGAAATGCGTCAAATGGACGAACAATGGACCCGCGTGGGACTTCATCTCCTCCAGCATCGGGTCCAGGACGTCATGATGTTCGTCTTCATGTCCATCGATACAGTACAACATTACTTCTGGCAGTTCATGGATGAGACCCATTTTCTTCACGATGCCGCAGCGAAGTCCAAGTTTGGCAACGCGATTCGTGACGTCTATTTCCGGCTCGACGCAACGCTCGGTAAGTTCCTGGAGTACGCAGGACCTGACACATCGGTCTTTGTCGTTTCGGACCATGGCGGCGGTCCAGTCTCTGATCGGACCATTTATTTGAACAGGTATCTCGCCCAGATTGGATTGCTTTATTACCGCAAGAACACGGACAATCCATTGCAAAAAGCCGCCCGAACGGTCGTCCGAAGGACCTATAGAGTGCTAAGAGACAATCTAAGCTCCAGGCAGAAGATCTGGCTTGCAGATCTCATGCCGACACTCCGGGACAAGGCTGAAACCTCCTATACCTCCTTTACAGAAATTGATTGGACTCGAACCAAGGCTTTCTGCAGTGAGGTTCTGGCCTCACCGCCAAGTATTTGGATCAATCTTAAAGGGCAAAGGCCACAGGGTATTGTCGAGCCTGCTGACTACGAGAAGGTGCGCAATGAAGTTATCACCAAGCTAGGTGAGTTAAAGGATCCCAGAACGGGTGAGCCGGTGATCAAGCGAGCGCTCAAACGGGAGGAGGTTTTCCACGGACCCTTTGCTTCCGAGGCCGCGGACCTGATCTTAGACTGGTGGGAAACAAGTGAGTTTTCTACCAGCCCGAGCTTTCCCGATCAAACACATGAACCAGCCGTAGTTGTGACAGAGAAACGCCCTACCAAGGGTTCGGAATGGGGAGGTACTCATAGATTGCATGGAATCCTCGTAGCCGGGGGTCCACATTTTAAAAAGAATGCCGAGATCTCTGGTGCGCGCCTGATTGATTTTGCGCCGACACTTCTTTATTTGCTGGGACAGCCTGTGCCACGCGATATGGATGGGAAGGTGCTTTCAGATCTATTCAAGCCTGAGTATCTCCAGTCTCATCCGATCGTTTACGATGATGAGAAGGAAGATCTGCAGACGCCGACGCGCGGCGGCGATTATTCCGAGGAAGAAGCGGCCCAGGTTGAAGAACGGCTCAGAGCGCTGGGCTACGTTGAATGACCGGCCCGGGCCAGCCAACGACTGACTTCGCCTTTACCACATTTACCAGTCCGGCCGCCGCTCTCTCGCTGGAGCCTGGATCATTGTGGACCGTCGAACGAGAGATCGAACGGTTGCGAGCCCACTCCCTGGATCGTCCGAAAGACGGTTTGACTGGCTAGGTCAATGACCGATACAGTCGTGTCCCTTGAGTTGCAAACATACAGCTGCGTTGCGCCGGAATTAATAACCGAGAAAAACGGTCCTAACCCTACCCCGAGCGTTTTCGCCACGGCATGGCTGGTAGTGTTGATGATCGAGACGCTGCCGGACGATCCGTTGGACACATAGGCCCAGGCGCCATCGGGCGTAATGGCCACTTGCCAGGGACTGTTGCCAACTGGAATGGTCGCAACTACCGAGAGCGTCGCGTTGCTAATGACGGAAACAGTACCGTCTCCTACATTGGTCACGTAGACTTCTTTCCCGTTGGGCGTAATAGCGACGGTTCTTGGATTGTTCCCGACCGCAATGTTGCTGATCAGGGCCTTGGTAGCAGTGTCGATCACGGAGACGGATCGGCCGTCGTAATCGCTGACAAACAGGCGGTCGCCAGCGGGCGTGAACGCAAGCCGACGAGGGCCTGCGGGTGTCGGAATGTTGTTCACCACCAAATAGGTTGAGTTGTCGATCACGTTTACCATGTTGGCGGTAGCGTTCGCAACATAACTGAACCGTCCATCGGGGCTGACGAGCACATCTTTCGACCCATTTCCACCAACGGCGACGTGAGTAACCACGGTATCGGTGCTCGTGTCCACCACCGCGATATCTCCAGAAGATTTGTGAACCACGAAGAGGCGTCCCCCATCTGGAGTGACCGCGCTCTCTTGCGGGCCAGAGCCAACCGTGATGGTCTTCGTTACGACGCGGTTTGCGGTGTCGATTACGGAGACCGTAGCGTCGGCGCCATTAGAAACATAGCCTTTCCGGCCGTCGGGTGTCATGGCCAGGCGAATCGGGCTCCTGCCTACCGGTATTTGGGCAATAACTTGGTCGCTCCCAGAGTCGATCACAGCGACAGCATTGGAAAGGCTCGTTGTGACAAAAAGCTGCGCCGCAGGCACGCTCTGTCCCTCGGTAACTGTCACCGTCTGGCTGGCCTGCACGGCGGGTAGAGTGTCCACAACACCGCTTGGCCAAGTGATCTGCAGATCGCCCTGCGTGGCTTGCCCTAAGCCAAAATGAACCGGTTCACTGCTTTGCGAATATAACACTCCGCCACCCCCACCGTCGGTACTGACGATACTGAGTAAAAGGTGCAATTGAGGTGGTGAGTTTCAGCTTCGCTCCGATGCCGTTGATATTGCTTTGCCTGCCTACCAGTTTGATTTTGAGCCAATGGTTGGTGTTACCGGGATGGGTATTGCGATAAAGCCGGTGGGTGCCCTTATCAGCGCCATTACCCCCTGATTCCGTGCCGACTCCATTCTTGATCATTAGATCAAGGAAACCATCGTTGTCATAATCTCCCCAAGAGGCTCCCTTGTGAGCGGCAATATTGTCCTGTAGTTGCAGGCCCTCTGCCGCAGCCACATTGGTGAACGTCCCGTTGCCATTATTGTGGAAAAGGTAGCAGGCATTGTTGTTGGGGTTGTCCCCGCTATTGGCGACGAACAAATCGAGGTTTCCGTCGTTGTCGTAGTCTCCCCAAATGGCGGCCCAGGTATTCGCGGTTATCCCTACGCCCGCTAGATCCGTAACCTCAGTAAACGTTCCATTACCATTATTTCGATACAGGCTCGTCTTGGTGGAGCCGTCGGGAGGTATCGGACCGGCCTCACCGCGGGCGATATACACATCTATGTTACCGTCGTTGTTATAATCGCCCCAGGCGATGCCTCTGCTAGTGTTTCGTACGGGCAGTCCGGCACTCGCAGTCACCTCGGTGAAGGTTCCATCGCGATTATTGTGAAACAACGCATCTGGCGGTTCGGGAATCAGCCCCCCGAGACCGGTAACCATGACATCCATGTAGCCGTCATTGTCGTAGTCAGCCCAGGCACTATTGGAACCGCGAACGTCGGCCAATCCTGCCGTGGCTGCGACATCAGTGAAGGTTCCATCTCCGTTATTTCGAAACAACTCGTTTGTACTGGTGGTCCAGTTCTTCACGAACAGATCGAGCTTACCATCATTGTTAAAATCCACCCATTGGCCACTGCCGCCGGTGTGCACGTTGAGATCAAAGCCAGCAGAATTGGCCACCATTGTAAAGGTGCCGTTGCCGAGGCCTTTGAACAGCTTATCTCGCTTGGTAAAGTCGTTATCCTTTGATCCCTCGACAATGGCCAGGTCGAGCTTGCCGTCCCGATCGTAATCACCCAGTGCCCACCCGTGCCAGTCCCCATCATCTGGGTTGACGGTATCGTGCCAGCTGCTTTTAAAGATTCCAGAGGTCGCGTAATTATTTGTAAACGTACCATTTCCATTGTTAAGGTAAGTGAACGGTTTGTTGGTCCCCAGCACGCCATGAACCGAGACCAGCACGTCGAGATAGCCGTCATTATTAATATCACCCCAAACCGGACTGCCCCAGGATTTGTTCAGCGAAGTTCCGATGATTCCGGCACTGTCCGAAACATCGACAAAGCTCTGTGCTTGGCTGTTTGGCCCCGCCAGCAGGACGAGCCCTATTGCCGTTCCCGCGACGAAACTCGACACGATGCATTTTCTCATAGTAGATCGCAGATCTCCTTCCTGTTCACTTCAATTTTTTAAAGCGAAGGTCTCCTTCACGCCGCTCAAAGGAAGCATCAATCGTTTGATATTTCAAATTTGTCAAATGATTCGATGACAGGCTGGTTGGCGTTCCCGATCGATCACACACCGTTGATGCCGCGGAGCACATGGATTTCCTTGGCGATACCAGGCGTTAGTAACTGTCTTGATTTCAAGCATAAATTAGATCGGGTTTGAGCGTGCTGTTGAGCACGATTAAGAGCTTTCTCATTGCCGCTGTCAGAGCAACTTTGGGCGGTTTACCGGCGGCACGCAATGGCAGATAAAACTGGTGCAGGATGGGGTTGTGACGTGCGGCGACGAGCGCGGCCATGTAGAGCCCGTGACGCACTGAGCGCCGGCCGCCATAAATCGCTCGTTTGCCGCGCATCCTTCCGCTGTCTCGATTAAATGGCGCTACTCCAACCAGCGCCGCAACTTGACGCCGATTGAGTTGTCCCAGTTCAGGCATCTGCGCCAGGAGCAATGCGGCTGTACATGGCGGCTTACGCCCAAGCCTTCCCCAACACCCCCTTCTTTATCACAGCGTCAAAGCCGTTTCTAGGACCGGAAACAATGTTAGACCTCCAGACAGTTATCGAGTGGGCAGTCGCTACCTATCCAGGAAGATTCGGGATCATGAACGCCACGCTTAATGCACACTCCAGTACGGTCTATTATCCGAACCTTGCAATTTACACTTACTACACTACACAGCCGACTGGATTTCAGATGCTTTGCTCCGCAATTCACGATCCCCAGCGTTTAGGCGGGACACTGGACGAAGCTCTGACGGCAGGCGTCCTCCTGGGCGCCAAGTTTGTTGAGGTCTATCAAGATGATGCCGACGCTCCGGCCTTTCAGGCGATTTTGGCGATACAGGGAGATGCATTGGAAGGGAACGCTCACTGAAAGCACGCGTAGAGGACGATTTTCATTTGCGAAAATCGGTTTGAACTAGAACGCCTTTCCTTGGTCAAAAACGTTCGTGGCTACTACACCTGTCGGTATGGTCTCGCTATTGTTGGCGAGGTTTGGGTCTTCGCGGGGATTGATCATCGGGATAGTTCGCCGACGAGTTGCAAGAGGAGCCACCGCTTTTCAATCTCCAACAAAGGCACCGTACATTGGTCGCCAGAGAGTTGCCAAGTCCCCCTTTTCCGGGCGGTCGTGATCTTCTGGCGCGCCAGATCCAGCTTCCCCTTCTGCATCGTGATTAACACCGCAGTGCGCTGGAGATCGAAAAAGCCGCGCCGTTACTGCGAACAAGGCGCGCTCAGATAGATGCAGCGTGTCAAAACCGGCGGGAATTTCCCACTTCGCGCCCGAGTCCGCGACGCCTGGCGCCTGAGTGAGCACCGTAGAAGAGTCCACGGCCTGCCACTCAAAGATCGCAAATTTCGCGCACATTTGTAACGTTTGCGAAACATCTGGGGCCTTTCGTCTCCAATTTCCGTAGAAGTACCAGTGCGGGATACTGTATGAATTTAGCTCCGCTGGAACAGAGCAATGCGCTTCCTGATCAGCGCACGCCGGCGATCGAACGGTCACCGGGAAACGCTATCTTCCTGCCAGGATCGCTCCCGGTTAACCTGTGTAGAGTTGACTCCCACATGCATTCTGATAGGCTGCAAATTTTCACTCCCGTATGAAATCACTGTCCGTCATTCTTCCTGCATTTAACGAAGAGGCAAATATCCGGGCTGTCGTTGAGGACGCGTATCGGACCCTACCGACGCTGGCTCCAATTTTTGAGATCATTGTGGTGAACGACGGCAGCAAAGATCGCACGGGCGAGATCTGCGACCGCCTCGTCGAGGAGTTCTCCGACGTGCGTGTCGTTCATCATCCCCGGAACCGCGGCTACGGCGCCGCGCTCAAGAGCGGCATCAGGCTGGCGCGACATGATCTGATTTTCTTCACTGACGCTGATGGGCAGTTCGACTTAAAGGAAGTGGACGCGCTCCTCGAACAGACGGATGCCTACGACATCGTTGCTGGTTACCGGGCCCGGCGACAGGACCCGCCGCATAGGTCTGTTGTTCGCCTGGGGTTGGAATATCCTCGTTCGGATCGTGCTCGGGATCAGGGTCCGTGACATTGATTGCGCTTTCAAAGTCTTCAACCGCCATGTCTTCGACAGGATCCAGATCCAGTCTGTGGGCGCGATGGTTAACACGGAAATCTTCGCTCAGGTATCCAGGTTTGGCATGACGGTCAAGGAGGTACCGGTGAGCCATTTCCCACGCCGGCACGGGAAGCCGACCGGTGGTAACGTTGCGGTTATCATCAAAGCATTTCGGGAGTTGATCAGAATCCGACGAAAGGTGGACCGGATCGCTGCGGTAATTCGTCGGCTTCGTCGACTTCAAGCGAGACAGGAGAGCTGCGCCAAATCAATCCTCTCTAAGCCTCTTTCCGTAAGAAAAATATTCGTTCGGAGACCAATCACTAGCAAGTGAGCTAACGGTTTTGTTACTATCTTCGTCCGTTTCCCGTTAAGAAAGAGCCTCCTCGAAATCGCCAGCGGCGCTTGACAGCCTATTGATTTAAAACAAATTCGCTGCCTCTCTGCTCTATTGCTTCAATAAATAATGAAAACTGATGTGCTAATAGTTGGCGGCGGGCCGGGGGGGGCCGCGATGGCAATGTTCCTCGTGCGGGAAGGAATTAAGCCAGTCATTCTGGAACAGGAAGAGTTCCCGCGGTTTCACATTGGCGAATCGCTGACAGGCGAAGCTGGCCAGGTGCTTCGGAGACTTGGCTTTGCGGATGAGATGGCAAAAAGGGAATACCCTGTCAAGCACGGCGTCAAGGTCTACGGCACGAGCGGCGAGAATTCCTGGTTTGTCCCCGTTTCGGCGCGCGATAAGGACTGGAATCTCTCATTGGGAAGCACGTGGCAGGTGCGGCGGAGCAATTTCGATACGATGATGCTCAAGGAAGCCGAGAAACGCGGAGCGACGGTTATGCGAGGCACGGCCACAAAGCCGCTACTGGCCGATGATGGCGCGGTGCGAGGCGTAACGGTTCGCTGGCCTGACGGCAAGAGCGAGGACATCGAAACCCAGATCGTACTCGATTGTTCGGGCCAGGCAACCTTTCTCGCCAACCAGCGTGCCACCGGTCCAAAATATCTTGGTAACTACGACAAGCAGGTCGCCTTCTTCTCTCAGGTGACCGGCGCCGTCCGTGGCTCCGGCACTTCGGGCGAAGATGCGAAAGACAACACGGTTATTTTCTACGCGAGAAAGTTTCACTGGGCGTGGTTCATTCCGCTCGACAAGGACGTTGTCAGTGTGGGAATGGTCACCCCCAACGCAGACTTTCTGGCCAAAAAACAAACTCCCGAAGAGTTTTTCCGGAACGAGCTCTACGACATCAACCCGGAGCTTCGGAATCGCATACCTGAGCTGAACCTGGTTGAGAAGGTGCATGTTATCCCAAATTACTCGTACCAGGTGCGCGGATTCTGCGGGAAAGGCTTTATCTGCATCGGTGATGCGCATCGTTTCATCGATCCGATATTTTCCTTTGGAGTGTCGGTAACCATGCGCGAAGCGGAGTTCGCCGCTCCGCTTGTCCGCGAGTACCTCGAGGGCAAGAGGCGAAACGGGGAAAACCCGTTTGCCGACCACCAGGTTTTCTGCGAAAGAGCAATCGATAATCTGGAAGACATGATCGATCTGTTCTGGGAACAGCCCTTCGCCTTCGCGACTTTCGTGTATCATCGTTATCCCGACGAATTGACAGACGCCTTTTCCTCACGGATTTACCCAACTGAGCGCCAGCCTTCACCGGCAATTATCGCTTTCAGGAAGTTGCTCAAGCGCACGCGCGAGTATGATAAGGATGACTACTCTGTGCCAATCGGTTCCCGCTATCACCCCGAGCGGGCGGCAATCTGGGAACCCAATTCCCCCGTCGGCACGACCGAGCAGTGGCTGGGGGCACGGTGATCTGCGAGCTTATTGTAAACTGCTACCAATAATCATCGGGCAAGAAATGGATAATTTGTCGCAAAAAGCGCTTGGCAACCATCCGGCCTCTGGCCCGATACATATTTATGGAATTACCACCGAAACTTAAAGAGTACATAGATAACAATCGCGGTTCTTTGCCACCAGTAACCGATCCTGACGAGCTGCTACAGATTGACTCGCTCGGCCTGATCCGACTGGTCGCATTTTTGGAAAGCGACTTGGGCATAAGGATCGAGGACGAGGAGCTGATAGCAGAAAACTTTGCGACCCTGCGGCAGCTTGGGGCGTTACTTGCGACCAAAACGCCAACCGCCCCGACAGCCGAAGTCAAAGCTCCGGCCCAGGAGGGTATTCCCACGTTTTCGGCGAAACGCGAAAAGTGATCGCTCGGGAATACCCCAGAGCTGCAGCTTACGCCGGCGGCAATAAAGCCGACGGCTTCTCTTATGCTGCCTTTTGCTAAGCCGGTTCGAGCAGACACTTCTCTTGGAGAGGGCTGACACCGTCTTAACTCTTCGTTGAGCAAAAGGGCGTCTCCCGCTAGGACGCCGACGTCTTCCCTTGAAAGTCGGGAGTGAGTTTCCACTACCTCAAAGTCCGTACTGATCGAGAGGGTCGGGTGTGCAATCCATCGATACTTTCCGACTCGTCCTACTGTTCGCTTGTTCGTGCTCGAATCAATGCGGCGATTGCCTGTCATCTGAGCTTGGGGAAGCCGCGTTGTTTAGCCAAACAGAAAGATCGAGGCCGGCTTCTTAGCAGAGCGGCCTTTTCTCAGGCGCACCCAAGCTCAGCTTCGATCTTTCGGCATTAGCCAAGTTGGACTACGCAGGTTTGCGGACCATCCAAAAGGCTACGGCCGGCATAGGCTCCTGGCCTGCAACAGCGTTGATTAAAGCAGGTTCGGCTCGCTCGATGGCGAAGTAGTCGTCGAAAATCTCCGCGACGTGTCCGCGAAGTTGTCCCTCGGAACGGACGCCGCCGTAGTTCACGACTCGCGGATCTTGGAACGTACCGGCAAGCAGGACGAAATGGCCACCCTCAAGGGTAGCGCGAGCGATGTTCCGAGCAAAGACGTGACGAAGGTTGGCGACAATGCGGTGGAAGCAACCGCGGTCGACCAAGCTGAAAACCGGTTCCAACCGCAGGTCCTCGCGGCAAAGGTCAGCGACTTCAAAGATGGGCGCGTTGGGGTGCCCGGCGGAGAGGCGGCGGCAGTTCTCAATGGCCGCGGCGCTGTAGTCAAGCCCGAGAACGCTAAAACCCTGGGCAGCCAGCCACCGGCTAACCTGACCGTTCCCGCACCCCACGTCGATGATGCGTTGATTTTTCGGGAACCAGCCGGAGTCGATCGCTTCAACAAGTTCCTTTTGGGGCTCGTCGGTTTTCCAGAAGGCGCTAAATTCCGGGTTTTGCCACTGGCGCTCCCATTTATGCAGATGTCGCCGGTGCATCCAATTGGGAAACAGCTGTTCGATGCAACCTTGCAGCCGACTTGCCAATTTCCGCCTGTTTCCCATGGCCACTAGCCTGCAGCCAGATGTCCGAGAGTCAAGCGACTTCGACTCAAGAGCGACGGCTTTTCGCCCGAAAGGATTGTGTGTAAAAGCAAAGAGGGCGTATCCCGGTTCACATGAAATGAGAGCAAGCGAAGCTCTCGTGATAGAGGCTGCCAAGAGTTGGCAGCGATTGCAACAGGCAAAGGAGTTTTTCTTTGCTGATCTGGCAGAGCAGATAAAAGAGAACCACCGCCGGTTTCTCGACATATTGATGCTGGAGAAGCGGCAGCGTTTTTTGCAGGCGCATCCTTATCAGCGCCACGAGCAGCGAGTCGATCAGGCCAACGGTTTTTATGGGCGCAGTCTCACCACGCGTCTGGGCGTGCTCGATCTGCAGATGCCGCGAAGCCGCTCGGGAGCGTTCCGGCCGCGAGTATTGCCGCGTTACGAACGGCGCGAAGCGGTGGTAGATGAGGCGCTGCGCAAAGTATTTCTGTGCGGAGTGAGCACGCGTCAAGGCTGGTCCGGCGCTGCTGAGGCCTTTTACACAAAATTCGTGACGCTACCTTATTTCAACAAGGCACGTCCTTGGGTTGCATTGATTTGACGGACAGCGGGCTAAGGGTCAAAACCCGAAAGGAAGCCCACATGAAGACACAGTTAAGTAAGCCGGCTCGCAGCAAGGCGAGATACACCGATCAATATAAACAGGAGGCGTTGGAGTTGTGGCGTGCCAGTGGACGCAGTGCAGCCAAGGTAGCAGCCGAGCTGGGGATCCGTCCGCCGCTGCTCTATCGTTGGGCGCACGCGGAACGGGTGCCTGAGGCACCAAAAGCCGGACGCAAGCCAAAGCGCAGCTTGGAAGAACTGGAGGCGGAGAACCGGCGCTTGCGCGCTGAGAACGCCAAGCTCTTAGAGCAACGTGAAGTTTTAAAAAAATCGCTGGGCATCCTCTCCGAAGCGCCGCCGAGAGATATGCCCGAATCGAACAGATGAGCGGCCAATACAAGATCGCATGGTTGTGCGAAGCGCTTCTGGTTTCGCGCAGCGGCTACTACGATTGGAGCAAGCGTCGCTCTCACCCTGGGCCCCGCCAACTGGAGAACATCCGCTTGCGCGAGCGCATCCGAGAGGAATTTGCTCGCAGTCGCCAGACTTACGGCAGCCCGCGCCTGGCTCACGCGCTGGGCTGTCCGGGACGGCGCAATCGCATTGCTCGTCTGATGCGCCTGGAGCGAATCTTTGCCCGGCAGCGCTCCAAATATCGACCAGCCACCACCGACAGCCGCCACGGCGGACCCATCGCGCCTAACCGATTGCACAACCTCGTTGTTCGACGCTCCAATCAAGTCTGGGTCAGCGATGCTACCGCAGTGCTGACCGCTCAGGGTTGGCTGTATCTAGTCGCGGTCCTTGATGTCTTCACCCGGCGAGTAGTCGGTTGGGCTATGAGCCAAATCCTCGATGCCACACTGGTCATTGCCGCATTGCGCATGGCGCTTGGCCAACGTCCTCCCACGCGAAATCGTATCCTCCACTCCGATCGCGGTGCTCAGTTCGCCAGCGCCGCTTATCGACAAGTCCTGGCCCAACACGGCCTAGTCCCTTCCATGAGTCGCAAAGCCAACTGCTACGATAACGCCTTCATCGAGTCCTTCTTTAGCAGTCTCAAATACGAACTGGTCTACCATCATCGCTTCGCTACCCGCGCCCAGGCCCGCACCGCCATCTTCGATTACATCGAAACCTTCTACAACCGCACCAGACTCCACTCCAGTCTTGACTACCAAAGCCCTATCAAGTTTGAATCCAAATTGAACTAAATTATCCCTTCCTCACTGTCCGAGACAACGGGGCAAGCCCATCATGACTCTTCCATGTTTCAGTGTTTGCGACTATAGTCAAAGGATTAACCAGTTAGCCAACCGTGCGCTCAAATGACCGCTCGGGCTCGACGAGTTAAGTCGGAATCGCACGGTGCTCGCCTTTTTTTGCAGTAATGATGAGAAAACTCGAGGGTAACCGAGATATTCCGACCGGTGCCGTTCACGCTTTCGTACTCTGTGGGGGGTATGGCACCCGACTCCGCCCGGTGCTCGCTGACCGGCCAAAGTCGATGGCTCTAATCTCCGGAACGCCTTTTCTCCAACTATTGCTCGATAGACTCAAGTCTCAGGGAGTCAGTGACGTGATTTTGGGAACGGGCTACATGGCCGAAAAAATTGAAAGCCATTTCGGATCTGGAAATAAACTTGCCGTGCGTATCCGCTACTCCAGAGAGAATGAACCGCTAGGCACTGGCGGAGCCCTCAAGCTGGCTGAGCCACTCATCAGCGATCCAGTTCTTGTTCTCAACGGCGACAGCTACGTGGAATGGAGCCTTAATCCAATGCTGGAGCTCTTTAGAGGTAAAGATGCCGATTTGGTGATCGTGCTGCAGGCGATCACGGATGTCACTCGCTACGGAAGCGTGGCGCTCGACAAAAACGGCCGCGTGACCGAGTTCATCGAAAAGGGTATCCGAAGCGGTCCTGGTCTGATCAACGCCGGCGTTTATTTGCTTCGAAAGCAGATCGTTCGTGACCTGCCGGCGGAAACAGCCATCTCGTTGGAGAGGGAGGTTTTTCCTCGCCTTCTCGACCGCCACGTCTACGGATTGGTTAGTACGGGGCTCTTTATCGACATCGGAATACCGGACGACTTCAAGCGGGCGCAGACGGTGCTTACCGCGCGGATCGCCACAGCCTCCCACGATTCGTCCGCTCTCATATCCCGGGGTATCCCTGGCGATACAACTTGAAAACACGCGGCACCCTCAGCCAAAGGGACTTTGCATTCTGCAGCCAGAAATTGTAAGCAACGGTTCGGATCAGGCTCGGGGCCTTGGCTGTTCTTTTCCAAAAAAAGTGACCAGCGGTCCCGTCATAATAGTAGTGACGAGAGCCATGATCACAAGCATGGTGAAGATGCGCTGTGAAAGGATGCCCATGTCATAGCCGATATTAAGCGCGATGAGCTCCATCAGTCCTCGCGTGTTCATCAATGCGCCAAGCTGAAGGGACTCGCGCCATTTCATCCCGGTAAGGCGAGCAGCCAGAGCGCTTCCACCGAGCTTTCCGGCAGTGGCTACCGCGATAATGAGAAGGCAGATAAGCCAATCCTGAGCGCTGTTAAGGAGACCAATTTGGGTGCGCAGACCGCTGAAAGCGAAGAACACAGGCAAGAGCAGAACGGAACTTAAGTTTTCAACCCGTACGACAAGCTTGTCGCGAAAGCCCCCTGCTGTCGGCATGACTATTCCTGCCAGAAAAGCCCCGAAAAGCGCCCGGCTCCCGATGAGTTGCGTGCTCACTGCAGAGGCAAGCACGATGCCAAAAACGACAGCCAGCACCGCTTTACTTGGGTTGGGTCGCTCTAGCGCCAGCTGCCCAATCCAGCTTGGCAGGTTTGGTTTGATGACGAAGAGCATGAGCGCGACAAAGATCAACACCAAGCCAAGACTAAGGGTCACCGCGCCAACATTGGTTGCCCGCGCAATAGCTACCACAAATGCAAGCACGCCCCATGCAGTTACATCTCCTACCGCGGCGCACGCAGCTGCAGTGCGACCAAGCGAAGTCCTGAGGATAGCCCGGTCCTGCAAGATCCGGAGCAGCACAGGAAAAGCGGTGACACTCATGGAAATCCCCATAAACAGGGCGAAGCCAATGAAAGACGCCCCAGGTTGAGCGAGGCGGCCATAGAGGAACAGCGCCAGCAGCACGCCAAGAAAATAGGGAGCGATAATGCTGGCATGGCTGACTACAACTGCTGTGTGCGCTTTGCGGCGCAGCTCCGTCGCATCCATTTCCATACCGACGGTAAACATGAACAGACAGACCCCAATTTGGCTTAAGAGCCTCAGCGCGCCCAGGGACGAGGTAGCAAAAACAAACTGAAATGCAGCGGGCGCCAGAAGACCGAAAACCGACGGACCGAGAAGAACGCCCGCCATCATCTCCCCTACCACTGCAGCTTGTCCAAAACGCATAAAGATCCAGCCAACAAGGTAGGAAACGGACGTAACAACGAAGAGCTGCAGAAAGAGCCGAGTTAATGGATCGTTGGCATTGTCCCGCAGGCTGGACTCCACCGCAGCGGAAAACGAATAGTCGCCAGCGCCAGTAAGGTGCGGAAGGATTTGAGAGCTAGATTGTGTGGAAGGTTGAAGAGCCGGGGCAGGGAGTTGATTTCCCGCTCGCAGGATGAAGAAGATGCCCAGGCCCAGGGCAGTCACCATAAAGAAGTAATAAAGGGCCGTGCGTTTCATCGCCGAGAAAGCTGATTCGTTCGAAAGGGTCGATCCTACAGCGGCGCGCCCATATAACAAGGCGATCCCTTTTCCAAAAGGATTCTGCCTGGAGTTCAACGAAGCCGCATTTGCACACCCTGTCGAAGAGTTTCAACCGATGGCTCGGATCACGCTGCGGCGATCGCTTGTGTTTTCCCAAAAAAAGTGACCAGTGGACCGGTCATTATAGTAGTAACCAGAGCCATGATCACAAGCATGGTGAAAATGCGCTGTGAGAGAATGCCCATGTCATAGCCGATACTGAGGGCGATGAGTTCCATCAGTCCCCGCGTGTTCATCAATGCGCCGAGTTGAAGCGACTCGCGCCATTTCATTGCGGTAAGACGAGCAGCCAGAGCGCTTCCACCGAGTTTTCCCGCAGTGGCTACCGCGATAATGAGAAGGCAGATAAGCCAATCCTGAGCGCCGTTGAGCAGACCGATTTGGGTGCGCAGACCGGTGAAAGCGAAGAACACTGGCAGCAGCAGGACGGAGCTTAAGTTTTCAACCCTCACAACCAATTTGTCCCGGAAACCACATGCTGTAGGCATGACTATCCCGGCCAGAAAAGCCCCGAACAGCGCATGAATGCCGATAAGTTCTGTGGTCAGCGCAGAAACAAGTACCACCCCAAGAACAAGACCCAGCATCGCTTTACTTGGCTTAGGACGCTCTAACGCCTGCTGCCCAAGCCAACCTGGCAGCTTTGGTTTGATCACGAAGAGCATGAGCGCGATAAAGACCAGTACGAGACCGAGATTGAAGGCTGCTCCACCTACACTGGTCACTCGCGCGATGGCCACCACGAAGGCCAGCATGATCCATGCAGTCACGTCACCCGCCGCGGCGCAAGCCGTGGCGGTGCTTCCGAGGGGCGTTTTGAAAATACCGTGGTCTTGCAAGATGCGAACCAGTACAGGGAAAGCAGTGATGCTCATGGAAATCCCCATGAACAGGGCAAAGGCAAGAAATGAAGCCCCAGGCTGCGCCAACTCCCGATAAAGGAACAACGCGAGGGTAACACCCAGGAAGTAAGGGACGACAATGCTGGAATGGCTGACCACAATCGCGGTCTGCGCCTTGTGTCGCACCTCCGATACGTCCAGTTCCATACCCACGGCGAACAGAAACAGGCACACCCCAATCTGACTCAAGAGTCTTAGTGCATCCAGGGATGATGCAGCGAAAATGAACTGAAATGCGTTGGGTGCCAGCAGGCCGAAGAGCGACGGGCCTAGAAGGATGCCCGCCACCATCTCTCCTATGACCGCGGGTTGTCCACAGCGGGTGAAGATCCAGGCAACGACACCAGAAGCGCCAATGATAATGAAAAGCTGCAGGAAAAGTCGGCTTAGCGGACTGGTCGCATTCTGCCGCAAGCTGGACTTCACTGAAGCGAAAAACGAAGAGTCGCTAACGTCGGCTGAATGCGGAGTAGCTGCTGCTGCAGGTTCAGTAGAAAGTCGGGAGACGGGGGAAGGAAGTTGACTCCCCACATGCAGGATGAAGAAAATGCCAAGACCAACAATACTTACAATGAGCAAATACAACTGGGCTGTGCGTTTCATCGTATGGAAAGCCGGGGCAGCTTAACGGTACGCCTGAGGCCGCCGCTATTCTTCTCGACCTTCAGGAAATCCGTTTCACAGTTATTGCGCACTTCGCCGGCCTTCAACTTGGGACAGCTTTACAACGGCTGCGCAGCCGAGGCCCAAGTCCCAAACCCCGCGTCTGTCGAGAAAAACCCTAGCATCGATCATTGTAGCTTCGGGTGGAGCAATGTGGTTTCTATATCTTATTTGCCCGGGGAAGTATCGGAAGATCCCGATAAAGTAAAGATTAAATTATAGAACCATTGATTTTCCCAATGCTGTTCACATTACGACATACGCAAGCGTTTTTCGCCTTAAGACAGCGGTGTCATCATACGGGGCATACATACTCGGCGGGGTGTGATGGCCCCCAAGTCTTGCCAGGTTCTCCAGTAATGATGGGCTCTGTCTGGCTATTGACACTGACACCGGAGAACTTCGCGCATGCCCTCGTCCCCTTACCTCGCTGGAATCAAAGGTGATGTCGGGGAAGTCCCGCGCAGACGCGGTCGTCAGCTCGGTGATTTATGGCCTAACGAAAAGCTAGCAGGCTCTGGTGCGGTTATTTCTTGATCATCTTCGGAACGGCCGCTCGCGCCAGTTTCGTAAATTCGTCAACCGCGTTGTTGGTACCGGAGTCGATCAAACGCAGGAGGCGAATTTCGAGGGGCAAGATTTTTTACCTTTGAGCCGGATGGCGGTGAAGCCGCTCTTTGATTTCCGGACACTTTGGGGGAGTTGCAGAAGACGGCCGGTTTGCCCCAGTGTTTTACCTGTGAAAAAGGGGCTTTGGCTGGGGGCGGAATCGAACCGCCGACACGTGGATTTTCAGTCCACTGCTCTGCCAACTGAGCTACCCAGCCGCGATCGACGTCGATCTTGCGCAGCGTCGTTGGGCTTTCACTATGCAGCAATGTGGTTGCAGGGCAAACCCCGAAGGCTTTCGGGGCTGCCCTACAAGAATTGAGCGAGCGTCGACTCTTTCCACTGCGGATAATTTCGCACTGGTCTCTGCCATTCATTGTGCCAGCCAGATTTGCAGTTACAATCGGCCACATGAAGAACAGCGTTCTCACCGGTGAAGCGCCAGCGGCGATCGGCCCCTACTCGCAAGCGGTGCGTAGCGGAAATTTCCTGTTTTGCAGCGGCCAGATTCCACTCGACCCGAAGTCGGGCCAAATCGTTTCCGGCGATATCGCCACACAGACCCGGCGCGTAATGGACAACATCGCAGCTATTTTACGAGCGGAAGGTCTGTCGTTTGATAACGTCGTCAAAACAACCATTTTCCTGACTAATCTCGAGGACTTTCAGACAATAAACGAAATATACGGATCGTATTTCAAACAGGATCCCCCTGCCCGTTCCACCGTCCAGGTTTCTGCGTTGCCGAGAGGAGCCAATGTGGAAATCGAAGTGATTGCTGCCGCAGCGGAGGCCGACCAAACTGCGTATGATACATCTGGGTAGGATTCCGCTTCTGGGGAGCATGCGCCGCTGGCGTGCTCCGTTCGACGACTCGTCGAGCGGTTCCTCCTGGACATGCCGTGCAATCATTTTTTCTCCGCCCTTCACATGCGTGGCGCCAAGGGTTTTCGGGGGTCCACCGAAAACAGTGCGCCAGCGGCGTGCGCTCCCCAGATGAGCGAGGATCTGCTGGCACTTTTCCGCAAAACCGGTGCACTGTTGGACGGTCACTTCGTGTTGCGCTCCGGTCTACACAGCCGGGAGTATTTTCAATGCGCGCTGCTTCTTCAGCACACAGACATAGCTGCTAAGGTCTGTGGATGGCTTGCCGACAAACTGCGCGATTTCAATTGCGGCACAGTTATCTCCCCAGCCCTCGGCGGAATCATCGTCGGCCAGGAAATCGGCCGGTCGTTAGGAAAACGCCATATTTTTGTTGAGAAAGAGGAAGGCAAACTCGTCCTGCGCCGCGGTTTTAAAATTTCGCCTAACGAAAAATTCGTCGTGGTTGAAGACGTCGTCACCCGCGGCGGCCGCGTCCAGGAGACAATCGATATCGTGCACGCACACGGAGCTATCGTCTCCGCCGTTGGAGTGATTGTCGATCGAAGCGGTGCAGCCAAGC
The DNA here is from genome assembly GCA_963791385.1 of uncultured Verrucomicrobiae bacterium. Classification (GTDB taxonomy): domain Bacteria; phylum Verrucomicrobiota; class Verrucomicrobiia; order Chthoniobacterales; family UBA10450; genus Udaeobacter. Next base: position 78,196 of record CAWBSH010000032.1, read on the forward strand.
CGGGTTTTGGCTGTCCGTTTGTGAGCTTGATCGAGATGAATGTCGAGACATTTCCCGCCGACAAACTCCCGGCAGACCTCGCCAAGATTCCTGCCGTGAAGCCTGGCAGCAAATAAAAGAGAGATCCCCAGACTCGAACGGATTGCCCTTCTTTGAGACAGGAATGTCAGATCGCCGGCAGAATCCGTCCGGTTACTTCTCCGAAACCAACGCGGTAACCATCACCTTCGCACCAGCCGGTAATTGTGAGTCTGTCACTGTCTTCGAGCCATTTGCGGGTTTCGCCGTTTGGCAGCTTTAGCGGATTTGCGCCGCGCCAGGTCAATTCCAGCATGCAGCCGCGCGATTCTTCACCTGCTCCGCTGATCGTCCCGCTGGCTAACAAATCGCCGGGTTCCAAGTTGCAGCCGTTGACCGTGTGATGCGCAAGCTGCTGGGAAATGCTCCAATAAAGATTTTGAAAATTTGTGCGCGTGATCATGTGCGGCGCGTCCATCGATGACGTTTGGAGCTGCGCGTCGAGCTGAATGTCCAAGGTGAAATCGTTTCTTTGCGCGTAAATACGGCAACGGCTCTGGATCTTGTGACGGGAGCGGTTTCCGAAACGGCTCAAGCGCTTCGAGCGTCACCACCCATGGCGAAATACTCGTCGCGAAGTTCTTCGCCAAAAATGGCCCGAGCGGCTGATATTCCCAAGCCTGAATGTCGCGTGCGCTCCAGTCGTTCATCAGAACCAGTCCGAAGATGTGATCGGTGGCACGATCGATCGACACCGGTTCGCCTAACGAATTACCTGGTCCGATCAGAAACGCCATTTCCAATTCGTAATCGAGGCTTTTGGTTGGGCCGAATGCCGGCGCGGCTGCATCCGGCGCCTTGGTCTGCCCACTTGGCCGGCGCACATCAGTCCCGCTGACGACCACGGAACTGGCGCGGCCGTGATATGCCACCGGCAACCATTTCCAGTTCGGCATGAGCGCGTTTTCCGGGCCGCGCAACATTGTTCCGACATTGTGCGCGTGATGATAGGACGAGTAGAAATCGGTGTAATTGCCGATGCGGGCCGGCAATTTCATCGTCACATCTTTTTGCGCGTGAAAAACTCTTTCGCGCAGCCGCGCGTCATCGCGCAGCGTTGGCGTGTCTGCTGATAGAAGATGTTGAAGGATCTCGCGCGTCGTTAGCCACGCCGGACGCCCGAGCGCGAGAAATGAATTGAGTGAATCCCCAGAGAATACCTTTCGCTTCTGAAATTCTGACGACCGAAAATGGCCGAGCTCTTCGAGTGCAGAGAGATCAACTATCAAATCGCCGATCGCGACGCCCACACGGGGTTTGCCTTGCTTCGGTTGAAAAATACCGAAGGGAAGGTTCTCCAGTGGGAAATGCGAATCCGATGCAATCTCGATGAATGATTTGAGTGGCATGGTAGGGACGATTGACCTCAATCGCCCGAAGCGTGTCTGTTTACGCTAAGCGGGCGATTCAGGTGAACCGCCCCTATCTTACAGGAAACCCAGCGCGCGCAAATCCTCGCGTGGCTCATCGAAGCTGCAACTACCAAAGGACCTGACGAATCTCCGCCGGTATTGCAGGCGCTCCGTATCGATTTTCCAGTCGCGCCAGGCGAAAAAATCGTCCGTAAACGAAAACGACCCCGCATCTTCATCCTCAAGCATCATCGCGGCTTGACGCGCATCCCATTGGTGCTCCGCCGCGAGCACGGCGGCTCCGAGCACATTCAGGAATCCGTGCATCTTCGTTTTCACTTCGTCGCGAAATTGCCGGATTGGATGATGCAGCCCGGCTGTAAACTTGATGGGAAGTTGATGCGTTGCCGGCTTTACAAGCGCCCGCGCGATATCCGCCGAGCTTGGAAACGCATCCGCCGTGACTCCGCCGGTGCGCAATTTGTAACCGAAGGTCGCCACCTCCTCGTCGGAATTGTGCTCGGCCAGCAACGCAATCGTTTTCTCCGCTCTCTGAGGCGGCGCTTCCCAGAATACCGGAAAACCGCGGACAATCGCTCTCGCCTCCTTTAGCGACGCGAGATCCACATCCTCTGGCAAAAACATCTCGAGATGACTGACCGAAATCAGATCAACCTTGTATTTCGAGAAGGAACGAATCGCCGCGTCCGCCTCGTCGAGCGCATCGAGAAACGCATCCGCATTTGCGGCCTTCGGTCCGAGTGCTGCTACGCGCAGCAGATGCAAGGGATCGAACTCTGAAAGAAATTGCCTTGTCGGGTGGAATTGTTCGACTGGCAGAACGAATCCATTCAGCATCCACGCTTCGGGCGAACGCACATAACTCGCGTAGTTCCGCAACGCTGGTTCAAGCGCCAGGCTGCAAGGCGGGAACATTCCGGCGTAATCAATTGAGCTCGTCAGGAGAGCTTGAAGCGAAGCAGAACCAGCCATAACGGTGAAAAAGTAACCACGAATTCACAGCAATAGACACGAAGATTTTCAGGTAAACTATTGCTTGGATGCAGGCGTATTCGTTGGCCCTCGATATCATCAGTGGTTGTTGGATCGTATTCATCACGGTCTGGTTACTGGCTGCGGTATCGACGAAGCGGACGGTATATCGCGAAAGCCGGGCGCAGCGACTGCGCTACTGGGTGCTGCTCGTGATCGCTTATCTTCTGCTACTCTATGGCCGCGAATTGCCGTATCCGCTAAATCTCCGGATCATCCCCCGTGCAACGCCGATTTCGTGCGGCGCCGCGTTTTTGTGCGTTGCAGGTCTGGCCTTCGCGCTTTGGGCCAGACTTACTCTCGGACGCAACTGGAGCGGTGTAGTGGCGTTGAAAGAAGGACACAATCTGGTTGAGCGCGGTCCGTATCGGTTCGTGCGGCATCCCATCTACACTGGCATGCTCATCATGTTCTTTGCGACAGCGCTCGTACAATCACACGTTGCCGGGTTCGTGGGTGTGCTGCTGATGTTTGCGAGTTTCTGGATTAAACTCGACCGCGAGGAAAGATTGATGCTCCAACAATTCCCCGAGCGATATGCCGCCTACCAGCAACGCGTCAAACGTATCATTCCCTTTGTGCTCTAAATGCTGACGATGAACCGAAGGAGTGGCGGTTCTTCAGTCCGCCGAAACCGTCGCAGCGTCAGTTGCCAGTTTCGCTAATCGCACGAAGCAAGCTGCGGAGTCATCTTGAAGAAAGCGCGCAATTCGCCACCGGGCGGAATGATTTGAATCCCCTCCTTTTGCTCGAATGCGCGTTGGTCATGGTGATCGGGCAAACCCCAGCACGGCTCGACGCACAGGAATGGGCCGCCGTCGGACCACAATGTCATGTAGGGAACACCGGTCAGATCCACCATCACCCAGCGCCCGCTCGGGGGGTCCACATACGAAAATTGCGGCCGCTGAACATCCACCAACTCGAGAAGAATGGCACCGGGCAACTCCGTTTTTGAGAAGGGCATTTCGCCACCGGGAAACTCGATGTCGCGCGTCTGCCCTGAGAGAAAATTGCCAGGCGAAAAGTGCCGCCGATAAAAACCTCGCGGCATTTGCAGGCGAAAGCTTTCGAATGAAGTCGCGCCGAACCCGGGATGCAACCCGAATGATACATGCGCCGTCAGTTCGGCTTCATGATTTCGAAAGTCGAACAACACACCCAGTTTGTTGGTCTCGATCTGATAAGTGAGGTCCACGCTGACCTTCAGCGGATATTCGCTTGGGGAAAAATCCTCCGGCGTAATCTGGTATTTCAACAAAGCGCCGCTCCCTTCCGTGGAAGAGCCGGTGAGATGCCATGTTTTCGAGCGAAGAAAACCGTGGGTGCCGCCTTTGATTTCGTGTCCGCGGTATAGACTCCGGCCGTTCTTGAGCCGATGAACATAATAACCCATCACCGTGGCGTGATTTGCCCAGCCTTGTGACGGCGCCGACAGATCGTCGTCGCGGTAGAGGAAGCCGATCCAATTCCCACCTTCATCCACTCGCGCCAGGCTGATCAATTGCGCGCCGAGACGCGAGACGATGATGCGAAGGCCATTCTCTTCATTAGTCAAAACATCGAGCTGCTGGCCGCCTCGTTTTTCCTCAGAGTGCGAAAACTTCATCGTGGGCTTCGTTCAATTGTAGGGCGTTTCTGTGAAACGCCAACGTGACGGCATCCGCCACCGCGGACTCCCTACAATAGATTCGACTGCGCGCAGATTTTCGGGCCGCTCATGGGAACAAGCCGCGCACTTGTTTGGCCTTGATGACGCGCTCAACACCGATGGCCATTGCGGCCGTTCGATGCGACACCTTGTGGTCTTTTGCGCGCCTGATCACCTGCGCAAACGAATGCTCGAGAATGCGGAAGAGTTTGTCGGTCACTTCACTCTCCGACCACAAAAACGCCTGCAAACCTTGCACCCACTCGAAGTATGAAACGATAACGCCGCCGGCGTTGCATAGAATATCCGGAATTACGAACACTTCGTCCCAACGCTGGTCGAGAATCAGATCTGCATCAGGGGTCGTGGGGCCGTTGGCGCCTTCGGCAAGGATGCGGCACTTGAGCTGGTCGGCATTTTTTCCAGTAATCACGCGATCGACTGCCGCCGGAACAAGAATGTCACACGGCAACGTGAGAAACTGGTTAGGATTGACATGATCATCCTGAGCGAACGCCCGCAGGTTACCTTTCTTCAGCATGTGCTGTTCGGCCGCTTTTACATCGAGGCCCTTTGGATTGTAAATCGCTGCGGTATGATCGCTGATCCCGACGACTTTGACGCCGCTCTTGTAGGCCAGCGACAAAGCTGCGACCGAACCGACATTGCCGAATCCCTGCACGATCGCGGTGCACTTTTCCGGATCCATCTTCAGCATGTTCATGGCGCGCTCGACGAGATACACGACGCCTCGCCCGGTGGCTTCACGCCGGCCTTCGGTTCCGCCTATGGCGACGGGTTTGCCGGTGACGATTTCATTGACGGCGTAGCCCATGTAAACGGAGTAGGTATCCATGAACCACGCCATGATCTGCTCGTTGGTGCCCATGTCCGGGCCCATGATGTCGGTGTGCGGCCCAACGAACGGAATCATTTCCTGCATGTAACGGCGCGACACGGCCTCTAGTTCCGTGCGCGATAGTTTGCTGGGATCAACTGCCACGCCGCCTTTGGCACCCCCGTATGGCAACTGTGCCAGCGCGCATTTCCAACTCATCCACATCGCCAGTGCGGCCGTTTCGCCCATCGACAACGAGGGCGCGAACCGTGTGCCCCCCTTGGTCGGACCGAGCGCAATGTGGTGTTGGACGCGGTAACCCTGGAAAGCTCTGGTGCTCCCGTCGTCCATGTGCACCGGCAACGTCACCGCGATGGCGCGCTTCGGATACGTCGCCCATTCGCGGTCGTTCTTGTCAATGTTCAGATAATCGGCGATGACGCGAAACTGCTCGCAAGCCATCTGGAAAACTTCGTCGTGGTAAATCGTGTGCATCGCTGCATCAGCGCAACTCTGGGCGTCCATGGGAAAGTTGCTATTTGCGCTGGTCAAGTGGCGTCGTCAACTCCGAAACTTTGGAGTGCGGAGACATGTTGCCGCTTTCAAAAGCGTGGACATGTCTGCGCACTTCGAAATGCGCGGCATCGACAAGCGCGCGCGGAATGCAGTAACGTCGCAGCCACAAAATGAAAATTGAAACCATAGCCGTTCACGCGGGACACGCGGTTGATCCTGCAACCGGAGCAGTCGCCGCCCCGATTTATCTTTCTACGACATTCGAGCGCGACGTCGAAGGGACGTACTCGCGCGGTTTCATGTACACGCGCAACGATAATCCGAATCGTCAGGCGCTGGAGCGCGGCGTGAGCATGCTTGAAGGCGGCGAGGCGGCGGCCGCCTTCGCGTCTGGCACCGGTGCGACGATGTCGATTTTGCAGGCGCTGTCACCGGGCGATCACGTCCTCGCGCACCTTGACGCCTACTACGGCACGTCGCGATTGATCCGCGAGATCTTCGCGCGCTGGGGACTCGAAGCCGATTTCGTGGACATGAGCGATCTCGCTGCGGTGAAAAAAGCGCTCCGGTCGAACACCAAACTCGCCTGGGCCGAGACACCATCCAATCCGTTGCTTAAGATTGTCGATCTTGCCGCCGTGGCCGAAGTCGTTCGCGAGACTGGCGCGCTTCTCGTTTGCGACAATACATGGGCGCCGGTGCTGCAGCGGCCATTCGATCTCGGCGCCGATTTAATCCTGCATTCAACCACGAAATATTTCGGCGGGCATTGCGACGTTCTCGGAGGAATCGTGGTCGCTAAAACGGACAACGAATTTTTTCAGCGCATCCGCAGCATCCAATATGAGGGTGGCGCGGTCCCCTCCCCTTTCGATTGCTGGCTGATCCTCCGCGGCATGCGCACATTGCCGTGGCGAATGCGTGCACACTCGGGAAATGCAATGAAAATCGCGGAGTTCCTCGCGCGACACTCGAAAGTGAAACGCGTGCATTATCCCGGATTGCAGTCGCACCCCGGCCACGAGATCGCGGCTGCAGAGATGTCGATGTTCGGCGGAATGCTTTCGCTTGAAGTAAAAGACGGTTACGGCGCTGCGATGTCCGTCGCGGCGAAAACGAAGGTCTTCATTCGAGCGACCAGCTTGGGCGGCGTAGAAAGCTTGATCGAGCATCGCGCGTCGATTGAAGGCCCGGGTACAACGTCGCCGGAAGGCCTGTTGCGTCTGTCGATCGGCCTCGAAAACGCCGACGACCTTGTCGCGGACCTCGATCAGGCCTTGGGGTAATATGAGGGAGGGGCTCCTTCAAGCCGCCCGCTGTCATCTTCTCGCCCGATTAGAGACCGCCGCTACCTGGGCAGAAGCCATCCGGCATTTGTGCTGTAGTGCCCGCTGTCTCCCAGCGGACTTCTTGGATTGAATGCGCTGAGGACAGCGCACGCTACAACATTCAAATTGAGACGCAGCCCACCGTCTGATTAACACCGGCCTTCAGGCTGGTGCAGCGGTTAATGAAAACGTCGCCGAAAAACATCAATAATGTCCTGCACTTCGCTGATGCGCAGAAGAAACGCTGCGCCGAAAAATGCCGCTACGCCAACCCCAATTACGCCAAGCAATATGGCCAATTTCTGAAAGAACCGCATGTCCGGCCACGCATTCAGCCACCAGTAATTCGCGGCCCAGCAGATCAACGCCAGCAGCGCGCCCGCGATACAAACTTTCCCGAGCCCGATTAGCATCTGGCGCGTTTCAAGCCGGCGCGTGTGCCGGCGCATCAGCGCATAAAGCAAAAGAAAATTGATCGTTGCGACGAGGCTGGTCGAAAACGCAAGGCCGCGATGGCCCCAGCCGAGCCGGAACGTGAACAGCCAGTTGAGAAATAGATTCGCGCCGATGGCGAGAAAGCTCACCACCATTGGCGTGTTGCGTTCGCCGACTGCGTAAAACGCCGGCGTCAATACTTTCAATACCGCATACGCAACCAGACCAATCGCGTAAAATTGCAATGCACCCGCAGTCTCCCGCGTCATTTCCGCCGTAAACCGTCCGTGTTGATAAATCACGCTGATGATCGGCGACGCGAGCATGGCGAGTCCGATCGCCGACGGAATGGTAAGCAAAAACGCCAGCCGCATCCCGCGGGCGAGGATCGCGCGGAACTCAGCTGTGTTCCCCAGCGCGGCGTGCTTTGATACCAACGGCAACGTAACGGTGCCGATGGCGACGCCGAAAATTCCCAGCGGCAATTGCATCAGGCGAAACGCGATGTTTAGCCAGCTCACCGGCCCATTCCCAAGACTCGCGGCGAATCCGCTGTTGATCAGAACGTTCACCTGCACTGCACTCGCCGCAACGACCGCCGGTCCCATCAAGGTCAGCACCGTGCGCACACCTTCGTCGCGCCAGTGAAGATCGGCATGAAACCTGTAGCCGACCTTCCACAGCGATGGAAATTGTCCTATCAATTGCCACGCGCCGCCGATGAGCGTGCCGATCGCCAAACCCACCAGTGAGCGTGCGCCGAAGTGCGGATCGATCCAATAGCCGATTGCCACGCCGGCGATGATCGAGCCGACATTGAAATAACTCGATGCCATGGCCGGCGGACCGAATACATGCTTCGCGTTGAGCATGCCCATCACCAGCGCCGCGAGCGATACCAGCAGCATGAACGGCCACATGATCCGGGTGAGCAAAATCGTCAGTGCGGTTTTGTCCGGCGACCAACTCCCCCATGTCAAAAGCTCCACCAGTTGCGGAGCGAACACGATGCCGAGCAATGTCACCACGCTCATGAAAACGGCTGTGAGCGTGGCGACCTTGTTCGCCAGGCGCCACGCCGATTCGTCGCCTTCGACCGCGATCTTTTTCGAGAACGTCGTGATGAACGCGGTTGAAAGCGCGCCCTCGGCAAAGAGATCGCGCAACAAATTCGGCAATCGAAACGCCATGAGAAAAGCGTCGAGATTCTTGCCGGCGCCGAAGAGACCGGCAAATACCATCTCGCGAACGAGACCGAGCACGCGGCTCGATAGAATGGCAACGCCGACAACGCCTGTCGCGCGGGTGCTCATGCGTCGATCAGCTGCGTCGGCCATTGCCGGACACTTTGCAGGGCGTTTCTGTGAAACGCCAATTCTAAACTCCGCAGCGGATCGAACTACAAATGGACACCAATAGACACGAATCGGAATCGAACATGAATGCTGTGGCGTGCGCTGTCGTCAGCGCATTCTCTTTGGAGCGTGCTAGGTCCGTCTGGCGGACCTTTCAAAGATCAAAGTTCGTCGTCGCGAGACGCAACGACCCACACGCCAGGTGCGTGCACACCCCCCAATGCATCCGAGTTGATCGCGTGATCCCGCTTCCAACTTATCGCCACTTCTCGAACGAGAGACCGGGAACGCGGCAAAATTCTTCGGTGTCCAAAGTAACCAGTACTAGATGGAGCATGGCACCGGCGCCGAGCAGCCCGAAGAAATGGGCGAGCATCGTATTAGTTTTAGGAGTTGTTTGCCTATTGATACTGCTTTCTTTTTAGAAGAGGTGTCCTGGGGGGAGTTACTGAGAAAGTTGTGAAGCTAGATTGCCAGCGCGAGCCCTGCCCGGTGATACAGAAACGGCGGACTGGAGACGGCGGCTCCTTGTTGATGTCCGTTGAGAAAACGATGGGCTGGCGTGCGCCAGCCCATCGAGAGAAGGGGGAAATTGATTTGACCACGTGCGTCGGAAATGGCGCATAGTGTCGTGTAATCCGAAACTGCCTGTAAAGGAGAAATTGCGTTTTGGGGTTAGGGGACGTTCCCTGATTTTTTGGCGATAAGTCCCCTAGGGAGTTGTGTGAAGGGAGGTGAACACGTCAGGCTTTTCCGTCTGGAAAACGTTTAAGGAGAAGAGATTTCCGCGCGGTAACCAGCGCTGCCCACGGGTGTAGAGGTGCTTGTGCCAAGCACCGGCACGGGCGTTTGACACAAACGCCTCTACGAGGATCAGGCGGCAGGGAAGCGGACAACTTTCTTCTTGCCCCGTCCGATCATGTTGGTCGGCGGCACAAATGTTACTTCCACGTATTTCTTGGCGCAGGCAATCAGGTCCCGGCTGCAACTCAGGTCGAGCTTGTGTTTAATGTTCTCGCGATGACTCTCGACGGTTTTTACACTCAAGTTCAGCGACTGCGCGATCTGGGTGTTGCCAAGCCCTGAGCCCAACAGGAAGAAAATGTGCATCTCACGGTCGGACAATTTTTCAATGCCAATGGAAGAACGCGTCGCGGGATGTTCTGATCGGGATTCCAAGGATTTTTTGAACGCGCGCAACGCCACGTCGTGGCTGACATGGATGTTGCCGCTCACAATTTCACGAATCGCGGTGAGCAACTCTTCCTTCGGCGCGTTTTTCATCACGTAACCGTCTGCGCCGGCACGCAGAGCCCGCTCTGCGAAGATTGTTTCCTCGAAGGCGGAGTAAACGAGGATGAACAATATGGGATGCTCGGACTTGAGCGCCTTGACAAATTCAAGGGTGTCGCCGGTCCCCAACCGCAGCGCCGTCAACAGGAACTGCGGTTTGCATTCCTGAATTTTGTCGCGGGCATCGCGAATGTTGTCCGTTTCGCCGCATACAACCATATCCGGCTGCGAATTGACGTAATCGGAGACGCCGTGCCGAAGCAGCGGGTGCTCTTCCAAAATCAAAATCCGTATTTTGACAGAATGCTTTTCTGGGGCGGACATGTCCTCGCGACGGAAGGTTTTGCCATCCACAGGGTGTAAATGTCAAGCCGAGAATTTTGGCCGTTTTCCTTGGGCGTTTTTAGGGTCCACTGTCCTCAACGGAGAGAACAGAGGTCACGTAAATCTTTTCAGCCACAGATTTACACAGATGGAAACCGGTCGTCAGAAGTCCGAAACGCGCTCCACAGATTACGCAGATTTGAATAACGGAAAGCACGTGATCAGCCACGGCCGATACCTGGCAAATTCGCTTTCAGGCACATTCACCAGCGCGAAGAACCGACGGATGTAGGCGTATGTGCGCGGGTCAACATGATTTTTCAAAGTATCGCCCTTGGGATACGTGCCAGCGCGCAACAAATCTTTTACTTCTCTGGCACCCGCCTTTGGATCGTCTTCGAACACAACCCGCGACAGGTATCCAACGCGTGGTTGTATATAGCTGGTAAGGGATAATCGGTGTTGCGCAAGGTGTGAACCGACCCACCCAGATACATGATGCCGACGTTCGGTCCGGTCATCTTCCATACGCACGACAATGCGACTGCGTGCGCGGTAAAACACAAAACAGCGCCACCGCAGTAATAGACGCAAAACTGGAGAGACGGAATTTCAACTGCGGGTTGTTGCTGCTACCAGTTAGAAAAAGACAGGTAAGTATTTTTTTACTTGGTTTTCGCGTTAGAGTTTTGACAATCGGCCCCTGTGAAACGGCTCTTGGAGTTGAGTAAGTGTGTTGTATCCTTTCGTTAGGTATTCATGTACCTCTGTGTGAGGAGGAAGTGTAGATGGATGGTTGTTGAAAAAACTGTGCCGCTAGAAAAGATCATCAAGTTATCTGCAAGGTAACAACCTCAACGTAAAAAGATCTCGCTCTTCAAGACATATTGTTGATTGATGTGTTTACTTTAGTTTACTTGGGGAAAGTATCAGAAGAGAGATTTATTCTAGAAAGATGTGGAAAAATATTCTAGAGAGAGGTAGTGTTAATTTCTTTGGGGAGAGTTTGTGTATTGTTGAGTTATTATAAAGAAGTGTAGGTGTATTTCAGAGAGCAGTGTTTAGCTAAGAGAGATGTATATGAGTGGATGGAGTTGGAGAAAGTTGAGAGTTCTTTGGGATAAGAAGGGAAGATATTAAATGAGATGAATAAGGTTGTTGAGGTTTAGTAGAAAGATGGGGAAATAGTGTAGTTATAGGTTTTAGTTATATTAATTTGAAAAGAGTTATATAGGTAATAAAAGAGATGTAAAGCGAAAGAAAAAATAGTTAAAATAGTTATTATATGGTGTAATAGTAGCTAGGGTAATGTTTTCTCATTAAGGGTTAAAAGAAAGAGGTAATAGGATATTTATAGAAAGGTTTAAGTTTGAATTATAAATATGGTAAAGTGTGAGAGTATCTAGGTGTAGTTTATAAGAAGTAAGGAAGTAATGGAGATGATGTAGTAGTTTTGGAGAATGCAATCGAGATTTTTGATATTATATAAAATGGTATGGAAGTATTTTGATAAAGTATAAAAAGAAATAGGGAGAAGTGATGAAGAAAAGAGAGAAGATATTAAAGAGAAAAGAAAGAGATATAAAGAGAAGAAGGTGAGAAAGAAAAAAGAGTAAAAAGAAAGGAAAGTAAGAAGAAATAAAAAAGAAATGAAAGGAGAGAGGAAAAAGGGGGCAGAAACGTCAGGAAACCGTGACGCATTTGATGATCTCCTGTCTTCCTGATTCAAAAAATCCGTCAAAATCTGGGTGAATCTGTGACTGATTTAATCTCCGTGATATCCGTCTTCATCCGTGGTTGAACTCATTTCAGAAACAAACTCATACCGTCGAGGTCAATGATGGCGTGGCAGATGTAGAGCGTATCCATCCCCAGGATCCCGGCGATTTTGCTGTTGCCTTGGTGCAACGCAAAATTGGGCAGCGCCGCTACGCCAAATTTCTGAGGCAACGCTTGGAATGCACCGATGTTTACGGCGTCAATTTTTGCTGCATTGATCCGTTTCGTCGCGCCGCGAGCGAACTGCGCAGAGATCCGAGTCGGTTCTGGCACGATCCCGAGCGATTTAACAAAAGGTTCGTGCAATGTCGTGACAAAAGCGCCGGTGTCGACGAGCAGCCGCGCCGGTTGTCCGCGGAGTAAGCAGGGCACGGTCAGAGCGCCGTTCGCCTCTCGTTGGATGGGAACTCGTGTGAATTTCTCGGAGGAAGCAATCGAAGCGAGATTGATCCGGCGAGCTTGATCGACTTTAAAGAAGACCAGTTTGGTCCGGCAATTAATCACCGCTTTGTGCCGGAGTAGAATGTCAAGCCCAAGAACACCCTCTACGTGACCTGTGCCAGTGCTGGAATGACTTGAATTGCGCAGCGCGACCGGGCTGCTGCCAAAATTCATAGCGCCGGCGGTAATGTTCTGCGCAAAGCCAACAGGTAACAATTCACCGTTAATTTCGCTGCCCATCGTGAAAACCTGAGATGGCACAGAGAAGCGAACCTGGCTCAAAGCTCGTTGGAATGGTTTTACACCAGCGGATTCCGCGGCGTCCTTATCCAGGATGCTTTGGCTCGCTCCCGTATCCACCAGCAAGTTCGCGGCGTGCCCGTTGATGCGGACCGACATGATCATTTTGTTCAGCGGCCGGTAATGGACCGGCACGGCTTTGTAGCCGGGCAGGGGCACGGCAAACGGATTCCTGGCTGCGCCAAAAACTGGGCGCGGCACGGTCGCGCCAAGAGCAAACATTAACAGCAGGATGCCAGAGGCACAGCAGCGCTGTAGCCACGGTTCTGTACACCGTCGGAGACACCCTACTGCGAAAATGCTAACGCTCCACAGTGGCGTGGCTATAGCCGCGAAAGAAATCAGCATACCAATGAGAAGAGGAAGCATTAGACATCGCATCAGATAGTCAAAGCGATGCTTCCTCGCGTCGGTTTCGTCATCTAAGCCGATGGCGCTGATCACGGCGATGTACTGGGCGCGGCTTAGGCTAGGTAGACCGCGGGCGATATGGCGCCAGCCTTTACGTGCTCCGCTATCGTCATCGTAGGGAGCCACTCCTGCCAGGGCCGCTATTTGTCTGTATCAGACGCCAAAATAGATGGCGTTTCACAGAAACGCCCTACAAACTTAGAAATCTGAAATCCGCAAGTCGCAATCAGCAATCTGGAATCGACAGTCCACTCACCTTCCAACCGATTTTCGTCGCGCGAATGTGGGGCGGGCGCCGCCTCGAATCTGTGTTCCGTAAAAATCTGCCGCCGAAGGTGCGTATTGGTGAGTCGTGGGAAATTGTCGATCGCCCTGAAGCACAGAGTGTGGTGGCTAAAGGGCCACTGCAAGGAACGACGTTGCACGAACTCTGGACGCAACGTCGGGACGAAATTTTCGGAGACGTTGCAGACGCACCGCGTTTTCCACTGCTGATCAAAATTCTCGATGCGAGCAAGAAACTTTCACTGCAAGTGCATCCGTCCGAACATGCCGCCGGCAGACTGGGCGGCGAACCCAAGACTGAGTTTTGGTACGTCGCCGCCGCGGCGGAGGCTGAGCTTTTTCTCGGATTTCGTAGACCGATCACGCGGAACAAGTTCGAAGAGACACTACGCGACGGAACGATCATCGATCACGTTCACAAGATTGCGGTTCACGCAGGCGATGCCGTATTTATCCCGGCCGGGCGGGTTCACGCTGCGGGCGCAGGCAATCTGTTAATCGAAATCCAACAGAATAGCGATACCACTTACCGCGTATTCGATTGGAACCGCACCGATCCTGCAACCGGCGAAGAACGAGAGTTGCACGTCGAGCAAGCTGTCCAATGCATCGATTTCGAAGACGTTCAGCCGAAGCTGATTCAATCGGAGGGCGAATTACTCATCAGCCACAGACTGTTTGAAATCCGAAACTGGACCCTTGATGGAGGCCGCGAGGTGGCGCCGTTACGCCAATTCGCAATAGTTTGTTGTCTCACCGGAAGTCTCAGTTGTGCCAATATCGAGTTTGGGCCAGGAGAGATTTTTTTGGTGCCGGCTCATTCAAAGAATCGGCAACTGAAAGCGCTTGCGTCGCAAACAAGCCTGTTGCGGTTGACGATGCCCAAACTATAGCCGTGCTCCGTGACCACCGGAGCAAATCAACCCCGGGCAGGGATCGCCGTTATAGCTGGACCTGAATCCAAACACCCCGGAGCACTTCACGATTCTTAACCGGGATCACGTTCGTTTTTCGTGCCGAATGTTCTTCTCCTGCGATCGAAGCAATGAAAGCGCCCACTCCGCATAACGAGAAGCAGAGAACAACGATCGCGACTTTCAGCGTCTGGCTCATAGAGGCGCCCCAAATTTATCACCTGGCTTCAGTGGAATGCTGCTCCAAACGCCGCAGATAAGTAAAGCTATAAATGCCGGTGTTGTGTCCATCGCCCCAGCGAGGCTGCAGAGCGTAACCGCCGACAAGATCGAACCCGACAAGTTGGAAGCTTCTCTCGGTGTAGCTCACGTGCGGACGCGCAATGTGACCGAGGACATCAGGCTCGCCGCCGCATGCCGCGCATGGGCATGCGCGCCGCAACATCTCGAGTTTTAGAAACGATTCGGTGCCGTCGCTCCAAGCGATGGCCAGCTCGTTTCCGATCTGTTGGATGTTGGCTGGCTCTAGTCGCATTTGAGCAGGCGAATCGTTCATTTAGTCCCGAATTAGAACAGATGAAATACGGAAATGAGGGCGGTGGTTGATTTCAGATTTCTAAAATTTGTGAAAATCCGTGGTCGTGCTTCTTCGAACGCTCTCCGAAAATAGCAGTGCCGACGCGCACCAGCGTCGCTCCCTCCTCCACTCCCACCGGAAAATCTTGTGTCATGCCCATCGAGAGCTGCGGCAGCTTCACGTTGAATTCTTTCTCCAGCCCATCGCGCAATTCCCGGAGCTGCACAAAGAATTTCCGCGACGCCTCCCCTTCCTCGGCCACCGGTGGAATGCACATTAGCCCTTCAATCGATAACCGCGGCAGCCCAAGAAGCGGCTCTATTTGCTCGCGCAACACATCGGGCGCGAACCCGAATTTGCTCCCCTCACCTCCCACGTTGACCTCAAGCAAGACGCGCGGATGTAATCCTTCTTCCTGCGCGATTCGGTTTATGTCTTCTGCCAGGACAAGCGAATCGACGCTGTGGATCATTTCAAATAGCGGCAGCGCGTGACGCACTTTGTTTTTTTGTAGATGCCCGACGAAATGCCAGCGGATGTTCGACGGCAGCTCCGGAATTTTCCCGCGGGCTTCCTGCACCCGGCTTTCGCCGAACAGATTTTGCCCGGCTTCGACTGCCTCGCGCACTTTCTCGGCTGGATGGGTTTTTGTTATTGCGACCAGCTCGATCTCTGCGACCGCGCGACCAACCTTCGCTGCCGCTTGCGCCATCTGCTCGCGCACACGCTCGAGGTTTTCGATAATCGAAACCATGCAGAATTGTAGGGCAGCCGCTTCGGCTGCCAATCGAAATCAAAGAGCTGTCCCAAATCCACTCTCAGTTTCGTGCGGCGGACTGGTCGCTCGCGGTTTACCTGACTATCGAGGGCCTTTAAAGGATTTGAGTGAAACTCGGACTGTTGGTGTTTGTTTATAACTCATGGCGCTCGCCGTCGGAGTTTTCATTCTCCTCCGCAAATAGCCAGAAACACCATCAGAACCACGCGAATCTAGCGTACTCTGCCGGGTGACATTCGTCGAGCATCTGCGCATTCAACTGTGCATAAAGTAAATCGGCTTACGCCACCACTTTGTGCCGAGATTTTTGGATTGCCACGTGACGGGAACATTCCAAATATTCGCGACATGATTACTAAAAACGTCGGCATGCTTCTGCTCGCGATTTATCTCATAGCTATTGGGATTGTCACACTCACCGGTCTTGGCATCGGCATCATCACTGGTGTGCTGGCGTTGCTCGCAGGAATCTTCATCTTGATCGGTCGTTAGCCCATCCAAGATCAGCCGAGCAGTTCAATCATTTGCCGGGCGAGTTTGGGCCCGATGCCACTTTCTTCGTGCTTGAAGTAGACGAAAGCGTCGTTCCAACTTGGTTTTTGATCGCGGACGAAATCAGTCCAGCGTTCGACATCTGATGCCTCGTAATCTTCGCGACGAAGGCGAAGATAGCCATAGTCGGCGGTTGTTTTCTTCGGAGTCGTAATTGTATCCGTATCGGCGATGCAAAGTGCGATGTTTCGGGATTTGAGTAACTCGAAAATTTCATCGTCGAACCATGACTCGTGGCGGAATTCAAACGCTCCCCGCATATCCGGAAACTCGCGCAGAAATGAACTCAGCACGTCCACATCTTTTTTGAAGGTTGGCGGAAGCTGAAACAGCACCGGGCCAAGTCGCCCCCCGAGGCCAGTCACCACTTTGCAGAAGTATTCGAGCGTGTCGGAACAATCGCGCAGCTTGGACCAGTGAGTGATTTTCTGCGGCGCTTTCAGCGCGAACCGAAATTTCTCCGGCGTTTGGGTTTTCCAATTCTCGATCGTTTTAGCGGCGGGAATGCGGTGAAACGTGTAGTTGATCTCGGTCGTAGCGAATCGCTCAGCGTAGAACGGCAGCATCTTCGCCGCAGGCAGATCATCGGGATAAAAATTTCCCTTCCACTCTGAGTATTGAAATCCCGAGGTGCCAATCCAGAAGTTCATATCCAGGGTTCAGGCTAATTAAAGACCCTTCGCATTCGGGTAAGAGCCGATTAAGACCGGACACCGTCCCATAAACGAATTGCTTGTATTATGAATCTGCAATTGAAAGGGAACTGGAACGAAATTAAGGGCAAACTCAAACAGAAGTACGGTCAGTTAACTGACCAAGACCTGACGTTTGCTGAGGGCAAAGAGGACGAGCTTCTGGGGCGCCTTCAAAAGAGACTGGGAAGAGCAAAAGACGAGCTTCGAGCCGAAATTGAAAATATTTGATTCTACTCACCGGGACGAAGCCGCTGATTAACTGACCACATTTCCAGTTGGCTCTCGCGCATCTGAACCAAACTGACGGAACCTGGATCAAGAAAGAGAGTAATACGAGCATGGTAAATCCGCCGTCACAAACCCACGGAGAGTCACACGACCGGAACAGAAAGAAAACACTACGACCAGTCCGTAATCACGCCTGTTCTTCTGCGCGCGCGCGTTGCCAATTCCGTTAGCTCGGCAGGACGCGCAGCGCACGTTCGCGACGGGTGCTCAAAATAAAATAAACAATGCGTTTTATCTTATTATTGATACTGCTTCTGCTGGCAATCGGAGCGCTGCCAACATGGCCGTACAGCTCCGGCTGGGGATATTATCCCAGTGGCTTGGGCCTGATTCTGCTGATTGTGCTCTTGATAATTCTTCTTCGCTAGCGAGGGAGACAGGAAGAAACAGCACTAAGCGGCGGGGCGCGTCCGATGAACTCACACTTTGTGCCGCAGCGGTCTAAGTGCGTGTGTGAGTTTTTGCAACCCTGACTCCAATCGCGTCTTCACTGTCCCAAGCGGAGCGTGTGTCACAGCGGCAATTTCTCTATGGCTCAGTCCATTAAAGAAAGCCAACTCGACCGCTTCGCGTTGAAACCGGGGTAATGCCCGGATGCTTTTCTTCAAAAACTTTCGGAGATCGTTTAGAATAAGTTTTTCGGTACCGTCGCGACGCGGAGTTTGTGATTCCTGGTTTACTCGTTTTTCGTAGCGCTCGCGCGCACGAGAATAAGCCTGACGCCGGCGCAAGCGGTCGATGGCGCGCCGCCGGGCGATGGTGACCATCCACCCAAGTGGTCTTCCGGCTTTGGGTGAATAACGGCGCGCTTCTTTCCAGACTTGGACAAAAATTTCCTGCAAAACATCATCGGCTTCGGCTTCTTCATGAACGACGCCGTCTATGGTGGCTCGCAGTCTTTTGCTATGCCGCCCATACAACTCGGCAAATGCTTCGTGACGCCGGCTCGATATATGTTTCATCAACACTTCATCCGGAGCAGATGCTACTCCAGGCTGATCAAGAGCAGATCCGATCATATGCGACAAGTCTGCATTCGCAGCGTTGATTCAGGCGTGCCGCGTTCCCCCCTTTTTGTTACGCCTCGCCGCCAATTTGTTTCAACGACGCGAGCGGCCCGCGGCGCTGGATACATCCACTGATGCGGCGCCGATGTGCATCCTAGAGTAGGACAACACAGTTTCAATCTTCGCCCTGGCAAGCGCCGGATGTCCACTTGCCGCCCCTTGAACTTTCTCCCGCAAACCACGCAGACCCGCTGGTCGTCGAGCGAATTCCAACTTCTGAGCGGATCGCCTGCACGCAGGATCGAGAGCCGATCGTCGAGTTTCAGATGAGCGATCATAACGCAAAGAGATTCTGCCGATCGCATCGAGCGCACAATCGGGACGCTGGCTGATTGGGTAATCGGACAAAACCCTACGAAGCTTCCGTTCTGCAGCAGATGCTGCGGCGTGGCTCAAATCCAGAAGCCTGCGGGAATAACAGCGTTCTTTGGAATCACAACGATGCCGTCGCGAATGAAGTAATTGTCTGCGTCGAGGTTGGGCGATTTACCTTCCGGCGTAATCACGACGCCATCGGCGATGCACGCGTTCTTGTCGATGATTGCGCGATCGATCACGCAATTTTTGCCGATGCCCATGGGTGGCTGCGAGGAATCGCTCTGGCCCAGTTCAAAATAATCCGCGCCCATCACGATGCTGTTGCGAATCGTGGCGCCGCTTTGAATTACACTGCGTATTCCCACCACGCTTCGTTCCAGATACGCGTCGGAGATGATGCAGCCGTCGGAAATAATCGCCTGCCGCAATGTTGCGCCGTTTATTTTGCTGCCCGGCAAAAAGCGCGGATGCGTGTAGATAGGAGAGTCGGGCTCAAAGAAGCTGTACTCGGGCACCACATCAGTGAGGTCCAGATTTGCCTCGTAGAACGCGCGGATCGTTCCGATGTCCTCCCAATACCCTTTGAAGATAAACGCACTTACGTGCCTGTCTCTGATCGATTCGGGAATAATGTGTTTACCGAAATCGAACAGGTCGTTCTCCAAGGATTCGATTAGCACGTTGCGATTGAAAATGTAAATGCCCATCGACGCTTGAAACAATTCCTCGTCTTCATTGGAACCGATGGCTTGGAGCAATTCCCGGCTCATCTTCATTTCCTGCAAACCAGATTCATCGGAAGGTTTCTCGATGAACCCCGTGATCCGGCGATCGACGTCGCTCCGCATAATTCCAAACTCGAAAACCTGATGGCGCGCCACCGGCTTCGTGGCCAAAGTGATATCCGCGCCGAGGCGAATGTGCTGATGCAGAATTTCCCGAAAATCCATTCGGTAAAGCTGGTCGCCGCTTAAGATCAGGTAGTAGTCATAGGGTCGCTCGAGGAAGTAGCGCATGTTCTGCCGAACCGCGTCGGCGGTTCCCTGGTACCATTGCGATCCCTCAGGCGTTTGTTGCGCGGCAAGAATGTCCACGAAGCTGCGCGAAAAATTGTCGAACTTGTAGCTCGCCTGAATGTGCCGGTGCAGCGACATGCTGTTGAACTGCGTGAGCACATAAATGGAGCGCAAGCCGGAGTTCAGGCAGTTGCTAATCGGAATATCGACGATGCGATATTTGCCTCCAAGCGGCACCGCGGGCTTCGAGCGGTCTTTTGTCAGCGGAAACAAGCGCCTGCCGGCGCCGCCGCCCATAATGATCGCAAGCGTTCGCTGCAATGTGCCGGGCGGCAGCGCACCGGCTGTTTTCCCAGTTGAACTCTGCGGAATGGAAACATGGTCAGCCTGAACTCGCATCACAGATAATCAATAGCCAGCATCAGCGGCTTTGCGGCAACTTTTTGCAAGCGCAGAATGCATCCGGCCGAAATGTTGCGGCTGATGACGGCCGCAACTACTGTCCACGGTCATGTGTGGAATTGTTGGCTACGTCGGGCGCGCGCAGGCGACGCCAATCTTACTCGACGGATTGCGGCGCCTTGAGTACCGAGGCTACGACTCAGCAGGTCTGGCTGTCGTCGATCGAGGTGAACTGGATACGCGGAAATGTGCGGGACGCATCGAGTCGCTCGCGAAACTGGTCAGGAAACAGCCTGTATCCGGCTCGCTGGGCATCAGCCATACGCGCTGGGCCACGCACGGCAAAGTAAACGACGAAAATGCGCATCCGCACTTCGACGCCAGCGGTAAGCTGGCGCTGGTTCACAACGGCGTGATCGAAAATTATCAGGCGTTGAAAGATGAACTCATCCGCGGCGGCGATAAGAATTTTCGCTCCGATACCGACACCGAAGTGCTCGCCCATCTGATCGGGAAACTCTACAACGATTCGTGCGCCAGCACGGTGGACACGGCCGGAAAAAAGGCCCGGCTTTTTGAGGCTGTTCGCACGGCGCTTCGGCAGGTAATCGGGACGTACGGCATCGCTCTGGTTCACGCTGATGTGCCGGATTTCATGATTGGCGCACGGCGTGGAAGTCCCCTCGTGCTCGGAGTAGGCAACGGCGAAAATTTTTTGGCCAGCGATGTAAGCGCAATCGTCGCCTACACCCGCGACGCGGTTTATTTGAATGACTTTGATGTCGTCGCGGCTGGGCCGGACAAATTCGAGATCAGTTCGCTCGCCGGCGATATCACGGAACATCCGGTCAGTAAAGTCGAGTTCACAGCCGAAGATATCGGCAAGGGTGATTATCCCCATTACATGCTCAAAGAAATCTTTGAGCAACCAAATACCGTGCGCGACGCGATGCGCGGCCGTCTCAACCCCGAGGAATGCACCGCAAAGCTGGGCGGGTTGAACATGGTGTCGGCGCAATTGCGCGATGTTGGCCGAATCGTTCTTATGGGATGCGGCACTGCACTGCACGCGGCAAGAGTTGGCGAATATTTGATCGAGCGACTGGCGAGCATCCCCACCGAAGTGGATTACGCCAGCGAGTTTCGCCACCGCAACACGCCCATGACCCCTGAAACTCTGGTCTTCGCCATCAGCCAGAGCGGCGAAACCGCAGACACACTCGGTGCATTGCGCGAAAGCAGACGCAAAGGTTTTCGCACGTTGGGAATTTGCAACAACGTCGCGAGCACGATCGCGCGTGAGAGCGACGGCGGCGTTTACATGCACGCCGGCCCCGAGATCGGCGTGGCGGCCACCAAATCGTTTACCTCGCAGCTTGTTATTCTCACGCTTCTCGGATTGCTTTTCGGACGGATGCGCAATCTTTCGACCGCGGAAGGGACGCGCGTAATCGAAGCGCTGCAGGCATTGCCCGAACAGATCGAGGCGGTCCTTGACCTAAACGATCAGATCAGGGAAATCGCCGGAGCATACGCGGATGCGAACGGGTTTTTATTCTTCGGGCGGCAGTTCAACTTCCCTATTGCTCTCGAAGGCGCTCTCAAGATGAAGGAGATCACATACCTGTTCGCCGAAGGCCATCCGAGTGCAGAGCTCAAACATGGAGTGATTGCGCTGATCCGTCCTGATCTGCCCTCGGTCTTCATCGCACCGGATGATTCGGTCTTTTCAAAAAACCTGAACAACATTGAGCAAGTCAAAGCTCGTAAAGGGCCGATCATCGTGCTGACCAGCGGCAAATGTGCAAAGCATCTCAAAGGAATCGCGAACGAGATCGTCGTGCTGCCGGAAGCGCCCGATTTCGTAACGCCGATCCTTGCGGTTATCCCGCTCCAGCTTCTGGCGTATCATCTCGCGGTCGAGCTGGGCCGCGATGTGGATAAACCACGCAACCTTGCCAAAAGCGTGACGGTTGAATAATTCGCGGTTACGCAAACACGCCAAAGCCACGTCTCGAATTCATCGTCGCATGATGTGAATGGCAAGAATTCGGCTCTGATGCCGCGCCAGCAAATAGTCCACGAAATCGCCGATGATTGAGTTTGGCTTGTTTCCCAATTTGGTGACCACTCGGCAAATTAATGTGCGACTGCGACCGTGCCATTCCAGATTGATAGCCCCGTGCGCTGTTTCGCTATGGATCTTGGCCCAGCCGTGAGGGCGGCCTGGTCGCTGATGTTCGGTGGGGATTAAATCAAATCGGCGAAGTTGCGGATCGCTCATGATTTTTTCCCGCAGCGATCCGCGTCCGGTTGTGATGACTTGGATCACTGTTTGCATTACAGGCGTAGGTTCAGCAGGAAATCATTTCTTTTGCAATGCTTCTTTCCAAAAGCTGTAGCTGGCGCCCTGTGGGCGACGCGGCGCGCGTGTGTGTTTAAACAATCTTTGAACGCTTCGCACAGCGAAGCGGCTACAGCAACGAACGAAACATAACGTAAACATCGACGTATCCTCTTTCAGGGTGGCGAAACGCAGCGGGCAACGTGCCGACGATATTAAAACCAAGCTCCTGCCAAAGACGAATCGCCGGCGTGTTAGTGGAAATCGCGAAGTTGAATTGTATCGCGCGAAAACCGAGCCGGCGCGCTTCGCTCAGGCAATGCTCGGCCATCGCGCGGCCGATTCCCTGACCGCGCACGCTTGCTGAAACCATGAACGCAGCATTGGCGACGTGCGACCCACCTCCTGCCTGGTTAGGTCGAAGAATGTATGTGCCGACGATAACGGGACTCGCGTCTGCTATTGGGGAGGGCTTCAGCGTCCCCGGGAAGGGAACGGATTCTCCCCGGGACTTCGCATCAACTTCCGCTACGTACGTGCGCGTGGCAGGCGCAAACCAGTAAGCAAACGCATCCTCGCGCGACATGTTCGGATCCAACGCATACGTATCCGCAGCAGCCACGACTTGGCGAAAAATATTCCAGATCGCGTCGTGATCTACTTCCGTGGACAAACGAATTTTCATCAATGCTAATCAAAATAGCAGGGCAACCGCTCCGGTTGCCGCGAATTCTGTTCAAGCGCAAACAACGCAGCGAGGGCAGCCAGCTTTTGTTCAACGCGCCATGATCGAGCATTGGCCGGCGTCGATCGGCCCAGACTTTGTATCGCCCGCTTCACGTCATCGATCGACTGTTTGAATCGCGCGGCTACGCGAGCATAAACATCGCGCTCAAGGAGAACGTCAGTGCGAATTTCGTGGCCCCGCAAAGATTCTTCCACAGCCGACCGAAATAACCGGCCTTCCAGGGCATGCGCGCGAATGTGCGAATTTGCGATGCGAGACGGATCAACCTGACTTCCGACCACAACAGCGGCGCGCTTGATCGCGTAACCTTTTTGCCGATACCCAACCAGAAGGTTTGAAAGCGACTGTTGCGCAATGCATCGCACGACGCGCTCGCGTCGATTCAGTTCTTCCGAGTTGGTTTCCAGCTTTCCCATTGCTGCGTGATACGGCTGTCGGGTTTCGGGAAGTCCCGGATCGGACAGCTCTACGCGGCTGACGTCCGACAACCGAAGCGCATGCGCTGGTTTCGCCAGCAGCACAACAGCCGTCCAACCGGATTTTACTCGAAACCCGAGAGCGGCAGTTTGCGACCTCATCATCTTGTTCGAAAGGTCACAGGGACTGTCGCTTCCCATCCCTGGCTGGGGGCAGATTTCCATTGCCGAAGCGTCTTGATCGCCGCTTGATCAAAATATGGATTTCCCGTGGATTTGACGATTTGGATGTTCGTGACGCTTCCCGCTGCATCGAAAGTTAAACGGAAACGGCCCGTGCCTGATTGACCTGGCAGAGACGCGCCGGGAGGAAACGATGGCGCAGGCGCATAAATCAATCGCGGCCTCGGCGTGGCATGCGGCGTAGGGCTCGCCTCCGCCGCTTCCGGCCAGCGTGCGTGAGTTTCAGCCGTGATGTGAGATAAGACCGACTCCAGCGCAGTGACAGGGCGCGCAATCGTTCTTTCTCCAGCAGATGTGATAACGCCAACTACGTCACCATTCTCGTTTACCAAGGGTGCGCCAACAAAACTGGCAGGAGTTGCTCCCGCAATTTCCAAACGTTCCGAGGATTGCCCGGTAATCTTCGTTTCGCGACCGTTACCTTCGCTGCCAGCCAGCGCGCTGCCGACCACTGTGACATTTGCGCCAACTGACAGATCGGCATTTTTGTTGAGCTCAAGAAACCTCAAAAGCTTTTGGGGCTTCACGTCGGCCTTCAGCACCGCTAAATCCGAAGGCTTCGAAGCTGCAAGAACTCCACTCACGTTGTAGATACCGCCGTCCGCCGTTTTCGCGACGGCGTTGACCGCGCCTTCAATCGCATGCGCGGTGGAAACGAATCTACCATCTGCCGAGACAAAAAAGCCGCTCTCCGTGCGCAACAAATTCCCTTTGGAATCAAAAGCCGTCACCCAAATCACTGCCGGACGCACCTTCGTTTCGAATAACGTTAACTCCGACGGCACACTCTGTCCGATGCTCGTTTCAAGCGAAGGCGTCACTGACTCTGAGATCGCCGAGCGAGTGCTACTCGCGCTCGGAGTGGTGGATTGTGATTGCTGCGCGAAAAGCGATTCGCCAGAACCCTGAATCAACGCCTGTGCTGCAGTCACGAAGACGACCGTCGAAAGTGCATGTCGAAAAGTAAGCGGGATCTGTCTCATCGGGACCTACAACACTACAGTTTGGAATACACACAGTAGTTTAATCAAGCCGGCAAAATTTGCGCCGAGCCAGCCGCCAGACAGGAGGATTTCGTCCTCCGCACGGTGCACGTACGCAAATCTTACACTTGTCGCGCCACCGAATATTCGCAGCGCGCTCGAAACTCGCGCGCGTTGAATTGTAGGAGAACCGCCTCAGTTCCGAATGAAGACTGGCAGGCGGAGCGCCTGCCCTACAAAGGCTTCCTCAAGCGATTCGAAAATCCAAGTGCGAGAAGCGCTGCCAGAATTGCGAGATTGGTCGCAAGATGAGACGGGAAACTCCAGTGTTGGCTGGCGTGACCGAAACAGCCGCAAGTGATGTCGAGTCCACGGACTTTCGCGGCGATGATCGCGAGTGTGAAAACCAGAACCAGCACGGTTAGGATCAACAGCGCGCCACGGTAAAAGAATCGGAATACAAGGCTGAGGCCACAGAAAATTTCCAGCCAAGGAAGATAAAACGCCAGCGCGACGCTAACAGACCACGGCAGAATCTTAAAATTATCAATGTCGCTGGCGAATTGAACTGGATCGAATGCTTTGAGCACCCCGGCGTAAATGAAAATGCCGGCGACGATGAGACCGACGATTCGCCAGACGAATTGGCGACTGGTCGATGGTTGATAGTCAATAGTTGATAGTTTCTCCACTACTTTCATCGATTACCGCATCAACCCTTTAACTCTTCAACCCTTCAACGATTCTTTTTCAGCCACGCTTCCCAGCCACCTTCGAGCACGAACACCTCGGGGAGTTGTGCTTCCTTCCGCAGACGGCGGGCGACTTCGCGGCTGGCGTTACAACTCAGGCTGCTGCAATAGACGACGATCTTTTTTCCCGGCGACCACACCGCCAGAAATTGCGGCAGCAATTCGTTCCAACGGTCTTCGTTCAATGAGAGCGCGCCGGGAACGTGATCGCGCGCGAACTCATCGTCCGGCCTGGCATCAACCCACATGGCGTTTTCGCCCCAGGCGCGCGCCCGCTCCACCGTCACCGATTCCGACGGCGAAATCGCCGAGCGCCACGAAATCTTATCGCGAAAATAGATCGCTTCGCCCGCACCCGGGAGAAGCGCCAGCGCTGCCACTACGGCAGCCTGGCGTGCCAGTGAAAATTTCAATGTGTTTGATCAGTCGGGGCAGGCGGACGAGCCGGCGCAGTCGGACCACCTGGAACGGCTGGAGCAACTGGCGCGTTGGTGATCCGTGCCGTGGCATAAAATGTCTTCTGTGAATCCTCCGCCTGAATCGTCAGCATCGAGGCGACCAGCTTGCTTGTGTCCTGCGGTGTTACGTCGATTTTGAACTCGCCTTTACCAGTGTCCTCCACTTTCGTCTGAAAATTCGGAGTCGATGACGTGACCTTGATGTGTTTCACAGTGAACTCCTTGCCGACCTTCACCGAAATCTGCTTCGGGTCAGGCTTGTCGCCCTGCTTCCAAAAGACAAACGTTGGACTAATTTCCAGTTGCTGTGGGATGACGGCTTTGAGAGTGAGCACGGTCTTTTGATTTGCCGCCTCATCGGTTTCCACCGTCACAGTCTTAATCTGGGTACCGGTGCGATCGCCGATATTGAACGTGGCGGTGATCTCGCCTTTTTCTCCAGCCTGCACTACGTCCTTCTGCGTTTGCGCAGTCGTGCAACCACAAGACGGATGAACAGATTTGAAGTGCACCGGTGTCTTGCCAGTGTTCTGATATTTGAAATGGCCGACCGCCGTTTTGTCGGCGGCAGCAGGGTGCAGCTCGACCGCGGTCTGCTCCCATTTTAGTTCGGCGTGCGCGCCCAGGCACATGATCATCGACAGGGTGAAAGCGAAGATTGGTGTTTTCATTTTTTGGAATAGAAACGCGTAATATAATCAGCAACCGCTTCTCGCCAAGCCCGAGGTGGCGTGCCGGCTAGCTCCGTGTATTTGACCGTGGAAAGTACCGAATAAACCGGGCGTCGTGCGACCCAGTCTTTCATGTCATTTAATTTAATGGCGCCAACGGTTTTCGCTGTCAACGGAACGTTAGCGCGCTGACTGCAATCCAGCGCCCATTGCGCGTATTCCTGCCAACTGCATTTGCCGGCATTAGCAAAATGCAAAATGCCGCCTTCGACGTCGCGATCGAAAAATTGCGGCAACATCCGCGCAATGTCCTGTGTGTATGTGGGCGTGGAAAATTTGTCGGCTATCGCATCGACTTTTTCGTTTTCCTGTGCACGCTTGATTATTGCGTCGATAAAACTTGGCCGGTCAGGGCCAAACACCCAGGAGACACGCACAACGAGATGTCTCTCGTCAGCGACGAGCACGTTCTTTTCTCCAGCCAGCTTTGATTCGCCGTAAACGCTGATCGGATTCGCTTCGTCTACTTCATTGTAAGGTGCGCGTTTCTCCCCATCGAAAACGTAATCGGTGCTGAAGTGAATGAGCTTAGCGCCTTTTTCACCGCAAAGATTTGCCAGGACGCGGGGCGCTTCGGCATTGATCAGAAACGCTCGATCGCGTTGCGTCTCGCAAAGATCGACGTTCGTAAACGCTGCCGCGTTAATCAGCACATCGAAATTTATCGCGCCGAGGGTCCCGCGCAGATCGTCCAACATCGACAAATCCAGTTGCGCGTGATTGAAGCTGGCGAGATCGAATTTCGCCCCAAATTCCCTCACAAGGGCGGCGCCAAGTCGCCCGTCCGCGCCGATAATCACTATTTCCATTTACGAGCGGTATCGGAGGTCAGAGAATCCCGCCACAATTCAATATCGCCCGGTGCGCTCGAGTAGCGGTCGCCACCAGGATGAATTATCAATGTACCACTGGATCGTCTCATCGAGTCCTTCCTTGAAACTGCGGCGTGGTTTCCAATCCAATTCCCGTTGTGCAAACGAAGAATCGATGGCGTAACGACGATCGTGACCAAGCCGATCGGACACAAACGTGATGAGATTCTGTGGTTTGCCGAGCCGATCAAGAATCGTTTTTACAACGTCGAGGTTAATCATTTCGCTGTTGCCGCCGAAATTATAAACCGTTCCGGGTTTGCCTTCGAAGAGCGCGGCCACAATGGCGGCGCAATGGTCGTCCACGTGAATCCAGTCGCGCACATTCATGCCATCGCCATACACTGGGAGCGGCTCGTCGCGGAGCGCCTTGATAATCATGAGCGGAATCAATTTCTCCGGGAACTGATACGGACCGTAATTATTCGAGCATCGCGTCACCAACACCTCCTGGCCGTACGTTCTGTGCGAGGCAAGCACGAGAAGATCAGCGCCGGCTTTGCTGGCTGAATACGGGGAGCTGGGATCGAGCGGCGATTCCTCTGTGAATTTACCCGCGAGCCCTAGCGATCCATATACTTCGTCGGTCGAGACTTGGATGAATCGTTGAACGCCGCGCCGACGCGCACAGTCCAACAGCACGCTGGTGCCGATGACATTCGTGTGAATGAAGTTGAGGGGGTCGTTGATGCTGCGATCGACATGCGATTCTGCCGCGAAATTAATGACGGCATAGAACCGATGCTCGGTCATCAGCGCGTCCATCAGATCGGCATTGGCGATATCGGCTTTGAAAAATTCGTAACGCTCGCCATGTTCTTCGACCACGCCATCAAGGTTGGCGATGTTACCGGCATAAGTGAGCACATCGACATTAGTGACGTATGCGGGCTTGTAATGTTGCAAAATATATCGAATAAAGTTGCTCCCGATGAATCCGCAGCCACCGGTGACAAGAATGCGCATGGCAGCGCGTACTAGCAGTGCCGAGCGCGGCGCGCTAGCAGAATCTGCTCCCGCGATCGCGCGAATCCGCGGTTACGCCGAACAGTGGAAGCTCCGGTTCGCGGGAACGGACTGGGTACCGTGGCTGATCCTCGCGCTGGCAGCGTTGCTGCGCTTCTTCCTGTTGGGCATCAAGCCGCCGCACTTCGACGAGGGCATCAACGGCTGGTTCGTGGATCAGGTAATGAAGAACGGGTTCTATCGGTACGACCCAACTAATTATCACGGCCCGCTGCACTTTTACGTTCTCCTGCTGTTTGAAAGTTTATTTGGCCGAAACGTGTGGGCACTGCGTCTGCCAGTCGTACTGGTGAGCATTGCTTGTGTATGGCTGGCGGTGAAGTTCGAGCCGCTGGTCGGACGAAACGTGAGCCGAATCGCCGCGCTGGCAATGGCAGTATCGCCCGGGTTCGTTTTCTACGGGCGCTACGCCATTCACGAAGTCTGGCTGCAATTCTTCTCGATGATGTTCATTTTGGGACTGCTGGGTTTGTGGAGGCGCGGCACACTGACTTACTTGTGGTACGCCGGTATGGGCTTAACCGGCATGATCCTCACAAAGGAAACTTACGCTATTCATGTTGCCTGCGCCTTGCTCGCGATTCCAACTCTGGCAGTTTCCTACGCACTAAATCGCGTTCCGGACGCCAAGCCTGCAAAGCAAACGTGGAGCTGGATCGATCTCGCCATGGTCGCAATCGTAGGCGGGTTTGCTATCGTTTTTTTCTATTCCGGAACTTTCTTTAACTGGAGTGGTGTCAAAGGTCTATACCTGGCGTTCAAGGCGTGGACCGAGACTGGTGAGGCTGGTCACGGTCACGAGAAAGCCTGGGATTACTGGCTCAAGATAATGGCGCCGACGTGGGAATTCCGCCGGGCAGACTTCTTCGGTTATGAACTGCCAATGTTGGCGGGACTTATTTTGTGTCTGTTTTGCCAGAAATTTAAAAACCTCAGTTTACGATATCTGGCGATATACGGCGCGGGTAGCTTGGTTGCTTACAGTTACGTCAAATACAAGACACCGTGGTGCGTTATCAGTTTCGGCTGGCCATTTCTGTTCGTCTTCGGCGGGGCGATTTTGTTGGTTCGTCCAAAACATTTGCGCCTCGCACAACGAACGATCGGGGTGTTGTTGGCCATATCCCTCGCCTCAAGCATCTGGCTGAATTATTTCAGGTGCTCTTCGCCGGATGAGCCCTACGCGTACGTCCAGACTTATAACGACATGTTTAAGTTGACCAAACCCCTTCTCACGCTAGCGAAACGGGACCCGTCCAATTATCATCTGACAGGACATCTTATTCGCTCCAGCGTGTACCCGCTTCCGTGGGTTTTGGGAGATTTCGATCGGGTCGGCTACTACGAAGGGGGAAATATGCCGGCGAATCTCGATGGCGATTTTCTCCTCGTGCAGCAGGATAAAATCAAAGACGTCGAATCGAAACTGAAAGGCACCTACTACACTGACATGATGACGCTGCGCAATTATCAGGAGCCGTCGAAGATCTTCTTCAGCGCAAACGTCTTTAAGGACTTGTTCCCCGGTAGAAAACCGGAGTTTGTCGGGAGCGCTCAGAAACCGGCCCCTACTCCGGCACCCGCTAAAGCTCAATGAAGTGGGTCACGGCTGGGGTCACGTTCGTCAATTTGTCGGTGGTCTGCGGACTTCTTCTGGGACTGGCCGGAAGAGGGTTAACCACGCTGAGCGCAGCTGTCGCCCTGGTATGCGGCGCTGCATTTGCAATTGCCGCTTTTCTTGGGACTCGAGACAGCGCGGTTCAAAAGAAAGCGGCGGATCCCCCGGCAGTAGAACAAAAGCCCCGAAAAGTTTCTGAACCGGAAGAACCCCAAAATGCGGGTATTCCGTCAGCGCTGATGCGCTATCGCCGTGTGTGGTTCTGGGCAGTCGCTGTCTGCTTTGCGATGTTCGCTGTGCGATCGTTCTGCTGGCTGCTTTACATTGATGGCAGCGATCTAAAGATTCAATCCCCGAATAATCTCGGCGATCTCTCACTGCATCTGACGTTTATTAAAAATTTTGCTAATGGCGTCCCAATTTGGCCCGACAATCCGATCTTCGCCTTTAGCAAACTGAGGTACCCGGCGGGGATCGATCTTTTCAACGCGCTGCTGTCGCTCGTTCACGTCGATTTGCTAACGGGGTTGGTCTGGGTCGGGTTACTCGCTTCGCTTGCAATCTTTTATGGCTTTTACCGCTGGGGCGGCACGTTCGCCGTTGCGGGGTTCTTGTTCAACGGCGGTATAGCCGGCTTCCAATTTTTAAGGACCTTCAAATTTTTGGATTATCAGGGCACTGCGGCAGATATCGCCCACAAGCCGATTGCGTGGAAGAGTATTGCCCTGTCCATGCTGGTTACGCAGCGGGGCTGGCTTTACGCGATCCCGGCAGGCTTGGTGCTGCTCTGGCACTGGCGCGAGAAATTCTTCAACCAACAAGCGGCGGTCTCCGAACCGCCAGGCGCGTCGCCAGAGGAGGGAGGATTGGAGGCCGCCGCTCCTTGTTCGCTCGGTCCCCTTCCCTTCTGGGTTGCGCTTTCAATTTACGCATCAATGCCATTGTTTCACCTGCACACGTTCATCGCGCTGACAATCGTGTTGATCGTTGGGTTGTTTTTCGAACGCGCAAGCGAACTCAAATTCATCGCCAACATCGCTCGCAGCGAAGGAATCGGTGGCGTCGGTCGCCTGATTTCGCATCCGAAGATGTGGCCCGACATTTTCCGTGGCGCACCGATTCGCAGACACGCCGCCACCATGCTGATCGCGGCGTTTATCCCAGCAACGTTTTTTGTTTGGCTGACGACCGATCAATTTCACGCAGCATCGGTGCTCAAATGGCACCCGGGATGGGCACAGGATTCGACCGATTTGGGAGCGCCTTATTTTCGACTCGGGCCGAAGGATTTTGGATCCTCCACTACATTTGGTTTGCTGTTGCAAAAAACCTGGAATGGCGTCATCGCGCCATTTTTTCAATTTTGGCTACCCAACTTCGGCCTGTGGGTGCCTCTGGTATTGGCGCTTGTTGCCTTATGCGGCTGGCGTATTTGGAAAGGCAAATGGCGTTGGGGCGACAAACCTCCGGCGGATATCGCTTTCGTGCTGACGGCAGTCGTGATTTTTGCTTTCGGCTATTTCGTCCAAACCGCGCCTTGGGATTGGGACAACCTGAAGCTCATGGTGTGGGGTTACTTTATGATTCTGCCGTTTTTGTGGAGCGACATCATTGGGCGCTGGGCGTTCCCAGAACGGGCGGCCACATGTCTGTTGCTCTTCGGTTCGGGATTTATCACGTTACTCGGTGGGTTGTCCGCGGGACATCCCGGCTTTGGATTGATCGAACGGGCCAGACTCGATCACATCGGCACCGCACTTAGGCCTTTACCCGTGGAGGCCCGATTCGCCACATACCCGACGTATAACCATCCAGTGTTGCTGCAAGGCCGCAAGGTTGTCTTGGGTTACCCTGGCCATTTGTGGACTGAAGGATTCGATTACGGAAAGACCAATGATCAGTTGACGTCCTTGATGAACGGAACGGCAAACTGGCGCGACACCGCAAAAGCCCTGGGTGTGCGTTATATTTTTTGGGGCCAAGACGAACGAACCAATTACCAATCAAGCAGCCGCCCATGGGAAGCGACGGCGTTCCTCGTAGCGTCCGGCGACTGGGGCTCAATTTACGATCTTGCGCAGCAGTCGCCTTCGCATTGAGGGCACCACGTTCGTTCCGCTAGTAAAGACGTTTTTGCATCCCAGCGAGCTTCCGGCGGACCCGAAATGGGTGCGCGAGGAAAACAAAATAGATCGCGCTGGCAAAATCGGCGAAACTCGATGGAGGACTCGTCAGTCGCAAGGGCCCGCTGCGCAATCCTGTAAACACCTTCTCGATCGTAAGCGCAGGTGGCATCGGCATACTCGTGTAATGCCGGCCGAAGGCATGCAGGCGATGCGCGTCGGAAGTGGCGATTAAAGGTTTGCCAAACCGCGCTGCCACTCTTTTTGCACGGCGATTTGGATTCACCGGCCCAATGTGGAAATGGCAATACTCGATCGCATCGAAACAATCGATTTCCGCCATAAGCCGCGATCCGATTGAGCCTCCAAAAACATAGAACGGGTGCGGCGCGATCGTGTAAATAGAATCGCCGCGGCGCGACCGAAGCCGTCGCAGATCATCGAAATTTTTCAGCTCCACGATTTCTTCGGGCGTCACATTCAGCACGATCACATCTGCGCCCAGCAAACGCACTTCAGCCGCGGGAATCAGTAGAATGCCCAGTTCCGCCGCATCAGCGAACACTTCCTTCCGATCAAACACTGCGTCGTGTAGCGTGATCGCGAGAACGCGGAATCCAAGCGAGCGCGCCCGCTCCAATAATTGATGCGCCGAAAAATCCACGGCGTCCTTA
Source organism: uncultured Verrucomicrobiae bacterium (assembly GCA_963791385.1). Taxonomy (GTDB): domain Bacteria; phylum Verrucomicrobiota; class Verrucomicrobiia; order Chthoniobacterales; family UBA10450; genus Udaeobacter. Next base: position 111,230 of record CAWBSH010000032.1, read on the forward strand.
GGATCATCCAGAGTGTGAATGTGCAGATCGATTTTGATCCAATCGCTCTCATTACTCTTACTCGTGCTCATGCTCTTACTCTTGCTCGTCCTGAAAGAGCTTAACCGTGAATCAAACCGATTCATACGAAGCGTGTCTGCTTGAATCTGTCGACGTGATTTCGATTACGATTACGAGCATGAGCATGAGTAAGGAGAATACAAACGATACTTGCCAGTTGCTCCCCTTTGCGGAAAGTTTCTCACTCTCGAACGCTCGGGTGGTGGAACTGGCAGACACGTACGTTTGAGGGGCGTATGCCGAAAGGCTTGCGGGTTCAAGTCCCGCCCCGAGCACGATTTCTCTGAAAATCACCCGTTTGTTCAAGCGTTGACGCGGGGCGAACCGAACGCGTTGAGGCGTACGCGGTCCGCCTGCAGCAATTAGGCTTTTCGCGCCGTTTCTGTTCAGGTACTCTCTCCGCTGCAACATGGAATCGCTTTATCTGATCGGGATCGCGGTGCTGGCGCTGTTCGCATTCGTGCTCGCGATTGTTCTTTTTAATTTTTTCGGTCTCTGGCTCCGGGCGCGAATCGCAAATGCTCCGGTGAGCCTCGGCAAAATGGTCGGGATGCGGCTGCGCAAAGTCCCGGTCGGATTAATCGTGGACAACCGGATCACCGCGGTGAAAGCCGGTATTGATGTTCACAGTGACCCCCTTGAAGCGCATTATCTGGCGGGTGGCGACGTGAGCCATGTCGTGCTCGCTTTAATCGCCGCTGACAAAGCTGGCATTTCGCTCGATTTCAATCGGGCGTGCGCCATCGATCTTGCTACCAAAGGGACTGGCAAAACTGTTCTGGAAGCAGTACGCACGAGCATCAATCCCAAGGTGATTGATGCACCTAACCCAACGATGGGTCGGACAACCATCGACGGTGTGGCGCAGGATGGCATCGGGGTCAAAGTGAAGGCGCGTGTTACCGTCCGGTCGCATCTCGACCGATTCGTCGGCGGCGCGACTGAAGAGACGATCATTGCGCGCGTCGGCGAAGGCATCGTGAGCGCAATCGGTTCGGCACATTCCTACAAGGAAGTGCTGGAAAACCCGGATCGCATTTCCAAGACGGTGCTCGCCAAAGGTCTCGACAGCAACACCGCGTTCGAAATTCTTTCCATCGACATCGCGGACGTGGATGTTGGCGATAACATCGGCGCGAAATTGCAGACCGAACAGGCCGAGGCGGACAAGCGCGTCGCACAAGCAAAAGCCGAGGTGCGCAGAGCCGCAGCGGTTGCGGTCGAGCAGGAGATGCGCGCCAAAACCCAGGAGATGCGCGCCAAAGTGGTCGAAGCGGAGGCACTCGTTCCACAGGCAATGGCCGAGGCATTTCGCGCCGGGCATCTTGGTATCATGGATTATTACCGGATGAAGAATGTGCAGGCCGACACCTCCATGCGCGAATCCATTGCCGGCGGAGACAAACCGCGCACGGATGTTACGTGATACGCGATGCGGGATCCGTGAGACGTGATGCGTGATCGGCGAGGCGCTTAACCGTTTTAACGTTGTAACGATTTAACCAGGTAAGGATTTAACGCCGGTGTCGCCATGATTGCCGTCAGCCTTGATAATCTGCTTTTCTTTCTGTTAATCGCTGCGGCGGCTTTGTTTCAGCTGCTATCGAAAGCGGTGACCAAAGCAGGCAAAGACCAATCCGACAAAACATCGACACCACCGACACCACCCAGACCGCCACAGGTCCAACGCGCGCCGGCAGAATCAGACGCAGATCGGATTCGCAAATTTCTCGAAGCGTTAGGACAGCCCCCAACGTCAACCCCGCCAGCACCGGTTGCGCATCGCACTGATATTCCGCCTCGACCCGTGGCTCCCGTTCAACCGCCCGCCGTAATCCCACGCGCGTGGCGATTACCTCGGCAACAACAAACCAAACGCGATATCAGTCAGCGAGAAATTCCTCCGCCTGAACAGCCAAGACATGCAGAATTTGTTAGGCCGGTGGTACCGGCTTCCGTTGCACCGGCTTTCGAGGTTCATGAAGGAGCATTAGCGCCTGAGCTTGAGCAGTCCACTATTGCCAAACCGTCCGTCGGAGCTGACACAGCCGCCGCTCTGCCAATCGCCAAAGCGCCAGATTTCAAAACAGACGTTGCCGCCTTGCTTGGATCGAAATCTGGCCTCCGAGAAGCAATCATCCTCCGCGAAATTTTCGGTCCGCCACGGGGTTTACAGCCTTTCGATGCAGTCTAAAGCGTTTGACGCATCAGCAACACGACAGCTGCGAAAAGTGACAAAACCGTTACTAATCCTTAGTTGAGAGCGCATGCCCTCACACGAATGTTTTTTGTACGGAAGGAGCAGTTCGCCATGTTGCCGATACCTTTGCCGCACGTTCACGATGTGACTTCAAGCGACAAACGCATCGCGCGCATACTTCTGAGATGAAACACCGATGAAAACCAGTTTGTTTATCAACCGCGAAGGTTATGTCCGGCAGCTCGTGAAGCTCGCCGCATTCACCTTGCTCACAACGCCAGTGTTTGCCCAGACCTACACGATTACAGATCTCGGCACGCTTGGCACAAACACTCGTGGAAGTTACAGCGTCGCCTACTGCATCAATAGCAGCGGCCAGGTAGCGGGAGAATCCAGCGCGCCGTCGAGTCAGATGAGCGACCCGGGTTTTCTTTACAGTAATGGTCAGTTGACCAATATCGGTACACTCGGTGGCGAATATGGCCAACCCCGCGGGATCAATACCTCCGGGCAGATCGCCGGTTACTCTACTCTTGCGACTGGTTCGTATCGCGCCTTCATCTACACCGGCGGCCAAATGATCGACATCGGCACGCTTGGCGCCGATTACAGTGTCGCCTACGCCTTGAATGATGCCGGCCAGGTCGTCGGCAATTCGGCGCATCTCGGCGGCCAGGACCACGCGTTCCTCTACAGCAACGGACAGATGGCCGACCTCGGAACGCTCGGCGGCGACACGAGCAACGCCTACGGCATCAATAATCTCGGGGTCATCGTAGGTTATTCGTATAACTCCTCGGGCGACTTTCTCGGTTTTATCTACCAGAACGGCACCATGACTCCTCTCGGCACGCTCGGCGGCAGTTGGAGCATCGCGTATGCGATCAACGACCAGAACCAGATCGCCGGCCAGGCTTACACTAGGGGCAACCGTGCCGCCCACGCGTTCCGCCTCAGCGGCGGGCAAATGGTAGACCTGGGCTCGCTCGGCGGATCGAGTTCCTGGGGCCTGGCGATCAACAACAGCGGCATCGTAGTGGGCTTCGCGACCACTCGCCGCAACGAATATCACGCTTTCGTTTCCGTTAATGGCGGCAGAATGCAGGACTTGAACAGGCTTATTCCGCCAAACACCGGGTGGGTCCTGGGCCAAGCCAATGGGATTAACGATGTCGGCCAAATCGCAGGCTACGGCACGATCCACGGGCAGACGCACGCCTTTCTTCTTACGCCAGTGCAATAATTCGGCCTGGCCTTCCTCTTCAGGGTTCGTTCTGGAATCGCTCTTCCCGACTTATCCGGCGGTCGATGAAAGGTTTTCTGTGGCCGCGATGTACGTCCGGAATGAGGATCGTCCGCCCGTGAGAATCCATAGTTGAGACGCAGCCCAACTCCAACTGGCTTTGCTGGTTTACTCTTCGTTCAGGACTGGTTGCGGTGCAGTTCTGCCCACCGCTAGTTCTGCACTCACTTTTTGTAGGCCTGCAATGAGCGCTTCAATTTGATTCTGCTGGTCCGCGAGCTTGGACTGAAAAACCTCCGGTTGTTCCGCGCGCTTCTGCATTTTTTCTCATAACCTCGTGCCGGATTTTCCGCTGTACATGAGTGGAAATCGGAGCAGGCCAAGACAACGAAAGTTTAATAGAAAGGAATTTGAAAATGAAAACCTTTATTGTTTATGATTTAGATTCAAAAATGCCCGTTGCTGTTGGCGAAGAAGTAAGCGCGGAAACTGCGCGTTATTGTGCAAGCGTGGCAACTGGAATTTTCCAGGCAAATCTTTTGGCGGAAGAAATTGATCTCAGATTACCTACTGAACCAAAATGTTGGAACTTGGACGTTGGTAACTAGAATCGAGTTCGAGTCTCGGCGATGACATCTAGTCGGGCGATCGGATTTTCTTGATACGCATCACGATTCAACACATCGGAAGCGCTTCAGCTTCGTTTTTGATCTCGTAACTTCAGGCTTCTTCTCGTCGGCGCGGCGGAATTGGCAGACGCGCTGGACTCAAAAACCATGTAAGCCCTACCAGAAAGGGATGGTTCGCTACGGGACTACGGTGATTGCAGCGGAGAACTCCGACGTACCAGAACCGCCGGTGCCTGTGCCGGTCGCTGTCGCCGTAACAACTGAGCCTACCGTGAGCGAGCCGGGAAAGTCCTGATTGAATGTCGCGTTGCCGGTGGCGTCGGTCGTGACATTCACCGCCCCGATCCATGTCTGGCCCTCGCCGAAACCGGAAGGATCGGCAGCAGGACTTGAGAAGAAATCGATGCGGTAAGGTTTGCTGGGCACGCTGTTAAGACTGCCCTGGATTACGACTTGGCTATTAGCAGAAGTAAGGAGAGGGTAATTCTGGAGCTTGTTCGGGCCGTTGTCGGAATCTCCGGGATCGTTGGCCGTAACACCGAACCCATTTTCGCTGCCGCCGACGAGATTGATGCCCAAGTGGTTGTTAGAAAAGATCGAGTTGGCGTTGAAGTCGTTGCCGGTAGTCGTGCTATCGAAAACATCGATGCCGGAGAAGAATCCTGCAGTGCTGGTTCCATTAAAGGCGATCATGTTTCCCGCCCCCGGCGCAGAGTTACCAATCGTGTTACTCTTTGCGCCGTTGAAAAGGATCATGCCCGAAAAGGCATTTCCGATCCCAGTTGTGGCCGCGGCGTTCAGGCCGATAAGGTTGCCTTTCACAGTATTCATCGAAGTTCCCGTGCCGCTAATCGCGATTCCGTAATTCAAATTGCCAGAGACCACGTTTCCCTTGCCAACGTCTCCGATGACATTTGAAGCGGCTCCGGTGAAAATATCGACGCCGCTCCACGAGTTCGGGATGGCGGCGGTACCCGAGGGATTCAGACCGATGTAGTTGGATAAAACTTGGTTCAGCTTGGTGCCGCTGTCGCTGAGGGTGATGCCCTGATTCAGGTTGCCCGAAATAACGTTACCCGAACCGGCAGCACCGATGATATTGGATTGTGCGCCGAGGAAAATCGAGACGCCGCTCCACGAGTTCGGGATGGCGGCGGTACCCGTGGCATTCAGACCGATGTAGTTGGAGAAAATTTGGTTCAGCTTGGTGCCGCTGTCGCTAAGGGTGATGCCTTGATTCAGGTTGCCCGAAATAACGTTACGCGAAGCTGCGGTTGTACCACCGATGATATTGGATTGTGCGCCGAGGAAAATCGAGACGCCGGCGGCCGTATTCGGCAAAGCAGCAGTGCCGGCATTATTTATTCCGATGAAGTTTCCAGCCACGGTGTTCGACTTGGTGCCGGTGCCAGAAATAGCGACGCCCTGGTAATTGTTACCCGAGATCACATTGCCCGCCGACGCAGTCGTGCCACCAATGGTGTTGCTGGTCGCGCCGCCGAAAATGTTAACTCCGGCGTTGTTAGGAAAGGCCGCGGTACCGTTAAGATTTGTGCCGATGAGATTCTGTTGAACCTTATTCATCTTGGTGCCGACGCCGCTGATGCTGATGCCCGAGCCGACGTTCCCACCGATGATGTTGGGCGAGGTAGCGCTGGTACCACCAATAGTGTTCGAGCTCGCACTTCCAAATATGGCGATGCCCTCAAATTGATTGCCGATAGCCACAGTTCCGGTGGGATTGAGGCCGATAACGTTCCCGGGTACTTTATTAGAATTCGAGCCCGCGTCTGTGATGGCAATGCCTTGTGCGGAATTGCCGGAGATGATGTTACGGCCACCGGCCGCCGTGCTGCTACCAATCGTGTTATTGCTAGCGCTACCGAAGATTTCCACGCCGGCGTAGGTGTTCGGAAGCGCGGCGGTGCCGCTAGCATTGAGTCCGATATAGTTGCCTTCCACCACGTTGGTGCTGGTGCCGCTGTCGTGAATCGAGACGCCGATGTGCGCGTTGCCTGAGATCACGTTGCGAGCGGCCGCCGTCGTTCCACCAATGATATTTCCGTTCGCCCCACCAACAATTTCGATGCCTGGGAAGGTATTGGGCATTGCGACCGTCCCGGTCGGGTCCGTTCCGATGTAACAACCACTCAGGGTGTTGTGCGTAGCGCCCGTTCCCTCGATCAATATGCCCTGTGTATTAAAGTTGCCGATCACGAGATTCTTCACCTTGCAATTTGCCTCGCGCAGGTCGAGTCCCGGTGCGAAAAGATTCTGCACCGCGATCTGCGAACCATCGAGAACCACTTCGGGACCGCTTGGGTTCGTGTTGCCGGTGAATGCGGTTTGGGTGGAGCCGTCGATCGTTGTGCCGGGTCCGGGCGCGACGAGCAGATAAGTCGGTTTAATAGTGAAAACGTTGTTCGCAAAACCAGGATCACTCGTCGGAATGTTGAACACGACAGTCGTCGGCACCGGCGGGATGTCAGTCGACTTGTCGAAGGCGTAATAGAGCGCAGCGCGCAAGCTTCCCGATCCGCTGTCGTTGGTGTTGGTCACAACCGCGCTTGGAAGTGGCGATGGATTGCCATACACCAGCGCCATTCCTGCCCGATCGAGCTTGCTTAGCGTGCGGTAATAAACCTGACCCATGATATCAAGAAACTGGCTGTAAGCAGGCTGCGGCTCGATCGTATCCAAATGGTCGGGATCGATCGAAAGCGCGTTTCGCGCGTAATGCATGACCGAATAAAAGTCATACGCACCTTCCGCCACAGATCCGCCCGGTATTTTCGCGAAATTCGGCTCGTCGCCAGGGATTATGTTCTGTGTGAGAATGACAACGTAAGTGTCGCGATCATCACGCGACTGTTCGTGATAATAACCAATCGCGTGGCCCACCTCATGGCAGACGGTGCCGCGATTCCAGGCGTCAGGTCCGAATTGAACGAATTGCTCGCCTCCGGCCATGCCCACAGACGAGGAAAATCCGCCGCCGAGACTGGCATTTTCCTGGACTGTCACGAAATTCGGCGGTGTAGCTCCAGTAAACTCATTGAAATGTACGTTTGCAGATTCGGCCCATTCCGCGACGGCGTCACGAAACTGCTGCATTTTGGCTGCGGTGATGGTGCCGTTTGAAACCTGTGTTGGATCAAATCGGTAGGGGACAACTCCGGCGGGCCACTTGAATGCCGTTCCTGGTGGCGTATCCGCACTGGGTGAAGGACCCTCGTTGCTACCCCCCTGTTCCTCGACCAATTTCTGGCGGAACGCTCTTAGTACGTCGGGTTTTATTCCGACATCGCCGAATGGGACCATCTTCTGGCCCGGTTTTACCGTGGCCAGTACCTGATCAATCACAGCGATGTCCCAGGCGTTTTTAAGTGCTTCGCCCGATCCCAACGGCGGTGCCGCCAGGAGGCCCACAGGAAGAAATGAGAACAACAACAAGAACCGGGCGATCAATAGCCGCCCCAGCATTCTGCAGATTGCTGCCACGACCGATGTATTCATAGGTAATCTCCGCTTTGGTTGTCGACGCGAGAGGTTACTAAACGAGCGGTCCCGGCCAGTCCGTTTGGAGGCCTGATAGTCCGCAGGCATCGATTCGCGTGGATCGTATAAGACTGCTACTGTCACACAAGCAAAAATTTGCGCGTGAATTTTTTGGCTTCGAAACGCATTCTTAGATAAGTCATACTGTACAATTATTTGCCGGCGTGGCGGAATTGGCAGACGCGCTGGACTCAAAATCCAGTGGCCGCAAGGCCGTGTGGGTTCGAGCCCCTCCGCCGGCAGGTTTTCATTCGATGCGCAACTGCGAGCGAATGCCGTAGGTACACTGTGTAGCTGGCATTTTGTGCTTGTATGCATAAGAGAGAATCACAATGTTCATTCGTGAACGGGAAGAACGGCCACGAGCGTGCAGGCGAACCGCGTGAGTTTGTAACTACCCGCTGGAGTCTAATTCTTTCGGCCGCCAACCTGGGGAGTGAAGAGCAAAAAGCTCGCGATGCGCTCGCAGAGCTTTGCCGGACTTATTGGAGACCCATGTTTTCCTTCATCCGCGCACGCGGCTTTTCAATTGAGGATGCGCAGGACCTCACCCAGGATTTTTTTGTGACAATTCTAAAGGATAATTGGCTACAACAAGCCGATCGTAATCGCGGCCGATTTCGTTCGCTCTTGCTGAGATCGCTCCAAAATTTTCTCATTAATGCCGCTGTCAAAAAAAACGCCCGCAAACGCGGCGGCGATGTGGATTTTGTTTCCTGGGACGATTGGATGGCCGAAGCGCCATCGGAATTATTGCTTCCGGCGCAAGCGCTCGACTCATTGCCACCGGAGCGCATCTTCGATCTTAGTTGGGCGACGACTGTAGTGGAACACGCGCTTCAACGGCTGCGCGAAGAATGCGAAAGCAAAGGCAAGCTCTGGCTTTTCCAAGCACTAAGCCGATATCTTACCGAAGAACGCGACGAAGTGTCATACGCCAAATTATCCGGGGAACTTGGAATGGCAGAAACCGCCGTGAAAAAACAACTGCACATCATGCGGCAGCGCTACCGCAGCCTGCTGCGCGCCGAAGTTGCCCAAACGGTGGAAAACCCCGCCGACGTGGACGACGAAATCCGTTACCTGTGCGCGTCACTCGCAACAGGAACTGAGTAATTGCAATGACAAGTTCAGATCCACGCTCCCATCCGCTTCAAATCGCTAAGAAAGAGCGCGCAAAATGCGGGAAATGTGGAGCAACCATGCGACTCGATACCGGAGTTTGCGTGAGTTGTCTCCTGCGCGGGGGAGTGGAAGACGGTGACGAGATATCTGAGGCGTTTTATGAAAGCGTCCTGGCCGAGGTGGACGCGCCGCAAAAGTCCTGGTTCCTGGGAAATTACGAAATTCTCGAGCAGATCGGTTGCGGCGGCATGGGCGTGATCTATCGCGCCAGGCAACGACATTCCCGCCGCATTGTCGCGGTAAAGCGCGTTCTTAGCTATCGCGCTGATTCACACGGAGCGCTTGAACGTTTCCGACGAGAAGCACAGGCGGTGGCCAGTCTGGATCACCCGAATATCCTTCCGATTTATGAAGTAAACGAAAGCGAAGACGGCCTGCCGTTTTTCAGCATGAAGTTCGCGGAGAAGGGAAGTTTGCACGAGAACGTTGCATCTTTCCGCGATGATCCGCGGAAGTGTGTGCAACTGATGGCAAAGGTCGCGCGTGCTGTCGAATACGCTCACAGCCGCGGAGTGCTGCATCGCGATATCAAACCGGGAAACATTCTGCTCAACGACCGAGGCGAGCCACTTGTCAGCGATTTTGGCCTGGCAAAACTGCTGGACGGGAGCAGCGATCTGACAAGGTCGCTGACTACGTTGGGAACCGCGGGTTTTATCGCTCCTGAACAAGCCGATGGCGCACCCGGCGATGTCACGCCAGCTGCCGATGTTTACAGTCTCGGTGCAGTTCTGTTCAACTTGCTCGCCGGACGTCCACCATTCCTTGGTTCCAATCCGGTTTCTGTGATTCGCAAAGCGTCCGAAACGCAGGCGCCGAAACTACGCTCGCTGGTACCATCGCTCAGTCGGGATTTGGAGACGATTTGCGCACGCTGTCTCGAACGTAACGCAAAAACGCGCTACCAGTCCGCTGGCGATCTCGCAGCTGATCTGGAACTCTGGCTCGATAGGCGTCCGATCATTGCTCGTCCGGTTTCAACTCCGGCGCGGATCTGGCGCTGGTCGCGTCGTAACCCGAAACTGGTTGGAGCAGGCGTTGCCGGTGTTCTGCTAGGCGCAGCTGCGGTTTGGTTGTTTCGTGGCGAAATTTTTCGAGCGCCGCCCTTCAATCCACCGGAAAAAAGTATCGCCGTTCTGCCGTTCGTGAATCTGAGCACGACCAAGGACCAGCAATATCTTGGCGACGGAATCAGCGAAGAAATTCTTCACACGCTTGCAAAGGTCGACGGTTTGCGCGTGGTCGGCCGAACCTCATCGTTCTCCTTCCACGGCGACGCGAGCGCGAGGGATGTTGGCGAAAAGTTAAATGTCGGCAACGTGCTTGAAGGAAGTTTGCAACGCGAAGCTAACCGCGTTCGCGTCACGGCTGAATTGATCGATAGCCGCAGCGGTTTTCGCCTTTGGACGGAAACTTATGACCGCGAGGTGGAGGGTGCGTTTGCACTCCAAGACGAAATCGCCCGGTCCATCGTTGAGGCGCTCAAGATCAAGCTCGCCGTTGGGTCTTCCACCCAGGAACAAGCCGGGAATGGAGTATACAACCCTTATCTACAGCGACTTTTCACCGATGTGACGCATCCTACAGGAACAGACAGTATCGGCATTAGCGTGCCGCTACAGAATCCATTTAATCCATCCACAGTTCCGGATCACACATCTCCGGAAGATTTCGACCAGCGCCATACGGACACTCGCGTAAGCGCGGCGCCTCGAGAGACGGGATCCACTACAGAGAGAACGTCGCGCCACATCGAGAATTCCGTGGCCGCTGCGCCCCCACGGACCGGATCGACTACCAGTGTACATTATCGCGAATTGGAAGCCGATGTGCCAACGAACAAGATTACACCGGAGGGGTCAGCGTCCATTCAGGGGTTTGTTAAAGCTGCAAGAGGCGAACCGATTAAAGGCGCAGACGTTCGGATCGAATCGCGAGACGGCAAACAGGTGCTCAGCACAGTTAAGACCGATGCAAAAGGCCGCTATATTTCACAGGGGCTGGAACCGGGCGTTTACCGGGTAACCTTGCTTGTGAATGGTGCGGTCAAGGCATCGATCATGAACACGCACGCCAAGATGAATCAACCGACTCAACTGAATTTCGATTTCAAACCAACCTCGCAAGCAGGTAACGTTGCAAAGCGCAGAAAGCACATGGTATGGGTGCCAAATCGTACCGGGAGCCATCTCGGCGGCAATTGGGTCGAAGTCGACGACGAGGGAAACGCGCAGTTCGATTCCAACGTTCAGACATACTCCACTCGTGAGTGATAATTTTGAAAACGGCTGCGACGAAGCGACGACCAACATCAACGGTCGTACTTGGGAGGTAGCATTGAAGAAGCGGTTCTAATCTGGGGAGCGCACCCTGGCGTGGAAATGCCGGCCCGGTTCGGACCGATGGTGCTCGCCATCGCGAACTTTCGGGCTGTCTCAAGAGCATCTCCGTGACGCGGCGCAATCAGCAGCCGGCGAGCGCGCTGCCCAATTGGAAGTGCTCAAAGCAAATTATTTGGGAACTTCGCCCGCCATTTCCTGTAAGAATCAGTGAATCATTATGCTTTATTCATCTATGTTTGTTAAATCATTGCAGATTGGGTTAATGGGGTTGTTTCTCTGTGTCGCGAGCGCCTGGGCTGGACCAGCAAGTATTCAGGGGATCGTGAAGGACGCAAAAGGGCAACCGATCAAAAACGCCGATGTTCGGATCGAGTCGCGAGATGGCAAGCAACTCTTCAATACGGCAAAAACGGATGCAAAGGGTCGCTACATTTCACAGGGTCTGCAACCGGGCGTTTACCGTGTCTCATTGCTAGTGAACGGCGCGGTCAAGGGCTCTATCATGAATACAAAAACGAAGTCTGACCAGGCGACACTACTCAATTTTGATCTGAGACCGTTGCCGGCCGCGCAAGTAAATGCAGCGGAAAAGAAAGGAAAGCATATGGTCTGGGTCCCGGCGGCAACGGGAAGCCATATGGGCGGTCGCTGGGTCGAAGTTCCCGACGGCGCGTCTCAGCCGGGTGCCTTGAACGTGCAAAAGAGCGAACGCGGAAGAATTGCAGCGTCAAGCTCAGAGCATGGGCAATCCCAGGCACTGGAAATTGAGCTGTCAGCGGTCAACCGGCTCGTTAAGGGACGGCGCGCGTTGCAGGCGCGGGAAGCGTACGCTGCGCGCAAATCAGTAACGTATCTGGATCGCTTGCTCCTTCGCAACTCCAAACCGCAGTTCGGCGCATGGCAACCTACGCGTTGCATGTCCGGAGAACAATGCCCTCACTGATTCACGCGATAGCGCAACGATTGTGAAGATTCCGAGAATTGTTCCGAACGGAACAAAAAGACATTCGATGCACGCCATCACGAGCGCAAAGGAGTAGCCTTTGCGACGGGAGAGGCATTGGGCGGCGATCAGAATGCAAATCGCCATCGTGAGGCCTGCAATGAAGAAAACTGCGCCCACTGCAATAAAGATCCAGCCAAGGAACACGGGCGGCGGTTCCTGATTATTTGTCCCTGGATGTTGCGCAACGTAAAGCAGAAACCAGCCGATGAGCGAATAGAACAGCGGGAAAAACGACAGCAACGCAGCCAGCGCTGCAACTACGTAATGAAAGATCGCCAGCAAGTGCAGACGCTCTCGGTCTTGGTTCACGATGTGATATAACCCTCTTCGCCGTGTTGATTGATATCGAGGCCTTGCCGCTCGATGTGCGCGATTGGAAAATAAACGGCGAACATCCACACAGCGACGAAAACAAGCACGGCCGCAAATTTCATCCGCTCAGCCACGGCACCGATGATCAAAACCGGTGTGATGATGGCGAACATCAGCTGATACATGGCGAAAACATTCTGCGAAACCCAGAACGAATACCCAGAGTTCGGTCGCGCATCGACCCCGTTCGGAAACGCAAACTTCAATCCTCCGATGAAAGGCGACCCGCGCGAAAACACGAGCGAATAACCAACTGCCCACCAAAGAATCGTGACCAGCCCAGCGATGCCGAGGCATTGCACCAGAATAGAAAGGACATTTTTTGCGCGGACAAGGCCGCCGTAAAAGAGCGCCAAGCCCGGTAACGTCATGAAAGCACCAGCGCAGCGCATGTCATCATCCATGCGTTGTAACCTGGACCCGACCCGGTAATGTTCGAAGCAATTGCTGAGCTATCGCTGCCGCGGGCTGAATTGTTTACGTACGCTTCAAGATCAGCGATGCGTTGCTCAAGCGATGGTGAAGCGGAAGGCGACGACGTCTGACCAAACAGCGGAGATATAAACGCGATGATCCCGATGAGCAACAACACCCGTGCCATTACGCGCGTCGGTTATATCCACAGGAATTTCTTGCAGCAAGAAAAATGGCGAATGTAATTTTTTTGGCCGCAGCACGCGCTGTCCTCAGCGCATTTCATTGTAGGGCGTCTGTGTCAGACGCCGCGATTATGCAACACGCAAAAAAGAAAACTCCGCCGAGCGGCTGGCTAAGCCGGGTTAAGATGCTCGGCGGAGTTCCTCCTCTGCCGTCAAAATGAGATTGAATTTGGAACCATTCCGCCGGGGGATGATTGAAATGAAATCTGCTGCGACGATGAATCGGGAATCTCTTCATCATCATCGCCATCGTCGTCCGCGTTCTCGGTATCGGCGTCATTGCTGTTATCCTCAGATCGCGGCGCGACTGTTCGCAATTCGGTTTGCCGTAACTTCTCGTATCGCTCACGCACGTCAGCGGGCATCTTATCGAGGTCTTCCTTTGTTTCGACCGGGCCACTGAAGAGCAGTTTTCCCTGGGGATCCTTGGCGGTTAGCAATTTCTTTCCGTCCACGTTTTCCAATTTCAGCTCGCCTTTCTCATCGGAGAAGACGATTTGCGCCTTGCCAAGATCGATCCTGCTGGCTTTCAGCGCGCCGTTGTCTTCAAAAAAGATGCGAAGCTCGTCCGCTGCCCGACGGGCATCGTCGCGCGCGCGCTTGGCCGCTTCGTGAGCCTGCACAACCGCTCCACGGATAATGCCGCGTTTCGCATCGCCGAGTTGCTCTTTGAGTTGTTCTTTCAAATCCTGCATTTGCTCGCCGAGATCGCCTGTCTCATCGAAATCCCAATGCCAGTCGTGGTTGCCCCCGGGAAAGAGATTGTGCCGCTGCGGGACTTCCTTTTTGGCAAGTTTGGCAGTCAGCTTTTGTTCCTGTCCCTTCCGCAAGATGGTAAGCGTCACGTCCGCGCCTTCGGAAAAAGTCTGAAGAAGCTTTCGCAATTGACTCGGCTCAATCAGAATCTGGTCGTTCAGCATCTTCAAAATGTCGTTCTGTTGAACGCCGGCCGACGCGGCTGGGCTGTTCGGCTCCACGTAATCGACAACTAACCCCAAGCCTTTCGCCAGGCCAAGCTGATCACTGAGAACAGTCGGAACCTGCGATGTCTCGACACCAAGGTATGTGATCGGAACCTTCGGCGCTTTCTCGTGATGACCTGGCATTCCCGGCGGATGCGGCGGACGAGGCAGCTGTGGCGGCTGCGGCGGTGCAGGCGGTGTTTGTGCGAGTGCGGCCAGCGGCAGCAACGCGGTGACTGTGATTACGAATACGGATTTCATTTTCATAATTTTGGTTTTTGTTAAATCATTGACCTGAAACTGGGATCAGCACGATTTCCTCGCTGGGATACGAGACGCGAAGCGATGCCCCCGTCTCCGGGTTACGCCACCGCCAGGTTTGTTCGGTCTGGTACCGCACGCGCCGTACGGGTCGCTCAGAACCATTAGCAAATTGCAGCCCTTCGTCGCGCGTATTGTATACGACGTGCGCGCCACCGGCAGAAACGAATCTGCCGGGCGACGTGGATTGCTCTATTCCCCGCGCGAGCGTTCTTGTTTCGGGTTGCGGAGCCGAACTCGCCGCGATTCCTTCTCGTCGCTCGTGCGTCGATTGGAAACTGGTGACTGCGAAAACAACCAGAATTGCAGCAGCGGCGAGGCCGAAGCCTAACGACCACCAATTGTAAAGCAACCGTTGCGGTTGCCCGGCAGGCGAAGCGCCTGCCACGTAATTTTCTAGAGCTTCCCCAACCCGCTGAAAGAGAACCGGCGACGGCTGTGCTGGTCGCAGTTTTCTGAGTTCATTCTCAAGCTCGGAAAAATCGTTCATTGGGGTTGTAGGCTCTTTTTTAAATTGCTCAAAGCATAACGGTACCGTGAAGCTGCGGTGTTTTGAGAAATTCCGAGTGTGCCGGCAATTTCGCTAAACGTAAGATCATTCCAGATTTTCAATACCAACACCTCCCGCTGGTCGCACGGCAAAGAATCCACGGCCGCCGCCAGCGCCGATTGCGTGTCATCTTCCAATTCAAAGTGCGGCTCAATTGCCGGCTCAGCTTCGCTAAAAGCAGTCGTCTCGCGTCGCGCGCGGCGCGTATCGCGGCGGACAAAATCGAGCGCGATGGAACGAACGGCAGAGTAGAGCAGCGCGCGATTATCAATGTTGTGATTGCGCCGCCAGAACTTGACGAACGCTTCCTGCACAACGTCTTCCGCGTCGGCCGCTGAGTGCACCCATTGACGGGCAAACAGAAGTAATCCGGGCGCAACTTCAGAAAAGCAGTTCTTCCAATTCTCATGGCTGGCAATGGGCTCCATGACCTTTTCACGGTCTTTATTTTCAAGACGCCGCCAAGTGCAGATTTTGTCTGCCGCACCAAAGAAAATTTGCGGCCTCGCCGAGTCCCCCGCGGCGGTCGCACCCTGCCACGTCACTTTTTTGGAATTGCGCGCAGGATCAGATCGCCGAGCCAGTCTGGATGCGCCATTCCCTGGCGGTACGCTCCCAGCGATTCCACAGAAGAGTTCACGCGGAGATTGCTGTAAGAGCCGTCGGCGTTTTGCCAGCGCTCATGCCAGTAAAGCGCCGCTTTGATCCGCGGATATCGGGTGCGAAAAAGCTCCAAGCCTTGCTTGATCCACGCCGGTTTGCGGATAGCGCTGGGTGGGGCGGTGGTAAGCGGGAACTCGCCCGTCGCCCACTCCGCAATCATGATGGGCTTATGTGGATCGAGACGGCTCATTTCCTGATACGGCCAGTCAACCAACGATGGAATGTCCGGGTTCGGTTCGTCCTTGTATTGCTGCCCGTAAACGCTCAAGCCGAGCCAGTCGACGTAGTCGGATCCGGGATAATAGGCGGGTGCGCCGTTCCAGGTTTCGTACGGATACGGATAATTGTTGGTGTGAAACATCCATTTGATGTTCGACGCGCCGCGCGCACGGACGCGATCCACAACGTACCGATAAGCGCGGCGAAATGTTTCGGGGCCTTTCCAGTTATTGTGCTCCGGCTCCCATTGAGCGCCGCCGTAGTAAGCGCCAGACCACGGAAACCATGTTCCGTTCATTTCGACGCCAAACACGACGATGATTGGATGCCCGAAATCCCGGGCCGCGTCACCCCACTTGTCGATGTATGCGTCCCATTTACCCGCGAGAATCTCAGTTAAACTGAACTTGTCCGGACCATGATCTTCTTCGTAAGGCTTGTCCCACGGCGACCAAAAAACCAGCGGCAGCGAGCCGTGCCGCCAGATGACATTCAGATTGTCCACCGGAAAATTTTGTTCTCCCCAGTAGCTCGATGACGCAATGATGGCCTGATGTTTTCCCACCATCTCCTCGAAATCCTCGATGGTTTCAAGCGTCACATCGTCCTCAGCATCCCCGAAATCCATAAACGCGCCCGTGTAAGCGCCGTGATCCGGAATCACGACTTCGACCGGGCCGTTAGGGTCGGCTTGCGCCACGGCAGCATGTTCGCGGCATGCCGTAAGCGCGAGACTCAATCCACCGAGTACGATAGCTAGTTTCAAAACTGCGCTGGCGCGCATTCGAACTTGGACGTTCGCTGGAAACCGACTGTTGTCGAGAACTGCACTAGAAACCATATCTCGGTGTCATTCTGAGCGAAGTCGAAGAATCTCGGATTAATTCCAGACCGGTCATCTCCAGGCGAATTAGACCGGAGATTGTTCGCTTTGCTCAATTCGCACTGGACTAATCTGACGGTGACGGGCAACCAAAACGGAAAGAATGAATGAGCCCGCCTCTCCCTTACGAAGAGAGAGGTGACCCGGTCGTGGACTTCGCCAGGGAATTCTCCTTGACCCGACACTCCCGGATATGAGAACAAAAACGCGGGTAACATCGGCAACGAGTGAACAGAAAACTTTTCACCGCCCTCATCTTGTCTTTCGCATCACTCGGTTTTTCCGAGGACTTCACAACCGTCAACGGTAAGCAATACAAAGACGCGACGATCACGCGGGTTGAGCCCGATGGCATTGTGGTCAAAACAAGGTCCGGAGTCACAAAGGTTTACTTTGCCGAACTGCCGAAGGAAGTTCAGGAACGCTTTCATTATGACTCGGAAAAGGCTGCCTCATATTCTGCCGAGCAGGCCGCAAATTACGCGACATACCAAAAGCAGCAGGAAGAGACTAGGCGTCAACGAGCGGACGCGGACGCAAAAACCAACGCGGTTCTGGCCGAACAACAGGTCGCCGCAAATCATACACAGGCTTTGCAGACCCGCTACGCCGAGCTTCAGAAGCAGGAAGACGATTTGCTTCTCCAGATCGGTCAGGCGAAGCAACCTGGACCAGCGTACCGGGAAGGTAAGTCTGTGCGCCATCATCCGAACCCGCTGGCATCGCAGCTGGCGCGTCTTCAGAGTCACCTCAGCGACGTTCGCAGCGAAAAAAAGCAGGTGCAAAGGCAACTGGATAAGACGCAGCGATAGCAACTAAAGGCGGCGCGAGAACGCTCGCGCATAGCGCATGTAATTCATTTCCCCGGCAACCGCTAAGAACGCCGCGCTACGGCATCCGGCCGGCGCCGCGCGGGGCCCACACATCGAGTGATGCGTTCGCGTGGCTTTGATTCCTCGCGATCCGCATTTACATACCACGCCGTGACGAACGTGCGGTTCGCGGACTCTCTGCAGCGAAAGTACCCTCGAACTGCCGCAGTCGTGTCGGTCGCTCTCCAAGTCGCCTTCGCGACACAAACACACGGCACCCAGAAACCGTTCGCAGTTTCTGCCATTGTCTCCGCCGATCATCCCGTAAACCGTTGCGTGCCAACTCAGGCATTGGGCGCGGGCGTGGACGGGCACGAGAAAGGCGAATGCGCCCGGATGTTCACGGACAAAAACATCACGGAAATGTTGTCAGCCGGATTGGGTCCGTTGACTTATCGACTGCGGACCGAACTTGGGTGCGAAGTCTGGCATTGGAACCCGCGCGGCACGTGGAGCGATCCAGTTCACAAATGCGGATACTGGACCTCGGACGATTCGCTCGGCGACCCGATCAATGTTTCTTACGGCTATGGTTTGCCACGGCGCGGAAACACGATCGATCAGGCAAACGATGACGGGTACTCTCGGATTGCCGACGGCGACAAGGAATCGTTTTGGAAAAGTAATCCGTATCTGGATTCACGTTTCAGTGGTGAACCGGACGATGCTCATCCCCAGTGGGTAATCATAGATCTCGGCGGACACAAGCCTGTCAACGCTATTCGCATTCGCTGGGCAACGCCGTACGCGAAGCAATACAAAGTGGAATACTGGCCGGGAGACGATCCGATGCACTTGCAGCCAGATGATGACGACGTTTGGCAACCATTCGCACATGGAAACATCGAGAATGCGCAAGGCGGTGATGAACTGATTCCCCTCGCTGAACGCCCGCGCTCGGTTCAGTTCGTGCGAATCGTAATGAGTAATAGTTCGCACACGAGCGCGCAAGCCTCGAATGACATTCGCGACTCGTTAGGCTTCGCGATTCGAGAGATCGAGCTCGGCAACATCGACCCGCCTTCGCGTCGCTCCGGCGCGGCAAGTAAGCGCGGTGGCTTTCACGATCATGTCCGTCACGCACCCGATCGTCATCGGCAGACAATCGTTTACGTCTCGTCCACCGATCCGTGGCATCGGGCTGAAGATCTTGATCCCAGCACTGAGCAGCCCGGCCTGGATTTTATTTTGCGCAGCAACCTCACCAACAACTTGCCTGTGCTGGTGCCGGTAGGTGTGTTGTACGACACGCCAGACAATGCTGCCGCGGAAATCAATTATTTACTGCGGCGAAATTATAGTCTGGAAGGAATCGAGCTGGGCGAAGAACCTGATGGACAATGGGCAACTCCAGAAGATTACGCCGCGCTCTACACCGGAGTCGCGCGCCGGCTCATTTCCCTTAATCCGCGCTTAAAACTCGGAGGACCAAGCCTGCAAAACTTTGAGGACGAACTGCTCACGTGGGCGGATGCATCCGGTAATCGTTCCTGGATGAATCGCTTCCTAAAATACGTTCGAAGCGCAAAAGTTCCGTTCGATTTTCTTTCCTTCGAGTTTTATCCGTTCGACAACATCTGCACCGATGCGGCGCCGCAACTGTTACAGATTCCAAAACGTTTGAATGACATGCTCACCAGCTTGCACGCTGATGGCGTGCCTTCGGACATCCCGTGGTTGATGAGCGAATACGGTTATTCAGTTTTTGCCGGGGGGCCCGAAGTCGACATCGAAGGCGCCCTTTTCAACGCCGACACGGTTGGCGCATTTCTGACGCTCGGCGGCGCCAAACCATACCTGTATGGCTATGAGCCGAACTATCTCCAGGACGAACTGAAGTGTTCCTGGGGCAATCTCATGATGCTTCAGTTGAACCCGAAAAACGACGAGGTAGATCGTTTGTCCGCCTACTACGCCGCTCAGCTCATCACTAAAGAATGGATGCAACCCGTAACCGAACCGCACGAGATTTTTCCTGTAACCATCAACAGAACGAAAGACGGCGCGCACAAAGTGACGCGCCCCACCAAGCCGAAGTCACTACCCGCCGTCACTGTGTATGCCGTGCACCGACCGGATCAACGATGGTCGTTGCTTGCAATCAATAAAAGTCCCAACCAGGTCGCGCGACTCAACGTCGAGTTCAACATTCCGGGCGCAAAGCAACCGGTGAGTTTTGTCGGCCAGATTGAGGTAATCCAATTTTCACGGCAGCAATACGCATGGCACGCCAACGGCTCAAACGGTCACCCGACTCGAAGCCTCCCGCCAGCGCGCTTCACGCGAGGAGCATCATCATTTTACGAATTGCCCCCGTATTCGCTCACTGTTCTGCGCGGAAAACTTCCGAACCCGTGAGGCTTCAATACACGCTTATGCCTTTCAGCCCAAAATGCCGCGCGGCTTGCAGGAATATTCGGTCTCCGCTGTAAACTTCCGAGAATTGATTCTCCGCGGCGCAAGCGAGATGAAGCGCGTCGCTCGCACGGAGAAATACCGTGGCGTCCAGTTTCTCAAATGTATTGCATGCACGTCGGGCAACACTTTCGGTCATTGCCAGCCAGTGCCAAAGGCCGGAACGCTCATCGCTTTCAAACTGCTGCCACACAGCTGCCGCTTCCCCTTTTGATAAGTGATTCTCGCGGAGACGACGGTGAACGGCCGAATAAAACTCCGCACGGCCGTGCAGCGCACTGCTCCGTCCGGCGCTCCTTTGGACAAGCCCCAATACCTCGGCAGACCCTGCTTCGCGCAGGTAACACTTTACAATGTAACTGGCATCCAGGTAGATCACCGCGCATCGCGCTCCTGTGAGATGTAGTCAGCCGAATCACCAGGAACCTTCGGCATCCGGCGGAGATCACGTTTGGGAAACGGTTTGCCGACCAGATCGGCGGCATTTGCACTCTTAAGCACTGCGACCGGCTGTCCGCGTTCAGTAATAAGAATGTTTCCGTTAGCCGATGCGCGGACAACCCTGCCTGTGTTCATGTGCAATTCACGGATAGTAACACGTTTCATGTGTCCAATGTGTCATATTGCCGCGACCCGCGCAATCAAGATCAAACAAGATCAGCCATCGCTCACGACACCGAGCGTTAGCGAAATAAACATTTTTATTGCTTGGGCACCGGAGTACTAATCGCCTGGAAGGCTTTCCGCGTTCGACTAAGTTCGACCTCGATCAGGCCGGCGTTTCATTTGCTGAAAATTCCCGCAAACCACCCTTTTCTCTGGGTCTTCAAAGCTTTCTGGAACTCCTCTTTCACGAAATTAGGATCCCTCGCGTGAGCCATAGCGTCCATGAGACTGATGCGGTCAGCCAAAAGCAACTCGATGAGACTATCATCCACGGTATGCATGCCCTCCGCACCTCCGATTTGAATCAATCCCGGTATCTGGGAAAGCCGCCGGTCCCGGATACACGCCTCGATTCCCGAGTTCACGGTCATCAATTCCGTGGCCAAAACCAGGCCTGACTGATCGCTGCGTGGCAAGAGATACTGGCATAGTACTCCCAAAAGCGACCACGCAAGTTGGGAACCGACGAACTGTTGGCGCTCCTTTGGAAAGGCATCAAGAAATCGCCCAACGGCCGTTGGCGCATCGTTCGTGTGCATGGTTCCAATTACAAGGTGCCCCGTTTCCGCCGCCGTAATCGCAGTTTGGATCGTCTCCATGTCCCGCAACTCGCCCACCAGGATGACGTCCGCATCCTGTCTCAACGCGTTCTTGAGCGCTGACGCGAAGTCGCGCGCATCGGAACCAACCTCCCGCTGGTTCACCAGGCTTCGCCCCTGCGAATAAACAAATTCGATCGGGTCCTCGATACTGATGATGTTAAGAGAACGCCGTCTCGCCATTGTCTGGGCCATACTCGCCAGGGTTGTGCTCTTGCCCGAACCGCTCGAGCCAGTCACCAGTATCAGACCTGCTCGCTCGTCACACCAGCGATCCACCACAGGAGAATGTCCCAACGATTTTAAATCGCCGATCTCAGAAGCGATACGTCGAAAATTGGCCTCAATCGCACCTGATACATAGCACGCATTTCCGCGAAACCGCCCGACACCATCGACCTGCAACGCGAAGTCAAGCTGCCAATCATTTTCCAGCTTCGCCCGTTGTCCCTCCTTTAAGGTTTCGACCACCAGTCTTCTTGTATCCTCCGCGGACAGCCCCTCTTCCGTCAGCGGCTGGATGACACCGGCGACCCGCATCATCGGTGGCGCCCCCGGTGTCAAATGAAGATCGGAAGCTCCCTGTTGGGTGGCGAGCACCAGGAAATCGATCAAGTCATGTTTGTGCATACAATTCAAACACTGCGGAGTAACTCGTCTAGCCGATTCCCCTCATGGCGCGACGCAGTTCGGCTTCATTGCTGACCGAAGCCAGTGCGGTCGCTTCCGTGATGATCTTGGCCTGAAGAGCTTTGATCGTCGATTGCAGAAATGAAACGGCGGCAGGGTCCGATCCGCGGGCGATATACTGATCAATGTTCTGCAACTCGCGTCTCGCGATCCAGTCGCGCATGGCACCCGCATTTTCGACGTGTTCCACCAGCAAATGCAAACCTCCATCAGCAGATTCAACCAGCTTCTGGCACAGGACGCCAGAAAGTTGGTTTGCCAGAAGGTTCGTGCCATGCTTCGCGTCGTCGGCTGGGAAAAGATTCAAATAGCGCTCCATCGTGTCCGCAACCTTCTCCGAATGCAGAGTCGAAAGAACGAGGTGTCCGGTTTCCGAAGCTTGGAGGGCCGTCAACGCCGTCTCGTAATCCCGGATCTCGCCAACAAAGATGACATCCGGTGCCTGACGAAGCGCGCTCCGCAAGCCGGTCGCAAAAGTGCCCGTGTCACGTCCAACCTGTCGCTGCGTGAAATGACAGCGATTGCTGGTGAACTGATACTCGACCGGATCCTCGATTGTCACGATATGCCGCACCAGGTTCTCGTTCATCCATTGAAGGAGGGACGCGATGGTGGTGGATTTCCCTGAGCCGGTTGGTCCCGTCAGAAGAATCAGGCCGTGCGCGCGAGCACCCCATCGGGTGAGGAGCCACTCGGGCGCTCCCAGCGCTTTCAAGCCAGGCATGCTGGTCTTGATACGTCGCAGGACTGCACCGAGGCGGCCCATGGTGCGGTGCAGGTTTACGCGGTAGCGCGTATGCGTGCGCGAGATGAAGCCGCTGTCGCGATCCATATCGCCGTCGCCCTGCACGTTCGCGCCACAGGTCTGCCAGAAGGCGGTCATTTGCGCGAGCGACATGGGCTCCTCGCCGAACACAACGATTTGTTCATTGACCTTAAGCCGCGGTATTTCGTTCTCCTGAAGGAAAACGTCACTCGCCTGCTGCTGCTCCGCAGCGTCAAGAATGCTGTCGATGTTTTGCGGCACGGCTCTGGGGGTACGCGCCAAACGTAACTCAGTGATCTAGAACTACACAAGAGGTTTTATTGTGTGCTTGCTACGGGATTCCTGCTTCAGCCGCGAAAAAGCGGGCGTCGATGTTCGCGATGGCGCTAAAAACACCGCTGCGCAAAGAAACACGAACACGGCTGCTGAGCCGGACCATTCCCAAAAACCAAGGTGCCAGAACACAGAATGCCGCAGCGCATTTCGGATCGGCGTCGCCCATTCCGGTTTCAATCGCGTGAGAAGCAACAGAGATTCGCCAAGGAAAATCCCAGTCAGAGGCAGCAGCGTTACTAAAGACCAACTCCAGAACAAGCGTTCATCCAGAAGGTTTTTCCTATATCCTGTCCAGGCGCACCGAGAGGCGGCTAACATGCCGATGGCGATGAATCCGGCGGCGGAACGAGCAATAAATTCATGCAGGCGCCGGATTCCCAAGACCTCGTGAACGTGCTGCGGCACAACAAGGCAGGCACAAATCAGTGCGATGATCCCGGCTATGAAAGCACTGGCACTCAGACGCGCAGCGTGCAGCGAGACCGTCGTTAAGCTCCGATATAGGTATGCAACAAACGGCAGCATCAACAGCGCAGCCAAAATAATTCCGCAAGCTGGCAACCAATAGTGGTCGGGATTGTCCCGCGGCGACAGCAAGTTGGAAATCACCCGGTAGCGCCAGTCATAATTGTGGGGAAACATCCACGCAGCCGTGCCAAGGCTCCCAAAAAACGAAACAGCAATCAGCGCCAGCAACACAGTCAGAGTCTGTTTGCGGTAAAGCATCGCGCAAAGCCTTGCATCTAACAAAGGCCTTTCAATTACCGAAGGATTCAAAACAGATCGGGCTCGACGCCTCGATTGGTTAGCCCACACCTGGTCCATTTCGCCGATACTGGCCAAGAACAAGTTCGGGAATGCAACAGAGCACGATTGCGCCAATAATCGTTATGTCACCAATCCATTTCCACCCGGGCGGCCCAAACGGTAGCAGCCCAATAACATATCGCAGAGAAGTGACAGCACCGGCAATGAAAAACGGGCCGGTGAAGTAACAGTGAATGCGACCGCACCGGGAGGCATTTAGCAAACATACTGTGCCCATGAACCCGAGTGACAGCGTCCATAAAACCGTTTTCAAGCCAGGCGATACAAAGAAGCCCAGTGCGAACGCAAGGGACGGAAGACACCAGAAAAGGAACATCGTCGTCCCGCTGCATAACACATCGCGCTGCTGTGGGCCGCACGCGTTGGGCATGTTTCTCATCGTTGCCAGAATTTAGCCTAACTATGATTATCTATTGCTCCGTCGTGCCAGTGGTTGTGCGCGGTTTTTCGAGAAACCGGGCTACTTCGTCATCATAGGTATCGAATGGGTTGCCCATGACGAGGAAGTCGCGGCTGTCGCACGCGATTGAATCCCAGTTGATCACGTACGGGAAGTTGCAGTTCTGGAAAAAGCTAACGGCGCGTGCACGACCAGATGCGCGGGTGTTCGCGGGAGGGACATGGGTCGCGCTCGGACGGCGGACACTGTTGTTCCATTCCGCAATTCGTTTGCCCGGTGTCACGCTGAAGAACAATCCTCGGCGCGGATCAATGTTGTGGTATTCCAGATCGATGCTTTGCAGCCAGGGATCGTCCCAGCTTAGTCCTTCCGTTTCGACAAACATTTCCAGCAACCATTTCTTGGTGATCCAGTCAACGCCACCGATCAGTGCGCGCCGGTTGTGCGGGATTGCTTCGAGCACGAATCCCCAGTTTTCCAAGAGCCAGTTGGTTTCCGCGCTTCTATGTCGCAGATGCTTCTGCGCGAGGTGATGAAATTCCCATTGCACATCGAGCGCGCTGGCAGTGATTCCGTTCTCAAGCCGAACTATCCATTGTTCAGTTGGATCGCGTGAGATGTCGCGCGTGCTCTGCACGGCGTCGGCCAGGACAAGGTTTCGCGGCAAACGGCCTTCCTCCAACAACGACAAAACGCACGCCGTTGTTCCGATCTTTAGCGCGGTGGCATACGGGCTCATGTTCGAGTCGCCGATGAGCAAATGGAGTCGGCGATATTTCCGGTAATCAGCCAGCGGCTCGTCGCGCGCGTTGATAATGGCGCGATTGAATTGCACCCATTGATAAATGTCGTTGACGATGTGATCGGCGCGCTGGCACAGCTGAAAATTCACCTGGCCCTCCGGCTGTGGCGGCTCGAAATCGAACGCCAGCGGGTTCGACTGGCCGACGCGGCCCGCGCCGGTAAAGATTTGCCGCGTCGCTAAAAAGGTCAGCAGCGTTCCAAGAATTGGCGGCGTGAACTGCGCCTCGCGTCTCATCAGATAATTCTCGTGGCAGCCAAACGTGGCCCCGGTGTGATGGTCTACATTGTTCTTGATGAACGCGACACGGTCGCCTGCGCCGAGAGCGATCAGCGCCGATTGCAGCAGGTCGTCTCCGGCGAGCTCGTAGGTTACCAGATCGTGCAGATGCAAACACTCGGGCGACGCGTACTCGATATGGCCCATGTCCAGGTAGAGTCGCCCGCCGTTAAGCAGAAATCCGCCGTTGCCCGGCGGTTCCTCGTAATCGCGGTAATGCAAATCGATCGTGCCAGCGTCGGCCTTGCGGAAGAGATGATTTTTTACCTTCGCCGGCCAGAGCTCGGAGTTCGCGTGCGGCTCGTCTTCGCTTAGAAGACAGCCGTATTCGGTTTCGATTCCTACGATCCGATCCATTCGAAGCCAATTACGCACCGAATGGCAATTTGGCCACGCCAAAACTCCCTCACCTAATCCTACCCAAGATGAACAGAGGTGGATCGCTGGACGCAATGCCGCTCAAGGCGAACCAGTATGCGAAAACGTCCGCTATTTCTTTCGAAAGGGCGCGGACTCACGTGAGGGATTGCCCAGGTTGGAGTTTGAAGACGTCGCGATCTCACTGGAGCAAAATTTTACTGAAGTTCGCGACCCGAAACCAAGAGCTGCGCAAAGAGCAAAATGCGCGAGCTAGTCAATCCCAAAGCTTCCCGCGCCCGGCACCTTGCTCTTCGCCGCTTCTCTAAATCGAAACTCCGCAACTCTCTGCCTCAGCGATCCAGTCGTGGCTCAGGGCACCCTTCTGCCCCGCCACCCAAAGACCAAAGAGATTATGAACAGCACCAGAAATATAAAGAACAGGATTTTTGCGATGCCCACCGACGCCGCGGCGATGCCGCCAAAACCAAAAACCGCTGCCACAAGTGCGATGATTAGAAAAACCACAGCCCAACCTAACATGTTTCACCTCCTTTCAGAGTAGATCGTATTTGCAGATCGCATCGCGCGTCTCAGGTTGCTCACGCTGAGATATTCGGAGCAACCTCAACGATTTGCGCCGGCTGGAAACATCACTCTGTCGGGCGCGGCATTAAGCGCCGCGAGAAGTTTTTTGATCAACCGAGTCTTGACGCGCCCCGCTTCACCGCGGAGCAACCGAATATGGGACGATTTGCTTCCAGCCATGTGTTCTCGCCCACCCGAAAGAAAACGCGCGGATGCTCGTGCACATCCAATTCGTCCACCGGCGTCCGCGCCAGCAAGTCGCGAAAAGTTTGCAACGCGTTCCAGCATTTCCCAGCCCAGCTCTTCCTCGGTGACTTTCTGCATGGTTCTGGTCAGGGTGGCCATCAACTGTTTCTTGCTGTGTTTACGGTCTCCGGCTTTAGGATTATGGATCAACACGACTCGCATGATTGCCTTGCTGGTTGAAGAGGCTTTACCACCTATTCGGCCACAACTACTCTGACACGCGTTTCTTAAGTAAAGATGCGGATTCTGATTTCCAACGACGACGGTGTTTACAGTCCGGGGATCGTGTCACTGGCGAAAGCTGCAAAGCGGTTTGGAGAGGTGCGTATAGTGGCGCCTGATGTCGAACAATCCTCGATGGGCCACGCGATTACTGCATCGCGACCGCTGCGCTATAAACGCATTCACGTCGACGGTTTCGAAGCGTATCGCGTGAACGGCACGCCGGCCGATTGCGTTGCGCTTGGCATGCATCGATGGGGACATGTTGACGTCGTTCTTTCAGGAATTAATCTCGGACTGAACCTGGGGAACTCCTGCTGGCATTCCGGCACGCTCGCAGCGGCGAAGCAGGCGGCATTGCTCGGCTCCCGTGGCATCGCGTTTAGCACAAACGTGATCGACAGTCGGGAACCGGAATTCGCCGCGCTCGAACCGTATGTCGTTCGTGTGCTCGATTTGTTGTTGGGGCTTAAAACGCTTTCTCTTGTAAACGTAAATCTGCCGGAAAAGCCCAAAGGCATTCGCTGGACGCGTCAATCTGTGCGGCACTACGATGGCAAAGTTGTTCCCGATAAAGACCCTGCTGGGCGGCCGATTTTCTGGTTTACCGTGACGCCGCTGCAAGGCGCCGCGAAGGGTACCGACCGCTGGGCCGTCGAGCACGATTGGGTATCGATTACGCCCTTGCGCCTCGATCTCACAGATGAAGCAGATCTCGCCCGCGCTTTGGCCCTGTCAGATACGCCCGCCGCGAAGATCTCCGGCAAACGACACTACTCCGCACGCGCCCGCGCAAAAAAAGCGAAGACGCGCTGATCTACGCGCAAACTGTAACTTGCGTAAAGATCCGATTGTTCGATAAAATTTCGGAATGGCAAGGGAACCACATCAGAGGGACGCTTCGAAACGTATACGACAATTGCCGTCTCAGCCGATGCCCAAGAATTGGTCCAGTGGTACCGCCCTGCACGAGAGCGCCGAACAATTCCACATTTTGGTGGATAGCGTCGAGGAGTACGCCATTTACATGCTGGACCCGAGCGGCAACATCATTACCTGGAACACAGGTGCGCAGAAAATCAAAGGCTACTCAGCGGAGGAAATCATCGGGAAAAACTTCGCCTCGTTCTACACAGCGGATGATGTCGCCGCGGGCAAACCACAACACAACTTGTGCGAAGCTGTGCGTCGCGGATCCATTCGTGATCAGGGCCTGCGCGTCCGCAAAGACGGATCAACTTTCGAAGCCGAAGTTATCATTATTGCGCTTCGTGATGAGACCGGCAAAATTCGCGGGTTTTCAAAGGTCACACGCGACGTCACCGACCAGATTCGGACCCGGGAATTTGAAGCGGAAAAAATTGCAGCACAAAAGGCGAGTAAGGCGAAGGACGATTTTCTGGCAGCGCTCAGCCATGAACTGCGTACGCCGCTGACGCCTGCATTGGCGGCAGCGACATACCTGACAGACAATGCGAAGAAACTTCCTCCCCAGTTCGTGGAAGATGTCGAAATCATAAAGCGGAACGTGCAGTTGCAGGCCCGCTTAATTGACGATCTGCTCGATCTCACCCGAATTGCCCGCGGCAAGCTTCATCTCGAATGGGAAGATTGCGACGCGCACAGCGTCATTCGCAACGCACTCGAAACCGCAAGCTCCGCCGTGGCGGCAAAAAAATTGAAGCTTTCAACGAAGTTTGAAGCAAAAGAGTTTCATATCCGGGCTGATTGTATCCGGCTTCAGCAAGTGTTTTGGAACTTGATCAATAATGCCGTGAAATTCACCGCTCAAGGCGGAGAGATCACCATCCGCACGTTCAACGACAAGGCTGGACGTTTTCACTTCGAGATTGCCGATACGGGAATTGGCATCGAACCGCAGCGGTTGGCGTCAATCTTCCGGCCATTCGAACAGGCTGATCGTTCGGTGACTCGTCAGTTCGGCGGGCTTGGGCTCGGCCTGGCGATTTCCAGACGTCTCGTTGACCTTCATGATGGCAAAATCGAGGCCGAGAGCTGCGGCCGAAGTTTCGGCGCCACATTCAAGGTGACACTGGACACATTATCAGAGGGGGCTCGGGAAAGAGGTCTAAATGATCGCGCCGCGGGGAAAACGTTCAAACCGCTTCGCATCCTGCTGGTCGAAGATCACCAAGACACCCGACGCGCCTTGTCGCGTCTGCTCACTCATTTCGGTCACGAAGTTGTAATTGCGGATAATGTGCGCAGCGCGATGCAGATCATGGGCTCGGGTCACATCGACATGTTTGTTATGCGACATCGGCTTGCCCGATGGAAGTGGTTACGACGTGGCCTCGCAAGCGCGGGCAAAAGGCCACGTCAAGGCAATTGCTCTCACTGGCTTCGGCACCGAGGATGACATCCGGCGCTCCAAAGAAGCCGGATTCGATTTTCATCTGGTCAAACCCGTCAATTTTCCAGAGCTGCAAAGCGTTCTCGAACAGCTGGCCCCGTAGCTTACGCATCGCCATCCACAAGCGTGGTAGCGCGTGCCCGCTACAATGCTGCAAGCTGATTCTCCGTAGTTGACGCATCACTTGCGGCCTGCGCGGTGTAGCGCACGAGCCGCAAGCAATGCATCCCAAGTGGTGGTCGCGAACGGCTACCGCCCTGAAGAAGCCGACGCCATTTCCGGCTCAATGAGCGCCTCAGCGTTCACAATGTCTTCGGCCAATTTGTTTAGAAGCTCGTTTGCTTCGGATTCCTCATCGAGGGTTTGTTGCAGAAGCTCCGCGGATTTGTCCTTGCCCAGGAGTTGCGCAAACATGCGCATGCTGCCGTACCCGGCGATCTCGTAATGCTCAACCTTCTGCGCAGCTACAATGATGCCGGCGTCGATTACGGAATCTTCGCCATCTGCCTTGAGCACCTCCGATCCTTCCTCGATCAAGCCTTTCATTGCCTGGCAGGTCTTCCCCTTTGGCTTCTCATCGATGTCTTCGAAGACCTGCTCAAGCCTCTGCACGTGACCCTTGGTCTGTTCCAGATGTTTTTCGAAAGCTTCCTTCAATTCGTCGGATGAAGCACCTTTCGCCATCTTCGGCAATGCTTTGAGCAGCTGGTGCTCGGCATTGTACAGATCCCGAAGTTCGTTCACATAAAGTTCTTTCAATGTCTCCAGATTCATAATTCCCTTTTTCCTTTCTGTTTTTGGTTAGCAAGTGTTGTAGGCACGGTACAGCTGCACCGACTACTAAGATGGAAACGCGGCGGAACATCGAAGTGCGCGTCTTTGACTTTAAAATTTTTTTGGAGCCGAGAAAGCGCGCGGTGCGTTGTAGCCGCGATTTAGATAAGCAACCCATGGCGCTCGACATCAGAGGCTCCGCTGGCAATCCCCAAGGACAGATAGATCTGGCCAGTGGAGGCACGCAGATGGAAAACGGGTTGTCGATATGAACCTATTGCGCAAGCTAAAACCGTTTGATCGTAAGTCTGGGCATCTAAACGTCGTGATCGACACTCCAAAAGGATGCCGAAATAAATACGCGTTCGATTTTAGGATTAACGCTTACAAGTTAAAAACGGTTTTGCCTCATGGAGCCGTTTTTCCGTTCGATTTCGGATCGATTCCTGGCACGGTCGCTGCAGATGGCGACCCTCTCGACGTATTGGTACTCATGGATGAGCCGGCATTTGTTGGCTGTCTCGTACAAGCCCGGCTGCTCGCCGTAATTGAAGCCGAGCAGACCGAGGCTGGAAAGACTGAGCGCAATGATCGTCTGATATCAGTCGCCGCCGAATCGCGTACGCATTCGTCATTAAAATCGCTGCGGAAAATGGATTCGACGTTAATTCGCGAGATTGAGCATTTTTTTGTCTCTTACAACGAGGTGCGCAGTAAAAAGTTCAAACCAATAGGCCACAAGGGCCCAGCGACGGCGACACGGTTGATCGAAAAGCATAGGAAAAAGGCCGAGTAAAGGTCGGTCCCCGAACCTAAACTTTTCATCGGCTCCGATGCCAAATTCGCAGCCAGTAAGGGAAGCGAATCCGCCACGTCAAGTTTTCTGGTCTTCTATTCATCTAATCGAAAGGCTTGATTAATAATCAGCGTGATCGCGCTGAAGCTGAGCCAGTACAGCAACAATTCCTGCCACTTTAATTTCAATCCGGTTGTCCAAAGAATCCCGCAGACGAGCGCACTTGAAGTAAGCGAAAAGCAAAAGATGCAGCTGAGCCATTCCTTGGCCGAGCCGCGCCCACCCGGCATGGCCTTTCGAATCCGTTCGAAGATCGCGAGTGGTCCTCGTTCTTTAGAAACCAAGTGGGCTAATCTAAAGGTAGCCAGTGCACCCAATACAAATAGGAACCAGGACACGTTTAACGAAGGTGATGTTTTACCACTTCCTTTACGGTGCGCGTAACGCAATTCGAGAAGCCGAACGCGTATCAGCTTTCCCAAATTTCGTCATTAACCGAAGCGCCGAGTCATTCTCCCTCTTTGTATTGGACACCGTGCAATCCGAGGGCACAAACGAGTTAAAGCCGCGCACGTAAGCGTCATTTGCTGTGGAAAGAACACCAAAATTTCCGGCAATCCCGATAAGAATCAAAGTTTGAGTCTGCAAGTAACGGAGCAGAGTATCGAGCGTCGTGGAAAAGAATCCCCAATGGGTTCAGATTCGACCCACCAACCAAAGGATTAGAACGATCAATAGAACAAGGCCTAGTCCGCCGCTTGGATAATAGCCCCACCCAGAGCTGTAAGGCCACATCGGTAGAGCGCTGAGTAAGAAAATAATCAAAATAATGATGAGAATTGTGCGCATAAGTCGCGGCTATCCGCGTTTGACCAGAAATGTCAATTCTTTTTCGCGCTGGGCTGTTAATGACGTCCTAGGTAAAATCAGTATCCCCCTGCCATACCTCGCCATCAAAAGCGGCTGGCAGGCTCTATGGAACAGCGAGATTTCCCTCTTTGCTGTCGAGCTCATCGTTCTTAAAGGTAAAAAGCGCAAATTTTTGGCCTTCTTCGTACCGATAGGTCGTTTTTTTGAAGACCAACATATCCTTAGTCTCAGTGGTGGTGGGTGGGCCCATGATCCGTTCCACCTGCGACTTCGTCATGCCGTTGGTCACTTGGTTGTAATTGGCCAGGGTTAACTTCGAACCGATGAGCGCGTTTCGATTGCAGCCCGGCATGACCGCGAGCAGCGAGGCGCACAGGAGGGGGAGCAAAGTAATCCTTTTCACTAAACAATAGTCGCGCGTCACACTCTTGGGCAACCTTCCACTCTTCACCTTCTGGTGCACGCTGGTTTCGCTTAAGCCCCACATTATTGCTCGAAGACCTTCTTGACGTCGCCGATTTTGCGCTGCACTTCGCCACCCATTTTTTCGGCCGCCCCTCGATCCCGGAAATCTGGATTCCGCGTCGCCTTTCCTGTCTCTTCTTTCATTTTGCCTTTCGCTTCCTTGAAGGCACCCTTGATTTTATCCTTTGTGCTTGATTTCATGAAAAGGAAATCGTGCGCTCTAAACGCGATGGCTGTATTCCGTTCGACTTTCTTATGGCCTTTCCTCGAAGGCAAGCCGTTCAATATTTTGGAAACTCACCCCCCAGTGAATTCTATGCCACCGGAGCCATAGCGGAACCCGATTCGCCAGCAATCAGGATAAGCCTGCGCCTACAGGTCTTCACACCCTTCGCGCTTTTTCCGTCGCGTGAGCGTTACGCTTGAACCAGACACGCAAAAGCCTACCCCAATCCGATGTTTTTCTTAAAGCACGGCTATGAAGCTCAAGAGAATATCGCAGCAGCTAGGCGCCACCGGCTATATCTTACTATGGCTTTTGGGTATACCAATTCCGATTTTATTTCTCATTTTCTTATTGCGAGGCTGCACATAAGGACGCCTGAATCGTGGACAGACTTTTGTCGGAGTGAAAACTTCCGGGAGAATCAAACCGATCGATGACGGCGGCTATGCGTTTATGAGGGCGCGCGTTGATAGGTCGGTTCGACTCTTTTCCACGTCGCTATCAATCAGACGCTGATAAACGTCGACGTAATCGCCTGCCATCCGGCTGGCTGTGAACCGTTTCTCGAAAACTTCGCGACAACGAGCGCGGCTCAGATCACGAACACGACCAACGGCTTCAACCGCCTGTTCGATCTCATTTACGATGAATCCTGTGACGCCGTCTTCCATGACTTCCGCAACCGAACCGCCAGCGTACGCGATCACCGGTGTCCCGCAGGCCATCGATTCAATCATTACCAGCCCAAACGGTTCCGGCCAGTCAATGGGAAAGAGCAATGCGTAGGCATTTCCAAGAAACGCGTCCTTGTCCTTGTCGCTGATTTCTCCAAGCCATTCGATGTGCGGACCGTTCAAAAACGGCTCGATCTCACGCTTGAAATAGCGCCTGTCAGCGCGATCTACTTTCGCCGCAATTCTGAGCGGCATCCCCACGCGTTTGGCGATTTCGATGGCGCGATCCACTCGTTTTTCCGGCGAGGCGCGTCCCAGGAATGCCAGATAGCCACCGGGCTCGGGGTGAAACCGAAATAAATCCTGCGGCAGTCCGTGATAGATCGTCGCCTGCCAATTTGCGCAGGGCCACGGTGCGCGCTGCGCATTCGAGATCGAGATTAATGGCATGTGCCGAAATCGCTCATACAGCCGTAGCAACTCCGGAGTGTCGAGCCGCCCATGCAATGTCGTGACGTGCGGGACCGACAGGTGCCGGCAGATGAGGTAATGCAGGCAACCGGTGTGGAAATGAATCACGTCGAATTCACCGGCGCGTTCCATTACGTGGTCCATCAGCAGGACTTCGCGCGACAAATAATCGGTAGCACGCTTGTTTTGCCGAAACGACCGCCGGCACACAGGAACCAACGCAGCGCTCGTGACTGAGTCCCCGCTGGCGAAGAGAGTCACCTTGTGGCCTAAGTGCACCAACTCTTCAGTCAGATAAGCAACGATGCGTTCCGTCCCTCCGTAATGTTTCGGAGGCACACTCTCGATCAGTGGCGCAACCTGTGCGATTCGCATTCTACCTTCTTTCCCTAGCGTGCTGGTTCGAATAACTGCAATCCATCGGTGGATATTCGAACCAGTCCACACCTTTGGTTCTGCGCATTCGCCGAAAGTTAACGCAGAAAAAGATTACATCCGCTGTTCAAACCGTCCGCGAGCACTTTATGCAAACGCGTCCAGACAATTTGAAACAAGGACATGGCAGAGCGAGATATAGAAACTACTAGGCTCCAACGACAAAACGAAAGTTTGCGATCGCTCTTGAGCCGGTTGAACCACGAACTGAGGCGACTCACGGATGGGGAAAGCTAAGGACGCCATTGGTGTTCGCGATTGGGCGCACCTCTCCCTACTGTTATATTAGCTAAGAAACTCTGCCAGCGGCTCCATCGGTTTGATATGCGCGCAGAAAATCTTGAAAGCGGCCAAGATCGGCACAGCTAAAATGACGCCGACGATTCCCCACATCCAGCCCCAGAAAGTGAGCGAGAGAAGGATTATGACGGGATTCAAAGTAAGAGAGCGCCCCATAACCCAGGGAGTGATGAAACTTCCCTCCAATGTGCCAAAAGCGAGATAGACAGCCGGAAAGATCAAGGCGTACCCAAGGCTGTTGAAACTCAAAACTGCGCCGATGGTCATGCAGATAATACCTGTGAGCGCGCCTAGATAAGGGACGAAATTGAGCACCGCGACCATCACGCCCCACATTACCGGGTTGTGCAGGCCGAGCAGGCCTACCGCAGTGCCGACAGCCACTCCGAGGGAGGAATTAATGGCTGTGATGGTGAAGAGATAACGCGAGATCTGCGACTCGATGTCGTGCGCGATGGCGACGGCCGTTTTCTTATCGGAGAGCGTGGGCAGCAACTTGACCAGCTTGGCGATGAACACCTGATCGAAGGCAAGCAGGAAAAAGAGGAGTATCGACAACAGAACGACGTCGGCTATAAGCTCCGGTGTGCGCATGAAGAACATCTCGGTAATGGGATGCCGCTTCACTTCTACTGTTTTTGTTTCGGCATTCGTTGAAGCCAGCTTCTCGATTTCGGCAGTGGCCTGAGTCACTTGCGCTACGGATCTTTTTACCGGTAGGAGCTTGTGTTGCACTTCCGTCAAGCCTTCCGGTGCTTTCTCGAGCCAACCCGCCGTGGGTGCGGCCAGCGCCGAGATTCCGTAACCGATAATTGCAAACAGTCCGATAAGGACGAACGCCGCTCCCACCGCGAGCGGAATCTTCAATTGAGCGAGTCCCCGCACAATCGGCCTCAACAGATAACTGAGCAGCAACGCCAGAATAATCGGCAGCAATACCGACCGCATGAAGTAGATGGTGTAGAAGACTGCCAGGATAAACAGGCCGGTGAGGGAGATTGATCGGATATCGAAAGGTTTCTGCAACAACTCGGCCATGCGTAAGCGGGATCGCGATGCGACCTTCTCCGCTTCTCGTTTGTCGTCGGAAAGCTCGCTGCACGATTCGATCTTTAGCGCTGGCAACCCCATCTATGTTCAGGAATCGGATGGCACGTTCCAGGCACGTGTCTCACTCCTCGTGCCGCTGTCATCCTGATCATTAACCTGCTTCAGGACGAGGCCTCCGAACGACCGGCCTCCCGAATTGCTGCAGGGCGGGTCAGCCGAATGCATCAGCTTCGTAGGTGTTCCTTCAAGGCGAGGACTATCACAATCAAGAGAGTCAGCTGACCGAATCACGGCTGGCAAGCAAAGTCACGTTGTGCCAGAAGCGAAGCATTCTTCCGTAGGTACGAAATGATTCGTTCTGTCCCTCCGGTGTATTGATTGCACGAGCTTCCGGATTTTTCTATAATCCGCAAAGAATGGCTCTTCGTCTCCGGGTTATTGGGACTGTGTTCGCAATTACGGCGGTGACCATAGTTGCGTCCACCCTCGTGATATATTGGTTCGGCAACCGGGTACTGAAGGCCCAAGCGCGTGAAGAAGTCAGGAGCGATGTGATCGATCAGCTCGCACAGCTGGTATCGACAGTGAAAGACGCCGAGACGGGTCAGCGCGGATTCATCATTACCGGCGAGGAACGTTACCTGGAACCCTACAATGATGCCGTCGAACGTTTGCGGCGTGATGCAGCAACGCTCAAAAGCGTGCCGCGGATCGACCTCTCGGCGGAAGACGCGGACAAGGTCGCGCGACTGATCCAACAGAAGATGGCGGAGCTGCATTCGACCATCGAACTCCGGCGTACGGGTGGATTCGATGCAGCCACTTCCGTAATCAGAAAAGACGAGGGAAAAAGAATCATGGACGATCTCCGCGCCGAGATCGCGCGCCTACAAGCGAAGGAGACCGCTGCGCTCAAAGAGGATGTCAGAAAATCCATTCAGGCCACCCGGGTGCGCTCACTTGTGTTTCTTCTCATGGGGTTGCTTGACATGGGCATCCTCGCCTGGGCTTACCGGCGGATCACCGAAGCCTTTAAAGAACGCGACACCGCGCTGGGCGATGCGCATAAGCGCGGATTAGAATTACAAGCGCAAAAGGATTTGTTGGGGGTGACTCTCGCAAGCATCGGCGATGGCGTGATGGTTACTGATAAACATGGCCGGATCACGTTCATGAATCGGGTGGCGGAAGAACTAACCGGCTGGAGGGTCGAAGAAGCCACCGGTCGGGGGATACTGGAAGTGTTCCATATTTTAAACGAGCGGACGCGGCAGCCGGTGCAAAACCCCGTCGAGAAAGTAATAGAGCACGGTGTAATCGTTGGTCTGGCCAATGACACTCTGCTCATTCGCAAGGATGGCAGTGAAATTCCGATTGACGACAGTGGCGCGCCGATCCGCGATGCCGATGGCACGATTCGTGGCGTCGTGCTTGTCTTCCGCGATTTTTCCGAACACAAGCGCGCGGAGATCGAACTGCGCGAAGCGAAGGAGGCGGCGGAGACCGCAAATAAGGCGAAGGACCAATTTCTGGCCATGCTGTCGCACGAATTGCGGACGCCACTTACGCCGGTGCTCGCCACGCTCAATCGTTGGGAAGCCACTGAGGACATTCCAGAGTCACTGCAATCCGATGTGCAGATGTTGCGCCGCAGCGTCGAGCTCGAAGCGCGCATTATCGATGACCTCCTTGATCTCACGCGGATTGCCCACTGCATGCTCTCACTCTCGGCCGAGAGCATCGACGTGCATGCGCTGATCAAGTTCCTGATCGGCCTTTCGCAAAGTGAGCTTCAAAACAAGGAACTTAAAACTTCGCTGCAGCTCAGTGCCACTCGACACAACGTTCATACGGATGCCGCGCGATTGCAGCAGGTTGTTTGGAATATTTTGCGCAACGCCATCAAGTTCACCGAAAACGGCGGTAACGTAAGCATCACCACGTTCAACGACGCTGAAAACAATATCTACATCGTCGTTGCCGACACAGGCATCGGCATGACGCAGGAAACAGTCTCCAAACTTTTTGTTCCATTTGAGCAAGCGGACCCTGAGCGTCACCGCCGCTACGGCGGGCTCGGACTCGGCCTAGCAATCTCAAATTCACTCATCCATATCATGGAAGGAAAACTCACCGCGAAGAGCGAAGGTCTCGGCCGTGGGTCAACCTTCACCGTTACTCTGCCCACCACAGAGGCAGTCGCGCCAATAAGCGAATCAGCTCGCATGCGCCCCAGGGGAGGTGACAAGATAAAGCTTCTTCTCGTTGAGGATCATGTAGATACTGCGCGCGCGTTGTTTCGGCTGTTGGAAAACCGCGGTTACGACACAGAGACGGTCTCGAGCGTTGCTACCGCTTTGGAGAAAATCGAGCGCGGAAAATTCGATCTTATCCTATGCGACCTTGGATTGCCCGACGGCACTGGTATCGATCTTATCAAGAAAGTGCGAAGGACACATTCAACACCTGCGATCGCGCTCACAGGTTTTGGGATGCAAGAAGACGTCGATCGCGCCGCGAAGGCTGGTTTCGACGCTCATCTAACAAAACCCGTCGATCTCCAGAGACTTGAAGCGACGATCTGGAAACTAAGCCAGAATCGACAATACGGAGGCACCGAGAAAACGGGATAATCAAATAGCGCCGTCTCAGGATAAGGCGCCCCGTTTACAGGTGTCCGGTCAAGGCGAGGATTATTACAATTAGAAGAATCAATCCGAGGCTGCAAAACGTTCTCGACCAGATCGCGGTGTAGACGGCTTGCGCGAATATATTCTCGCTAAAGCCGCGGCCCCGTGAGTCGTCCTTGAGCTAACGATGAACCTGCAGCCGATCATCGGGCGCCCTTTCGGATTTATAGGTAAACGAGGTATCGGGAGATACGGAAACTAATACGACAAATTAAGCGGCGAGCTACGAAGAAGGAAACGTGGCGAACCATCGAAGTGCGCGTGTGTCCGTTTGGAATTTTTAAAATCCCGAACCAGCGCAACCCGGCGCGTCATCCTGAGCGCATCAGAGTTCTCAACAGATCGGGCCCGCACCGCAAACGCGCTGCTCTATCTACCCGCCCGCGATCGCGCCGATGACTAGGAATGGTTCTGCCCCGTTTGCAATCGCATGAGGCAGCGGCGCATCAGGCGATTCATGAGATAAATCTTCGCCGCAGGCAAAAAATCGGACCATAGGCCGGCGAGTTTGGGTTATATGATCACGTATTGTCCCTCGCAGCATCGGATATTTGGATTCAACAGCGTCCAGCACCGAGCGCTGAGTCACCGTTCCGTTGGGCTCAACTTCGACTTCGCCATCGACGTGCGCGAGCGTCCGCAGATGAGGCGGAAGAACAACGCGTATCACGGTAATGTCTGCACCTCTACGGAAAGCACTGCCGGCAAATCGCGGACGATGGGCTTCCACCTGTCGCCTGCATCAGCGGATCCATAAACTTGTCCGCCGGTGGTTCCGAAATAAACGCCGCATGGCTCCAGCGAATCGACCGTCATCGCGTCGCGCAATACATTCACGTAGCAGTTGCGTTGCGGCAGTCCTTTCGTAAGCGCTTCCCATTCGTTCCCGCCTGTTCGGCTCCGATAAACCCGCAATCTGCCGCTCGGCGGATAATGCTCGGAGTCGCTCTTGATCGGGACGACGTAAACCGTTTCCGGCTCGTGCGCGTGAACGTCGATCGGGAATCCGAAATCGCTCGGCAGATTACCGCTGACCTCATGCCATGAACCGCCGGCGTCATCGCTTCGCATCACGTCCCAGTGCTTTTGCATAAACAAAGTGTCGGGACGCGATGAATGCATCGCGATGCGATGGACGCAATGGCCGACCTCCGCGTTTGGATCTGGAATGTATTGCGAGTGCAACCCGCGATTGATCGGTTTCCAAGTCTTTCCGCCATCGTCCGTCCGAAACGATCCGGCCGCCGAGATCGCGATGTAAATTCGCTGCGGGTCTTTCGGATCGAGAAGGATCGTGTGCAAACACATGCCGCCCGCGCCCGGCTGCCATTTCGGACCGGTATCGCTGCCGCGCAAACCGGCCAATTCATGCCACGATTTGCCACCGTCTTTCGATTCGAATATCGCGGCGTCTTCCACGCCCGCGTAGACGTGGTCAGGATCGTGAAGCGACGGTTCCAAATGCCAGACACGCTTGAATTCCCACGGATGTTGGGTGCCGTCGTACCACTGGTGCGTCGTGATTGGTTTGCCTGTTTCGGGTGAACTATCATAGACGAATTTGTTGCTCTCGCCTTTCAGCATCCCGTCGGAGCTTTGCAATTCATCGGGAGTGCTTCCGGGTGTGTTCCACGATTTGCCGCCGTCGTCAGAGCGCTGAATGATCTGCCCAAACCAGCCACTGGTCTGCGATGCGTAGATTCTATCGGGATCAATTGGCGACCCTTTCATGTGATAAATTTCCCAGCCAGCGAAATGCGGGCCGCTGACCTTCCATCGTCTGCGCACACCATCCGATGTGAGGATGAACGCGCCTTTCCTCGTGCCAACCAAAACTCGGACTTTGCTCATATGTGAATTCACTCACGAAACACACGAATGACGCGAATGGAAGAGAAACTTGCAACGCGTGTGTTAGTTCGGGTATTTAGCGGCCAATTTGATCGACGCCGCCCAGGAAAGTCAGCGTTCGTAGGCTTCCTTCAGTGTTTTGATGTCGATCTTCTTCATTTGAAGCATTGCATGCATTACGCGTCCGGATTTTTCTTGATCCTCGACGTGCAACATGTCGATCAAAACAGTCGGGACGATTTGCCATGACAACCCAAATCTGTCCTTGAGCCAGCCGCACGCCGATTCCTCGCCGCCGTCCGCAGTGAGTTTCCTCCAAAAATAATCGACTTCTTCCTGCGTTTCGCAGTTCACAACAAACGAAATGGATTCGTTGAATTCGAAGAGTGGCCCGCCATTGAGGGCGACAAACTTCTGTCCTTCGATCTCGAATTCGATGGTCAGCACTGACCCGACGGGACGACCGGTCTTTTCAGCCGCTTCTTCCGTGTAGCGGAAAATTCTGCCGATCTTCGAGTCTTTGAAGATCGACGTGTAAAACTTCACGGCGTCCTCGGCCTGATCATCGAACCACAAGAATGGAGTAATTTTTTGCATGCGAACTTATGTCGCTTCACTTCGGACTCTCAGCCACCGAAATTTGGCGTTTCGCAGAATGGAGCCGCCGGACACCGAGCGACATAGACGGGAAGCCCCGAATGAGTCAGCGAGCTGGCGCGAGCGAATCAAACGGCCTACAATGAGCCCATGCTAATTGACACCCACGCACATCTGGATTTTTCCGATTTTGCAAACGATCTCGAGGATGTGCTCCGTCGTGCCGAGCAGGCCGATGTGAAACGCATCATCACCATCGGCACATCAATCCAGAGCAGCCGGCGTGCGATCGAGCTCGCGGAACGCTACCCGTATGTTTACGCGGTGATCGGCGTTCATCCCAGTCACGTTGAGAAAACGGAAGACGACGTGATTACGCCTCTGAGGGAGCTGGCGAAGAGCCCGCGTGTTGTGGCGATTGGCGAGACTGGCTTGGATTATCATCATTTGCCAAGTGAAGAAGTGGCGAAAGAAGAGCAGGTGCAGGTTATGACTGCTCTGCGAAGCGAGACCGAAGAAGAAATCGAAGCGCAGATTCGCGACGGCGCATACAAATCGAAACAAGCCAGTTTGTTTCAGCAACAACTCGATCTGGCCGTCGAGCTTGGGCTCAACGTCGTGATTCATCAACGCGCCGCGTGGGAGGACATCCTTGAAGTCCTGGGCCCTTATACCGGTAAGTTGCGCGGCGTCTTTCATTGCTTCGGCGGCTCGCTCGATCAGGCAAATGAAGTTCTCGCTCTCGACCACCTCGTTTCGTTTACGGGAATTGTTACTTTCAAAAACGGCGTAGCCGTGCGAAAGGTCGCGGCAGAAATCCCACTCTGGAAATTTATGGTCGAAACCGATTGCCCATACCTGGCGCCGACGCCTTTTCGTGGAAAACGCTGCGAACCGGCGCACACGCGTATCGTAGCGGAAGTGATCGCAGCGGCACGAGGCGTTTCACTGAGCGAAATTGCTGAAGCAACGACCGAAACCGCAGAGAAGTTTTTCAGGTTCAATCGCAAATGAGACTCAATGATGCGAACTGTAGGCGCGGCCGCTGGGCGCGCCGAAAACCTGCCGCTAAAATCGAATGGCTCGGCGATCCGTCTCTACTTCCTGCTTCTCGCTTTCTTCCTCGCATCCTGCGCGGCACCAGATACACAGCATCAGATTGTCGATCAGCACGCGGGAACAAAAACTGGCGCTTCTTGATCGCGGCAACGTCTTGGCAATTTATCCAGTCTCTACGTCGAAGTTCGGATTGGGCGATTGGCGCGGCAGCAGTTTTACGCCATTGGGCAACTGCAGATAGCCGAAAAAATCGGCGACAATGCGCCGTCTGGTGCGGTATTTAAAGATCGGCGCCGCACCGGTGAGATCGTTGCGCCGGATTCTCCTGGCCGCGACCCAATCGTTACGCGCATTCTCTGGCTGCGTGGACTCGAGGCGCAAAATGCTAATGCATTCTCGGGAGATATTTACATCCATGGCACGCCCGGAAGAACGGCTGAATCGGTACGGCAGCGAGCTATGGCTGTATTCGAATGCGCTCCAGCGACATCATTCAATTGTACAACATCGTAGGAGTTGGGTGCGGCGGTAATAATTGTGGATATGCCGCTCATCAGCGCAGTTCCGGGTCTTGCCTCAGGTCATTCGATGTCGCCGGCAAATACAGCGCCATTTGTAATGCGGTAAAGTGCTGTAGGCGGTGCGTGCGGGTGCCGCGCTGCACGGCCAGAATACGCTGTTCATCGATGGAAAGTCTCGTTGCGCCATCAACGTAAATCGTGCGTTTGACTCTCAAACAGCCAACAAGCTTAGTTGTTTCTTCCGTTGATGATTACGAAGCTCCGCAAGATACGTTCCGATCTTAGATGAAAGAATCCAAGAAAGTTGCCCTGATTACCGGAATTACTGGCCAGGACGGTTCATATTTATCCGAGTTGCTCCTGGAGAAAGGTTATACCGTGCATGGAATTGTGCGGCGCACGAGCAATCTGTTGCGATCGCGCATCGAGCATCTGCGGCGCGATGAAAAAATTTATGGTCGACGGTTGTTTCTCCACTATGGCGATCTCTCCGATAGCACGACCTTCCGTCGAATTCTCAGCGATGTTTCCCCGACAGAATTGTATCACCTGGCCGGACAAAGCCATGTCGGACTGAGTTTCGAAATTCCCGAATCGACATGCGAGGAGACAGGCATGGCAACGCTGCGGTTACTTGAAATCGCGCGCACACATCCGTCGCCGCTGAAATTTTATCATGCTTCGAGTGCGGAAATTTTTGGAGATGCATCCGTCTCGCCGCAAACTGAGGACACGCCGCTGCGGCCGACGAGCCCGTATGGTTGCGCCAAAGCGTTCGCAACTCAATTGGCACGAGTTTATCGAAAATCGTACGGACTGTTTGTTTGCAATGGCATTCTTTACAATCATGAATCACCACGGCGCGGGGAAAATTTCGTGACGCGCAAGATCGCACGTGCGGCCGCACGGATCGCTCGAAATCACGATGATGTTCTTGTCCTTGGGAACCTGGAGAGCCGAAGAGATTGGGGCCGCGCCCAAGATTACGTCGAGGCAATGTGGTTAATGCTGCAGCACGAGGCAGCCGATGACTACGTAGTGGCGACTGGAGAAACACACTCCGTAGGTGAATTTGTCGAAGCAGCCTTCGCAGTCGTCGATCTCCCGTGGAAGAAATACGTAAAGCATGATCCTTCGTTCGATCGTCCTACCGAGCCGGTCCGCCTGGTCGGGTGTGCGGAGAAGATTCGCAAAACACTCGGTTGGAAGCCGACTGCAAGCTTCGCGCAACTCGTGCGCGAAATGGTCAATGCGGAGCTCGCTACGA
>CAWBSH010000033.1:0-33268 GCA_963791385.1 uncultured Verrucomicrobiae bacterium
CTATACAGATTCACGACGACCGCCAGCACGCAACCCAATGCAATCGCAACGGCAGGCCGGACTCCTTGTCCTTCAGTCGGGCG
This sequence comes from uncultured Verrucomicrobiae bacterium, assembly GCA_963791385.1. Classification (GTDB taxonomy): domain Bacteria; phylum Verrucomicrobiota; class Verrucomicrobiia; order Chthoniobacterales; family UBA10450; genus Udaeobacter. The sequence goes on from CAWBSH010000033.1 coordinate 84, forward strand.
TTCCACCGATGTTATCGTGCGCTGGTGCTGCTTCGTGGTAGACGGGCGTCGTTGGCCCAGTAGCTCGGAAAGGATCAACGTCGGAATTGCTCGCGCAAGAAACCAGCGCCATCACCACTACAGAGAGCGCTGAAACAAGAATAATCGACTTTTTCATGGCAGGAACTGTCGTTGACGCCGCCGGGCAATTCAATCGCAGAACGCCGTGAGCCGTAAAAGCCTGTAACCATTTTCTGATGCGTGAAATGCGCACACAAGATTCCGTAAAAACTATATGTGATATAAAATCGGGTTAGATGAACTTCTATCGTCCCTCAGCATCATTTTATCGGACGAAGCATAACGACCGAGTCTTTGTCCCCAACTTCCCGCTCGTAGACCTTCCAGCCGTTCTTTTCGTAAACCGGCGCGGTTACGCCGAGGCAATCGATATACAAGCCTTTCACGTCAGCCCTTTCGGCGATGGCTGCCGCCTCCTGGAGCATGGCCGAAGCGATGCCACGGTGGCGCATCTCCGGTTTAACAAACACTGCGGCTACCCAGGGTGAATATTGCGGTCGGTGCACACAGTCGTTCTGAATGACGGAGCAACTACCCACAGGAATCCCCTCGACAAGTGCAACTACTGTATACGGAACCTTGTCCTTTTGCGTGTGGGTGTGCAGCCAGGAAAACACTACTTCAGCGGAGTCACAGCGCCGACTCCACCACTGATAGAAGATCCAGTTCCCAACTGTTTCCAAGTGCTGCAGGCACTCCGAGAGTTGTTGAACTTGGCATGTCATCGCCGGTGGCTCTAGTTTGCCGAACTAGAATTAGACCGCAAATTGTCATCTATTTCTGCCGCTATATGGGCAGTTGTCGGAAAAGACGGCGGGACGTCAACGCGATTCTGGGGCAAACCGGTGCCAGGAAAATTTCCGTAAAAAACTATATGTCGTATGAAATTATTGGCGCGTAGTCTGGGACGAGTAATGGTTGGCAACCAACCGCCAGCGCCCTTGCTCCTTTACCCACACCCGGGTAAAGCGAGTGTCACGGGGAACAGTTTGGCCTTTGTCTTGCCCAATCATTGTTGAGCGGCCAGTCTCCACAGCCGTGTTTCCATAGACGCGCACTTGAACGTCATCGGTAGTGATAGATTGAAATTTCAAATCACCTGACGTGAAATCTGAAATCACCTGCGGCTTGGTTCTCACTCTGCCACTTGGCCCTACGCCTATGAAATCAGCAGCGTATATGCGATCAAGGGCCGTCGCATCAGCATGAATCTGTGCTTGAATACGTTCGTTATCGAGTTCCCTGATGACTTCCTCGACACTTATTTGATGACTGCCTCTCGCGCTCTGCTTTTGCGCTACGCCCATAGGGGCCACTGTAAGGACGACGACAGCTATAAAGAGTGCTGGTCTCATGTAGAGTTCTCTATAAGTCTAACTAGAAATTAGACTGCAAGCTGCAATCAATTTCTGTCTCCATAGAGGCAGTTTGCCGGAAAACGCTGCACCAGGTCAACCGCGATTCCGGGGCACAATCCCCTGCCCCCAGAAAATTCCGTAAAAAAACTATATGTCATCTGAACAAAACACCCAGGAGGCAGCGGCGACGACGCAAACAAGAAAGAGGTACGGGATTTGTGTAGGGCAGCGGTTCTGCTTAGGTTCGGTTACCAAATCCCTGAATACGAACTCGAAATCAACATTCAAAGCTCCCAATGGTGCTGTTTAGTAAACGTTTGAACTCAATGGTAGCTGCGGTCTTTGGCGTTGCCCTGTGCGCGCATGGTGCGCAGGCTCCGCAGCACGTCAATATTAACCAATTGTCCACGACTGTAGAAGATGTCGTGGTGCCGTTACCGAACGAACTTTTCGGGGCACTGAACAAGCTGGGTGCGGTAAACTGGAAGGAACATGTCCGCAGCGATGAAGAACCCAATTTCGCCGAGCGACCGCGTATCGCTCTCTTGCTTGGGACAGTGATTGCCGATGGCTTTATCGCGGTGCAAGCGGAGGATGCGCCTGCAGTAAAAGATATTGGCCAGCGCGTCCTGGCACTGGCCAAGGGGATCGGCGTAGGAAATTCAATCACGCCACACGCCAAGGCGATCATCGATGCGGCAGACAAGCGCAATTGGGCAAATGTGCGGCAGGAACTGGATCGCACTCAAAACAGCGTTCAACAGGCAATGAACGAAGTGCACGATGAAAAGCTGTCGCAGCTCGTTAGTCTGGGCGGGTGGCTTAGGGGCACGGAAGTATTGACCTCCGTGGTGAAACAGCATTTCTCCAACGACGGCGCTGAGCTTCTGCATCAGCCGGATCTGCTGACCTATTTTCAAACAAGACTGCAGGCGATGTCCGAGTTTAACCTTCCGATCGTTCATCAAATTCAGGACGCCTTGGTGGAGGTAAAGCCTCTAATCAATATCGGCAATGTTCGCATTTCTGCCGAATCAGTTAAGAAGGTCAACGAGATCACTACGCGGCTCGGCAACGACATCATCAAGAAAGACTGAGAAATTTCGGGTGAACCCTTTCGCAAAGGTCCTTCTCTGCACGACCTCCCTGTTGGCGGCCATAGTTGTTCTACCGACTGCGATTTTCGCCTCGGTGGACCCCACCACAGTGTACGCGCGGGCATTTGCTCTTCTGGCGGCAGAACCGTATGTAAAACAAGGATTTCAGGTGCGCGAGGATTACTGGGCAGGCGACCTCGCTTCGGGTGAAAGGAAAGCGGTGCGGCAACAATTGTTTAAAGGGAATGAATATTGGTTCTGGCTGGGAACAGAAGTCGATCATGCAAAGGTGTCCGTTCATATTTATAATTCGGACGGAGAACTCGCGGAACAACCAGACAGTTGGGCGAAAGGCCACTTTGCGGCTGCGCACATCATTCCGAAAACCACAGGCAGTTACTTTATCATCGTTAGCGTGGAGGCATCGCCAGCAGCCCGCACGCATTGGGCGCTGGCGTATGGTTTCCGATAAAGTTGACTTCGTAGCCGGTAACCGTATGGGCGCGACGCCCGATACTACGAATTGATCATGCTTGGAACTCGGACCCTACAGTTTGAGAGGTATCGCGCTTTCCAGCCGCTCTTAGTCTAAGTAACCGAGATGGTGTTCAGTGACCTCACTAGGATTAGACTGCAACCTGCAATCCGTTCCGCGCGCTGAGCCGTTGAACTCCGAGAAACCGAAATCGCGGGCCGCCGTCTGCTGCAGCGACTGGCTGGCCGGGCATCAGTCCATCGCTTGGCTCTTCATCCGTGCAATAAGGCGATCCATGTTCGTGTCGAAGTCACCTTTGGAGAAATCGAAATACGCAAGGCTACTCAGGGGAAACAAAAGGGTGCTCGACATGGCGTCCCGAGTCTCTGCCGGATCGTCGATCATTATCGGAATGACATTAGCTCCCTTGCCCAGCGTCGTACTGAATCTCGTGGCCGACGAATTGCGATCGGACAGAGTTCGGACTCAAGAGCAGAAGCACGAAACCCCTCGCAACTGCCCGGTCTATCGCGCTGGTAATCTCCTGCATCCAGTTGCTTCCCGCTGGAAGCGCCTCTGTGTCGAGCCATACGCTGTAGTCGTGCTTAATCAGAGCGTCGTGCATACGGTTAGCGATTGGACGATCCTGGGCGGAACATGAGACAAACACCGTTGCGCGCCGGCACAGGCGTTCAATCCGCTCAAGCTGCGTTTCGATCGGCTCCTTCAAATCTATTGTTTCGTGGTATTTACCCTCCAACTCCTTGATAAATGCGGCCTCGGCCTGGACCCATGGGGATTCGCGGGCATTCTGGCTGTCGCAGAGAAGGAACCAAGTGCGGGCTTCGATTTCCCGCTTGATCAATCCGTCCAACTCGGAGTGATCAGTGAGACATTTGAGGAAAAAGACCAGAGGCCGGTGGCCTTTTTCTTCGAGGAAGTTTCGGATTTGGCGTACCTCGTTCCAGTCCTTCGAGGAGTGGGAGAGGAAAATCCATGCACCTTCGGGATTGTTCATCGGACGCCTGAAGAAGAATCCGAAGAAAGCGGAATTACGCAACTACTGGCGCAACTCGTGCCCAAAAATTTCCGTAAAAACTATATGTCAGCTAAAGCTCTACCTCTTTGTAATGCGTCTTCCAATTTCTCGCCGACCGATCCAAGAGCCTATCTGGAAAGAAGCTCGAATGGAGAAATGAGAAATATCCGAGGGTAATGGCCAGAGCGACTATCGGACTTAACAGGACGAGTTGCCAAGACCTGCGTCCACCCTGTTGGCGCAGCACGAAAAGAGGCAGCACTGAACCAGATATGATGATAATCGGAATCTCAAGAATACTGCTGCGAAGGCCGCAACCATGTGTAATCGCCAGCGGTGATAACAGAAGTCCGAGCACAACAGCGATGGCGCAGCAATGAAGCGCATGTTCATCTTTCAGCTAACTAACGTTCGTGCTCACCTGCGACGGCGCATTTCTTTTGCGGGCGTGCCGTCGTCGGATGCAGCGCGTGTGTTCGGCAGCGTGCCTTGTCTTTGGGCGGACCGCCTTGGCCGTGTAAAACTGTAGCAGCTCAACCGGTGCTCCATCGTCAAGTATGAACGCAACACGAACTCCAACCGATGGCTCGGTCGGCGCGATCAAAATCTCCCTACCTTTTAGGGCTTCGTCCAAATCGTCGACGGCAAAGGCGACGTGCGGAACAATCCTGACAATCTCGGGCACGTGGCAATGCGGCTCGAACCGGATCCACTCGATCCCGTAGGGACTGGTCTCAAAACCGGAGACATAAACCCCGAGGTGCGCGACATGATGCTCCTGAGCGCGAGGCTCTGTGTGGGGAATCCCGATGTGGCGGTACCGCCATCCGAGCTTCGCTGTCACGGCCGGCGGCTCATGGTTCAGTCGCTTTCCCCTATTCACGCCTCTCTTCATCGATCTCACTCACCGATTGCGATCATTACGTCTGTCGAGTCTGCCGAACTAGAATTAGACTGCAACCTGCAATCTATTTCTGGCCGAGTGGCTATCACCTTGAATTTTGTCTTGACACTCTTAGGTCACTTTCTTAAAAAACCCCTAACATGATAAGAATCCCCCCCTTACATGAAAAATCTGGGTCTGCGTAGTCCGTACGATAAGGTCGCAGGCCTGGTCTATTTTGGTCGAATGGTCGATCAAATCCGCGACTCACGCCAACGGAGAACTGCCTCCAGAGTATCAAGCGAACCTTGGCAAAGGTCTCGACGAACACTGCACGAACTTTCTCGGCGTGACCCACGATCAAATGGTCCGGTATGTAAAGGAAGGTCTATCCGATGAAGCGATTTTGGAATCGTGTTTTAGCATGGGGCGTCGGCCATCTGAAGTTGAAATTTACATGTGGAACGAATTCATGCTTAAACGAGGCTGGCATGATGACGCTTCCCAGACGCTAAAACAGTTGAAAAGAGAAGAAGGCCTGATTGCCAGGTCGGAGGTTGAGACGATATTCCAACTCATCGATGCCGCTGAGGGGCGCCCACCGCATCCCAACCATTATGATGGCTCGTGTCTCGACCAAATATCTTTACTAGTGGGTGGCCGGCGTCACTCGCCGCCGTCCTCTTGCTCGCACTTAAACGGCTTCCCCTACTCGCTCCGCTAATTGATCCGCTCGCGAGACACTCTGAAAAAAGAAAGTTCGCTATATGTCATCTAAAACGCATCCAAGCTGAGCCACAGCGGGCCGACCGGCATGGTTGGAACACTCGGTCATTCAAGGTCAAGGCGTTTGAGTCTAGCGTCGGTAAATGTGTATGATGCACTCAACTGGTAGCCATAGCCGCGACCGCCCTGAGACTCCTTGATCGTGACGATCGGACGCATACCCTCCTCGCCGAGTTGATAGCCGGAGCCGACGTCCGCTGTAAGCTCACAAGTAACGCCGGCATACTTTCCAGTAGCGGTGAATCGGTGCAAATCAGAGATGCTCCAGCGGTGACGTGACTGAGAAAGTAGGAAAAGCACGCCGACAGAAGATGGAGTAGCTTCGGTCTTGGGAGTCGCCACCGCAAACACGAGTGCGTGTGTCGCGCCCTCCCAAACGGCTTCGCAGGAGTCCAAGCTCTCCGGCGCAACAGGCTTTCCGGATTTTGAGTCTTCTGGCTGTCCCATCTCCGCCATAGTGAACAAGCGGGCTAGGTCTGTTTTGCTCTCCGCCGGACGAAAGGCCTTCGCAGCAGCAACGAAAGCGGCGACTGAATCGAACGAGCTTGCGCGTGTAAACTCGCTTGCGTGGGCTGACACGACAAAGGCGGCAACACAAAAAAGAGAGAGATACATCGTTGTCATGGTTGCCGCGAGAGTGCCCTAACAAGATACGGCCGGAATTTTTCCTGCGCCGTCAGAATTTTCTGAGCTATGTTCATATTGTTTTAATCTGCTTTTTCGTAAGCTAGGCTTCGGTCATTTTCACGGCCTTTTCCAAATTCCAGGGCTTTTCTTCCAAGCCAGCGGCTCCGCAGTCTAGATCCGTTTGATTGTTGCGAGCCAGGCCGGTGCGCCGTCGTCGTGGAATCTGGTCTGAATCCGGTCCGGTTCGATGGCGGCGACATTCCACCCAGTGCCGGGGTTGAACGCCGCTCTCAGCTCTTCCTGACTGATTGGGTGCGGGCCAATATCGGGACCATCGTCACTGAAGCACAACACATACAGGGTTCCATCGTGTTCGGTCACCGACGCCAGACTCGCCACGTATCGTGGTCGCTCGTCGCCGTCGAAGGTGTGGAACAGTCCGCAGTCCAGCACCGTCTCAAACCTGCGCCCTAACCGCTCCAGCTGGAACGCATCAGCCGCAGCGAATTCAACCTTGATCCCACGGTCGTCGGCCTTCTGTCGCGCGATCGCCAGTGCCGTCTCAGCCACGTCAACGCCCAGAACCGACAATCCCAGCGAGGCGACGAGAAGAGCGTTCTCGCCGGTCCCGCAGCCCGCATCGAGCACCGCTCCGGCAAATCCGTTTTTGGATGCCACACGCACTATTGCTGGCTGCGGCTGGCCAATATCCCAAGGCGCGGGGCCGTCGTGGTATGACGCATCCCAGGGCAGTCCCGTCATCCGTTCGTGGCTGGTTGGCTGCCGACCACCGAACGGATCGTCAGCGAGGGTTCGTGATCGCTCCAACAATTTCGTCCCCTTCCTCCAACTGATTTTGCCACCTCATCGTGGCACGTCAATCCACGGGTCTTGATTATTCCTCCCCACTCGAATCGAGCGCTAACACAGTAGGAAAAAGGATATGGCTGGCGTGAGCAATTGAGCGCACAACGGCGCAGGAGCGCCGTTCTTCAAAAGGCGCTCGCAGGACTATGCTAACGATCGCGACTGGCTAGTGGCCAGTAGGCCCCTGAGGAGGAGGCTCGGGTGGCGGCGGTGTCGGTGTTTCTTTTCGTTGTGCCATTCCAAATCCTTAGATGGACGAGCCTCCATAGTCGAGGGTTAATTTCTTTAAGCTGAAACGCTCAATCACGTTTGCCATATGAGCCGCGTGCAGCGGTTTGTTGGGGCCGATGTATAGAATCAGGGCTCAAAGGCCACCGTCGGCAGTGATTATTCCATCGCGGGAGCAACGAAGTCCTTCTGACTGAAGCTTGACGAATTTCACCTGTTTATCGTCGATCTTCCATGCAATGACTACTGGAAGGATTTGAGCACCATCTTCATTCTTCAGCACACCAATCACTGTGACCGGGAGATCGTGGCCATTTAATTGACACGAACCAATAAATTGGGGTGACTCCTTTGAATGTTTCGGAAATGTCAGCACGTCTCGCACGACATCTTTTTCTTCGAAAAGGACGTACTCTTCTCCACAAAGTCGCCAGGATATCAAAAATAAACGGTCTGAGATCTCTGTGCCTCCCAGATCTTTAAGACCCAGGTCCTTGTGCTTTTCTTCAAGGACGCTCGCCTTCTGGTTTGGCATTTTGCGGCCGAGGAGAGCTTCTCGAACGTCGGATCCACAGCGAACCGAGTCAAAACCGTCCGCATCGCAATTGCTGCCCATGCAAAAGAGCTGAAGGAATAATGTGAAGATCGCTACAATTGCTTTCATTTTCGTTAAACATTCCATGGTTGGCCTAACTAGTCCCGCTTAACTGCCGCACGTCATCGGCGATGGTATTTCTGTTAGGCCGCGTCGATCTTTACGGTGCAGTTGGCGACAAGATATGCCCATACCCCGAGGCCGAACTAGACGTTGCTCCCACTCCATTTGAGTTTCTGCCGCACCACGCTGAAGAACGACGCGTCGGGCAACGAAGCCAGTGGAAGCCTTTTCTTTGCTTTGCGAACTGTGACTATCGAGCCGCGTTCAACGTGGATCGGCCTGCGGCCATCCAGTGTCAGGTAAACCGGATAATCGGGATCACTCGCTTCGATTTCAATGATAGATCCATCCGCGACAATGATCGAGCGGTTCGTGAGAACGTGCGGGCAAATCGGCGTGATTACGAACACTCCGGACTCGGGATCCAGAATCGGTCCGCCCGCCGAAAGCGAGTAAGCGGTCGAGCCTGTTGGGGTGGCGACAACCAGCCCGTCGGCGTTAAACTCGGTCAGGGCTTCGCCGTTGACTCGGGTGCGCAACATGACCAGCCGAGAAAGCTCGCCACGGCTTAGGACGGCATCGTTCAGTGCGAGCATTTTGCCGGTCCTCTTGTCACCCAGTGTCACCCTTGCCTCGAGCAGCGCCCGGTGACTGAAGTTTATCCGATCCTTTGCGATGCATTCGACAGCTTCGCGATAGTTCGACGAACTCGCGCAGGTCAGGAAACCAAGCGAGCCGACGTTGATGCCGAAGATCGGCTTGATCGTATCGCCGAGTTGACCGATGACGCGGAGAATTGAGCCGTCGCCGCCGGCTACAACCAACAGATCCGTCATAGCTCCAAGTTCCGACACCGGATAGCCCAATTGTTTTCCAGCAACACGCGCCGTTTCCTTTTCGAAGAGGATCGAAATCGAGAACCGCTCGAATTCCTCAGCGATGGCGTTGATCAGCTCCGCCACGCCGCGTTTTCCGGTGTGAGCGATTAAACCGATTGTTTTCGTATGCATGCAAAGAATTCCTGGTTGCCGTCCGCGCCTTTAATGCTGGCAGGCACGATGCCGACGACAACATTGCCTAGATCATTCACGAACGCGACGATCTTGTCTTGTGCCTTCTGGTGCAAGCAGGGATCGCGAACAATTCCGCCTTTTCCCACGTCCGAACGTTGTAGCTCGAACTGCGGCTTTATCAGCGCGAGAATCACCCCACCTGGTTTCACGAGAGCGACCGCGTTCGGCAGGATCAGAGTTAGCGAAATGAACGAAACGTCGATGACGCAAAGATCGACAAGCTCTGAAACGTGCTCGCGAGTGAGGAATCGCGCATTCAATTTTTCGAGGACAATGACCCGAGGATCATTGCGGAGTTTCCAGTGCAATTGTCCGTAACCGACGTCAACCGCGTAAACCTTTTCGGCGCCCCGTTGTAACAAGCAATCGGTGAACCCACCGGTTGAAGCGCCAATATCGAGCGCAGTTTTCCCCTGCACATCAATGTGAAAATGTTCGAGCGCGGGCTCCAGCTTCAGCGCGCCGCGGCCGACATACTTTCGAGTTGGTTTTACTCCGAGCGCTGTTCCCTCACCCAGAAGCTCCGACGGCTTCGCTGCGATCCGGGTGCCAACGCTCACATACCCGGCCAGGATGGCGCGCCTTGCCTGCTCGCGGCTCGGGAAAAATCCTCTCGCGACGAGGAGTTGATCAAGTCGCAATCTTTTCGGCATTTGTGTTCCTTGGCAGACTTAAGAAAGGGCTGAGTCAGGTAAATGAATTCCTCCAATATTTTTTCAGTGACAAAAGTAATAACAATTTGAACATACTAATCTGCAACGCTTTGAATTAGCCAGCTATGTTCTATTCAATCACGACTTGCTAATGTCGCTGGCCTGTACTGGCGGCATGGGCTGACGCGGCCCATGTAAATCGCCTTGGTCAGCGATCAATCTCTCGACGGATGCCACGTCTTCGGCTGAAGCACGGCGTCGCTGGTATTTTCGAACCAGGACTTCTTTCAGGGAGAGTAAGTCCTCCAGCAATGGTTGCTCATAATAGGTCCAGTCGAGTTCGCCTGCTATTTTCGCTTGCAACCGCCACACACCGCCGAATTTTGTGGCGCGCACTTCGCGTCTTTTCCCATCCTCGCTTCTCTCCGTCCATATGTGTTGACTCCGCATCGCCGTAGCATCTTACATTAGCAGGCTTGAAAGACGCAGCTAGATTGGCGGCCTATTTTATCGCAATCGTTCTCATCGGAGCACTCCTTGCTCCAATTTTTTTCTGGTCGGCTCAGTCGCTTGCAGCGCACAGCGTGTTTCCTTTTTTGGATAAATTCGACTTCGACACGTTTTTTCATCGCGGCGTCCTGGTCGCGGCTGTGCTCTTGCTTTGGCCGCTGCTGCGCGTCAGCCACGTTCGAGCGTTGAGTGATCTCGGCCTTGTGCACAACCCGCGTTGGGTACGCGATCTCTGCGCCGGCGCATTGCTCTCGATCATTCCCCTGGTCGTTTGCGGTTATCTCTTCATCGAACTTCACATTTACTCGTTTCGCCACGTTCTGGTCTGGCCGCGATTTGGAAAGGTGCTCCTTGCAGCGATCAGCGTTCCATTGATCGAGGAGACCTTTTTCCGCGGGATTGTTCTGGGCCTTTTACTCAGGACCGGTCGAAAATGCCTGCCAATTATTGCCGTCTCCGTCCTGTTCGCAGTGGTGCACTTTTTAAAAGGGCCGGACCGCGCGCCTACGATTGTGGCGTGGACCTCCGGTTTTCAATCGATCGCCCATGCGTTCGCCGGATTCGGAGACCTGACTATGGTGGCGTCCGCGTTTGCCACTCTATTTCTGATCGGCTGTATTCTCGCTGATGCGCGTGTCCTTACGAATTCATTATGGCTGCCTATTGGTCTTCATGCCGGATGGATTTTCGCAAGCGGCACGTTCAGTTGGTTGGCGCGCCGGCAAGTCGTGGCCTTTCCGTGGATGGGGAAAAACCTCCTTGTTGGAATTGTGCCGCTGTGCCTGGGCGTGGTGACATGGATACTGATGCGGCTCTGGTTGAAACATGATCGCACTTCACACGTCTGAACTATTCCAGGCGGCAGTATCGTTGCTGTATCCGGCGACGTGCACGACTTGCGGGAAAAACGTTCGAGCCGGCGAGTATCTCTGCGATGCATGCGAAGCAAAGATCGTCCGCATCGTGCCTCCATTTTGCGAGACCTGCTCAGAACCCTTCGAAGGCTCAATGACCAGCGCCTTTACCTGCGCGAACTGTGCGCATCGAACGATCTACTTTGATGCAGCGGTGGCTGCGTATCGCGGGCGAGGTATCGTTCGCGAAATCATCCATGAATTTAAATACGCCCGGCAGATCCATCTCCGTCATCTCGTAGCGCACTGGCTTCGTGCTGCGCTGGATGATGAACGGCTTCGCGACATTTCTTTCGACCTCATTGTGCCTGTGCCGTTACATCCGGCGCGACAACGCGAACGCGGCTTTAATCAGGCCGGTCTGCTTGCGGAATCGCTCAGCGCGGAGACTTCGATGCCTTCCACGCCGGTGCTTGAACGGATTCGTTATACCACAACACAAACCGCGCTCGATCGATCCGAGCGCATGGAAAATTTGCACAACGCATTCCGTTTACGAAAAAACGCAGACGTGCGAGGCTTGCGCGTGTTGTTAATTGATGATGTGCTGACAACCGGTTCGACCTTGAGCGAGTGCGCGCGGGTCTTGAAACGTGCCGGCGCAATCTCGGTTCATGCCGCCACTGCAGCACGCGCATAAACCCATGGCAATTTTCAAAAAACCGGCAATCAAGGCTGAAGGCAAAAAGCGTGAGATGCCGCGCGGGGTTTTTCAGAAATGTCCCGGGTGCGGGCAAGTCGTGCCCGAAATTGAGCTCGCGCAAAATCAACGTGTCTGTCCGCGTTGCGATCATCACCACGCGCAGCCTGCCATGGAGCGAATCCAGAGTCTGCTCGATGCGGACACGTTTGTAGAGATGGATGCCGACTTGAGGTCAGTGGATGTGCTGCGATTTCAGGGCATGGCGACATACAAGGATCGGCTTAAAAAATATCAGGAGACTACGGGTTTAATTGATGCGGTGATCAGCGGATACGGCATTCTTGACGGCTACAAGGTAGCAATGGCGGTGATGGATTTTGGCTTTCTCGCTGCCACCATGGGCTCGGTGGTTGGCGAGAAAATCACGCGGACGATTGAATACGGCACCGCACAGCGCTGCGCAGTCATCATCGTCGCAGCATCCGGCGGCGCCCGCATGTACGAGGGAATGTTGAGCCTGATGCAGATGGCAAAAACCAGCGGCGCATTGGCGCGTCACGCAGAAGAGAAGCTGCCATACATTTCGGTTCTCACGAACCCGACCACTGCAGGCGTAATGGCCAGCTTTGCTTCGTTAGGCGACGTGATCATTGCCGAACCAAAAAGCATGATCGGTTTCGCCGGACCGCGCGTGATTAAGGAAACGACTCACCAGGATTTGCCCGAACGATTTCAGACCGCTGAGTTTCTTCAGGAACACGGCTTGATCGACATGATCGTGCCCCGGAAAAAACTGCGGGACGAAATCAGTCGATTGCTCAGTTACTTTGCCGTAGCGCCGTGAATGTGAGTTCCCGGGACCAATCGGGTTCTCTCGTGGGGACGCCACGCTGTCGCGAAAGCATTCGGGAGACATCGCAGCGCGATGTCCCTACCCCTCCCAGCCGAGGGATTTTGTACAAGCAAGCGCTCGCCTGGTTGTACGGCCTCGAGCGCTTCGGAATTAAGCTTGGTCTCGAAAACATCAAGCGGCTGCTCAATGAATTATCAAGGAGGAACGATCTCCAGTTCGGCCTCGGCCGCTTGCAAGTCGCCGCTCCTTGCAAAGTCATTCACGTCGCCGGCACAAATGGCAAAGGTTCTGTATGCGCCATGATCGAGTCCATCTGTCGAGCGCAAGGATATCGCACCGGTCTGTTTATATCCCCTCACCTCGTGACGTTCCGAGAACGAATTCGCGTAAACGGCGAACTCATCTCCGAGGATGCGGTCGCGGATGGTCTAGCAGCCATTCGCGATCTAATCGGGAATTGGGATCCGCATCCGACATTTTTCGAAGTTACCACTGCGCTCGCGTTAAAACATTTTTGTGAAACCAAAATTGACATCGCTGTTCTTGAAACGGGTCTTGGGGGCAGACTCGACGCAACCAACGCGATCCCATCCGATGTTTCAGTCATAACTCCGATCGATTTCGACCATGAAAAGTGGTTGGGAAATACATTGGCTGACATCGCAGGTGAAAAGGCGGGAATTATCAAAGCAGGAGTTCCGGTTATCTCCGCGCCGCAGCAGCCGGAAGCAGACAAAGTCATTCGGTTCCGAGCGTCCGAATGCGACGCGCCCTTGCAATTTGTAAATGAAGCTTACAGCCGGTCGCCAGTTTCTTTGCGTGGCCGGCACCAAAAAAATAATGCGGCCGTGGCAATCACCGCGATTCAAGCCGCGAATATTCACGTCGATGAAGGGGCGATTGTTCGCGGTCTCGCGGCGATTGAATGGCCGGCACGTTTTCAGAAGTGGGACGAGCGCACCGTCATCGACGGCGCACATAACCCGAGCGCTGCACGCGTTCTGGCACGGACGTGGCGCGAAGTTTTCGGCGATCGGAAGGCGACGCTCGTCCTCGCGGTTCTTTCAGACAAAGATTTGCGCAGTATCTGCGAAGCGCTCGCACCGATTGCGGGCGCGGTAATCCTACCCGGAATTCGCAGCGAACGCGCAGCCCCACCGGAAGAACTGGCAAAAGTCGTATCCGACATCACGCCAGCACTCCCCTGCTCCATCACTCCAACTGTTGGTGACGCGTTGATGCTTGCACGCGCCGATCCAAATCCCATCCTGGTCACCGGCTCACTACATTTCGCCGGCGAAGCCCTCGCGCACTTGCGTGGTGAACCCGCGGCGTTTGAAGAATGTGCGCAGTGACTTGCGCGAACGAACACGTCTCGGGAGCACATGCGTACCGCGTTTGATCTCGGCTTCGCGCCGAAGCAGGCTTCCCTTGAACCAGACTTTCGACATTGCATGGCGCAAAAGAAAAGACCTAATGGGACAGCCGATGCTCTACTTTCCATTCGAGGCACCCAACTCGGCACGTGAGTACTGGCTTCTCATTATTGTGCTTACGCAGCAGTTTCTTCGACCTTGTAAACCACCATCCCTCTCGCCTGATAATTCGCGAGCGCCTGGGGGTGATCGCGATTGCAGGTGTGCACCCACACACGTGTCGGCTTGGGCGAGATTCGCCAAGCCTCTTCAATCGCGCTGGTGAGCAACGCTCCCCCTAATCCGCGGCCGATAAAATCGGGCAGCAAGCCAAAGTATGCGATCTCGATTCCGCCTTCCGCGTCCCGACGCAGTTCATAATACCCAGCAAGCGCGTCCTCGAAGTATCCCGCGAATGTCCACAACTCCGGCGCAGTCGCGTATTCCTTCCATCGATCATCCGTCCACGGTTGTTTGTCGGTCCAGTCCCATCGCTGGCCGACACGAAAATAAAGATCCCGGTTGAATCGCCAGTCACGCTCCTTTACTTCGCGAACTTGGAAGTGGGCGTCCGCGCGTTTCGGCCGCAGCTGATCGGGGCACCGCATCTCAAGATACGTAGTGATCAGGGGTTCTGCCGGCATGACATAGGTCAGCACGAGCTGAGTGGAGGTTGAGCTATTTGAGAATACGACCGTAAATGGAAGAATAATCAGCAGGAAATTAGCACATTAGCATGCCGAAGAGGAAATCGCGTCCGCAGAAACGCCGCCGTCGTTCGATTATAGCCTTTGAGATGATTCGGCTTGACCGGGCGGCAACCGAGCCGCTCCACGAGCAGCTTTACCGCCAAATTCGAGACGAACTGAAATCGGGCAGGTTCAGCGATAGCTCATCTCGACTTCCATCCTCTCGCGCTCTGGCTACAGACCAGGGAATCTCAAGAACGACTGTTAGGCTCGCGCTTTCAAAACTTCATGCCGAAGGCTATCTCTGCTCAAAGCCCGGGTCCGGAACATTCGTTGCGGACCTTCTTCCCGAAGCGTTTTTAACCGCGGGCCAACCGACCAACTACCAACCAATCCAACGGCCGGCTCGCATCTCTGACCGGGTGAAAGCAATTCCGGATGGACGCGTCGGAAATCAGTTTGATCTCGGGGCAACGGGCGCAGGAGCAGGCGTCTCGCTGGTTCCGAGCATTCCCGCAGTCGACGAATTTCCGATGGCTGTATGGGAACGTCTCAGAGCGCAGGTGCTAGCGAAAAAGGGAGTCAATCTGTTGCGCTATGCGTCGAATCGCGGCGACGCCGACTTGCGCAAGGCAATTGCAGCGTACTTGTGCGACTTCAGAGCAGCGCGCTGCCATCCGGATCAGATCGTAATCGTAGCTGGCATGCAGCAGGCGATGCTGATCAGCGCAATGGCTGTACTAAATCCGGGTGATATCGCGTGGATCGAAGACCCCTGTTATCAGCAGACCCGAAGGGTCCTCACGTTAGCCGGCGTTAAGATAATTCCCAAGCCAGTCGACAAGCAAGGAATTGTGCTTGCTCGATCGGCAAAAGAACCACTGCCGAGGATCATTTACGTAACGCCCTCGCATCAATTTCCTCTCGGCGTTACCATGACTTTCCAGCGTAGGACCAGCTTGCTCGATTTCTCGCGTGCTCACAACGCATTTGTTTTCGAGGACGACTACGACGCGGAGTTCCGTTTTGCCGGGCCGCCACTCCCTTCGTTGCAAGGGATCGACAACGCCAATCGAGTGATTTACGCGGGAACGGTGAGCAAGATTCTTTGTCCTTCTTTGCGTCTCGGTTATATCGTTGCGCCGGAGCCGCTGGTCGATGCGTTGATCAAGATCCGTAGCGCGATGGATCAACACTCCTCTCCAATCGAACAGGCGACACTGGCGCGTTTTATTACCGAGGGCTTTTTCCTGAGTCACATCAAACGGATGCGGAAAATCTACGCGGAGAGGCGCGATTTCTTCATCAAACAATTTAACGAGTTGCTTGGTGACCATTTCACTTTGCAGGTTCCGGAAGCCGGGTTGAACATCGTCGCGTGGCTGAAGCGCGAGGAAGACTTTCCCATGATCAGGCGTATCACACTTGATATCGGAGTAAGGCCATCGACGCTCTCATTCTTTTGTATTCAGACGAAGCTAAAGCCAGCGTTCGTTTTTGGATTCGCGGCTTGGACACCGACACAGATTCGGGAAAGTCTCGTTAAACTCGCATCGGCACTCAGGAGCCGCGGCAAGGATCTAAATCACGGGCGCCAGTCACGGTAAGCCTCGTGCGCACCGAGGGTGAGACTGGTTCGGGCTTTGCTATGCCGGTCGATCTGTTCGGCGAGCCACTGAAACCACTCCCAATTTTTTTGCGAACCTGCGCGCTCACGTTCGTATTCGACGTAGCCGCGCAATTTGCGCCAGGCGACGCGCACTGTGCCGCCCAGCAGTTCGTCCACGACATTCAACGGAACCATGCGCGCAAACACGGCATACCCAAGAGATTCGAGAATGCAAGCTATGGACTGGACCGCTTGAAAAAGACGCGGATCACCTTCGATTTGTGAGGGCGTCGTACCGTCGGAAATTGCCTGCACCAAGGTCATCGATTGCATCCACGCTGGCGTTAGAATCGCCTGGACAGCTACAAAGGCTGCGCGTTCCTCTCGCTCCTTGCGCGCTCGGCGCATCTCGATCAACCCGAAAACGACAGCCGTCAATACCGTGAGGGCCGTTGCAATGTTTGCAACTGTCGAAAGATCCACCGCAGCAATTTGCTCAAACGCGTCGTTCGATGTCACGCCAATTTGGTCTTACGCGCAAGATTGGTTAAATGACAAAAAAAGCCGCAGGGTTCGCGGGAACCCTGCGGCTCGTATCGTAATATCCCAGATCGCGCGTTGACTCAGTCTATAACAACCACGTGATCAATCATACGCAAGTCGCCCATGTCCGCGTAATAAACGCGTACGCGCGTGCCGGGTTTGATCGCTGTTTGGACGACTTCCCCAGCCTGGTTCACAACGTGACCACGTCCGTTAAGAACATAACGGCCCGGGTTATTCGAACGGTCCTCGCGAACAACGAGCGTTTTGGCCGGCTGATAACTGGCAGCCGCGCCTTCTTCAGTCGTAGTTCTGATGATCGTTCCGGTTACCTTTATCGGTTCCGTCGTAGTTGTTCCTTGTTTTTTATCCGTCGAACCCGGCTGGGCGAATGCCAGCGGCGCAATCACCACACAGCCGAGCGTGACAATTAGTTTTTTCATTTTCGCCTCCTATGTTGTTGATGCATGTTCTGCTGATCAAATTTCTGGAGCCTGTTAGAATGAAACAAGAGCCACTTCGGGCGTTTCTCCCAGCCCACTTTCCGCGCGCTAGAGCAAGGCGTCTCGAAAGGCGCGATCTCGTCGGTGTGAATCGACTAGTAGATTCCTGGAATCAGGCGCCACGTGCGAGAGCAGTATGCGCTGTACTCAGCTCCAAATTGGGCATGCAATAAGTCCTCTCCAGTTCACGAAGCAAAGGGCAACCCTTTTTGAGCGCCGCCTAGACGAGTAGAGCTTTTGGGCGATCATGCATCGGTTACAATATCTCATCTCGTTATGAGCGGCTTCTTCGAAGAATTGAAGCGGCGAAAAGTTTATCGGGTGGCGATTGCGTACATCGTTGTGAGTTGGGCGCTCGCGCAAGGTCTGGCTCAGGTTCTTCCGGTTTTCGATATTTCGAACTCGATGATTCGGGTTGTCATCGCGCTGTTGCTGATTGGGTTTCCGGTCGCGCTCGCTCTGGCTTGGGCGTATGACGTCACTCCGCAAGGAATCCGTACCACTCCGGCACCAACGACACCCGGATCACATCGTCGCCGGAATTTGATCATGCTGATCGCGACCGGCCTGATCATCTCCGCCGTAGCGGGTTTTTTCCTTTTGCCCCGAGTTTCAGCGCGCAAAATTGATAAGTCGATCGCGGTTCTGCCATTTCAAAATTTGAGCGATGAGAAGGAAAACGCCTATTTCGCCGACGGAATACAGGACGATATCCTGACCAATCTCTCAAAAATCGGTGATTTGAAAGTTATCTCGCGCACGTCGGTCATGTCATATCGCGACGGAGCGCGCAATGCGCGGGAAATCGGCAAAGCGCTCGGTGTAGGCACACTGCTGGAAGGGAGCGTCCGCCGTCTGGGCAACCGCGTCCGTGTGAACGTTCAGTTGATCAACGCGGACAATGATGTGCACATCTGGGCAGAAGATTACGACCGCGATTTGACCGACGTCTTTGCGATTCAAACCGATCTAGCGCAAAAAATTGCCTCGTCTCTTCAAGCCAAGCTCTCCCCGAATGAAAAAACACGACTTGATCGCCGGCCAACACAAAATTCTGACGCCTATTTGCTTTTTCTTCAGGCGCACGATTACGCCAACCGGATGGATCTAGCTCATAACAGGTCGTTAAAAGCGGTGCCACTTTTCGAACAAGCTATCAAACTCGATCCGAACTTTGCTCTGGCATTTGCAGGTCTTTCGATGGTGGAGAGTTGGCTATATCACAGCGCGGATCCGACAGCGACCCGGCGCGAGAAAGCGCGTTTGAACGCGGATGAAGCGCTGCGATTGCAACCAGACCTTCCCGAGGGCCATCTCGCGCTGGGGTTCTCTTATTACTATGGCGACCGCGATTACGAGCGCGCTCTCGCTCAATTTGAGATCGCGAAGTCGGCTGCCAAATAACGCCCAAGCCTATCTCGCAATCGGCTCAATCCAGCGACGACAGGGGAAATGGACGGAGTCCACGGCGAATTTGGAAAAAGCTGCAGCGCTCGATCCGAAAAACGCGAGTATTCTCGCAAACCTTGCTTACAGTTACATCGCTTTGCGCAATTTCGAAGGAGCGCAGGAAATCGTCGATCGCTTGGTCGCTATAGCGCCTCAATCGTTCGAGACGATGGCACTGAAAGGATATCTGGCCTTTGAATCGAAAGGGCGATTTTACCACGCTCGAAAAGCAATTTTTCTCGATTCCAGCAGAGAACGACCAGAATGGAGTGATGACATGGGCGCGCTTTTGGATCCTGATGTTACAGCGCCAATTTCCCGAAGCTCTCGCAGTCGTGCAAAAATTTCCCGGCGATATATTGATCACTGAGACGACTGCGCCTGCGCCGAAGTCCTTGCTGGAAGGCATCATTCATTCGCTCCAGGGCGACATGGCAAAGGCACAGGCGGAATTCGAGGACGCGCGCGCGGTCTCCGAAAGGTTGCTGCGCGAAGCGCCCGAAGACCCCGCAAGACACGCGCAACATGGTCTGATCCTGGCAGCCTTCGGTCGAAAACAGGAAGCGATCGCCGAAGGCAAGCGTGCAGTCGAATTGCTACCGGAATCTCAGGACGCATTTGACGGGCCGCGATGCACTGCTTCGCTGGCACAAATTTATGCCTTAACTGGCGACTCTGATGAAGCATTTCGCCTGCTCGATCATTTACTCAGATACCCAGCGGCATAACGGTTCAGGTTCTCAAGCTCGATCCGGCATGGGATCCGTTGCGCAAAGATCCGCGCTTCCAAGCGCTGATCGACAAATACGCGGCCAACCGTTAACACAGGTTCGGTCGCGAGAGGCTTGTGCCTTTCCTGTAACCCGGTCTGACGTTTCCCACGCGTGAATGTTAATTCATACGCGGCAAGAACTCTTCGCGGACGATCTTGCCGTTCTTCACCGTATAAACGCCTACTTCGGAAAGTTTCCTGCGCTCTTTTGTTTTTTTATCCGAAACGTCAGCGTCGAATTGAATGACGAATCGATCGTGCCCGACGAAAGGTCCATGGGCATCGAAGCTGTGGACTTCCATCGCGTTGACCCACCAATCGACTTTGCCACGAACGCCTTCTTTTCCGCGCGTCTCCGGCGAGCCGCCTCCCATGCTGAATGCTTCCAAGCTAACGATGTCGTCATCGTAAAGCGTGTCGAGCGCTTCGTACCAGGCTTGTTTGCGAGTTAATTCCACGACTTTCTTAGCTACTTCTTCGGTAGTCATTTTGGCCTCCTTTGTTTGGGTTGTTGATCATGTACTAACAGACTGTAGGGCATCTGTCCCACCCCCGAATGCTTTCGGTCACAGAAAGGCCCTACAATAAAAATTTTTCGAGGCGATTGAGAAGACTGTTCCAGCCCTCGTTATGTCGATCGCGTGATTCTTCGCTCGGCAATTGCTCGTGCCTCAATCGCAATTCCGTTCCGCCGTCGCGATCCAAGAGCTCGACTGTGACGACACTGTTGTGGTTTTCCCACTCTTCATCGTCATCCCATTGCCATGTGAACACAATTTTCTTTCCCGGAACGAGCTCGCGATATTCGCCGAACACAGACCAGTCTTCGTCTTCCTGCGTGATCAGGTCCCAGCGATATTTGCCACCAACCTGCGCGTCGGCAGCGATTGCGCGTCCGCACGTTTTCTGGACCAAACCATTCTTTCAATTGCGCAGGATCAGTCCACGCAGCGTAAACGCGAGCGGGCGGCGCATTGATAAACCTTGTGATCTCGAGCGATGTCTTCTCTGCGGTTTTCTCGTTCATGATTTTCCTTTCGCGCTCTCAACGAATTGCTTCAGTTCCGAACCGATAATCGCAGTCCAGCCGGCCTCGAAATTCTTCCGCGCATACGCCGGCGTTTTCGGAAACGTTTCGATCCCGCTATGCGTTAGCTTCAGTCGCGTCTTATCGTACCATCAGGGAATAATTCAAAAGTTACCAGCGAATCGCCCGGCTCGCCTTTATATCGCCAGGTGTAGGCGATTCTCTTTTGAGGAATCACTTCGGTGATTTTGCAAAGGTGATGATAAGTATTGCCTTCATGCTCGACCACGAATTCAAATTCAAATCCGATTTCCGGCTTAAATTCCTTTAAGTCGAAATACCATTGCCGCATTTCGGTCACATTCGTCAGTGCAGTCCAAACTCTCGCGACCGGAGCATCCAAAGTACGCTCCACCACAATTGCTTCCGCCAGATCAGTTTTCGTGCTCATAAAAGTTTGATTACTTTGCATCGGTGTCCGGCTCGATGATTCCAAAAACGTTGCCGGCCGGATCTTCGGCGTAGGCGAGCCAGCCGATTTTCGGAATCGCCATCTTTGGAACGCAAATTTTTCCACCACGCTTCTCGATTTTGTCGAGCGTTTGATCAAGCGACGCGACTGCGACCGTGTTTATCGTTCCGGGACCTTGTCCTTCTCGCGGATGCGCGATACCGCCGTTGATTCCCGGTTCGCCCTCATCGCCGGTACGTAACGAGCCAATATTCAATCGGACCGCCTTCAAATTTTTGGAATTTCCAGCCAAACACGTCGCGATAAAACGGCTGTACCGCTTCGGGATCGTTGGTGTAAATCTCAAAATGTGTGACGCGATTCATATATCAATATTTGAATTGACCGAACTCAATAGTCGTCGTGCCGGCGCACCCACTCCATCGTAAATTCGAGGTGGTCCTCGTCGCGACCTTTCGGCACAAGATCGAGAAAAGTGTAAGCGCCGACGAGAATGTCGAGCCCGCGCGCGTACGTCGAATAGGTGTGGTAAACGTCGCCCGTGTCATCTTTGTAAAAAACGCTCAGGCCAGGCAACTCGTCATTGATGTATTCGCTCTCCGCGTAGTTGTAGTAAGCCTTGTTTTTCTTCTCGTCCTCGGCTGTAAACGAAACATGATAATCAAAATTGAAATCGTTCTTTTCGGACGAAACCCACTTGAAACGCCAGCCCATGCGCTTCCTGTAGGCCTGCAGCTTTGAGAGTGGAGCGCGCGAGATTGCGACAAAGCTTACGTCGCGATGCGGTAGGTGCCAGTTCGCGCCGTCGAAGTGATCCGCCAGATATGAACAGCTTTTGCAGCCTTCCTCCCAATCCGGGCCGAACATAAAGTGGTAAACGACTAGCTGGCTGCGGCCGTCGAACAGATCGGACAATGTTTCCTTACCTTTCGGACCGTCAAAAACGTAGTGTTTCTCGACCTTCACCATTGGCAACTGACGTCGCGCCGCACTGAGGGCATCTCGCTGGCGCGTGAATTCCTTTTCTCGCGTCAGCAAATCTTTTCTTGCAACAAGCCATTCAGTTTCCGACACGACTTCGCGGTTCAGTTCCATTTCTGCAGTTTTCATTTTGTTTTCTCCTGTTTGTTTGTTTTCTCTTCAAAAATCTTCGTACCGCGAATGCCGTGAATCCGCTGCTCGAGCTCACGCCCGCCACGAGCAAAGCCAGATTTCCGAGGCACACCGGGCACATAATTATTTTTGGGCTCCCTTCTCTCCTGCCCTGCTTGTTTTTTCCAGATAAGTGGCGAGCCGATCGAGCGAACCTTCCCAGAATTTCCGATACTCTTCGACCCATTGTGCTGCCTGCTTGAGCGGTTTGGCGTCCAACTGCATTTCATGCACGCGCCCGTAACGGCGCCGCCGCAGTAGTCCGGCCTTTTCAAGAACGCGAAGATGTTTCGAGACCGCCGGCAAGGACATCGCGTGCGGTCGTGCCAGATCGGTAACGCGCCGGTCGCCCCGGGCCAGATGCGCCAGGATTCGCCGGCGAGTTGGATCAGCCAGCGCGGCGAAAGTTTGGTTCAGCGTTCTCGAAGAATATTTAACCATCTGGTTAACTATTTAGCAAAGTTATTGCAACGTGCAAACATTTTTTTGTTACAATTTGCAGAAGCCGCACGTTCGCGGCGATCTCACGGGGTGAACCCTTCCTTGTTCACGACGTATGGCATTTTGGTCGGGTCGCCGCCATAATTTCCTTCGAGGACGTCGATGAGTCCCTGGGCGCAGCGCCCAGCCATGCCTTTGTCGGGATCGACGTCCAAGCGTGTGATCTGCGCCCCGCTGGCGAAATGATGGAAAAGGCGACAGCGATCGGCAATCTCCGGATCGAGGAGCGGCGAATCGGACGGGAGCGGCTCGTTCTCAAATACGTCGAGCGCTGCGCCGGAGATGATTTTTTCTTTCAAGGCTTTCGCCAGCGCTTTTTCATCCACGACCGGACCGCGCGAGCTGTTCATCAAATAGGCGGTCGGTTTCATCAGCTTAAGTGTGTTCGCATTGATGAGGTGATAGGTCGGTTTATCCGCCTCGCCTTCCCTTAACAGCGGCACGTGCAGACTGACGTAATCGGCGCTGCGCAAGGCCTCCTCGAAATCGACGTACTTGATCCAGGTCTTCTCTTTCTGAATGCCGCGTGCGTGGCGCAGGTCCATCAAATCCTGAATCGCCTTGATGAATTCATGATTCTGATACGCCGGGTCGTAGCAAAGAATGTTCATGTCGAACCCGGAACATTTTTTGATCATCGCCAGGCCGATTCGCCCCGTGCCAATAACTGCGATGGTTTTGCCGGTGACTTCATCGCCGAGGAACGGGAGGAACGGATGCCAGGACGGCCATTTCTGTTCACGCACTAACCTCTCGCTCTGCCACATTTTTCTCGCCAGCATTCCCATCATGAAAAACGCGAACTCGGCCGTGGCTTCGGTGAGCACGTCGGCTGTGTTCGTAAACGGGATTTTGTATTTGTTCGCGTCAGCGCGATTGATGTTGTCAAAGCCGACTGCGATCTGCGCGACAACCTTCAGCGTCGCCTTCCCTGCTTCGAAGACTTCCGCGTCGATGGGATCACGCAGTGTGGTAATCAATCCGTCAACGCCGCTTTTCACTTTCTCGATGATTAATTTCTTTGGCGGCGCCTCGGGTCCCTGGAAGACCTCAAGTTCGTAACCGCGGCCACGCAGAAGATTCTCCGCCGCATCGCCAATACGCGAAGTGGCAAACACCCGGAAATGTTTTTTCTCAGTCATAGCTGAAAAGATCTAATCAGGAATTCAGGAATATCTCCACTGTAGGGCAGGCGCGTCGCCTGCCAAATGCTTCAGCGCATCATATCGATTGGCTGCTGCGCGGGATCGATCAGCTCCGATCGGCGTAACCTTGCGCTGCAACACAAGAATTCATCCTGTGGCGCCGACGCGATGGATGAGCGCCGCAATTTCAGAAAGACTTCCGAGCACATAATCAGCCTTCTTCTCGTATTCGCGCGCATCCACAAAACGCGTATCGGGAATCGCGGCGACTCGCATGCCTGCCGCTTTGGCCGCAGCTACGCCCGACAGCGCATCCTCAATGACCAGGCATGCGTCGGCGGGAACGCCGAGTTTCTCCGCGGTGCACAGGTAAATATCGGGATGTGGCTTGCCGCATTGGATTTCGTCACCGGTGACAATCACCTCAAACGAACTTCCAATTCCGGTGCGCTCAAGGAACGGACGCGCGGAGGCGCCCACCGAACTCGTCGCCAGTGCGAGACGCAGCTTCATCTGCCGCAGATCTTCCAGAGTTGTTTTCGCGGAAGGAAACAGGCCCACCCGGTTTGCGAAAAATTCGGTCGCGATCTGGCCGCGGCGCCGCATCAATTCCTCAACAGGCGCGGAGATATGAAAAGCATTTTTGTAAAACTCGACCGCCAGGCGGTAGCTGACACCGAGCACGTTGCGGTGGTATTCGCCGCGATAGGTGACGCCATACTCGGCGAGTAAATTCGCATCGATCTGATTCCACCACGGCTCGGAATCGGCGAGCACGCCATCGAGATCGAAGATCACTGCCTGGAACGCTAAAAGCATGATATGCTGCATCTGTTATCCACCTGAAGCCGATGAGCAATTAGTAAGCGCTACGAAGGAGCGCAGCCTCTCCTGTAAGAGGAAGCGGCAAATCCGAGGTATTTTTAAACGATTTGGATTATCCAACGGTCTTAAGCTTAGTGCTGATGCAAGAGAACCGGGGGATGCAAACGGGTGCGCTCCAGCTACAGCGGCAGGTCAATTCGCCGATCTACGACGCGCGACAACAGTTTGCCGGCACACATAGATCGCTTCGCGTCATTTTCGATTTCCTGTGCTCATCCACGGCAGCAGTAATCGAGTCCGCTTTGCTGATGCTGCTGATTGGCTGGATTGATTACACTACCGACTTCAACGTCACAGTCTTTTATTTCGTGCCGGTAGTGTTGGCGACGTGGCGGGCAGGACGAAAAGCAGGGTGGTTTATCGCGGTACTTTGCGGAGCGACAGTGCTCATAGCCGACTTAATGGTGCCCCACAGCGGACGTGTCATTGCGCTTTCCTACATTAACGCCAGCATACTCGTACTTGCATCGGCCGCTCTGGCTGAACTCGTAATTTCGTTGCGTCGCGCACACGAACGCCTCAAGGCGCTACTCGCGCTAAAGACTGTTTCGCTTACAGAAATTCACCACAGGGTGAAGAACAATCTGCAAATCGTATCCAGCTTGCTCCGGCTCCAATCTGCCAAGTTCGCTGATCCCGCTGTTTGCGAGGTTTTTGCGGAATGTCGCGATCGCATCAACGCGATGGCTCGTCTTCACGAACAGCTCTACAACGAGCTGGGGCAATCACACCTTGATTTCGCGCCGCATTTGCGTGAGCTGGCAGAAATGCTATTGCGCTCGCACAAGCCCGCGGGCTGCAAACTCGCGGTCAAGCTTCGCGCCGATCACGTTCCGCTCGATCTCGACCAAAGCATTTTGCTCAGCCTGATCGCCAACGAATTGCTGCTCAATTCTCTGAAGCACGCATTCCATGGCCGCGCTGCAGGAAGCGTCGATGCTGAACTGCGCACGAGTCGCGATCGAGTAACGTTAACAATCCGCGATGATGGCAACGGATTTGTTCCAACGCTGGCCGGTATTGAAGAGCAACGCGGAACCGGCCTAAACCTCGTCAAGGCAATGTCACGCCAACTTGGCGGCGAGTTCGTCATCAACCGAATGCCTGCGGGTGGAACGTGCGCAACCATTTCTTTTTCAAGCAAACTGTCACGCCAACAAGGCAACCGTTAATCTGTAACTCTAACCTACTACATTATGTCAAAAAAACGTATTCTGATCGTTGAAGACGAAGCGCTGACGGTGTTAGCGCTCAAACACGATCTCACTGAGCTCGGCTACGAAATTGCCGGCGACGCGAGCACTGCTGCCGACGCGCTCCGGGCCGCAGAAGACAATCGCGTCGATCTTGTCCTCATGGATATTCAATTGGATGGTGGGATCAGTGGTATTGCAGCCGCTGCCGCAATCCGCGGGCACCCTGATATTCCGGTTGTCTTTCTGACCGCGCACGGATCTGCTGAAACGGTATCGCACGCAGTCGAATCAGGCGCCTTCGGGTATTTGCTGAAGCCTTACACCTTGCCGGAATTGAAAGCGGCGATCGACATCGCGCTGCACAAGCACGAATCGGAAACCGCGATGCGCCGGGCCCTCAGCTCACCAATGTCGCCCAGTGTGGCGCAACCTCACTCCATCTGAGCAGGCCGGCAACGGAAGGCGACAATGCGCAAAACCGATCAAGAGCGAGACCAAGCCAAGGGTCCAAATCGCTACTGGTAACGGCCTTTGCCCGCGACTGGCAAGTCTGCTCGCACGGCTCAGTTTTCCTTCATGTAACCTGCGTTCCTGTTGGCCCGACGACGCGAATTGCGAATGCCAGCAACAGGCGGGAAATGCCGCTCGAAATGAAACTGATCCCCACCAGGTATCGAACAAGCTCAAGGCTAGCTGGTGGCCAGTGTGCGCACGCCACAATCCCGAGCACAAACGTGACCATTCCATCGATCAGAATCCAGACTGCGTGCCGATAATCGCGGAGCGCGAAAAAGAGAACAATCTCAATAATCCCTTCGGCGATGAGAACCACCCCTACTACGAGAGCGAGAAGGACCACTCCGAGCAGAGGATTCACCAATAAACTAATTGCAGCCAGGGCGTACAACGCGGCGATGAATGTATGCCAGGCAAGGGTGCCGCTTCCGAAATGAATTCCAAAGATAAGATGTGCAACGGCCGCAAAGATAAAAAGCCAACCTAACAAGCCTGCGACTCCGAGCGAAAATGTGAGAGGCAGCACAATCGCCAGACCGCCACAGACAAAAACAACTACGGCCGAAACAAACAACCATCGAGTTGCCCGGTTTACTTCAATGTCATTGCTCTCGGATTCCAATGCATTCCTCACGACTTTTGTGAAGTGTGCCCTTAACGATGGCGATGGAACAGCATTTTCACGTCGACCGGTTTGCCCGAGCATTACTGCTGCGCTGCGCGAGTCGATACATCAAAGGTCCCGTAATAATGACCACAGCGGCGCCGATAACTGCCGGCAAACCGTATTCAGCGTCGGCGAATGAGACGCCGATCACGCCCGCTAACACCATCATTGGCAGCCCGGCGAGCACTGCTACACCTGCACGACCCAGCGGAATGCGGAACACCCCGCGCAGTGAAGGTTCGGTTTTGCGAAGTTGAACCAGGGCAGCGAACTCAAGAAAAAGCGCAAGCGAATACAGGACCACATCGGCAACGACGAGTTTGCTGAAACCGACAAGAGCGAAAAGCGAATAGAAAACGGCTGACACAATGACAGCCGTTCGCGGCGTGCCGTGAACGTCCAGCTTCGCCAGAGCTTTCGGCAGCAAACCATCATCGGCGAGCACGAATGGAATTCGTGAGTAGCCAAGCAGCAGCGCATTGAAAAGTGCAAGCGCGCTGACCATTCCGCCAAGTCCGATCCAGATTGCAATCCAGTGGCCGACACGTCCGGCCGCCGAGACGGCGATCTGCGGCCAACCGCCTTCAGTCCACGTTGCCCAATCGCTTGCACCGAGCGTGGTGAGCAATGGAATGAAGTAGCCGAGCGTGACAAACGGCAGCGCGAATGCGAGCGCGCGTGGATACGTGCGCGACGGATCTTTTACTTCGCCCTGCACAGTCGACGGATTATCCCACCCGATGTAATTCCAGAGCGCAATCGAGATACCAACGGTCAAACCGCCGAGGCCGCGAGCGTGTTCCGACGCGAACGGTTGCCACGGAATGTGAGTGATGCGCGGCGCACTGGCGACTGACAATGCGAGAAAACCGAGCATCACAAAGCAGCCGGCTATGATTGAAGTGCGACTCACGTTCACAGACCCGCGAACGTTGATCCATGCTGCGCCCCAAATAATCGCAAGCGAGATAAGCCATTCCGCTCGCGCGTCCAATCCGGGGACGAAGTAGCGAAGATATTGATTGAACAGCACCGGATAGATCGCCATGTCCACAAGCGAATACATCCACGTGAGCCAGCCATTCTGAAAAGCCCAGAAGCGCCCGAATGCACGATCGACCCAGCGATAATAACCGCCCTCTTCCGGCAACATGCTGGCGAGCTCGCCCACAATGAGCACTTCCGGCACAGACCATACTAGTGGGACCAGCGCCAAAATGAGCAGGCCCAGCCCGGGCCCGACTGAGTGGATCAACGTCTCGGTGGTGTACGGACCGCCTGAGACAGAAAAGAAGAGAACAAACACGAGCCCGAGCGTTCCGATTCCGCGTGGAAGTTTTTGCCTCATTGATCACGCCAAATGTCTCAGGAAAGCAGGAACGCAGGAAACTCCTTCGGATTCACCGGCGAAGTCCCACAAATCGCAAAGAGTTTGTTTCGTTCTTTCGCTGCAGGACCTCTGCGTTCTTCTGGCGACCAGAGCTTCGCAAAATTGTGTCCATCATGACCCTTTGTGATCTTCGTGTGCAAATTTGCAGATGCGGTTAGGCTGTTTTCATGGCGCGACTCACAAGATTGCTGATCGGCGCAAACGTTGCTGTTTTCGCCTTGGAAGCTGTCTCTGGCCCCTGGCTCCTGGCCGCGTTCGCGCTCTGGCCCGTTGGCCACTTTAGTGTGGCCCCGTTCGATGGTCCCGTCGGGTTCAGGCTGTGGCAGTTGATCACGTGCGGATTCCTTCACGCGAATTTCCTTCATCTCGCCATTAACATGTACGCGCTTTGGATGTTTGGCTCTGATGTCGAACGCACGATTGGTCCGCGGCATTATCTGACGCTCTATTTCGCTTCCCTGCTCTGTTCGAGCGCGACTCAGTTGGTTGTCGTATCACTGATGTCACCGACGGGTGTTTACCCGACCGTCGGTGCGTCCGGCGCGATCTTCGGAATTCTGCTGGCCTTCGGCATGCTTTTTCCGCGCCGCACCATTGTCCTGTTGATTCCGCCAATTCCGATGCCAGCGATCGTGTTCGTTATCCTTTACGCGCTTCTTGAACTGTTCAGCGGAGTTTTCGGAACTGACCAAGGCATCGCACATTTTGCGCATCTTGGCGGGATGGTAGGCGCTTATCTCATACTTCGGCACTGGCGCAGGCGCGAACGCGCTCTCTACTATTTGTAGTCTGGCAGCCAGAATTTTCACCATATCTCGAACGAGGGATTGCGAACGACCTCCGGAGGGGCAGCGGAAAATCTAGCGAAGGCGAAATGGCCGTGCTTTGCCACGAGCGCGAACCTTAACCCATGAAGACAAATCAGTATCGAGGCGACTGTGAGTCCGTCAGAATGCCGTATTCAGCAAACGACACGATCGAGCAGACTCATCAGGGACCGGAGCTTGATCGCGTAGGGCACAATCGCGTTTTCAGAATTGGCAATTCAGGAAGTGGCCCTGTTGCAGCAGCCGGCGCGACTCGGCAGGCGTTCCCTGTTCGCACCCTCATGGTTTGTTTCACGATCTGGCTGATCGCTACGCAGGCCATGATTTTCGATCAGCTTAAATTTAACGAACGCGCTCATTTGCTCGAGCAATCGGCTCAGTCGTTTGGCGCGCCGCAGGTGGTAGTCCCGAACGAACGGCAGTCCAACCTGCCAAGCGACGCAAAGGTCCAGAGATTATGAATTCCACAAACCCCAAACGAATGAATCTGCGCATTCGGGAATTACTACGCGCCGAAAGCTACGGTGAAGTGATGAAATTTCGCGAACGATGGCAAACGGCTGTCGAAACCGTATCGGGTCACGCATTGCAGAAGCTCCGTCTTGAGCTGGCGCATTCCGTTTCAGAACGACTTCTCACCTCAACGCATGGGAGCAATGACAATGATCGCAGTATTAATATTGTGCGGCCTTCTCATTTGCCTGTTTCGGCTTGATTTGGACGATGCCGGCAGTCAGGGTTGATCCCGCCACCGAAGGACGTCGCTAAAACGTGTAGCAAGAACTATCTTTCGAGCCAAAATAATGCTGGCTCAGTTGGAAATTTCAGGAACTTTCATAAACCGATGAGATGAAGACAGCCAGGGTCGTGATCGCCGGCGGCGTGTTCGACCTGACATGGACGAGGCGCCACAGAGAACCCGAACTGAGTTGACGCGCCTCCACGCGAGACGACGCAAGTCTGTTTATGTGATCGCGCTGTGCTGCGTGGCCGCGATTGGAGGTTTTCTGTTCGGCTTCGACAGCGGAGTGATTAACGGCACCGTTGATGCCCTGGCAAAAGCCTTCGGCACTCATGCCGCTGGCACCGGCTTCGCTGTTGCCTCAGTGTTGCTCGGCTGCGCCATGGGCGCTTTCGGCGCAGGCCGACTGGCTGATGCTCTCGGGCGTCGCCCGACAATGCTCTTGAACGCGATCCTATTTTTCGTGACCGCTGTGGCGACGGGTGCCGCGAACTCGGCCGCATTTTTCATCGTGGTGCGGATCACAGCCGGTGTGGCCATCGGCGGGGCCAGCGTATTGGCGCCGATGTACATCGCGGAAGTCGCTCCGGCGCACATGCGGGGCCGCCTGGCCTCGCTGCAGCAAATGGCCATTGTAGTGGGGCTGTTTAGCGCATTTCTAAGCAATGCGATCCTCGCCAGGGTTGCTGGCGGAGCTGGTGAGATCCTTTGGTTCGGGGAACCGACATGGCGCTGGATGTTTTGGATGGAAGCAGCGCCGGCTGTCGCGTTCTTGTTAGGCAGCATGACGATTCCCGAGTCGCCGCGCTATCTGATTTTCGTCGGCAAACACGAGCAGGCACGAAAGGTCTTCACGCGAATTGGTGGCGATGCCGATCGCTTGGTGCAGCAGGTCGAACAAAGCCTCGAGGCCGAACGTCGTCCTCGGCTGTCGGATCTTATTGTTCCCGGCACGAGACGTATCGCCCCGGTGCTCTGGGTGGGAATGGGTTTGGCTGCGTTCCAGCAATTCGTCGGTATCAACATTATTTTTTATTTCGGCGAGATTCTGTGGAAAGCAGTGGGTGCAACTGAACAGTGGGCTCTGCGCATTAACGTGCTCACCGGCTTGGTGAACATCCTCGCCACGATCCCGGCGATCATGCTTATTGATCGCGTCGGCCGGAAACCGTTGCTACTGGGAGGATCAGTGGGGATGACTCTGACGCTAGGTGCTATGGCAGCCGTATTCGCCACGGCCGGTGTAGGCCCTGACGGCAAGCCAGCGCTCAGTCACATGTCCGCTGTAGCCGGACTTGCGGCGGCAAACCTGTACATCGTTGCCTTCGCCGTGTCGTGGGGCCCGGTGATGTGGGTGTTGTTAGGCGAAATGTTTCCCAACGAGATTCGGGGAGCTGCTCTTGCCATTTCTGGCGCCACCAATTGGGTGGCGAATTTCACCGTCACCGTCAGCTTTCTACCGTTGCTGAAGGCCGTCGGTCTGAGCGGCGCTTACGCTTTCTACGCGATCGCGGCAGCGATCTCGCTCCCGTTTGTATGGCTTACCGTGTGTGAGACAAAAGGCAAGACATTGGAACAGATGACGGATACCACCGAACTGGAACCGCGAACCGCACAATGAAGTCGTGGAAGAACACCCTCGTTGCATTGTCGATCTTCGGTTAATCGGTTCGATGTCGAGATTGTTCATTTGGGCCATGACAAATCACGCCTGACCGAAGCCGAACGCGCCTGAGTCAAATTCGTTCCCGCCCTCGGCCTCGCCGCAGCGTGCCGGCAGGACTAAATTGTCGCCACGCGCGATATGCTAAGCGACAGTGTTCGCATGGCTCACCTGTTCGATCCGCTTACGATTCGCGATGTCGCATTCGCCAACCGCGTCTTTGTCTCACCGATGTGTCAATACTCGAGCGCTGACGGGCTGCCTAACGACTGGCATCTCGTGCATCTCGGCAGCCGCGCGGTCGGTGGCGCGGGACTGGTCATGACAGAAGCGACGGCGGTCTTGCCGGAAGGCCGCATCAGTCCGCAAGACCTCGGCGTCTGGAGCGACGATCACGTCGAGCCGTTGCGGCGCATCGTTCGTTTCATTCACGAGCAAGGCAGCGTCGCGGGAATGCAACTGGCGCACGCGGGTCGCAAGGCAAGCACGCGCCGGCCATGGGAAGGTGACGGTGCGGTTCCGGAGAGCGAAGGCGGCTGGAAAAAAGTTGTGGCACCGAGCGCGATTCCGTTCACCGAAAATTACCCGAAGCCGCAGGCGCTCACGCGCGGTGGCATTGGCGAAATCGTCGCTGCCTTTGCCGCGGCGGCGCGTCGCGCATGCGACGCCGGTTTTCGCGTCATCGAGATCCACGCCGCACATGGCTATCTTATTCATCAATTTCTTTCGCCGCTGAGCAATCAGCGCAACGACAACTACGGCGGCTCGTTTGAAAACCGCACACGCATGCTGCGCGAGCTCGTGCAGGCCGTGCGCGGCGCCTGGCCGAAAGGTGCGCCGTTGTTGGTGCGCATTTCAGCGACCGATTGGGTCGAACGCGGCTGGGATTTGGAACAATCGATCGCGCTCGCGCGCGAGCTGAAACAACTTGGTGTCGATCTGATCGACTGCTCGTCCGGCGGCACCGTGCCGCATGCGAAAATCCCCGTTGGCGCCGGTTATCAAACACCGTTCGCGCAGCGCATTCGCGAAGAAGCTGAAATTCTCACCGGGGCCGTCGGCATGATCACCTCGCCCGCGCAGGCCGAACACATCATCAACACTGGGCAAGCCGACGCGATTCTTATGGCGCGCGAATTTCTACGCGAGCCGTATTGGCCCTTGCGCGCCGCGCAGAAACTTCGGCAATCGGTTTCATGGCCGGTGCAATATCTCCGTGCCGCGTCGGGAGACGCGCACGCGCGTGTTCCCGTTAATCTCGACAAACTGAAATCCTGCTTCGAAGAACAACACGCCAT